>NZ_JADYVW010000004.1:0-685000 GCF_020194135.1 Bradyrhizobium sp. BRP23 | reverse complement strand
AGACGACTTCGACGACACCGGATCGCTCCAGCACACCGCCGCGCGAGCGCGGCCGCATGATGTGCGGCAGATCATCGACGCCGCACGGCGGAAACGCCAGGCCGTCCGCGGGCACGTCGAGGCCGCAGGCATTGGCGATCGCGGCCATCTCGATCGCCGATTTGGTGCCGTCGAGGAACGAGTTGAACATCTGCGGATTCATGCCGGCCGACTGCGCTTCGCCCGCGGTCAGGCCGTAATGCTGCCAGACACCGTCGGGCGTCACGTCGTGATAGGCCGGGAGGTACTTCGTGCCCTTGCCGGCGGCAATGACGTGAAATCCGGTGGCGCGGGCCCAATCGACCATCTCCGCCGTCAGCGCCGGCTGGTCGCCATAGGCGAGCGAATAGACCACGCCGGCTTTGCGCGCTTCGTCGGCGAGCAGCGGGCCCGCCAGCACGTCGGCCTCGACATTCACCATCACGATATGCTTGCCCGCCGCGATCGCGGCGCGCGCGTGGGCAATGCCGACGGCGGGATTGCCGGTCGCCTCTACCACCACGTCCATGGCGCCGCCGGCAATGGCGCGCGCGCCGTCATCGGTGAACACGGTCGCGGCGATGCGTTCGGCATCCCAGCCGACGGTCCGGCAGGCCTCGCGGGCCCGGTCGCGGTCGATGTCGACGATGATGGGCACCTCCAGCCCCGGCGTGTGCGGCACCTGTGCGAGGAACATCGAGCCGAACTTGCCGGCGCCGATCAGCGCGACACGGACGGGCTTGCCGGCGGATGCGCGGGCTTGCAGGAGGCGGAAGAGGTTCATGGGGGATCCGAGATCGCTATGGCTGTCAGGTGACACTGTCAAACTTCGTCATTCCGGGGCGCGCGAAGCGCGAGCCCGGAATCCATTTCTCCACAAGCACTGCGGCCCGATGGATTCCGGGCTCGACGCTCCGCGTCGCCCCGGAATGACAGGTTACTCCGCCGCCTGCCGTGGTGCCCGTGCCAGCCGCAGCAGCGCGTCGTCGTCCACCGTCTTGATCGGCGTGAAATCGCGATGGGCGATGTAATCCGGTCGTGTCGGTGTGCGGATATGGTTCGAGACCGCATTCAGCGTCAGGTACACGATCTTGCGCGGATAGGGCGTGATGTTGCCGCTGGAGCCGTGCACGAGATTGCCGTGGAACATCAGCATGCCGCCGGGCTTGCCGGTGGGCGCGACGATGCCGCCCTGCTTGACGAGGCGCGTGACCGTATCCTCGTCCAGCGTCCATAGCGGATAAGAGGTGGTGGCAAGATCGTGCGAAGCCTCGAGATCGCCGGCGTTCTGGCTGCGCGGCACCAGCATCAGGGGGCCGTTGATCGGCATCACCTCGTCGAGGAAGATCGCGATGTTCATCGCCCGCGGCTCCGGCATGCCGTCATCGCGCTTCCAGGTGCCGTAATCCTGGTGCCATTGCCAGACGTCGCCGGTGAAGGCCGATTTCGCGTTGATCTTGAACTGGTGCATGTAGACGGGCTCCCCGAACACCTGCTCGACCGGCTCGATCATGCGCGGATGCGCGCCGAGGATCGCGAACGCCTCGTTGTAGAGATGCGCGGCAAAGGCCGTGCGCGGCGCTCCGCTCTTCTCGCGCCAGACCTCCGGCCGGTTGGCCTCATAGATGGCGACCGCCTCGCGCGCGAGCAGGTCGACCTCCTCTTGGGCGAACAGCTCGGGCAGGAACAGCCAGCCCTCGCGGTGGAAGAACTCCAATTGCTCCTGAGACAGTTTCATGGGTCGTCCTCCTTGGTTTTGTTTGTTTTTGTCATTCCGGGGCGCGACGAAGTCGCGAGCCCGGAATCCATTTTCCCCGCAGTCTCTGCCGCCCGATGGATTCCGGGCTCGATGCTTACGCATCGCCCCGGAATGACGGTGGCAATCGCTACGCCGCCGCCTCTTCCGTCGCCCGCAATCTCTCCTCGGTCATCCGTCCCGCCGTCTGCGCGTGCGCGAGCGCGGCGCGTTCGGCCGCTTTCGCGTTGCCGCTGAAAATGTGCGCGGCAATATCGGCATGCTCCGCCCAGGCGCTGGCGCGATAATCGAGCTCGGAGAGCACCGTCGCCATCGAGCGACGCATGTGCGGCCATTGCGGCGCCATGGTCTCCTCGATCACGGGATTGCCGGCGAGCTGATAGATCGCGCGGTGAAAATCGACATCGAGGGTGATGAGCTCGGATAGCGTGGTGTCGCGGTCGCTGCGGCGCCCGGCGGCGAGCGCTGCCTCCAGTCGCGCGCGTCCCGCTGCGTCGCTGGCCGCGCGCTGAGCGGCCAGCCCGGCCGCCAGCGCGTCGATGGCGCCGCGCACCTCGTAGAGCTGACGGATGCGCGCGGGATCGAGCTGAGTCACTTCAAAGCCGCGGCGGCCGCTCTCGGCGACCAGGCCCTGCCGATGCAACAGATGCAGCGCATGCGACACCGGCTGGCGCGACACGCCGAGCCGATCGGCGAGCTCGTTCTGCCGGATGCGCTGGCCGGGCCGAAGCGTGCGGTCGGAGATCGCCTCCAGGATCCGCGCATAGACTTGGTCGATCAGGTTCGGGAGCGGGTCGAGAGGGATCACACCGGCAGCTCCAGAAGAACGAAGGAATACGGAATTCCGTATTCGAACTTACGCTCGGCAAGGTGGAGCGTCAAGCCGTATCTCGGGCGATCCCAAGGGCTTCACGTCACCCGGGTAAGCTGTTGAATTTCCTGAGTCCGTCTACTGTGCATGGGGTTGTTTTCGCGACAACGGGTCCGGATCTGACCCATCCAGCACCTCCACCTCCATCGTGGCGATGTCGTCCGCATCGGCCACCGCCTCGATCGCCCCGATCCGCTCGCCCACGAACGTCACGCGCAGGGCAATGCGCAGCTGTCCGCCGAGGATGACGGCAGCACCCAACTCACCATCGACCAGCGCCGTGCGCGCCGTCCGGGCGCGGTCCTTGTAGAGCTGCGCGACAGCCTCGGCGCCGCGCACCTCCGCCAGCGAGCCGAGCCGCACCGCGGCCTGATCGGCGCGGAAGACGACCTCGGGATCCAGCACCGCGAGCAGCCCTTCGAAATTGCCCTCGCGCGAGGCTTTAAGAAATGCATCGACGATCCTTCGCTGCTGCGTCAGATCCGTCTCGGGCACCGGTGCGCCCTGCACGCGCCGCCGGGCGCGGCTCGCCAGTCGCCGCGAGGCATCGACCGAACGGCCGACGATCGGCGCGATCTCCTCGAACGGGACGGCGAACATGTCGTGCAGCACGAAGGCGAGCCGCTCCGCGGGCTGCAGCGTTTCCAGCACGACCAGCAGTGCCGCGCCGACGGAATCGGCCATCTCCGCCTCTCGCTCGCGGGTATCGTCGACCGGCTCGGGTACGTGCGGACCCATCGGATCCTCGCGACGCGACTTCCGGGCGCGCAGCATGTCGAGGCAGATGCGCGCAACGACCGTGGTCAGCCAGCCGCGCAAATTCGCGATGTCGGACAGGTCGTAGCGGCTGACCCGCAGCCACGCCTCCTGCACGGCATCGTCGACCTCGGCGCGGGAGCCCAGCATGCGGTAGGCGACCGCACGCAAATGGTCCCTGCTCGCCTCGAACTGTTCAGTCAGAAAATTTTCTCCGGTCATCGGTCACATTCCCTCGTCGCGATCCGTCATGCCCATAACGAAGCCAATCCGGCCGATGTGACCGGAACCTTCGAAATTCGACAGATGGAGACGCAACATGATGCACGCCCGCATGAAACACCCTGTCATGGTCCTGCCGGAGGCCATGAATGTCCTTCAGTCCCTCGGCAACCTGACAAAGCAGGGTCTGCCGGAAAGGCTCCTCGAACTGGTGCACCTGCGCGCCAGCCAGATCAATGGTTGCAGCGTGTGCGTCGATATGCACCCGAAGGTCGCCCGCAGACTGGGTGAGACCGACGAGCGCTTGTTCGCCGTATCCGCCTGGCGCGAGGCACCCTACTTCACCGACGCCGAGCGCGCCGCGCTGGCCCTGACCGAAGCCGTCACGCGCCTCGCCGATCGCGAGGATCCGGTGCCCGATGCGATCTGGAACGAAGCCGCCAAGCACTTCGACGAGCGCGAGCTCGCCACGCTGATCGTTGCGATCGCGACGATCAACGTCTGGAACCGCCTGAACGCGACGATCAAGATGCCGGTCGGCGTGTGGAAGGTGTGAGCTACTCCGTCAGGAATCTGCTCACCACCTCGCCGAACTCGAGCGGCGCCTGCTCGAACATCCAGTGGCCGGCGTTCGCGATCACTGCCGTCTCGGCGCCCGCGATGTGCGCGGCCAGCACGCGCCACATCACCGACAGGCTGCCGGTGGTGGCGCCACCGCCGATCAGCAGCGTCGGCGTCCTGATCGCCTGCGCATCGCTGAGGGTGTAGGGCCGGCGCTGCTCGTTGATCTGGCCAAGGAAGGTGAGCGCGTTGTCGCGGAGTTGTTGCTTGGCCGCAGCCGGCACGCGCCGCCAGGAACCGTCGCCCTCGATGCCTTCGTAGAAATTCCGCACCGCGCCCTCGAGGTCGCCGCCGCGGATCATCTCGACCGAGCGCGCCGTGCGGGCCGCCAGCGACGGATGCGCGGGCGTGCCTTCGGGCACAGGCAGGGATGGGTCGAGATCGCCGCCGGGCTCGGCCAGCACCAGCTTGTGCAACAGATCAGGCCGCGCCTGCGCCACGCGGAAGGCGATGTGGCCGCCGCGCGAATGGCCCATCAGGTCGACGGGGCCGGGCCTGACCTGCTCGATGAAGGCAATCGTATCGGCGACGTGCTGCGCCATCTTGTAGTCGTCGCCGACGGCGTCCCAATGCTCGGGAAAGAAGTGCCGCAGGCTGACCGCGATCACGCGATGGGATTTCGACAGCGGACCGAGCACCGAATACCAGGTGCGGAAATCACCGAGTGTGCCGTGCACACAGACCAGTGGCGGGCCCTCACCGACCTCGAGATAGGCCATGTCGTAACCATTGACGCGGAAGCTTTGCATGGTCAGCTCGCCAGAAAATCCAAAACCACTTCGGAGAATTTCTGCGGCGCCTGCTCGAACATCGGATGCGTCGCGTTCGGGATGATCGCCGTCTTGGAATAGGGCACATGCGTGGCCAGCGCATGCAGCACTTTCGGCAAGAGGCCCTTGGTCCGCGCGCCCAGGATGAACAGCGTCGGCATCTTGATCGCCTCCGCATCCGCCTTCGAGAACGGCGGGCGGCTGTCGCGGACCTGGCCGATCAGCGTAAAGGCATTGTCGCGCAGGTTCTGCTTCACCATCGCGGGCAATCGCGGCCAGGTGCCTGGGCCTTCCAGCGTGTCAACGAAGACGGCGAGCCCGCCGTCGACATCGCCGGCCGCGATCTTCTCGGCAGAGGCCGTGAAGCGCGCCAGCAGCGGCGAGGGGCCGCCGACGTAGTCCGGATCAAGGCTGGCATCGAGCTCGCCCCCGGGCTCGGCCAGGATCAGCCGGCGTAAGAGATCGGGCCGCTGCTGCGCCACGCGGAAGCAGATATGCCCGCCGCGGGAATGGCCCATCAAATCGACCGGTCCCACATCGAGCTTGTCGATGAAGGCGATGACGTCCTCGACATGCTGGGCGATCGAATAGGTGTCACCGACGCCGTCCCAGCGCTCCGGGAAGAAGTGCCGCAGGCTGACGGCGATCACCCGGTGCCGCTGCGTCAGCGGCCCCAGCACGCAGCCCCAGACGCGGAAGTCATTCAGCGATCCATGCACGCAGACCAGAGGCGGACGGCCCCTGTCTTCGCCCACGTCGAGATAGGGCATGTCGTAACCGTTGACGTGGAGGCTCTGCATGATGGACTCGGGAGAGGATTGGAACGCCTGTGCAAGATTCCCGGAAACCGGGTGGATCGCAACTATTTCCAAGCCTAGATTTGGCACGACATCAAAGTGGGGGCCTGCAACGGAAGCAAGCCAGGAACCTAGACATGACCGACCAGCATTTTGCCCTGTTCGACACAAGGATCGGCCTGTGCGCCATCGCCTGGGGCCCGCGGGGCATCAACGGCACGCAATTGCCGATGGGCGGCGAGCAGAAGATCCGCACCCGCATCAGCCAGCGTCATGCCGACGCCGTTGAGGCCGAGCCGACCGCCGAGGTGCAACAGGCGATCGATCGCATGACAAAACTGCTCGCCGGCGAGCCGGATGATCTCACCGACATTCCGCTCGACCTCGACGGCGTGCCCGAGTTCAATCGCAGCGTCTACGACATCGCCCGGGCGATTCCGCCGGGTAAGACCATCACCTATGGCGACATCGCAAAACAGCTCGGCGGCGTCCAGCTGTCTCGCGACGTCGGCCAGGCGCTCGGCCGCAACCCGTGCCCGATCGTCGTGCCCTGCCATCGCGTGCTCGCCGCGGGCAACAAGCCCGGCGGCTTCTCGGCGAATGGCGGCGTGGTCACGAAGCTGAAGATGCTGGAGATCGAAGGCGCGCTGGTGAACCACACGCCGAGCTTGTTCGATTGAAGATACCAAAGCTTGCTCGGCGTCATGGCCGGGCTTGACCCGGGCATCCACGTGTTCCTTTGCGGTACAAAGAACGTGGATGCCCGGGACAAGCCCGGGCATGACGGTGTTGAGAGCGGCCGCTCGCCCTAAATCTTCGTCGCCGTCTTCGGCCAATACCGATCGCGCAAATGCCGCTTCACCAGCTTGCCGGTCGGCGTGCGCGGCAGCTCGGCTTCGAAATCGACCGAGCGCGGGCACTTGATGGCGGAGAGGCGGCTCTTGCAATAGGCGATCAAATCGGCTTCCAGCGCCTTGCCGGCGCGGCTCATGTCGTGGGGCTGCACCACCGCCTTGACCTCTTCGCCCATCTCCTCGTTCGGCACGCCGAACACCGCGACGTCGGCGACCTCAGGGTGGGTGATCAGCACGTCCTCGGTCTCCTGCGGATAGATGTTCACGCCGCCGGAGATGATCATGTAGGACTTGCGGTCGGTGAGATAGAGGAAGCCGTCCTTGTCGAGATAACCGACATCGCCGAGCGTCGACCATCCCTTGGCGTTGTAGGCTTTCTTCGTCTTCTCGGGGTCGTTGTGATAGGTGAAGGCGGGCGCATCGGCGAAATAGACGGTACCGATCTCGCCGACCGGCTGCTCCTCATCGTTCTCGTCGAGAATCTTGATCTTGCCGACCACGGCGCGGCCGACGCTGCCGCGGTGCTCCAGCCATTGCTGCGAGTTGCAGACGGTGACGCCGTTGCCTTCCGAGCCGGCGTAATACTCGATCAGGATCGGCCCCCACCATTCGATCATCTTGGCCTTGACGTCGATGGGGCAGGGCGCGGCGGCGTGGATCGCGCCCTTCAGGGTGGAGACGTCGTACCTCGTGCGCACCTCGTCCGGCAGCTTCAGCATGCGCACGAACATGGTCGGCACCAGCTGCGATTGCGTCACCTTGTACTTCTCGACCAGCTTCAGGAACTCTTCGGCGTCGAAATGCTCCATGATGATGGAGGTGCCGCCGAGCACGATCGCCATCATGTTGAAGCGCAGGGGTGCCGCATGATAGAGCGGCGCCGGCGACAGATAGGTGCTCTCCGCATTCATGCCGCACATGTCGGCGCAGAGCACGCGGAGGAAGGCGTTCGGCACGTCGATCCTGTTGCCTTCGAAAGCCTTCTTGATTCCCTTAGGGCGCCCGGTGGTGCCCGACGAATACAGCATGTCGTAGCCGGCGACCTCGTCGGCGATCGGCGTCGTCGGCTGCGCGGCGGCTTCCTTGTCGTAGGAGCGGAAGCCGGGCAGCGGGTCGTCCATCATGTAGAAGATCGGCTCGCCGGGCGTGCCTTTGATCAGGCCCTTGATCTGGTCAGCGCATTTCGGCGTCGTGATCACGACCTTGGCGCCGCAATCGGCGATGATGTAGTCGATCTCGTCTTGCTTCAGGTAGCGGCTGATCGCGGTGTAATAGAGCCCGCTGCGCTGTGCCGCCCAGCACAGCTCCATGAAGGCGAGCCGGTTCTCCATCAACAGCGCGATGTGGTCGCCGGCCTTGAGGCCAAGCGAGCGGAACAGCTGCGCGCCCTGGTTCGAGAGCTCGTCGAGCTCGCGATAGGTGATCGCTTTGCCGGTCCCGGCCATCTGGTAGGCGATCTTGTCGGGCGTCGTCTTTGCGTGGATACAGGGGTGGGTCATGGCGTTTCCTCAAAACGCGAATGGCGAGTAGCGAGTGGCGAATAGGGAAGAAGGGCAAACCGCTCTTCGCCTACTCACCATTCGCTACTCGCCACTCACTGCTCGCTTTTGTTTTTTACAGTCGCTCCACGATCGTCACGTTGGCCATGCCGCCGCCTTCGCACATGGTCTGCAGGCCGTAGCGCTTGCCGCGCTGGTGCAGGGCGTGGACCAGCGTCGTCATCAGCTTGGTGCCGGAGCCGCCGAGCGGATGGCCGAGCGCGATGGCGCCGCCGTTGACGTTGAGACGCTCCGGGTCGGCGCCGGTGGTCTTCAGCCAGGCGGTCGGCACCGAGGCGAAGGCCTCGTTGACCTCGAACAGGTCGATGTCGCCGATCTTCATGCCGGCCTTCTCCAGCGCGCGCTTGGTGGCGTGCAAGGGAGCATCGAGCATGATCACGGGATCGCCGCCCGTCATGGTCATGTGATGGATGCGGGCGAGCGGCTTGACGCCGAGCTGCTTCAGGCCCTTCTCGTTCACCACCATGACGCCGGAGGCGCCGTCGCAGATCTGGCTGGCGCTGGCCGCGGTCAGCTTGCCGTTCTCGGCGATCAGCTTGACGCCCTTGATGCCGTCGAGCGTGACGTCGAAGCGGATGCCTTCGTCGATGTGGTGGGTGTCCTTGCTGCCGTCGGCACGGGTGATCTCGAGCGGCACGATCTCCTTCTTGAAGTGACCTCCTTGCGTCGCCGCGATCGCGCGCTGATGGCTGTCGTAGGAGTACTGGTCGAGCTCGTCCTTGGAGAGGCCGTACTTCTCGGCCATCATCTCGGCGCCGGTGAACTGGCTGAACACGATATTCGGATACTTCTTCTCGATGCCCGGGCTCTTGTAATTGCCAAAGCCATTCTTGGCCGGAAGCTGCGACGACAGGCCCATCGGCACCCGCGTCATCGACTCCACCCCGGCCGCGATCACGACGTCCATCGCACCCGACATCACCGCCTGCGCGGCGAAGTGCAGCGCTTGCTGCGAGGAGCCGCACTGACGATCAATCGAGGTGCCTGGCACACTCTCCGGAAGCTTCGAGGCCATGATCGCGTTGCGCGCGACATTGTTGGACTGTTCGCCGACCTGCATCACGCAGCCCATGATCACGTCCTCGACCTGAGCCGGGTCGACCTTGGTGCGGTCGACCAGCTCGTCCAGCACCTTCGCGGCGAGATCGGCCGGATGCCAGCCGGCGAGACGGCCCCCCTTGCGCCCGCCGGCGGTGCGCGCAGCGGCGACGATGTAAGCCTCGGCCATGTCGGTCTCTCCCTGAATTCTTGATTGGGTTGGTTTGTCGGAGACGGATTTAAGGGACCGGAGATCGTTTAGTCAATCGATCAATTAACTCTTGTGATGAGGCGCTGCTTGCGCTTATCTGCGCCCCGCTTCCAGCGGCCAAACAGGGATCTCCGTGGCGACCAGCGTACCGAACAGGCTCCCCAGCGGGAAAAATTCCACGGCAGAGAAATTGCTGGTGGCCGCGAGCGAGCTGATGATCGAACGCTCCTCGATCGAGATCTCACTCTCCGACATTGCGCAGAAGTCGGGCGCCAACGCCGCGCTGGTCAAATACCACTTCGGCAACAAGGACGGCCTGTTGCTGGCGCTGCTCGCGCGGGATGCTGCGACCGAGATGTCCAATCTCGAATATCTGCTGGCGCAGCCGATCACGTCGACGGCGAAGCTGAAGCTGCATATCGCCGGCATCATCCGCGCCTATCACCGGTTCCCCTATATGAACCGGCTGATCCACTATCTCTTGCACGAAACCAGCGCGAGCTCTGCCGACGAAGTCTCCAAGTTCTTCGTTGCGCCGCTCCTGGACTTCCACCGCCGCCTGCTGGCTGAAGGCGTCAGCCGCGGCGAATTCCGCCCGACTGATCCGGTACTGTTCTACACCAGCCTGATCGGCGCCTGCGATCATTTGTTCTTCGGCCGGCATGCGATGTCCCGCGCGACCGGCGTCGGCCCGGTCACCGACGATGTCTGCCGGCAATACATCAAGCACATGGAAACGCTGATCTGCGGCGGCATCCTCACGCAAGCCGAGGAAGCCGCTGCGGCCGGATAGTCCGGCCGACACGTGACGAGTCTAGAGAAGAAACGCTCAAGGAAAGGTACAAGCGATGCAATTGAAAGACGTGGCCGTTCTCATCACCGGCGGTGGCTCGGGCCTTGGTGCCGCGACCGCCCGCGCCATGGCGGCCAAGGGCGCCAAGATCGGCGTGATCGATCAGAGCAAGGAAAACGCCGAGAAGGTCGCCGCCGAAGTGAAGGGCGTCGCGCTGCATGCCGACGTCACCAGCGAAGAGCAGATCAAGGCCGCGATTGCGAAGGCGGAAGCCGCACACGGCGTCGCCCGCGTGCTGATGAACTGCGCCGGCATCGGCGGCTCGCAGCGCATCGTCGGCCGCGACGGTGTCTATCCGCTCGAAAAGTTCGCGCGCATCATCAACGTCAACCTGATCGGCACGTTCAACTGCCTGCGTCTGTTCGCCGAGCGTCTCGTCACCGCGGAGCCGATCGGCGAAGAGCGCGGCGTCATCATCAACACGGCCTCGGTTGCCGCCTACGAAGGCCAGATCGGCCAGATCGCTTATTCGGCCTCGAAGGGTGGCGTCGTCGGCCTGACGCTGCCGGCCGCGCGCGATCTCGCCAGCCAGAAGATCCGCGTCAACACCATTGCGCCCGGCCTGTTTTTCACGCCGCTGCTGATGGGCCTGAACGAAGAGGCCCGCAAGAGCCTGGGCGCCCAGGTGCCGCATCCCTCGCGTCTCGGCGATGCCAACGAGTACGGCATGCTCGCGGTGCACATCGTCGAGAACCCGATGCTGAACGGCGAGACCATCCGCCTCGACGGTGCGATCCGCATGGCGCCGCGATAGGCGGTTCGTTCTTCCTTCTCCCCTTGTGGGAGAAGGTGGCATAGGCGGCCTTAGGCCGCCGTTCTTAAGAACGCCGAAGCGAAGCTTCGGCTACGGCGCCGGATGAGGGGTTGTCTCCACAATCTCATTTGTGGAGGCAGACCCCTCACACAAGCGATTGTGCGGCTAGCGATTTACATGCCCTCTCCCGCAAGGGGAGAGGGCGCAGCAATCGGCGCCGCGACTCGCGGCAAGTGCGAGGCTCCCATGTCCCAACCGCTGCTGATCGAGCATGACGATGGCGTCGACCGGGTGACGCTCAATCGGCCCGAGCACCTCAACGCGCTCGATCCCGCGCTGATCGATGCGCTCAACGATTATTTCCAGGGCCTGCAACGCAATCGCGACACCCGCGTCGTCGTGCTCAAGGGCGCCGGCAAGAATTTCTGCGCCGGCCTCGATCTCAAAGCTGCGATGGCGCGCCGGGCCGGACAGCAGGAGCCGCCGGGCGTCACGGAGTCGCTGGATTCGCAGCGGCGCATCGCCGACATCGTGATGCTGATGCGGCGCTGTCCGCAGCCGATCCTGGCGCTGGTGCAGGGCGCGGCGGCCGGCGGCGGCTTCGCGCTGGCGCTGGCCTCCGACATCCGCATCGCGACGAGATCGGCGCGGATGAATTGCGCTTTCATCAAGCTCGGGCTCGGCGGCTGCGATATCGGCACCAGCTATTTTCTGCCGCGCCTCGTCGGCGTCTCCGTCGCATCCGAGCTGATCCTCACCGGGCGCTTCATCGGAGCGGAGCGCGCGCTCGCGGTCGGCCTCGTCTCGGAGATCGTGGACGAGGACAAGCTCGATGACGCGGCCGCGCCTTATGTCGAGGCGATGATGACGGCCTCGCCCGTGGGCCTGCGGCTATCCAAGGAATGCCTCAACATGAGCGTCGATGCCAGCTCGCTGGAAGCTGTGATCGCGATGGAGGATCGCAACCAGGTCCTGTGCAGCCGCTCGGAAGAGTTTTCGGAAGGCATCAGGGCCTTCCTTGAGAAGCGAAAGCCTGTCTATATCAGGCGCTGAACGATGAAGATCCGCAAAGGACAGTAATTCCGGGAGACGCAAAATGAGTGGAAGCGCGGCGGCAGTGATGACGAAGCCCGCCTTTCGCAAGGTGCAGTGGCTCGCGCGCGACATCGACGTCGAGCGTCGCGGCGACGGCACGGTGGTGCTGAAGTCGCGCATTCCGCTGCAGCCTCATGAGAAGCACATCCCGGCCTCGCTGGCGAAATGGGCCAAGGAAGCACCCGAGCGCATCTGGCTGGCGCAGCGCGGCGGCCCGAACCGCGAATGGCGCAAGGTGTCCTATGGCGAAGCCAAGCGCATCGTGGACGCGCTGACGCAAGGCCTGCTCAATCTCGAGCTCAAGGGCCGGCCCGTCACGATCCTCTCCGGCAATTCGATCGAGCATGCGCTGATGACGCAGGCCGCGATGCAGGCGCGCGTTCCGGCAGCGCCGGTATCGCCGGCCTACTCGTTGATGAGCCACGACCACGTCAAGCTCAAGTACCTGTTCGACCTGATCAAGCCGGCCGTACTGATGGTGCAGGACGGACCGATCTTCGAGAAGGCGCTGAAGGCGCTCGACCTCAGCGGCGTCACTGTGGTTCACGTCGCGCGGCCCTGCGAGGGCATCAAGAGCGTCAGCTTTGCCGAGCTCGCGGCAACGCGTGTCACGGCCGATGTCGAGGCCTCGATCGCGAAGATCACGCCGCAGACCGTCGGCAAGCTGCTGTTCACATCAGGCTCGACCGGCATGCCCAAAGCCGTCATCAACACGCAGGAGATGATGTGCGCCAATGCAGCGATGATGATGCAAGTGCGGCCGCGCGATCCGAACGGACCGATCTCGACCATGCTGGACTGGATGCCCTGGAACCACACCATGGGCGGCAATGCCGCGTTCCACCCGATCCTGGTCGACGGCGGCACGCTCTATATCGACGACGGAAGGCCGATGCCGGGCCAGTTCGAGGAGACCCTGCGCAATCTGCGCGAGATCTCGCCGACCTATTATGCCAACGTGCCGGCCGGCTATGCCGCGCTGGCAGCGGCCATGGAGAAGGACGACGCGCTCTGCCGTTCCTTCTTCAAGAATCTCTCGATCATGGCCTATGGCGGCGCGCGTCTGCCCGACGATCTCTACGAGCGCATGCAGGCCCTCGCAGTGAAGACCACCGGCGAGCGCATCGTGTTCTACACCGGCTGGGGTTCGACCGAGACCGCGCCGACCTCGACCGGCACCTATTGGGACACCGAGCGCGTCGGCCTGATCGGCCTGCCGTTCCCCGGCGTCGAGTTGAAGATGGTGCCGTGCGGCTCGAAATACGAGTTGCGCCTGCGCGGCGTCAATGTCACGCCCGGCTATTTCGGCCAGCCTGAGCTGACGAAGAAGATGTTCGACGAGGAAGGTTTTTATTGCATCGGCGATGCCGGCGTCTTCGTCGACGATTCCGATCCGGTGCAAGGCATCATCTTCGCCGGCCGCGTGGTGGAGGACTTCAAGCTCACCACGGGCACATTCGTACATGTCGGCTCGCTGCGGACCGATGCGATCGCGGCCGCCACGCCCGTGGTGCACGACGCGCTGGTCGCGGGGCAGGACCGTCCCTTCATCGGCCTCCTGGCCTGGCCGAACCTGCACGCCTGCCGGCAGCTGGTCGGCAATCCCGATCTCAGCTTTGCGGATGCTGTGAAGCATCCCGAGGTGATCGCTTGCTTCAGGCGCGGCCTGGAAGCCCACAACCGTGAATGCGAAGGGGCCAGCAGCCGTATCATCGCGCGCGCGATGCTGATGGTCGAGCCGCCCTCGATCGACGGCAACGAGCTCACCGACAAGGGCTACATCAACCAGCGCGCCGGCCTGGAACGCCGCGCGGCGCTGGTGGAGCGGCTCTATGCGGACAAGCCGGATCAGGATGTGATCGTGCTGAAATGAAGACGACACTCGCTCCATTCGTCATTCCCGGGCGCGCGCAGCGCGAGCCCGGAATCCATCGGGCCGCATATGCGTGGCGAAATGGATTCCGGGTTCGCCGCTGCGCGGCGCCCCGGAATGACGGCAATAAATGACAACGAATAAGAGGTAAGCCCGCCATGAACTTCGACTTCTCCGACGATCAAAAGCAGCTCCGCGACCAGGCGCGCAAGTTCCTCGCCGAGAAATGCTCGCCCAAGGCGGTGCGTGTCGTGCTCGACGGCAAGGCGCCTTACGACAAGGAGCTGTGGAAAGGCCTCGCCGAGATGGGCTTCCTCGGCGTCGCGATTCCCGAGGAGTTCGGCGGCGCCGGCGCCGGTCATCTTGAGCTGTGCGTAATCGCGGAAGAAATGGGCCGGGCCAACGCGCCGGTGCCGTTTTCCTCGACCGTGTACCTCGCCGCCGAAGCGCTGCTGATCGCCGGCAGTGACGCGCAGAAGAAGAAATGGCTGCCGGCGATTGCTTCCGGCGAGGCCATTGGCACGCTGGCGCTGTTCGAGGGCAAGGGCAACCCGTCGCCGAAGAACGTCAAGCTGACGGCTGCGAACGGCGTGCTCAACGGCGTCAAGAAGCCGGTCGCCGACGGTGCGATTGCCGATTTTGCGGTGGTCGCCGCGCGCACGGGATCGAGTGGGCGCGACAATGACATCTCGCTGTTCCTGGTCGATCTCAAAGCCGGCGGCGTCGATGTGAAGAGCCTCACCAATCTTGATCCGACCCGCGGACAGGCCGAGATCACCTTCAAGGATGCCAAAGCCGAGCCGCTCGGACCTGCGGGCGACGGCTGGAGCATCCTCACCCAGGTGCTCGACCGCGCCGCGGTGCTGTGCGCGTTCGAGCAGGTCGGCGGCGCCGACCGAGCGCTGGAGATGGGCCGCGACTACGCGTTGGACCGCATCGCCTTCGGCCGCCAGATCGGCTCGTTTCAGGCGGTCAAGCACATGCTCGCGGACATGTACGTCTCGGCGACGCTGGCGCGCTCCAACAGCTATTACGGCGCCTGGGCGCTCTCGACCAATGCGGCCGAACTGCCGGAAGCCGCCGCCGCCGCGCGCATCAGCGCGACGCAGGCGTTCCAGCACTGCGCCAAGAACAACATCCAGGTCCACGGCGGCATGGGTTTCACCTGGGAGTTCGACTGCCACATGTACTATCGCCGCGCCAACGCGATGGCGCTCGGGCTCGGCAGCCTCACTTATTGGGAAGATCAGCTGATCGATCGGATGCGGAAGAAGAACGCAGCGTAACGACAGGTGCGTAGGGTCGATTAGCCGAAGGCGTAACCCACCCTCGACCGGCAGTGCTCGACAGAATTGGTGGATGACGCCTCCGGCTAATCCACCCTACGGACAACAGAGAAGCAAGATGAACTTCGACGACACCCCGCAGGAAGCCGAGTTCCGCGCCACCGCCCGCGCCTGGATCAGTGCCAACGCGCCCAAGCAATACGAGGACGAGCTGCGCAAATCCTCACTCGGCCGCACCGTGCTCAAGAACGCCAACATTCTCGAAGTGGCGAAGGCGTGGCAGAAGAAGAAGGCCGACGCCGGCTGGGCCTGCCTGCACTGGCCGAAGGAATATGGCGGCCGTGGCGCCTCGCCGATCGAGCGCGTGATCTGGCAGCAGGAGGAGGGGCCGTTCGGCCAGCTGTCCCGCATGTTCATCATCGGTCACGGCATGTGCGGGCCGACCATGATGGCGTTCGCGCGCGAGGAGCACAAGCGGACCTATCTGCCGCCGCTCGCCTCCGGCGAGAAGGTCTGGTGCCAGCTGTTCTCCGAGCCCGCCGGCGGCTCGGATGTCGCGGGCCTGCGCACACGCGCCGAGAAGGACGGCGACGACTGGATCATCAACGGCCAGAAGATCTGGACCTCGGGTGCACATTATTCAGACTACGGCATCCTGCTCACGCGCACCGATCCGACCGTGCCCAAGCACAAGGGCCTCACCATGTTCTTCCTGGACATGAAGAGCCCGGGCGTCGAGGTGCGGCCGATCAAGCAGGCGAGCGGCGCCTCGGACTTCAACGAGGTTTATTTCACCAATGTCCGCATCCCCGACCATCAGCGCCTCGGCGAGGTCGGTGACGGCTGGAACGTCTCGCTGACCACGCTGATGAACGAGCGCAGTGCGATCGGCGCGGCCGTCTCGACCGGTTTCCCCGAACTGTTCGAGTACTGCTCCAGCCTGATGCTCGACGACGGCCCGGCGATCGAGGATCGCGCGGTGCGATCCAAGCTGGCGAACTGGGCGGTGAAGGCAAGCGGGCTGAAATACACCAGCATGCGCGCGATCTCGGCGCTGTCGAGGGGCGAACGCCCAGGACCGGAGAACTCCATCGGCAAGCTGGTGGCCGGCTCCATGATCCAGGACGTTGCGACCTATGCGCTCGATCTGCAGGGCGCGTCCGGAATCGTCAGCGGCGAGGATGGCGAACTGGCGGGCCGTTTCCAGGCCATGCTGCTGCGTGCGCCGGGTACACGCGTCGAGGGCGGCACCGACGAGATCATGCGCAACATCATCGCCGAACGGGTGCTGGGCCTGCCCGGCGACATCCGCGTCGACAAGGACGTGCCGTTCAACAAGATCCCGACGAAGGGAAGATGACTTCGAATTCGTAGGGTGGGTTAGCGAAGCGTAACCCACCACGTTCGCAACGATACTCGACAGAAGTGGTGGGTTACGCCTTCGGCTAACCCACCCTACGCACCGCGCAAGGATTGAGAGGTCCGCCATGAATTTCGACGACACCCCGCAGGAAGCCGCGTTCCGCGAGACCGCGCGCAAATGGATCGAGGCCAATGCGCCGAAGGAATTGCAGGCCGAGCTGTCAAAGTCCTCGCTCGGCCGCATCCGCCTTGCCAATCGCGACATCGTCGATGTCGGCAAGGCCTGGCAGAAGAAGAAGTTCGAGGGCAATTGGGCCTGCCTGCACTGGCCGAAGGAGTATGGCGGCCGCGGCGCGACGCCGATCGAAAAGGTGATCTGGCAGCAGGAGGAGGGCGTCTACGGCAAGCTGACGCAGCCGTTCCAGATCGGCGAGGGCATGTGCGGCCCGACCGTGATGGCGTTCGGCAGCGAGGAGGCCAAGCGCCGTTACTTGCCGAAGCTCGCATCGGGCGAGGAGATCTGGTGCCAGCTGTTCTCCGAACCGTCTGCCGGCTCCGACGTCGCAGGGCTTCGCACCCGCGCGGAGAAGAGGGGCGACGTTTGGGTCGTCAACGGCCAGAAGATCTGGACCTCGGGCGCCCATTATTCCGACTACGGCCTTCTGATCGCGCGCACCGATCCCAACGTGCCCAAGCACAAGGGTCTCACGATGTTCTTCCTGGACATGAAGAGCCCCGGCGTCGAGGTGCGTCCGATCAAGCAGGCCAACGGCATGCAGGAGTTCAACGAGGTCTATTTCACCGATGTCGTGATCCCCGACAGCCAGCGGCTGGGCGCCGTCGGCGACGGCTGGAACGTCTCGCTGACCACGCTGATGAACGAGCGCATGTCGATCGGTGCGCGGCTCGCGACCGGCGTGCCCGAGATGTTCGAGCTCTGCTCGAACCTGATGCTGGAGGATGGCCTCGCCATCGACGATCCCGCCGTGCGCTCGAAGCTTGCGAGCTGGGCGGCCAAGTCGAACGGCCTGAAATACACCAGCTACCGCACAATCTCGGCGCTGTCGAAGGGCGAGCGGCCGGGCCCGGAGAATTCGATCGGCAAGCTGGTCTCGGGCATGATGCTGCAGGACATCGCGACTTACGCCATGGACCTGCAGGGCGCGGCCGGTGTTCTCACCGGAAATGACGAGGAAACGGCCCAGGGCCAATTCCAGCAGATGCTGCTGTCCTCGCCCTCGATGCGCATCGCCGGCGGCACCGATGAGATCCTGCGCAACATCATCGCCGAGCGCGTGCTCGGCCTGCCGGGCGACATCCGCGTCGACAAGGACGTGCCGTACAACAAGATCCCGACCAAGGGGCGGTGATCGCGCGCGCTGAGCATGCACCAAGGGTGGGCAAAGGCGCAAAGCGCCGTGCCCACCCTTGCGTGTTGCTCACTCCACCCCGATCGTCGTCAGATCCTGGAACCAGTGCTGCGCCTGCACGAACTGCTTGATCTTCGGTGACAGCGCGTGCGGGTTGGTATCGTGGACGACCCACACCAGCGTGGCATCGTCCACAATCAGCGCGTGCGCCTGCGCCAGCAATTGGTCCTGCTTGGTGCTGTCGAACGTCTGCTTGGCCTCGTCGATCAGCGCGTCGACCTTGGGGTTCTTGTAGCCGCCCCAATTGACGCCAACCGGCGCGATCTGGCCCGAATGGAAGAAGCGGACGATGGCGTAGAGCGGATCCGAGGTGACATAGGCGATGTTGTTGGAGGTGATGCCGGCGTTCATCTCGTCGGCGGCGCCCTTGCGCCAATGCGTATAGAGCGTCTCCAGCTCGACCACCTTGAAGTCGATCTCGATGCCGATCTCCTTGAAGCTCTGCTGCAGGAATTCGTTCATCGGCAGTGACAGCATCTGGCCGGTGCCGCCTTGCGCGATGATGAAGGTGGTCTTCAGCGGCTTTGCTTTGGAATAGCCCGCTTCCTCCACCAGCTTCTTGGCGGCGGCGAGATCATATTTCAGCTCGAAGCTGGGCTTGCCGAACCACGGGCTCGACGGGTCGACCTGGCCCTTGGCGGGCTTGGCGAGGCCGTTCATCAGCCCGACGACTTCGTCGCGGTTGATCGCAAGATTCAGCGCCTTGCGCAGGCGGATGTCGGTCCAGGGCGAGCCCGGCAGCACGCTGAGGTGATAATTCCACACATGCGGCGTGACGTTGTCGACCAGCTTCATGCCCGCCGCCTTCAGCTGCGGCACGGCATCCGGGGCCGGCGTCTCGATCAGGTCGACCTGGCCGGCGAGCAGCGCATTGGTGCGCGTCAGCGCTTCCGGCATCGGCACCAGCACGATCTTGTCGGCCTTGGGAATGCGCTTCTTGTTCCAGTAGTCCGAATTTTTGCTGAGCTCGGCGAGCTCGCGCGGCACCAGCTTCGTCAGCTTGAACGGGCCGGTTCCGGAGGGCTGGCTGGCGAACTTGTCCCAATCCTTCCCGAGCTTCTCATATTGCGCCGGGCTCGAGACCAGGAACCACAGCATCTGATAGGGGAAGAAGGAATCCACCGTCTTGGTGGTGATCTCCACGGTGAAGTCGTCGATCTTGGCGTAGCTGGCGACGGAGGGAAGGCGGGTCTTGACCTGCGCGCTCTGCCGCTTGTCGAATTGCGGCGCCTTGTCGTTGAGCACCTTGTCGAGATTCCAGATCACCGCATCGGCGTTGAAATCGCTGCCGTCGTGAAACTTCACGCCCTTGCGCAGGGCGAAGCGCCACTTCGTCTTGTCGGCGTCGTCCACCTTCCATTCGGTGGCGAGGCCCGGCACCAGCTTGCCGGGGCGGTCGGCGACGTCCATTTCCCAGGCCACCAGCGGATCGTAGATCGTATAGGCCGTGAACTGATAGGCGCCGGCGCCACGATCTGGCTGGCCAGTGGTGAGTGGAATATCCGCCATCGAGATGCCGTAACGCACCACCGTTTCGGCGTGCGCCGTGATTACGGACACCGCCAATGCAAGCACGGCGAGACAGGTCGATAGACGAATACGCATGGCCCAAAGCTCCAGGGGGGATCTGGAACCAAACCTGCAATCTTGATGCCAGAATAGGCAGCGCGCCGATTTCGCCCGTGCGTCATCACAAGGACTTGTCGTCGCAGGGGCAATTCGCAGAAAAAGTTTTCCCTTGGCATAGCCATTGCATACGATTGCATCAAAATTAATCATCGGAAGCCGGAAAGGGACTGAGGCGATGTTTATCAAGAACAACAACACACGGGCGGCGCTGATCGCGCTGTTGGCGCTTGGCAGCGCAGCCGCATGGCCGCGGGTGGCGGCTGCCGAAACTGTGCTGCGCATCGGCATGACTGCTGCCGATATTCCGCGCACGCTCGGCCAGCCCGATCAAGGTTTCGAGGGCAACCGCTTCACCGGCCTCACCATGTACGATGCGCTGACCAGCTGGGACCTGTCCTCTGCCGACAAGGCGAGCGTGGTGATCCCCGGCCTTGCCACCGAATGGAAGGTCGACGATGCCGACAAGACCAAATGGGTCTTCAAGCTGCGCCCCGGCGTCACCTTCCATGACGGCTCGCCGTTCAACGCCGACGCGGTGGTGTGGAACGTCGAGAAGGTGCTGAAGCAGGATGCGCCGCAATTCGACGCCAGCCAGGTCGGCGTCACGGCCTCGCGCATGCCGACGCTGGCCTCCGCGAAGAAGATCGACGACATGACCGTCGAGCTCACCACCAAGGAGCCCGACAGCTTCCTGCCGATCAACCTCACCAATCTGTTCATGGCAAGCCCGGCGAAGTGGCAGTCCTTCTACGACAAAGCCGAAGGCGCCGACGCCAAGGCGAAGTCGCAAGCCGCATGGACCGCCTTCGCCAGGAGCGCCTCGGGCACCGGCCCGTGGAAGATGGCGAGCTTTACGCCGCGCGAGCGGCTCGAGCTGGTCAAGAACCCG
Organism: Bradyrhizobium sp. BRP23; assembly: GCF_020194135.1. NCBI lineage: Bacteria > Pseudomonadati > Pseudomonadota > Alphaproteobacteria > Hyphomicrobiales > Nitrobacteraceae > Bradyrhizobium > Bradyrhizobium sp. BRP23. Next base: position 664,356 of record NZ_JADYVW010000004.1, on the reverse strand, counting down.
GACTATTGGAACAAGGCGCGCGTGCCCAAGGTCGACAAGATGGTGCTGCTGCCGATGCCGGAAGCCAACGCGCGCACCGCGGCACTGCTGTCCGGCCAGGTCGATTGGGTCGAGGCGCCGGCACCGGACGCGCTGCCCGAGCTCAAGCAGCGCGGCTTCAAGCTCTACTCCAACGAGCAGCCGCACGTCTGGCCGTGGCAGTTCTCCCGCGTCGAGGGCTCGCCCTGGAACGACATCCGGGTGCGCAAGGCCGCGAACCTCTGCGTCGACCGCGAAGGCCTCAGGGACGGTCTGCTCGCGGGGCTGATGGTGCCGGCGTCCGGCACCTTCGAGCCCGGCCATCCCTGGCGCGGCAATCCCACCTTCCAGATCAAGTACGACAAGGCGGCTGCGCAAAAGTTGATGCAGGAGGCCGGCTACGGTCCCAACAAGAAACTGACCGTGAAGACGCAGACGTCCGCGTCCGGCTCGGGCCAGATGCAGCCCTTGCCGATGAACGAGTATCTCCAGCAGGCGCTGGCCGAATGCTATTTCGACGTCCAGCTCGACGTCATCGAATGGAATACGCTGTTCACCAACTGGCGCCGCGGCGCCAAGGATCCCAGCGCCAACGGCTCGCACGCGACCAACGTCACCTACGCGGCGATGGACCCGTTCTTCGCGCTGGTGCGCTTCCTGCAGTCGGGCATGGCGCCGCCGGTCTCGAACAATTGGGGCTTCATCAACAACCCCAAATTCGACGAGCTGGTGAAGAAGGCGCGCCAGACCTTCGATCCCGCCGCGCGCGACGCCGCACTCGCTGAATTGCACGCAGCCTCCGTCGATGACGCCGCCTTCCTCTACGTCGCCCACGACGTCGGCCCGCGCGCCATGAGCCCGAAGGTGACAGGCGTCGTACAACCGAAGAGCTGGTTCATCGACTTCTCGCCGGTGTCGATCGCGCAGTAATTCGCGCCACACGCACAGTGCACCCTCTCCCCTTGCGGGAGAGGGTGGCTTCGCGGATAGCGAAGCCGGGTGAGGGGTCTCTCTCCGCGAGTGATCCTTCCTCCATTTGATAATGCTGTAACCGCGGACAGAACCCCTCATCCGGCGCTTGCGCGCCACCTTCTCCCGCAAGGGGAGAAGGAAGAAAGAAGACCAGTGCTCGCCTATACCGCCAGACGCATTGTCTACGTCGTCCCGATCGTCATCAGCGTGGCGCTGGTGTGTTTCCTGCTCGTGCACATCACGCCGGGCGATCCGCTGGTCGCCGTGCTGCCGGCCGATGCGTCGCAGGAGCTCGCCGCGCAGCTGCGCGCCGCCTATGGCTTCGACCGGCCGCTGCCGGTGCAGTTCGGCCTGTGGCTGCTGCGTGCCCTTCATGGCGATCTCGGCAATTCCATCGCGACGGGGCGTCCGGTGCTGGCCGAGGTCATGCGCGCGGTCGGCAACACCGTCACGCTCGCGATTGCCGCCGCCATCATCGGCTTCACCATGGGCGTCCTGCTTGGCCTGATCGCCGGCTATTTCCGCGAGACCTGGATCGACAAGGTCGCGACCTCCTTTGCCATCGCCGGCGTCTCGGTGCCGCATTACTGGCTCGGCATGCTGCTCGTCATCATTTTCTCGGTCCAGCTGAACTGGCTGCCGGCGGTCGGCGCCGGCCCCAGCGGCTCCAACTCCTGGGCCTGGGATTGGGCGCACCTCAAATATCTCGTGCTGCCCGCGATCACGACGTCGGTGATCCCGATGGGCATCGTCACCCGCACGGTCCGCGCGCTCACTGGCGACATTCTCTCGCAGGACTTCGTCGAGGCTTTGCGTGCAAAGGGCCTGCGCGAAACCGGCGTGTTCCGCCACGTCATCAAGAATGCCGCGCCCACCGCGCTCGCGGTGATGGGGCTTCAGCTCGGCTACATGCTCGGCGGCTCGATCCTGATCGAGACCGTGTTCTCCTGGCCTGGCTCGGGCTTCCTGCTCAACTCGGCGATCTTCCAGCGTGACCTGCCGCTGCTGCAGGGCACGATCCTGATCCTGGCGCTGTTCTTCGTCTTCCTCAATCTCCTGGTCGACATCGCCCAAGCCGCGATCGACCCGCGCATCAAGCGGGGCTAGCCGATGAGCGAGCTCCCGTTGTCCGCCACCGCCGATGCCGCGCTGCAGGCCGCGCCCGCGACCAAGGCGCGTGGTTATTGGGCGACCGTCGGTCGGCGCATCATGCGCGACAAGGTCAGCATGGCCTGCGCGCTGGTGCTGCTGCTGATCTTCCTCTCCGCGATCCTCGCGCCGTGGCTCGGTCTCGAAGACCCCTACAAGGGTTCGATGATCCGGCGCCTCCGCCACATCGGCACCACAGGCTATCCGCTCGGCACCGACGAGCTCGGCCGCGACATGCTGGCCCGGCTGATCTATGGCGGGCGCCTGTCGCTGGTCATCGGCATCCTGCCCGTGATCCTGGCCTTCTGCATCGGCACCTCGCTCGGCATCATTGCCGGCTATGTCGGTGGCAAGCTCAACACCGCGATCATGCGCACGGTGGACGTGTTCTACGCCTTCCCGTCGGTGCTGCTGGCGATCGCGATCTCCGGCGCGCTCGGCGCCGGCATCCTCAACTCCATCGTGGCGCTGACCATCGTGTTCGTGCCGCAGATCACCCGCGTCGCCGAGAGCGTCACCACCGGCGTGCGCAACATGGACTTCGTCGAGGCCGCCCGTGCCTCCGGCGCGGGCGCCTTCACCATCATGCGCGTCCATATCCTCGGCAACGTGCTCGGCGCGATCTTCGTCTATGCCACCAGTCTGATCTCGGTCTCGATGATCCTGGCGGCCGGTCTGTCCTTCCTCGGCCTCGGCACCAAGCCGCCGGAGCCGGAATGGGGCCTGATGCTGAACACGCTGCGCACCGCGATCTACGTCAATCCCTGGGTCGCAGCCTTGCCGGGCGCGATGATCTTCGCGGTCTCGATCTGCTTCAATCTGCTCTCGGACGGCCTGCGTAGCGCCATGGACATCAGGAACTAGGCCATGAGCGAAACCAACACCTCCGTCGAAATGCTGGAGCCGGTCGAGGACCGCGGTGGGCTCGCGCAGCCGCTGCTGCAGGTCAACGGCCTGACCAAGCATTTCCCGGTGCGCGGCGGCCTGTTCGCCGCCAAGCGCACCGTGCGTGCCGTCGACAATGTCTCCTTCTCCGTCGCCAAGGGCGAGACGGTCGGCATCGTCGGCGAGTCCGGCTGCGGCAAGTCCACGACCGCGCGGCTGCTGATGCACCTGATGCCGCGCGATGACGGCGACATCATCTATGACGGCATGACCGTCGGCCAGTCGCTGAGCTTGCGCGAGCTGCGCCGCGGCATGCAGATGGTGTTCCAGGATTCCTACGCCTCGCTCAACCCGCGCCTGACGATCGAGGAATCCGTCGCCTTCGGTCCAAAGGTCCATGGCATGGCCGATGGCGCGGCGCGCAACCTGGCGCGAGAGCTGCTCGGCAAGGTCGGCCTGCGCCCGGAAAACTTCGCCAACCGCTATCCGCACGAGATCTCCGGCGGCCAGCGCCAGCGCGTCAACATCGCCCGTGCGCTGGCGCTGTCGCCGCGGCTGGTGATCCTGGACGAAGCCGTCTCGGCGCTCGACAAATCCGTCGAGGCGCAGGTGCTCAACCTGCTCGCCGATCTCAAGCGCGAATTCGGCCTCACCTATCTCTTCATCAGCCACGACCTCAACGTGGTGCGCTACATCTCGGACCGCGTGCTGGTGATGTATCTTGGCGAAGTCGTCGAGCTCGGCCCGGTCGACCAGGTCTGGGACAGCCCGGCGCATCCCTACACCCGGGCGCTGCTCGCCGCGATGCCGTCTTCGGATCCCGACAAGCGCACCGAGACGCCGCCGATCACGGGCGATCCGCCCAATCCGATCGATCCGCCCCCCGGCTGCCGCTTCCACACCCGCTGCCCGTTTGCGGAGCCGCTCTGCGCAAATGCGACACCAAAGCTCACCGCGCTGGATAATATGGGTCACGAGGCCGCGTGCTACATGGCGATACCGGGTTCAGGCCACAGCCGCGCCCCCAGGGGAGAAACCGCATGACGAGACCGACACCGAAAGAGATCAAGCCGATCGCGCATATCGCCGGCGTCCCCGTGGACGACGAGATCGCAACCCGCATCTCCAACGCCATCGGCCCCGCCTTCGAAGGCTTCGCCGCGATCGCCGGCACGCTGCCGTTCGATCTGGAGCCCGCAACTTACGTGCTCGCGCAGACGCAGAAGGTGTCCAAATGAGCCGTGAGCCCGCTCTGATGACGCTCACCGAGGTCGCGCGCGCGATCGCGATGAAGCAGGTGTCCTCGCACGAGGCGACGCGTGCGCTGCTGCAGCGCATCGCGCAGTGGCAGCCGCATCTCAACGCCTTCATGTCGATCGAGGCCGAGGCTGCATTGAAAGCGGCGGATGCCGCCGATGCCGAGCTCGCCAAGGGCAATGTCCGCGGTCCCCTGCATGGCGTCCCGCTCGCGCACAAGGACATGTACTACGATGCCGGCCACGTCGCGACCTGCGGCTCGCTGATCCGCCGCGACTTCGTGCCGAACGTCACGTCCACCGCCTTGCAGCGGCTCAAGGACGCCGGCCAGGTCCGGCTCGGCACGCTGCATCTCGCCGAGTTCGCCTATGGCCCGACCGGGCACAACGCTCATTACGGTCCGGTGCGCAATCCCTGGAACGTCGCCCATATCACCGGCGGCTCCTCGTCGGGCTCCGGCTCGGCGGTTGCCGCGCGCCTGACCTATGCGGCGCTCGGCTCGGACACCGGCGGCTCGATCCGCATGCCCGCGCATTTCTGTGGCGTCACGGGGCTCAAGACCACGGTCGGCCGCGTCAGCCGCGCCGGCGCAATGCCGCTGTCGCAATCGCTCGACACCGTCGGCCCGCTGGCCCGCACCGCCGAGGATTGCGCGCTCTTGCTGGCGCTGATGGCCGGGCCCGATCCCGCCGATTCGACCTGCAGCCACGAGCCGCTCGCGGACTACGTCGCAGCCACCAAGGCTTCGCTGAGGGGTCTCAAGATCGGCGTGCCCGCCTCGTTCTATGTCGACGATCTCGACAGCGAGGTCGCGCGCGTGCTGGACGAGACCATCGCGGTGCTCAAGCGCGAGGGCGCCGACATCGTCAAGGTCGAGCTGCCGGACCAGCGGCAATTGTCCTCGGCCAGCCAGCTCGTGCTCGCCGCGGAAGCTGCCGCCTTCCACAAGCGCTGGATGATCGAGCGTCCGCAGGACTATGGCCCGCAAGTCCTGATGCGGCTTCAGAACGGCCTCGCCGTTCCCGCCATCACCTATCTCGAGGCGATGCGTTGGCGCGGGCCGGCGCTCGCGGCCCACAATGCCGCGACCGCAGGCGTCGATGCGGTGATCGCGCCGGCGTCCCCGGTGCCGGCGCCGACGATCGAGGAGAGCGACGTCGGCGGCGGCCCGAACGCGCCGGCGCTGTTGCAGCGGCTGACGCTGTTCACCCGCCCGGTGAATTTCCTGGGCTTGCCGTCACTGACCATTCCTTCGGGCTTCACCACGACCGGCCTGCCGGTCGGCATGCAGCTGATCGGCCGCTCCTTCGACGAAGCCACCCTGCTGACCATTGGCGCCGCGTTCCAGCGCATCACCGACTATCACGACCGATTGCCGAAGCTGCCGTCATGACAAACCTCGTCGAGATCTCAGGCCTCAACATCCGCTTCACCGGCGAGCGCACGGTCTATGCCGTGAACGATCTCAGTCTCTCGCTCGGCAATAGCGAGGTGCTCGGCCTGCTCGGCGAATCCGGTTCGGGCAAGAGCGTGACCTTGCGTGCCTTGATGCGGCTGTTGCCAAAGAAGCGCACGCAGATTTCGGGCACGGTCAACGTCATGGGACAGGACGTGCTAGCCATGAACGACGAGCAGCTGTCGTCGTTCCGCGGCCAGACCGTCTCGATGATCTTCCAGGAGCCGGCGCTTGCGCTCGATCCGGTCTACACGATCGGCGCGCAGATCGCCGAAAGCGTGGTGCGCCACGAAGGCAAGAGCTTTGCAGAAGGGCGCGCACGGGCGCTGGAGATGCTCGAGGTCGTGCGCATTCCCTCGGCCAAGCGCCGGCTGGATGCCTATCCGCACGAAATGTCCGGCGGCATGCGCCAGCGCGCGATGATCGCGCTTGCGCTCGCCTGCCGGCCGAAAATCCTGCTCGCGGACGAGCCGACCACGGCGCTCGATGCGACCGTGCAGATCCAGATCCTGCTGCTGCTGCGCGAGCTGCAGCGCGAGTTCGGCATGTCCGTCATCTTCGTCACCCACGACATCGGCGTCGCCATCGAGATCTGCGATCGCGTCGCGGTGATGTATGCCGGTCAGATCGTGGAGCAGGGGACCTTGCGCGACATCGTCCGCTCGCCGGTGCATCCCTATGCCAAGGGCCTGCTCGCCTCCACCATCCACGGCGCCAAGCGCGGACAGCGGCTGGAGACCATCCCCGGCACGCCGCCGTCGCTGGCCGAGAAGCCGCACAATTGCTCCTTCGCTCCCCGCTGCAAGCTCGCCGAGCCGCGCTGCCTGGAGCAATTGCCCGGGAATGTCGCGGTCGGGCCGGGTCGGGCGGCCAGATGCGTCCTGGCGGAGCCGGCCACCGTGCTGTCATAGTTTGGATGAATTGAGCCGGGCTGAGCGAGCCTCCAGCATTCACACCCCATTCATTCCGGTTCCCGTTCCATGGCGCCGTTCACGGAGAGGAACCTCACGGATGTACATTTCCAACGAAGGCCTGCTCGTCATCCTATTCGTCGGTCTCGTCGCCGGTTGGCTCGCCGGCAAGATCGTGCGGGGCGCCGGGTTCGGCCTGATCGGCGACATCGTGATCGGCATCTGCGGTGCGCTGGTGGCGAGCCTTCTGTTTCCAAAGCTCGGCATTCGCCTCGGCACCGGCTTGATCTCCCAGATTGTCTATTCTGCCATCGGAGCGGTCATCCTGCTGCTGGTGGTACGCCTAGTGCGCGGCGGGGGCCGGCTCTAGCCTCTGCATTCGGCTGAGCGGAACTTGAGCCGCGTTTTTCGCGGAAGCGGCTGAAAGCCTGCAAGAAAAAGCCGCAAGCCTGTGGAATTCCGGACTTGCGCGGAAGGCTATCGGGGGTAGATGTGGCCCATGAGGCCTCGGATTAAATTCGACCGCGTCGGACGGCCGGAAAACAGATGTTAATCCAAGGCGAGTACTCCTTGAATCGCCTTTGAAATCAGGGCTTTGCCCGTTAGCCGAAAGAGATCAGACTGATGGCAGCCATCCCTGGCGTCCGCCGTTCGGAGCTCGGTGACGCCTTGCGCGCTTGTCGCACGGCCTTCATCGGCGTCGGCCTGATGAGCTGCATGATCAACCTGCTCTATCTGACCGGGTCGATCTTCATGCTGGAGGTCTATGACCGGGTGCTGCCGAGCCGCAGCATCCCCACCCTGGTCGGCCTGATCATCCTCGCCAGCTTCCTCTACATGGCGCAGGGCGTGCTGGACATGATCCGCAACCGCATCCTGGGGCGGATCGGCACCGCGCTCGACGAGGCCCTCAATAAGCGCGTGTTCGACACCATCGTGCGCCTGCCGCTGCTGGTCGGCAGCCGCAACGAGGGCCTGCAGCCGCTGCGCGATCTCGACAATGTCCGCTCCTTCCTCGGCAGCATGGGCCCGAGCGCGTTCTTCGACCTGCCTTGGCTGCCGCTCTATCTCGCCATCTGCTTCGCCTTCCATGTCCTGATCGGCGTCACCGCGCTGGTCGGCGCCATCATCCTGGTCGGGCTGACGCTGGTGACCGAGTTCATGTCCCGCCAGCCGGCGAAGGAGGCGATGGGCCTCGCCGCCCAGCGCAACGATCTCGCCCAGGCCAGCCGCCGCAACGCCGAAGTGATGGTGTCGATGGGGATGGCCGGCCGGATGAACCAGCGCTGGAGCGAGGCCAACGAAAAATACCTCGCCGGCAATCAGCGGGCGAGCGACGTCGCCGGTGGTCTCGGCGCGGTCGCAAAGGTGCTGCGGATGATGCTGCAATCGGCCGTGCTCGCGGTCGGCGCCTATCTCGTCATCCACCAGGAGGCGACGGCCGGCATCATCATCGCCGGCTCGATCCTGTCCGCCCGCGCGCTCGCGCCGGTCGATCTCGCCATCGCGCATTGGAAATCCTTCGTCGCGGCGCGCCAGAGCTGGCAGCGTCTGACGCGCCTGTTGGAGCAGATGCCGGCGCAGGCGATGCCGACCCAGCTGCAGGCGCCGACCAGCCGGCTCTCGGTCGAGGGCGTCGCCATGGTGCCGCCCGGCGATCAGCGTCTCGTGGTGCAGGATGTCACCTTCGCGCTCGCCGCCGGCAACGGCCTCGGCGTGATCGGCCCGAGTGGTTCCGGCAAGTCGTCGCTGATCCGCGCGCTGGTCGGGGTCTGGCAGCCGGTGCGCGGCAAGGTGCGGCTCGACGGCGCGGCGCTCGATCAATGGACGAGCGACGCGCTCGGCCGCCATATCGGCTATCTGCCGCAGGACGTCGAATTGTTCGGCGGCACCATCGCGCAGAACATCAGCCGGTTCGATCCCGAGGCCACCTCCGAGGCGATCATCGCCGCGGCCAAGGAGGCCGGCGTGCACGAGATGATCATCAAGATGCGCGAGGGCTACAACACCCAAGTCGGCGAGCAGGGCGCCGCGCTTTCCGCAGGTCAGGCCCAGCGCGTGGCGCTGGCGCGCGCGCTCTACGGCAGCCCCTTCCTGATCGTGCTCGACGAGCCCAATTCCAATCTCGACACCGAAGGCGACGAGGCGCTGACCCGCGCCGTCCGCTCGGCGCGCGAGCGCGGTGCCATCGTCGTCGTGGTGGCGCACCGCCCGATCGGCGTCGAGGCGGTCGACCAGATCCTGGTGCTGCGCGACGGCCGCATGCAGGCCTTCGGCCCCAAGGAGCAGGTGCTCGCCCAGGTGCTGCAGCCGCGCGTGACGCCGCCAGCGCCGATCAAGATCGTCAGCGAAGGCGGAGTGGCCAAACCATGAGCACGAAGCCATGAGCACGATGGCCATCGGCGGCCCCAAGGCGGCCGCGAAGACCGTCCGCGACTCCATCAGGTTCCACCTGATGCTCGGCCTCGCCATCGTGGTGGTCCTGGTCGTCGGCCTCGGTGGCTGGGCCTCGACCGTCCTGATCTCGGGCGCGCTGATTGCGCCGGGCCAGATCGTGGTCGAATCCAACGTCAAGAAGGTGCAGCATCCGACCGGCGGCGTGGTCGGCGAGGTGCGCGCCCGCGACGGCGACCTGGTCAAGTCCGGCGACATCGTGGTGCGACTCGACGACACCGTCACCAAGGCCAATCTTGCCATCGTCACCAAGAACCTCGATGCGGCGCAGGTGCGTGCGGCGCGATTGCAGGCCGAGCAGCGTGGCCTCGACCGAATCGAGTTCCCGCAAGGCCTCATCGAGCGGGCGGGCGATCCCGACGTCAAGGCGCTGCTTGCGGCCGAGACCAAGCTGTTCGAGGTCCGCGTCAATGGCCGCACCGGGCAGAAGGCGCAGCTCCGCGAACGCATCACGCAGCTCAACGAGGAGATCGCCGGTCTCAGCGCCCAGGAAAAAGCCAAGGACCAGGAGATCGCGCTGGTGCTGAACGAGCTCACCGGCGTGCGTGAGCTCTACGAGAAGCGTCTTGTGCAGATCTCGCGCCTGACCCAGCTCGAGCGCGACTCGGCCCGCCTCAACGGCGAGCGCGCGCAGTACATCGCCGCGCGCGCCCAGGCCAAGGGCAAGATCACCGAGACCGAGCTCCAGATCATCCAGATCGACAAGGACGTGGTCAGCGAGGTCTCCAAGGACCTGCGCGAAACCAACGACAAGATCGGCGAGCTGATCGAGCGCAAGGTCGCGGCCGAAGACCAGCTCCGCCGCGTCGACATCCGCGCGCCGCAGGATGGCATGGTGCTGCAATCGACGGTGCACACGATCGGCGGCGTCGTCACCGCCGGCGATACCTTGATGCTGATCGTGCCGCAGACCGACGATCTCCAGGTCGAGGCCAAGGTCAATCCGGTCGACATCGACAAGCTCCAGATCGGCCAGAAGACGCTGCTGCGCCTGTCCGCGTTCAACCAGCGCACCACGCCCGAGCTCAACGGCGTCGTCAGCCGCGTCTCGCCCGACGTCACCACCGACCAGCGCACCGGCCAAGGCTACTACACCATCCGCGTCTCGATGCCGCCGGAAGAGATCGCCAGGCTCGGCGACGTCAAGATGATCCCCGGCATGCCGGTGGAAGCCTTCGTCCAGACCGGCGACCGCACCATGCTGTCCTATCTGATGAAGCCGCTTCACGACCAGCTGATGCGCGCGTTCCGCGAGAAGTGATGCGCGACAGCGCGTCGTGGTCTCGTAGGGTGGGTTAGGCGAAGCCGTAACCCACCGCTTCTCTAACCGAGGATGCGGAAGTGGTGGGTTACGCTGCGCTAACCCACCCTACAACACCGCCTTCTTTGCTATAGTTCGACTCAGGCCCAATCACCCGGCAGTCGAACCATGCAATCTCCTCCCCTCATCCCCACCGCATCCTTCTCCGATGCGTCCGCGGCCGTTGCCCGCCTCGAGGAAATCTACGAGCGCAACACGAAATTCCTGCGCGACCGGTTCGAAGCCTATGTCGGCGGCGAGGCAATCACGACGCGGGTTCGCGCCTACTATCCCTTCGTCCGTCTCACCACCGCGACGCATGCGCGGCTGGATTCGCGCCTTGCTTACGGCTTCGTCGCCGGACCCGGCGTGCATGAAACCAGCGTGACGCGGCCGGATCTGTTCCGCAGCTATTTCACCGAGCAGATCGGCCTCTTGATCCAGAACCACGGCGTGCCCGTCGAGATCGGCGAGTCCGCCGAGCCGATCCCGATCCACTTCGCCTATCGGCGCGACATCAATATCGAAGCCGCGATCACCACCAGCGAGAACTCGCCCGTGACACGCTCGCTGCGCGATGCGTTCGACGTGCCCGTTCTCGCGACCATGGACGATTCGATCGCCGACGGCACTTTCGAGCTCCAGCCTGATACGCCGGAGCCGCTGTCCCTGTTCCGCGCCGCCCGCGTCGATTACTCGTTGCGCCGGCTTTATCACTACACCGGCACCGATCCCGAATATTTCCAGAACTTCGTGATCTTCACCAACTACCAGTTCTATGTCGATGCCTTCGCGCAAGCGTGCCAGCAGCGGCTGCAGTCCGGCGAAGCCGGGCTCGAAGCTTTCGTCGCGCCCGGCAACGTGATCACGAACAGCGGCGGCGCGATCAGCGGCACCGCGCCGGCTCGCGCACCGCAGATGCCGGCCTTCCATCTGGTCGCACCTGGCTATCGCGGCATCACGTTGATCAACATCGGCACCGGTCCGTCCAATGCACGCAACGTCACCGACCACGTCGCGGTGCTGCGGCCGCATGCCTGGCTGATGCTCGGCCATTGCGCCGGCCTGCGCAACACGCAGCGGCTCGGCGATTACGTGCTCGCGCACGGCTATGTGCGCGAGGATCACGTGCTCGATCGCGAGCTGCCGCTGTGGGTGCCGATCCCGGCGCTGGCCGAGATGCAGGTCGCGCTCGAGGAGGCGGTCGAGGACGTCACCGGGCTTGAAGGCTTCGAGCTCAAGCGCCTGATGCGCACCGGCACGGTCGCGAGCGTCGACAACCGCAATTGGGAAATTTCCGGGCCTGAGGTGATCCGCCGGCTGTCGCAATCGCGCGCGGTCGCGCTCGACATGGAATCGGCCGCCATCGCCGCCAACGGCTACCGCTTCCGCGTTCCCTACGGCACGCTGCTGTGCGTCTCCGACAAGCCGCTGCATGGCGAGATCAAGCTCGCGGGCATGGCCAGCGAATTCTACCGCCGCCGCGTCGGCCAGCATCTCGAGATCGGCCTGAAGGCGCTGGAGCGGCTCAAGCAGCAGGAATCGGAACGGCTGCATTCGCGCAAGCTCCGCAGCTTTGCCGAAGTGGCGTTCCAGTAGGGCCGAAGCCGCACTTTGCTGCTGACAAGCGCAGCGATTTTCAGCATTGTCCGACGCGGGGCTCGACCGGGACGACTTGATGCCGCTCATGCGCCACAAGATCATTGGCCATGATCTGGAACGGCTGGCCTTTCGCTTCACCATGTTGAACGACGGCGAGGTCGTGCAGTGCCAGATCAGCGACGCCGCGATGGACGAGCTCGCGGGCATGCAGGGCACCGAAAGCAGCGCACGTCAGGCGCAGTTCCTGTCGCTGCGCGAGACCATCGAGCGGATCGCGTCGGATCTCTACGACGAGGCACCGCGGTTTCAGGGCTATGTGGTGCGGATTTTCATGCGGCATTTAGGACGGTAGCTGTCGCTCCTCTTTCTCACCCCTCCAGCTTCCTCAGCAGCAACCGCAGCGCCGCCGCTGCGAACATCTGCATGTTGCCGAACCGGTCATTGCTCCCCGTCTCCAGCGTCATCACCTCTGACGCGGGCCCTGCAACCGCCATGCAGCTATGGCCCGCCGAATCGCCGTAGCGGTTGCCGGTGGGGCCGGCGGCGCCGGTCTCGGACAGGCCCCAGTCGCTGTCGAAGCGTGTTCGCATCTGCTCGGCCAGCAATTGCGCGTAGGGCTCCGACGACGACCGAAAGCCCTTCATTCCTTCGTCCGAAATATCCATCAGCACGCGCCTGGCATCGCGCGTATAGACCACCGCGCCGCCGAGGAAATAGGCGGATGCGCCGGGCACCGCGAGCAGGCTGGCCGCGATCAGGCCGCCGGCGGAGGATTCGGCAACCGCAATGGTCTGTTTGCGCGCGATCAGTTTGGCGGCGACCTGTTCCGCAATGCCGACGAGCTCTTTCATGTCGTAACCCCTCATTCCTTCGCAACCGAGCTCAGCCTTCCTAGCATATGACAGGACGCTTGGCCGAGTTGCGGGCGGCGGGCAGGCCTGCTTGAATGGCGGGGACAAGAAGAGACATGCGAGGAAACGTGAGAAGGAAGCGTGATGGCGTCCCTGATCGCCGGCGGCATCGACTGCGACGTGCATCCGGCCGTGCCGCATCTGACCAGCCTGCTGCCGTACCTGAACGATTATTGGCGCGATCAGGTCACGACGCGCGGCATGGTCGACCTTATCTCGCAATCCTATCCGCAGAACTCGCCGATTACCGCGCGGCCGGACTGGCGCCCCGAGACCGGCAAGCCCGGTGAGAGTCTGGCGGACATGCAGCGTCACGTGCTCGATGCTTTCAAGCTCGAATACGCCATCTGCAATCCGCTCTACGGCGTGCAGATGGTGTTTTCGGAAGACATGCAGGCCGCCTTCTGCCGCGCGCTGAATGATTGGCTGGCGAAGGAATGGCTCGATCGCGACTCGCGGCTGCGCGGCTCGATCGTGATCCCCACGCAAAGCGTCGAGAAAGCCGTTGCCGAGATCGAGCGCTGTGCACCGGACGAGCGCTTCGTGCAGGTGCTGATGCTTGTCATGGGCGATACGCCGCTCGGCAAGCGCGCGCTGTGGCCGATCTACGAGGCCGCGGAACGTCTGGAACTCCCGGTAGGCATCCACGCCGGTTCCGCCTATCACAATCCGCCGACCGCCGTGGGTTGGGGGTCCTATCACATCGAGGATTATGTTGGGCAGGCCCAGGCGTTCCAGACCCAGCTCACCAGCCTGATCGTCGAGGGCGTGTTCGCCAAATATCCGCGGCTGAAAATGGTGATGCTGGAGTCCGGCGTGTCCTGGATCGCGCCCTATCTGTGGCGCCTGCACAAGTTCTGGCGCGGGGTACGGATGGAGACGCCGTGGGTCGATCGCGCGCCGCTGGAGATTGTGCGCAGCAACATCCGTTTCTCGTTACAGCCATTTGATGCGCCGCCGGAACCTCAGACATTAATTCGCCTGTTTGATCATATGCAGTCCGACGAATTGGTCCTATTCTCCACGGACTATCCGCACTGGCAGTTCGACGGCCAGGACGCGCTGCCCGAAGGTCTGTCCCCCGATCTCGTGCGCAAGATCATGATCGACAATCCGCATGCAACCTATCCCCGCCTGAAATGAGCCCGCTGCCAAAGGAGGCAAGGCGATGAATATCCAGTTCCGCGAGAACCAAGAAGCCGCTTCCCCACTGAACGTCAAAACCGCAATCGCGGACTGCGACATCCATCCGGCGCGTACGACCCACACCGAGCTCTACCCCTACCTCGCCAAACGCTGGCAGCACCATCTCGAGGTTTACGGCGTCCATGCCTATCAGGGCATGATGGAAGGCCCGCCCTATCCGAAGGCCCAGCCCAACGCCTCGCGCCGCGATGCCTATCCGCCGGAAGGCGGCCCGCAGGGCTCCTCGCTCGCCTTCATGCAGAAGCAATTGCTCGATCCCAACAACGTGCAGCTGGGCGTGCTCAATCCACTCAACACCGGGCAGGGCATCCGCAATCACGAGCTCTCGGCCGCTCTGTGCTCGGCGATCAACGATTGGCAGATCGACAAATGGACCAGCAAGGACAAGCGGCTGAAGGCCTCCATCGTCGTGGGCAATGAGGATGGGCTGTCGGCTGCGGCCGAGATCCGCGAGCGCGCCGGGGACAAGAATTTCGTGCAGGTGCTGCTGCTCAGCCGCAATGTCGAGCCGCTCGGCCAGCGTCGCTATTGGCCGATCTATCAGGCCGCGGAAGAAGCCGGCCTTCCCGTCGGCGTGCACGCCTTCGGCTTCGGCGGCAATCCGATCACACCCTCAGGCTGGCCATCCTATTACATCGAGGAGATGGTAGGGCATTCGCAGTGCCAGCAATCGACGCTTGCGAGCCTGGTTTTGGAGGGCGTGTTCGAGCGCTTCCCGAAATTGAAGATGGTGATGATCGAGGCCGGCTTCGGCTGGGCGCCGTCACTGGCGTGGCGGCTGGACAAGGCCTGGCAGCGGCTCAGGAGCGAGGTGCCGCATGTAAAACGGCCGCCGTCGGAATATATCCGCGAGCAGGTGTGGTGGACGACGCAGCCGATGGAAGATCCTGAAAGGCGCGAGGATCTGTTCGATGTCATCAAATGGATCGGCTGGGATCGTCTCTTGTTCGCCACCGATTATCCGCATTGGGACTATGACGAGCCGTCGCGCGTGCTGCCGGCGGGAGTCAGCGAGGACAATCGCGAGGCGTTCTATCTCGGCAACGCAAAGAAGCTGTACGGGATAACCGCATGATCCGAAAAAGTGTGAAGCGGTTTTTCGGTCAGATCATGTGGAAAACATAGCATGGCGCGGCATGTGATTGCCGCGGTCGACGAGCTTCCGCCCGGCACGCGAAAATTCCTGGAGATCGACGGGCGGCCGATCGCAGTCTTCAACATCAAGGGCGAATATTTCGGCCTGATGAACCGCTGCCCGCATCAGGGCGCGGCGCTGTGTGAGGGCCCGCTGATCGGTCTCGCACAGTCGAGCAACCCCGGCGAGATCGAATACACCAAGTTAGGTGAGATCATCCGCTGCCCCTGGCACGGCTGGGAGTTCGACATCCGCACCGGCCAATCCTATTGCGACCCCCGCCGTTTCCGCGTGAAGGCCTATCCCGCCCATGTCGAGCCGGGCGCGAGCGTGGTGAAGGGACCGTATGTCGCCGAGACGATTCCGGTCAGGATCGAGAGCGATTACGTGGTGGTGGAGCTGTAGGCGGCACGGGCAGTACGCCCCTCGCCCCGTTCTTACGGGGAGAGGTGAAGAGAGTGCGCGTCCCGAAATGACACCGTCTAGCGGCCCGCCACCGGCTCCGGCACCGCATCATAGGCCGGCACTGTGCCGCCGCCGCGATACACCGTCGAGGCCGCGATGATGCCGAGCAGGGCGGCGAACATCAGCCAGAAGCCGGGCGCGGCCTTGTCGCCGGTGCGCTCGATCAGCCAGGTCGAGGCGAACGGCGTGAAGGTGCCGAACAGGGCGGCGGCGAGCGCGAAGGCGAGCGAGAAGCAGGTGGTGCGCACATGCGCCGGCACGATCTCGACGAGTGCGCCGAGCATGGTGCCGCTGTAGACGCCGAAATAGAACGAGAACATCATCTCGACCGCGAGCAACTTGCCGAACGTCGGCGCGGCCACCAGCCAGTGCAGCGCCGGATAGGCGGTGATGAGCGAAAGGCCCGCGATGGCGAGCAGTACCGGCTTGCGGCCGATGCGATCGGACAGCGCGCCGCCGACCGGATTCCAGACGAAGTTGCTCACCGCCACCAGCAGCGTGACCAGCAGAGCATCCTGGGTCGACAGCTTCAGCACGGTCTTGCCGAAGGTCGGCGTGTACACCGTGACGAAGTAGAACGTCGTCGTGGTCAGGATCGCGATCATCATGCCGAGCACCACGATGCGCCAGTTGGCGAGGGCGGAGGCGAGCACCTCGCGCGTCGTCGGATGCTTTCTCATCGCGAGGAAGGCTGGTGTCTCCTCCAGCGTCCGCCGCAGGACGAAGATCAGCGGAATAATCAGGCAACCGACGAAGAAGGGAATGCGCCAGCCCCAGGCGGCCACCGTGTCGGCCGGCATCACCTCGGAAAGAATGAAGCCGAGGATCGAGGCCACGAAGATCGCGACCTGCTGGCTCGCGGATTGGAACGAGGTGTAGAAGCCGCGATTGCCGGGCGTTGCAATTTCGGCGAGGTACACCGACACGCCCCCGAGCTCGACGCCTGCCGAGAAGCCCTGCAGCAACCGGCCGATCAGCACGATGACCGGCGCGGCGATGCCGATGGTCGCGTAGCTCGGGCAGAACGCGATGACGACGGTGCCGAAGGCCATGATGCCGAGCGTGACGATCAGGCCTTGGCGGCGGCCGATGCGGTCGATATAGGCGCCGAGCACGATCGCGCCGACGGGACGCATGAGAGCGCCGAGCCAGAACACGCCGAACGTGTTGAGTAGCGAGGCCGTCTCGTTGGTGGAGGGGAAGAACGCCTTGCCGATCGCGGCGGCATAGAAGCCGAACAGGAAGAAGTCGAACTGCTCGAGGAAATTGCCCGAGGTCGCGCGCAGGATGGCGCCGATGCGCGATTTGATTGCGGGTGGATTGGTCGATGCGGCTGATCCAGCCATGGCGTTCTCCCCTTGGAAAGGCGTGGCCGGCCGAGAATCGTTCTCTCGGCAAGGCGACAGATTGATGCTGCGACAATCTGCCATACCCCTTCCCGCGCGGGGCGAGGCGAGTCAACCGATTTCGCCGGGGAAGCTGATGAATTTTCAGGCTTTATTTTGCGCTGCAGCGATCATCCAGTCGCGAAAAGCGATGAGCTTTGGCGCCTCACGACGGCCCTCGGGCGAGACCAGGTAAAAGCCGGCGTCCGCCGGCAGCGCGATCTTGAAGGGGACCACGAGCCGGCCCTTGGCGATGTCGTCCTGCACATAGGAGGTCCGTCCCATCGCGACGCCGATGCCGTCGATGGCGGCCTGGATGGTCATGAAGATCATGTCGAAGGTGATGCCGGGGTGCCTTGCGATATCGGCCGGCAGGCCCGCCGCGGTCAGCCACAGCCGCCAGTCGTCGCTGTTGGTGCTCGACGTGTGCAGCAGCGGATGGTTGCGCAGATCCTCGGGGCGGCGCAGCGGCTTGTCGCCGCGCAGCAGCGACGGGCTGCACACCGGAAACAGCTCGTCCGCCATCAGCCAGTCGGCGCGCAGGCCGGGCCATTGGCCGCGACCATAGCGGATCGCGGCATCGACATTGTCGCGCTGGAAGTCGACGAGGCTGGTCGAGGTGGTGATGCGCACATCGATGCCGGGGTGCTGCTCCTGGAAATCGGTCAGCCGCGGCAGCAGCCATTTGGCGGCGAGCGAGGCCAGCGTCGACACTGTCAGCACCTTGTCGTCGTCCTTGCGCAGGAGACGGTCCGTGGCGAGGCGCAAATCATTGAAGGCGGCGCGGACGCCCGGCAAATAGTCGCGCGCCTCCGGCGTCAGCGCCAGCGCGCGGTTCTGCCGGATGAACAGGCGGATGCCGAGCTCCTCCTCCAGCCTGCGGATCTGATGGCTGATCGCGGTCTGGGTCACGTTCAGCTCGCTGGCTGCGAGCGTGAAGCTGAGATGGCGCGCGGCGGCCTCGAACGCCCGCAATCCGTTCAGGGAGGGCAATCTGGCAGTCATTTGGCAGCAGGATGCATGACGTTATTTCATGCGAAAAGGTACGAATTGTCGTTTGTCGCGGCGCAGCAGAAGGCAGATATTAGCGGTCAACTTAGCTCCAGGAGCTGAAAATGTCTACATTGACCGACAATTCGATGACAAATCATCATGCACAGGGCGTCCTCTACCAGATCGGCGAGGTCCTCCACGTCTGGCACGAGCGCTACCGGACCCGGCGCGAGCTGACCCACTGGACCGCCCGCGATCTCCAGGACGTCGGGCTGTCCTGGTCCGACATTGCCTACGAGGCCGACAAACCCTTCTGGCGGGCCTGACAGGCCGCCAGGCCGGCGCCGCCTGAGCACAGGGGCGCCGGCGGTCCCCTTTTCCGCTGGGCATGTGTCATGAGCTCGCTTCGCCTCGAAGACCTCAAGCAATATTCGGACGTGCTGCGCACAAGGCACGGTGAGCGGCTCAATGTCCGCTTCGTCGAGCCGCGCGACACCGATGAGCTGCAGCACTATTTCCGCTCGCTCTCGACCCGCTCCCGCTACAACCGCTTCTTCGGTGCGATCAGCGAATTGCCGAAGGGCCTGCTGCACGATTTCCTCGAGGTCGGCGAGCGCGATCGCTTCACCATCGTGGCGACCATGATGGTCGACGGCTTCGAGACCATCGTCGCCGAAGCGCGCTATGCCTTCCATGCCGAGACCGCGACCCTCGAGTTCGGCCTCTCGGTCGATGACCGCTGGCAGGGCCACGGCATCGCCACCGCGCTGATGAAGAATCTCGAATGCCGCGCCGCCGCGCTCGGCGCCGAGCACATCTACGGCGACACGCTGCGCGCCAACGAGACCATGGTCTCGCTCGCGCGCAAAGCCGGCTTCACGTTCGTCAACCATCCGGACGATTGGAAGCTGGTGCGCTTCGACAAGGAGATCAGCGTCGAACCGAAAGACATTCCCTGCGCGAGCTGGCGCCTCGCCGCCCTTTGCCGTCAGGCCGACAGCCCCTCAGCCTCGGCCTGACATGACTGCAGCCCGGCCTGGCCAAGCCAGAGCCGGGCTTTTTTTGCGCTCTATCTCCCCTCGTCATTCCGGGGCGCGCGTAGTGCGAACCCGGAATCCATTTCACCGCGCGTTTTGCGGCCCAATGGATTCCGGGTTCGATGCTGCGCATCGCCCCGGAATGACGGCGCTTGTGTCGGAGCTACTTCCCCGTGAACACCGCCTTGCGCTTGTCGATGAAGGCCTGCACGGCCTCCTTGTGGTCGGCGGTCGTGGTAAGGCGGACCAGCCTTTCGGCCTCGTGGTCGCGCGCGGTTTCGAAGTCGAACAGCAGGGCCTCGTCGAGATTGTCCTTCATGTAGCGCAGCGCGAGGCGCGGGCCTTCGGCGAGCGATTTGGCCAGTGCGAAGGCCTCGGTCTGCAGTTTGTCGTCGGGCACGACGCGGTTGACGAGGCCGATCGCCTCGGCGCGCGCGGCATCGACGCGGTCGCCGGTGAACATCAATTCGCGCGCCCGCGCGGTGCCGACGAGGCGGGTGAGCAGCCAGGCAATGCCGTAGTCGCCGGACAGCGCGATGCGGGCATAGCCGGTGGCGACGAAGGCGGATTGCGCGGCGATGCGGATGTCGCAGGCCATGGCGATGGCGAGCCCGGCGCCGACTGCGGGGCCGGGCAGCGCAGCGATCGTCGGCTTGCGCACAGACACCAGCGCGCCGGTGAGCAGCCGCTGCCGCTCCTGCAGGTCGGCGACCTTGTCGTCAAAGGACATGTCGAGCTTCGCCTTGTCGCGATGCGCACCCATGCCCTTGACGTTGCCGCCGGCGCAGAAGGCTTCGCCCGCGCCGGTCAGCAGCAGCGCGCCGACATCGGGATTCTCGCCGCAGCTCCGGATCATCGTGCGCAGCGCCGGCGTCAGCGCGTCCGACAGCGAATTGCGCGCCTCCGGCCGGTTGAGTGTGATCACAGCGACGCGGTCGCGGATCGTGCAGAGGAGCTCATTAGTGCCGGTATCGATGGTGGTTTCCGTGGTCATGGTTTCTCCCTTCCTTCGTCATTGCGAGCGAAGCGAAGCAATCCAGAAATCTTTCGGCGGAGACAGTCTGGATTGCTTCGTCGCTTCGCTCTTCGCAATGACGGGTATTGTTGTTAGCTTGCCCTCAAAACCTCTCCACCCAGGGCCGCAGCTCCAGCTCCCAGCTCCAGG
This sequence comes from Bradyrhizobium sp. BRP23, assembly GCF_020194135.1. Lineage (NCBI taxonomy): Bacteria > Pseudomonadati > Pseudomonadota > Alphaproteobacteria > Hyphomicrobiales > Nitrobacteraceae > Bradyrhizobium > Bradyrhizobium sp. BRP23. The sequence continues at coordinate 644,055 of NZ_JADYVW010000004.1, read as the reverse complement.
CGCTGCGCGGCTGCTGCAGCACGTTCCAATAGCTCTGTGCGATTGCGTCGGGATCGAGCATCGAGTCCGGCTTGTCCGCCGGATCCGTCCGCGCGGCGCTCCTGATGCCGCCGTCGATGACGAAATGCGCGACATGGATGCCCTGCGGCGAGAGTTCGCGCGCCATGCTCTGGGCAAGGCCCCGCAGCGCGAACTTGCCCATCGCGAAGGGAGCGGACTGCGCATAGCCCTTGACGCTGGCGGAGGCGCCGGTGAACAGGATTGCGCCGTGCTGGTTCGGCAGCATGCGCTTGGCGGCCTGCTGCGCCACCAGGAAGCCGCCATAGGCGCTGACCGCAATCGCCTGCGCGACGTCGGCCGGCACGAGATCGACGAACGGCCCGCGCGTGCGGCCGGAGGCGTTGTAGACGACGAGGTCGGGCGTGCCGATCTCGCGCTCGACCAGACCGAACAGCCGCTCCACCTCGTCGGGCTCGGTGGCGTTGCAGGCATAGGCCTTGGCCCCGGTCTCGGTGCAGAGCGCGCCAAGCTTCTCGATCTTGCGTGCGGCGAGCGCGATGCGGATGCCCTGCGCCGCTAGCAGGCGCGCCAGCGATGCGCTGAGGCCTTCGCCGGCACCGACGATGAGGGCGATCTTGTACTTCGGGTGTTCCATGGCGTGATCTCTCGGAGGTAGGAGCCGCTGATCTATGCATGGTCCGCGCAGACAACCAGCCGGCGCGATCACAATTCCGCAGGGCGAGTTGCTCCCTCGCGGCGATCATGCCGCCCTGACATTTTGCGGCTTTATCGCTGTCCGCGACTGGAGCATGATCGACATCATCCAAAGCGGCAAGCGCAAAGAATTGCCGTCGGACGGAAACGAAGAGGACGATCATGCCCGGACCGGTTAAAGCGCAGCCAAAAGATATCGCGGCCGCACCCTCCGGCCTGCTGGCGCCCGATACGTCGGGCATGAATTTCTACCGCGCCGATCCCGCGCTCACGGACCTGCTCCGCATCCATCTGCCGGAGAATCTGTTCCGACACATCGAGCCGCATCTCGACCGGCTCGGTGAGCTCGCCGGCGGCCATCTCGACGAATGCGCGCGGCTCGCCGACCGGCACACGCCCATCCTGCACCAGCGCGACAAGTTCGGCCGCGACGTGCAATGGATCGAATATCATCCGGCCTATCGCGAGCTGGAGAACGCCGCGTTCGGCGAGTTCGGCATCCACGCGCTTTCAATCCGCAAAGGCATCATGGGCTGGTCGGACAAATACCCTGTTGTGGCCAAGCACGCCTTCACCTTCCTGTTCAACCAGACCGAATTCGGCATGGGCTGCCCGATCAACGTCACCGATGGCTGCGCCAAGCTCTTGGCGAATTTCGGCAGCGAGGCGCTCAAGGCGAAATATCTGGATGGCCTGACCTCGACCGACATGAGCAAGCTGACCCAGGGCGGCCAGTTCATGACCGAGAAGGAAGGCGGCTCCGATGTCGGCACGCTGACCACGCGAGCCGTGCAGGAAGGCGACCATTGGCGCCTCTATGGCGAGAAATGGTTCTGCTCGAATGCCGACGCCAAGGTCGTGATGCTGTTGGCGCGCCCTGAAGGCGCCGGCCCCGGTACGCGCGGCGTCGGCCTGTTTTTGATGCCGCGCTTCCTCGACGACGGTTCGCAGAACCACTACCGGATCGTGCGCCTCAAGGACAAGCTCGGCACCCGCTCGATGGCCTCTGGCGAGATCAAGCTTGAAGGCGCGATCGCCTACGCTGTCGGCAAGCTCGACCGCGGTTTCGTGCAGATGGCCGAGATGGTGAACTCCTCGCGGCTCTCCAACGGCGTCAAGTCCACCGCGCTGATGCGCCGCGCTTATCATGACGCGATGACGGTGGCGACCAACCGCGTGGTGTTCGGCCAGCGCATTATCGATCTGCCGCTGGGGCGGCGACAAATGCTGAAGATCATGCTGCCGGTGGAGCAGGGCCTGTCGATGAGCTTCCTCACTGCTGATGCCCTCGACCGTGCCGAGGCCGGCAGCCAGGATGCCGCGGCGCTGCTGCGCATTCTCACGCCGACGCTGAAGTTCCGCGCCACGCGCGATGCGCGCAAGGTTTGCGGCGATGCGCTCGAGATGCGCGGCGGCATCGGCTATATCGAGGAGTTCGCCACCGCCCGCCTGCTGCGCGATGCGCATCTCGGCTCGGTCTGGGAAGGCACCGGTAACATCGTCGCGATCGATGCGCTGCGGCGGGCAGTCGGCCGCCACGGCGCGGAATCCGCGCTCGCAGCCGATCTGCACGCCCGGCTCGGCGACAGTGGCTCGGTACCGCAGGCCTGGCGCGATCATCTGCGTGGCCTCACCGACCGCGCCGTCGGCTTCGCACGGGAAGTCGCGGCCAAGTCCGAGAACGAAGCCGATGCACGCCGCGCCACCAGCGCGCTCTATCACGTCGCCAGCGCGGTGGCGCTCGCCTGGGAAGCACACCGCATTCACGAGATGCGTGGCGATGCACGCCGGCTGCTGCTCTCGCGTCTCGTGATCGACCACCGCGTGACGCCGAGCGATCCGTTCCGGCTGACGGAAAATGCCGCGCAGGCGAAGATGGCCGAACTGCTGCTCGGCGATCGCGCAGCCGGCATGAGCGAGGTTGGCGAACTGGTTCTGGCAGCGTAGGCTGCGCGCTGCGATCAAACAAAAAGCGCGATAGGGAGTGTTCGATGAAGGCCGCCGTCCTCTATGAAGTCAACCAGCCGCTCGTCATCGAGGACATCAGCCTGCCGAAGCCGGGACCGCGCGAGGTGCTGATCCGGACCGCCGTCGCCGGCCTCTGCCACTCCGACCTGCATTTCATGGAAGGGCTCTATCCGCATCCGCTGCCGGCGGTGCTCGGGCACGAATCCGCCGGCGTGGTCGAGCAGGTCGGCTCCGATGTCACCTATGTGAAGCCGGGCGACCATGTCGTCACATGTCTCTCCGTCTTCTGCGGCACCTGCGACAATTGCACGACCGGCCGCACTGTGCTCTGCACCGACGCGACGGTGAAGATGCTGCCGGGCGTCTCGAACCGGATGCAGTGGTCGAAGCCGGAGAAGCTGCACCAATTCCTCAATCTCTCCTCCTTCGCCGAGCAGATGCTGGTGCACGAGAATGCCATTGTGAAGATCCGCAAGGACATGCCGCTCGATCTCGCCGCGCTGATCGGCTGCGGCGTCATCACCGGCTATGGCGCGGTGGTGAACACGGCGAAGGTGACGGCCGGCGAGACCGTGGCGGTGATCGGCTGCGGCGGCGTCGGCATGGCCGCGATCAACGGCGCGCAGATCGCCGGCGCCGGCCGCATCATCGCCATCGACACCAATCCCGCAAAGCTCCAGCTCGCGACCAAGCTGGGCGCGACCGACATCATCAACCCGGCCGACGGCGATGTCGTGAAGCAGGTCCGCGACCTCACCAATGGCGGCGTGCACCATTCCTTCGAGGTGCTCGGCCGCAAGGAGACGGCCGAGCAGGCCTTCGCCATGCTCGCCTCCGGCGGCACCGCCACCATTGTCGGCATGATCCCGTTCGGGCAGAAGATCGAGCTGCACGGCTTCGACTTCCTGCGCGAGCGCAAGATCCAGGGCTCCTCGATGGGCTCGAACCACTTTCGGGTCGACATGCCGCGCCTGGTCGACTTCTATTTGCGCGGCCGGCTGCATCTGGAAGACTGGATCTCGGCCAAGCTGAAGCTGTCCGAGATCAACGAGGGCTTTGCCAACATGAAAGCGGGCAAGACGCTACGCAGCGTGATCGTGTTCGATAGCTAGCGGCCGTTACGGTGTCATCGCCCGGTCAAGCCGGGCATGACAGTTCGTAGCCCGGACGGAGCGAAGCGCAATCCGGGATCTTTGTCGCGGATCGGCTGTCCCGGATTTCGCTTCGCTCCATCCGGGCTACAGGACTTCGAAGCATCAATCGTCGAACATCTTCGGCGGCACGAACCCGCCGAACTCCCGCTCGATCAGCTCGGCGAGCTTGAGCGGCGTGCGATCTTCCAGCCACGGACCGACGATCTGAGCGCCGACGGGCAGACCGTCATTCGTCAGGCCGAGCGGAACCGCCGTCGCAGGCAGGCCGGGAAGCGTTGCGATGCCCGGCCAGGCGAGCTGGTCGGAATAGGGGTAATCCTTGCCGTCGATGCTGATCGTTCGCAGGCGTTGTTCCGGCGAATGATCGTGCGGAAAGGCCGGCGTCGGCATGATCGGGCAGATCACCGCGTCGAAGCTCTTGAACAACGCCCGCCATTGCGCGCGGAGCACGGCGCGGGTCCCTGCGTCGAGGACCCAGGCGCGGTGGCTCGCGGTGATGCCGCGCAGCCGCTCCGCGCCGAGGCTCGTGTCCTCCGGCGAGAGCTGACTTGCCCGCGCATGCGCATCCGCCAGCTCGTCGGGAGGCAGGAACGCGCCGAGGAAGCCCAGCAGCATGCGCATGTAAAGCCGCGACGTCTCCGCGAAGTCCGGGAGCAGCGCGCTCTCGCGTGCGACGGTGACGCCGGCCTTCGCAAGATCGGCTGCGAGCTTGTCGATCGCGCCCCCGACATCCCGGTCGCTCGGCAGCAGGGGATGGCTGTGGATCACCAACACACGAAAATCCCGCAGCGATTGATGCCGCGCGGCCGGCAAATCGAGCTTGTAGGCGATACCGGAATCGAGCGGATCGGGCCCCGCCATGACGTCGAGCAGCAAGGACAGATCCGCAGCATTGCGCGCCATCGGCCCGATGACGGCGAGGTCGCCCTCGCGCGGAATGGCTGGAAACGGCGGCGGGGTCTCGCCGCGCGCCGCGCAGAGATTGAGGGTCGGCTTGTGCGCGAACACGCCGCAATGAAATGCCGGCACACGCAGGGAGCCGCCGATGTCCGAGCCGGTGGCGAGCGCGCAATAGCCTACGGCGAGGGCTGCCGCCGATCCCCCGGACGAACCGCCCGGCGTGCGGCCGAGATCGTAGGGGTTGTTGGTGGTGCCGTAGATGTCGTTGTAGCTCTGCCAGTCGCCGAGGCCGACCGGCACGTTGGTCTTGCCGAGGATCACGCCGCCGGCCTGCTTGATGCGGGTCACCGCCAGCGCGTCTTCCACGGGCTTGAAGCCCTTCTGCGGCACGAATCCCCAGGTCGTCGGCAGGCCTGCGATGTTGAAGGATTCCTTGATCGTCGTGGGCAGGCCGAGCAGCGGCTTGCGCTCGCCGCGTGCCAGCGCCGCATCCGCCTCGCGCGCCGCAACGAGCGCGCGATCGAAGTCGCGCACGCACACCGCGTTGATCCTGCCGTCGTGCCGTTCGATCCGCGCAATCGCATCCTGCGTGAGCTCGACCGCCGAGACCTTCTTCGCACGCAACGCGGCCGACAGTTCGACCGCACTCTTGAAACTCCATTCCGATCCGGCCACGGCGTTTCTCCCGCTCTGGTTGCTCGAGGATGATGCGCAGTCTGGCGGAATCTCGCAACGGCTGTTTGATGGAGATTGATGTGCTGCTAGCCGTAAACAGCGAATGTGATACGAGCTACGTCGCCCCCAGCCGTGGTTCCCCCGTCCAGATCAGGCCACGCCCGCCTTGGCGAGGAAGTCGAGCAGCAACCTGCTCACCGCGGCCGGCTGCTCCTGCTGGACCCAATGGCCTGCGCCGTCGACGAGATGGCAGCCGAGCATCTTCGTGCACGCGCTGCGCTGCATTGTCTCGAAAGCGCCGGCCCGTTGATAGGTGCCCCAATCCTGCTTGCCCGAGATGAAGCAGGAGGGCACATCGATGCTGCGGCCGGCAAACAGCTGCATCTCGTTGTTGAGTGTGCCCGACGTGCCGTAGCGGTACCATTGCAGCCCGCCCTGAAATCCGGTGCGGCTGTATTCGGCGCTGTAATAGGCAAGGTCGCTATCCGGCAGCCATTGGTTCGCGGCGATCGCGGCCGGCGAGGGCATCTCCTTCGCGACCGTCTCGGCCATGGTCTCATGCAAGTCCATCACGTAATAGGTCGGCAGCTTCGCCAGCTCCTGCGCCGACCATGCTTGCAGCGGATAGGGCTTGTTGTCGGGCCAGTCCGCGCTCTTGTGATGATAATAGGCGCGTAGGAAATCATGCACGCCTTGCGGTGCATGCTGCATGTCGGCATTGGCTTCGCGTGTCGAATAGTACCATTGATAGTGCTTGCGTGGCCGCGGCAGCGCGGCGAGCTCGCGATGCACGGGGGCCTCCACCGCGGGCTTTGCCGGTTTGTCGACCGTGCCGAACGGCAGCGGCGGCGGTCCGCCGAACGGCGCGCTCATCATCGTCACCGAACGAAACACGTCGGGCCGGATCAAGGCGCACCATGCCGCGACCGGGCTGCCAAAATCATGTCCGACCACATCGACCTGCCTGTAGCCGAACGCCGACACCAGGCCGAGCGCATCGCGCACGAGATTGAGAAGCGAGAACGGCGCGAGAGGGCCGTCGTACTCCGCGCTCCATCCCGTGGTGCGTCCGTAGCCGCGCTGGTCCGGTGCGATCACGTGGTAGCCGGCCGCGCTGAGCGCCGGCATCACCTTGCGCCAGGAGAAGGCGAGCTCGGGAAAGCCGTGTAGCAGCAGGATGCAAGGCCGTCCTTTGGTCTCGAATCCGGCCTCCAGCACATGCATCCGCAAGCCGTTGATGCCCTCGACGTGACGCGAGCGGATGCCGGCGGGCAGGGGGATGTCGGGGAGCGCGGTCATGGTATTCTCCACACGGGCAGTATCGTAGGGTGGGTTAGCCCCGGGGATTGCGCGAAGCGCAAGCCGCGCGGCGTAACCCACCTCTTTATCCTCCGCGGAGGCAGAAGTGGTGGGTTACGCTCGGCGTCTGCGCTTCGCGCAGCCGCAGAGCTAACCCACCCTACGACAGCCAGACTAAACCGCCACACATTCGAACGCGTTGCCCTTGCTCCTGATCTTCCCGACCGACGGCGAGGGGAAATGCGCGGTGCAGCACAGCGTGTCGGTGTCGCAATAGCGTTCCAGGAAGCTGCGGCGCGTTTTCGCGGCTTCGGCCGGATCGACGTCGAACTTGATCGACAGCTCCGGATAGAGCGTCTGCAGCGGCGAGTGCATGAGATCGCCGGAGAACACCGCATCGTCCTTGCCGCGGCCCATCGTGATGGCGATATGGCCGGGCGTGTGACCCGGCGTCGGCAGGATGCGGACGTGGTCGCCGATCTCGTGGTCGTTGCCGACGAGCTCGTGCCTGTTGGCCTCAACCACCGGCAACACGCTGTCGACGAATGGCGGGATCTCCGTCTTCTCGTTCTGCGCGGACCAGTGATCGAATTCCTGCTTGGCGAACAAATAGCGCGCCTTGGGGAAGGTCGGCACCCAGCGGCCGTTCTCAAGCCGCGTATTCCAGCCGACGTGATCGACATGCAGATGCGTGCACATCACGAAGTCGATGTCGTCGACCGAAAACCCCGCGGCGCCGAGGCCGCGCAAATAGGTGTCGTCGGTCTTCATGTTCCATTTCGGCCGCGGCCGCGGCTTGTCGTTGCCGATGCAGCTGTCGACCAGGATGGTGTGGTGCGGCGTCTTCACCACGTAGGACTGGAAGCACAGCAGCAGCACGTCCTCATCGTCCAGTGCCTTCGCCTCGCGCATCCAAGCCCGGTTCTCGGCCAGCACGTCCGGCGTCAGTCCAGGCAGCATCTCCAGCGCCGGGACGAACGAGGTCTCCTGCTCGATGATGCGATGGATGGTGAGATCGCCGACCGAGAATCTGAGGCTCATGAGAACTCCCGAGACTTATGCCGCTGGCGGCACCGAGATCTTGACGGAGGGCCGCTCCAGCATCCTCTGGTGGAATGCGTCGAGCTTCGGAAAGGCCTTACGCCAGCCGCAATCGGCGAAGCGGAAGTCGGCATAGCCGAGCACGCAAACGAGGCCGATCTGCGAGATGTCGAACGGGCCGTTCAGCACGTCAGGCATGTTCTCGAAGCGCGCCATGCCGGTCCAGGCCCTGTTCCAGTGGTCGTCCGACCAAGCCTGCCATTGCAGGCCCTGCGGCCGCACCATCTTCTCGTAGCGGCACAGCAGCATGGAATCGAGCATGCCGTTGATCAGCGAGTGATTGGTCTTGGCTTTCCAGCGCCGCGGGCCGTAATCCGGGATCAGGCTGCCGCCGGCGATCTCGTTGAGATATTCGACGATGACATAGGAATCCAGGATCACGTCGCCGTCATTGGTGATCAGCACCGGCAGCTTCTTCAGCGGCGTGATCTTCGAATAATCCTCGTTGGCGGTGCCCGGCGTGACGCTCGCGGGCACGAGCTCGATCTTGTCGATCAGCCCGAGCTCGATCGCAGCGATGCGCACCTTGCGGGCAAAGGGCGAGGCGGGGGAGAAGGTGAGCTTCATGGAGAGTATCCCACAAATGAACGTTTTGTTTCGTCATTGCGAGGAGCGAAGCGACGAAGCAATCCAGAGTGTTGCCGCGGAGGGATTCTGGATTGCTTCGCTTCGCTCGCAATGACGGCGAGAGGGCGGAGGCTCACGCCGCCACGATCTCCTGGCGCTGCTCGCCGAGGCCTTCGATGCCGAGCGTGACGACGTCGCCGACATTGAGGAAGGTCGGTGGCTTCATGCCGAGGCCGACGCCCGGCGGGGTGCCCGTTGTGATGACGTCGCCGGGCAGGAGCGTCATGAACTGCGAGACATAGGAGATGCACTTGGCCATCGAGAAGATCATGGTCTTGGTCGAGCCGGTCTGGCGGCGCTGGCCGTTGACGTCGAGCCACATCGACAGGTTCTGCACGTCCTTGATCTCGTCCTTGGTGGCGAGCCACGGCCCGAGCGGGCCGAACGTGTCGTGCGACTTGCCCTTGGTCCACTGGCCCAGGCGCTCGATCTGGAAAGCGCGCTCGGAGACGTCGTTGCAGACGCAATAGCCGGCGACGTGGTTCAGCGCGTCGGCTTCCGAGACGTATTTGGCGCGGGTGCCGATGATGGCGGCGATCTCGACCTCCCAGTCGAGCTTGGTCGAGCCGCGCGGCTTCTCGACGGGATCATTCGGGCCCGACAGCGAGGTATTGGCCTTCATGAAGATGATCGGCTCGCTCGGAATCTCGGCGCCGGTCTCCTTGGCATGGTCGGAATAGTTGAGGCCGATCGCGACGAATTTCGAGATACCGGTGACGGGGGCGCCGAACCGGGGCTTGCCGGAGACGGCGGGCAGCGAGGCGGGATCGAGCGCGGCCAGCTTCTTCAGGGATTCAGGCGAATAGGCCTCGCCGGTGAGGTCCTTCAGATGCGCCGACAGGTCGCGCAACTGGCCGGATCTGTCGATCAGGCCGGGCTTTTCCGCACCCTTCTCGCCATAACGAACAAGCTTCATTCTCGTTTCTCCCTGGGAATGGACCGATCGGTTAACTGCTTCATGGAACAGGGCGGCGGGAAATTCAACCGCCCAAAACGGGCATCACCCCAGCGCCACGAACCTGAATGCGTCGCCGTCTCGCTTGATATGTCCGGCGGAATAATGACCGCCGATCACCAGTGTGGGTGTGTCGGCAAAGCGCGAGAACACCGCATGCCGGCTTGCCGCCGAACGCGCGGGATCAGTATCCACAGTCGAGCACCAGTCGAGATGGGCCATCTGGCAGGGATGATGGGCAACGTCGCCGGTCAGAAGCGCCTGCTCGCCGTCGGACTCGATCAGGACGCTCATGTGCCCCGGGCTGTGACCGGGAGTTGGGATCATTTCGATCTCCTCGCAAAGCCGATGGTCACTCGGAACCAGATCGGCCTGGCCGGCATCGACCACTGGCTTCACGGAGTCGTTGAACACCGCGACCTTGTCCGGCTCGGCCGTGTAATCACGCCAATGATCATATTCGGTCCTGCCGAAAACATAGCGCGCCTTCGGGAACGTCGGCACCCATCCGCCGTCAACCAGCCGCGTATTCCAGCCGACATGGTCGACGTGAAGATGCGTGCACAGCACGGTGTCGATGCTGTCAGGCGGAAACCCCGCCGCGGTCATGGTCTCCAAGAACGGCGTGCTGCGGTTGTTCCAGGTGGGGACGCCGCGGCCTTGCTTGTCGTTGCCGAGGCCGGTGTCCACCACGATCCGGCGCGTCGGCGTCTCCACCACCAGCGAGTGGATCGACATTTTCAGCCGGCCTTCGTCGGTGGCGAAATGCGGGATCAGCCAGGGCAGCTTCTGGATCTCGTCATGGGTGGCTGCCGGCAGGATGAAGCGGGTCGAGCCGACCGTCTCCATTTCGACGAATTTCGTGATCCTGACCTTGCCGACCTTCCACTGCATCCGCCGCCTCCCATTTTCTTGCTCTTGCGCTGGAACATGCACGTTTTCTGCCATCGGGCGCAATGGATCATCTGAGGTGATGTGGCGTTATCGCGGGGAACTGGATGCTAGCCGAAGAGGACGCCATGCCAGAGCTTGCGATTTCCGCGGAAAAGGTCGCCTTTATCATCGAGAAGGCGCGCGAATTCGACGTCAAGGAGGGGGCTTCTGATCCGGACTCCGGCTCGAACGCGGCCGACGACGATATGATGGACGTCCTCGACGACGATGGCTCCGATCCTGTCGTCCAGGAGCTCGGAAGCTTCATGATCGCCCTGAACGAGGACGAGCAGCTCGACCTCGTCGCGCTGACCTGGCTCGGCCGCGGCGACGGCACGATCGATGACTGGGACGATCTGCGCGCCCGCGCGTCGGAGGCGCGCCGTGAATATGGCAGCCCACGCCGCGAAACGGTGCACTATCTGCTCGGCGAGCCCATGCTGGGCGATCTGCTCGCGAACGGGCTCGACGAATTCGGCATCGACTGGACCGATGAGCGCACCACCGCCGATTCCTCCGCTCCGAGCCAGCAGGATGAGGACGAGCCGACCAAGCAGCGGTGATGATTTTACCTCGCCCCGCTTGCGGGGAGAGGTGGGCGCGAAGCGCCGGGTGAGGGGGAGTCTCCGCGAGTCCGACTGTCACCGTGCTTGCGGAGAGAGCCCCTCACCCCAACCCTCTCCCCCGTAAGAACGGGGCGAGGGAGTACATCTGCAAACGCGACTACAGCGTCCCCGGGAACGCGCCACCATCCAGCAGAATGTTCTGTCCGGTGATGAAGCCGGCCTTGGCGCCGCACAGGAAGGCGCAGGCATAGCCGAATTCGTCGGGCTGACCGAAGCGCCCCGCGGGGTTGAGCTTGGCGCGCTCGGCCAGGATCTGCTGCGGTGTGACACCGCGCTTGTCGGCTTCGCCCTTCGCGGTGCTGGTCAGGCGATCGGTCTCGAACGGGCCCGGCAGCAAGCCGTTGATGGTGACGTTGTTGATCACCGTCTTGCGCGACAGGCCGGCGATGAAGCCGGTGAGGCCGGCGCGCGCGCCATTGGAGAGGCCGAGAATGTCGATCGGCGCCTTCACCGCGGCCGAAGTGATGTTGACGATGCGGCCGAACTTGCGTGCCATCATGCCGTCGACCGTCGCCTTGATCAGCTCGATCGGGGTCAGCATGTTGGCGTCGATCGCCTTGATCCAGTCGTCGCGGGTCCAGTTGCGGAAATCGCCGGGCGGCGGGCCGCCGGCATTGTTGATCAGGATGTCGGGCTCGGGGCAGGCCTTCAGCACCGCCTCGCGGCCCGCCGGCGTCGTGATGTCGCCGACGATCTCGGTGACCGTCACGTCGGGATAGGCCTTGCGGATCTCGTCGGCGGTCTTCTTCAGCGCATCAGCGCCGCGCGCGGTCAGCGTGACGTCAACGCCGGCCTCCGCCAGCGAGAAGGCGCAGGCGCGCCCGAGGCCCTTGCTGGATGCACAGACGATGGCGCGGCGACCTTTGATCCCAAGATCCACTGTTTCACTCCCGTAAATGTCAGGCAGGTTGGACGGCGGCTACATTAGCCAACTGTGATGCCGCTGATAAGGGATCGGCCCGCACCAAAATGCATGCGCCTCGCGGCTAGCGATGCAAATGCGCCAGATCAGATCCGCCGCTCCTGCTTGAGGCGGTCGATCGCGGCGGCAGCCTCCGGCGGCAGGGACTTGAAGCCCATCTGGCCCGCGGTCGAGAACAGCGGCCGCAGATGCGAGCCGGCGAGGAAGGGCGGCTGGCGGTTCGTCGGCACGATCTGATCGAACACCAGCACCAAGGTGGTGGCGACGAGGCCGACCCTGACGGCGCCGAGCGCCGCGCCGCCGAGCCGGTCGCCGAGGCCGGCCTCGCCGATCGTGTCGTTCAGCGCGATGCGGCCGATGTGGCCGAACAGCATGCCGACGACCACGAAGATGGCGAAGAACCAGATCCAGTTCTGCAGCAGCGGCGAGTTCGGATTGCCGGCGATCTGCGGTGCGATCAGCGGCATCAGCGCCACCGCGATCGGGGCGGCGAGCAGATAGGCGAGGATGGTCATGGCGCTGCGTAGCAGCCCGGTCCTGAACCCCAAGCCGACCGCGACTGCCAGCGCGGCATAGACGGCGAGATCGAAACTGTTCATGCGCGAAAGCCCTGCCTCGACGGAACGAATGAACGCCGAGCCGATCATTCCGGTTTCAGATCGCTAAAATCGTCTGTATTGGTGGCTCCAAAGCTTAAAGGAACCGTCCAAGGAACGCGTCATGTCAGACCTATTCGACGTCAGTAAAGAAACCATCCTCGTCACGGGTGCGAGCCAGGGGCTCGGCCGGCAATTTGCCCGGGTGCTGGCGGCGCATGGTGCGGCCGTGGCGCTCGCTGCGCGGCAGACCGACAAATTGAAGGGCCTGGAAGAGGAGATCCGCGGCAAGGGTGGTCGCGCCGCTGCGGTCGCGCTCGACGTCACCGACACCGCCTCGATCGCCAGGGCGGTCGATGCCGCCGAGGCCGCGCTCGGCCCCGTCACCGTGCTGATCAACAATGCCGGCATCGCCATCGAGAAGCTCGCGACCGAGCAGACCGAGGCGGATTGGGACGCCGTGATCGGTGCCAATCTCAAAGGCGCCTATTTCCTCGCAACCGAAGTGGCGCGCCGCATGATCGCGCGCAAGCAGCCGGGCAACATCGTCAACATCGCCTCCGTGCTCGGCACCGGCGTCTTGAAGGCGCTCTCGCCTTACGCGATCTCCAAGGCCGGCATCATCCAGGCGACGAGAGCGATGGCACTGGAGCTCGCGGGCCAGAACATCCGCATCAACGCGCTGGCGCCCGGCTATATCGACACCGAGATGAACCACGCCTTCTGGTCGACGCCGGCAGGCGAGCGCCTCGCCAAGCGCATCCCGCAACGCCGCGTCGGCGCCGAGTCCGATCTCGACGGCGCGATTCTGCTGCTGGCGTCGAATGCGTCGCGCTACATGACGGGGAGCGTGGTGACCGTGGACGGCGGGTTCCTGCTGAATTGAGCCCAACTGTCGTCCCGGACAAGCGCGCCCCAAGCGCGCGCCGATCCGGGACCCATAACCACAGGACGTGGTTTGCCGAAGACTCGGAGTTGCCATCTCGCGGCACGACTTCTCCCTGTGGTTATGGGTCCCGGATCGGCGCTTACGCTTGTCCGGGACGACAGCGGCATATGACGCGACACCGTCGCCTAACTCGCCCGCATCTCTCCACGGATCATATCCGCCGCCTTCTCCCCGATCATGATGGTCGGCGCATTGGTGTTGCCGCCGACCAGCGTCGGCATGATCGAGGCGTCGACGACGCGCAATCCTCCGATGCCATGCACCTTCAACGCCGGATCGACCACGGCCATCGCGTCGGTGCCCATCTTACAGGTGCCGACGGGGTGATAGACGGTGTCGACACGCGCGCGCAGAATGGCGCGGATGTCCTCGTCCGTCTTCACGTCGGATGTGAACATGTCCTTCTTCTGCAGCGCCCGCATCGCAGGCGTCTCCATCAGTCGCCGCGTCGTCTTGAAGCCGGCGACCATCGCCTCGAGATCCTCCGCCTCGCCCAAGAAGTTCGGGTCGATCATCGGCGCTGCGAGCGGATCGGCGCTCTTCAGCCCAATACTGCCGCGGCTCTTCGGTCTGAGCAGACAGAAATGGCACGAGAAGCCCGCCTCCTTGTGCTTCTTGCGGCCGTGGTCGTCGAGCATCGCGATGACGAAGTGGAGCTGGATATCAGGCACGTCGAGATCGGGCCGGGTTTTCAGGAAGCCGCCGCACTCGGCGAAATTGGTGGTCATCACGCCGCGCCGTTCGCGGCGATAGCGCTGGATACCGCGCAGCAGGGATGGCAGCCGACCGAGCGAGGCGTGAACGAAGTGCGGATAGTCGGAGGCGTAGACGAACACGAAATCCGGATGGTCCTGCAGATTGCGCCCGACGCCCGGAAGGTGATGCACGACGCCGATGCCGTGGGCGGCAAGCGCATCGCCGTCGCCTAGTCCCGACAGCATCAATAGCTGCGGCGACTGGAAGGCGCCGGCGGCGAGGATCACCTCGCGGCGGGCGCGCAGCTGCCTTGTCTGCTTGCCCTGCACATATTCGATGCCGACCGCGCGCCCAGCTTCGAACAGGATCTTCGTTGCCTGCGCTCCCGTCTCGACCCGCAAATTGGCGCGCTTGCCCAGGTGAGGAGCCACATAAGCCCGCGCCGCGCTCCAGCGCTCGCCGCCCCGCTGGGTCACCTGGTAGCTGCCGAGCCCTTCATGGTCCTCGGCATTGAAGTCCTCGCGGATGCGAAACTGCGCCTCGCGTGCGGCCTGATGGAAGATGTCGTGAATCGGATTGTCCGAGCGCAGCCGGTTGACATGCAGCGGTCCGCCCTTGCCGTGATATTCGCCGTCGAAATCGGCGTTGTCCTCCGAGCGCTTGAAGTAGGGCAGCACGTCCGCATATGACCAGCCGGCATTGCCGAGCGCGGCCCAGTGGTCGTAATCGCATTTGTGGCCGCGGATATAGACCATGGCGTTGATCGCCGAGGACCCGCCGAGGCCCTTGCCGCGCGGCTGATAGCCGATGCGGCCGTTCAATCCCTTCTGCGGCACGGTATCGAAGGCCCAGTTGGCCGCGGCATAGGGCAACGCGAGCCCGAATGGCGTCGTGATCCGCCAGGTGTCGTTGCGTCCCCCTGCATCGAGCAGCGCGACGGATGTGCCCGCATCCTCCGACAGCCGCCCCGCAATTGTGCAGCCGCCCGAGCCCGCGCCCACGACGACGAAGTCGAATGTGTCGGTCAATGTTTGTCCCCCCGTTTACCGTCATTCTGGGGCGCGCGAAGCGCGAACCCGGAATCTCGAGGTTCGCTTCGCCTCCCGGAACGGCACCCCGGCGTTTTCGGCCTTAATCTTGTTGCCGCAGGCTGGCCGTTTGTGGAACTTCTGGCAAGAGCGCGCGGAACGGCGCGGAAACTCGTCGATTCCCCTGTCATAAAGTCGAAAAAAACGTTCCCGCAGCCCTTTCCAAAGGCAGCCCGCCTTGATACATACCCCCCGCACCCGACGGGCATTGCCCCTCGGGTCGCCTTCCAAGGAAGCCTTTGGGACGGAAGTGGAAAGCCAGCGCGACCAGCGCCGGCCTCAACCGACCGTCCCCAGGATTTAACCGAAGGCACGCAAAGGTTTAACGCGGGGTGGAGCAGCCCGGTAGCTCGTCAGGCTCATAACCTGAAGGTCATAGGTTCAAATCCTATCCCCGCAACCAAATTCGGATTGACCGGATCCGAGACGGAAACGGCCCGCGCGAAGCGGGCCGTTTTTGTTTTGGCGATGGGATCGCCGCTACCTCGCCGCGGTCTGCCAGGCGAGTAGCCGCTGCTCGACCAGTGACATCGCAACCGACGTCAAATATCCGGTCGCACCGAGCAGGATGACGCCGGCGAAGAGGTCTGCGGATCGGAACGCGCGCGCCGAGAGCAGCACCCAATGACCAAGGCCGTCGAGGCCGGCCAGGATCTCGCAGACCACCGAGAGGATCAGCGCAACCGTCAGGCTGAGCCGCATGCCCGCGAGGATATCCGGCAATGCCGAGGGCAGGGCGATCTTGGCGATGATTGCGGTGCGCGACATCTGCAGCGAGCGGGCGACCTCATAGAGCCGCGGCTCGACTGCGGCAAAGCCGTGAACGGTTGCGAGCATGATCGGCCAGATCGCGCCGAAGGCGATCACGAACAGCGCCATGCCTTGCGTCAGCCCGAGCATCGCGATTGCGACCGGGATGATCGCCGAGACCGGCAGGGGCCTTAAGAATTCCAGCGACGGCGCGACATAGGCGCGCATCATCCGGGACGAACCGATCAGCGCGCCAAGCGCAATGCCGGCGATCGAGGCGGCGAACCAGCCATAGGCCATGTGCTCCAGCGTGCCGATGAGCTTGCCCGCGAGATCGCCGCTGGAAAAGCCGCGCACCAAAGCGGCCCAGGCGCGGTCCGGACCGGGCAGGAACACCGGCGACACTAGCTTCAGATTGGCGACGAGTTGCCACGCCGCGATGAAGCCGGCTGCGACGAGGGCGCTTGCGACACGCCAGAGGATCGCGGTGCGCTTCATGGATTGTCTCCGGCGAGCGCGGCGCGGCCGAACAGACGGCGCTGGGCGGCGATCAACAGCATGTTCAGCGCGTAGCCGATCGCGCCGATCCAGACGAGATAGGCGAGCATCAGGTCGGCGCGCAGGGCCTGCTGTGCCAGCATGATGCCGGCACCCAAGCCGATCGGGTTGATGGCGATCTCGACGGTGACCGCGACGATCAGGGCGATCCCGGCCGACAGGCGGAAGGCGACAAAGATCCGCGGCAGTGCGGCCGGGATCACGATCTTCGCGATCCGTTGCGGCGCGCTCAGCCGCAAGGCCCGCGACACTTCCATCAATCGCGGCTCGATGCTACGCACCGCGCTGCGGGTCATGATCAGCATCGGCCAGACGCAGGCGAACGCCACGATCACGATCTCCATCCGGTAGCCGAAGCCGAGCGCGATCAACGCAATCGGCAGCAGCGCGATCGAGGGAATCGGGCGGATCGCCTCGACCGTCACCTCCATCAGCCGGTCAAGCGGACGCGAAATGCCGAAGGCGATGCCGAGCGCAAGCCCGATGGCGCTGCCGATGGAAAGACCCGCGAAGGCAGCGAACAGCGTGTCGCGGGTCGCGATCGGGATCGAGAGATCGGCGAGCGCCGTGGCCAGCGCCGCGAGGATTGCGCTCGGCGGCGCCAGGCTGTCGCTTTGCAGATGGGTGAGGCGCGCCCAGAGCTCAAACGCCAGCACCAGCGCCAGCGGCAGCAGCAAGGGCTTGGTGCGATCGAGGCTCAATGCTCGGTCGCCTTGATGAAGTCGAACAATTGCCGGCGCAGCCGCAGGAATTCCGGATGCTCGCGGGTGGCGAGCTGGTCGCGCGGACGCGGCAGGTCGACGTCGAGCTCGATCCCGATCCGGCCCGGATGCGGCAAGAGGCCGATGACGCGGTCGCCGAGATAGATCGCCTCGTCGAGATCGTGGGTCACGAAGATCACGGTGGTCTCGCTCGCCTGCGTCAGCGACAGGACCTCGTCCTGCAAGCCCTGCCGCGTCATCGCATCCAGCGCGCCGAACGGCTCGTCCATCAGCAGGGTGGTCGGCTCCTGCGCAAGGCAGCGCGCGATCTGCAGGCGCTGCTGCATGCCCCCGGACATCTCGGTCGGATATTTGTCGGCATGACCGGGCAGTCCGACCTTCCGCAGCAGCGCCTCGATGCGTGCGCCGCGTTCGCGCGCCGGCACGCGCGATGCTTCCAGCGCCAGCGAGATGTTTCCGGCCGCGGTCCGCCACGGCAACAGCGCCTTGCCGTAATCCTGGAACACGATCGCGACCTCACGCCGCGGCTCGGTGATCTCTTCGCCCTCAAACGTCACCGCGCCGCTCGTGGGGCGATAGAGACCTGCGGCGAGCCGCAGCGCCGTGGTCTTGCCGCAGCCGGAGGCGCCGACGATGCAGAGGAATTCGCCCGGCCGCACCTGAAGATCGAGATTCTCGATGATGGTCTTGCCGCCGAGCCGCAGCGTCGCGGCATTGAACGCGATCAGCGGTTTCTGCCGCCGCGCGGCGCGCGCCTCAATGAGCCTTGCAACGACGCTCATGATTGTTCCCCGCTCACCTGCGGATAGACGAAATCGATGGTCGAGTGCAGATGCGCCGCCAGCATTTTTTGCGCGGCGGCCACGTCGCGGGCGAGCACGAGGTCGGCGAGCATCTGGTGACTGCGGATGAATCTCTCGCCGCTGTCGATGGCGCCCATCATCACGCGGCGGTAGCGGTAGGCCTGGTCGTAGAGGTCGGAGTGGGCGGCCAGCATGCGCCGCGAGCCGCAGGCGGCGAGCAGCGCTGTGTGGAAGCCCTTGTGCAGCCGGTCGAACTCCGCCGCGCCCTCGCGGAATTCGTCGCCGGTGCGCTCGATGTGTCGGCGCATCTGATGCAGCGCGCTGATGATGCCGGCCTCCCAGGCAGCATCGCCGTGGAGGATGGCGAGCTTGACCGCCTCGATCTCGACCGCCGTCCGCATGCAGGTGATGTCGGCGAGATCCTCGCGGCTGACCTCGGCGACGCGGAAGCCGCGCTGGCCGATGCCGACGATGAGGCCGCGCGACATCAACCGCGACAGGCCTTCGCGCAGGGGCGTGGCGCCGATATCGTAACGTTGCACGAGGTCGAGGATGCCCAGCCGCGATCCCGGTGCGAGATCTCCCGCCAGGATGTCCTGCTCGATGAGGTTTGCGGCACGCTCGCTCAAGGTGCCGGCTTCCGTCGGCAGGCGTTCGAGAGTGCGCTCGGGAGCTGGCATCGTCGATATCCCTTAGTTCAGCACCAGTTTCGCGGTGTCGAGCTTCGATTGCAGCATCTTCTGCGACGACATCACCTCGATCCACCAGCTGAGGTTTTGCGGCTTGAGGTTCGGCTCGGACTGGTTCGGCGGCGTCGCCTTGACGAGATCGAGCGGCTGCTTGGTGAACTTGGCGATCGAGGCCGAGGCCTTCTCGCGGTCGCTGTTGACGATCGCGGCGGCCTCCGCGACGGCCTCGCGAAACTTCTTCACGGTGGCCACATTCTTCTCCGCCCAGTCGCGCGATGCGGCATAGAAGATGATCGGATCGGTGCGGCCGAGCTCGGCGCCGTACCGCGCGCCAACCGAGCCGAGCCCCGCATTGCTCATGCGCGTGACGAACGGTTCGGCCGTGAGCACCGCATCGACGCCACCTGATTTGATGATGTCGGCCATGGTCGGGAAGGTGACTTCGACGAAATTGACGCTTCGGGGATCGACACCTTTCTCGACCAGCCATTTCACGAAGAGCACGTGCAGGAAGGCGTTCAGGCCGGGCGCGCCGACCTTCTTGCCGATGAAGTCCTTGGGATCCTTGATGGTGATGCCGTTGCGGACGAAGGCCGCAATCGCCGTGTTGGAGGTCGGGTTCATGACCGAGGCGCCGGCGATCGCGACGAGGTCGAGGCCGCCGTCGACGGCCTGCAGGAAGACCGTGGAGGTGGGGCCGCCGACCTGAATCGAGTTCGACAGGATCGCCGCCGGGATGTTGGAATTGATCGCGATCGGCGTCATCTCGACGTTCAGCCCGTGCTTTCTGAAGATGCCTTCGTCCACTGCCACCATGGCCGAAGCGCAGTCGGAGGTCGCGGTGCAGCCAATCTGGATCTTGGCCTGGGCCAGCGCGGGCGCCGTCAAGCCGGCAGACATCCCGAGCACGAGACCTGCCAACATCGCTCTGATCCGCGTTCGCCTCACTGCGTTCTCCCCATTTTATATTTTTCCTTCTTGTTTATCGATATTTTATCTGATCATATATTCGAAACGATAGCAAGGGGTGCCCAAGGTGAAGCTCGCAACATTCAGAACGGCCGGTCAGGAGAAGATCGGCGCCGTACACAGCCATGACAGCCAAGTGTTCGACCTCGCCGCGGCGGCCGCACGGGACGGCGGGGCCGATCCGGCCTTCGGCTCGATGCTGGCGCTGATCGACGCCGGGCCCCGCGCGCTCGATCGGGCCCGGGCTCTGCTGGACAAGCACGCCCAGGACGCGACCCTGTCGGCGGCAGTCAGCGCCGTCGACATCCTCGCGCCGGTGCCGGAGCCGAGGCAAATGCGCGACGGCATGTCGTTTCCCCTGCATATCCTGCAGGCGCCGCGCGGGCAGCAGAAGCTCGCCGCGCGCGCCAGGGGCGACATGGCGGAACTGGCGCGCATCGACGCCGAGCCGCTCGGCGAATTGCCCGAGGTCTATCGCAAGCAGCCGATCTTCTACATCACCAACCGCTTCAGCGTCCGTGGCACCAACACCACGGTGAAATGGCCGCGCTACAGCAAGGTGATGGACTACGAGCTCGAATTCGGGATCATCACCAAGAACAAGGGCGCCAACATCACGCCTGCGAAGGCTGGGGATCACATCTTCGGCTACACCATCTTCAATGATTTCTCCGCGCGCGACGCCCAGCGCATCGAGATGGAGGGACGGCTCGGCCCTGCCAAGGGCAAGAGTTTTGACGGCGGCAACGTGATGGGGCCCTGGATCGTGACACCGGACGAGATCGGTGATCCCTACAAGCTGAAGATGGAAGCGCGCGTCAACGGCGAGACCCGCTCGAAAGGCGTGAGTGAGGGCATGC
Organism: Bradyrhizobium sp. BRP23; assembly: GCF_020194135.1. Classification (NCBI taxonomy): domain Bacteria; kingdom Pseudomonadati; phylum Pseudomonadota; class Alphaproteobacteria; order Hyphomicrobiales; family Nitrobacteraceae; genus Bradyrhizobium; species Bradyrhizobium sp. BRP23. The sequence continues at coordinate 623,501 of NZ_JADYVW010000004.1, read as the reverse complement.
TGTTTTCTTTCGAGGAGATCATCGCGCACGTCTCCCAGGACGAGACGCTGATGCCCGGTGAATTCATCGGCTCCGGCACGGTCGGCAATGGCTGCGGCCTCGAGCTCGGCTGGTTTCTCGAGCATGGCGATACGATCGAGCTCGAGGTCGAGAAGATCGGCATTTTGAAGAATCGCGTCGAGCGGCAAGAAACCTGAAGGGGGCGTCTGAAGGCGCGCTTGAAGCGACGCCTGACTGCCGCCAACGAGAACAATCAACGAGGAAGCGCCATGACGAGCAAGCTGATCGACATCTCCGTCCCCCTCCAGAACGACGTGCCGGCCGACCCGCCTGGCAATCATCCGACGATCCAGTACATCAATCATCAGCAGGGCCTGCCGCGCATGCTGCAGTTCTTCGATGGACTGAAGGCCGAGGATCTGCCTGATGGCCAGGGCTGGGCGGTGGAGCAGGTCAGCCTCTCCACCCACAACGGCACGCATCTCGATGCGCCCTGGCATTTTCACCCGACCATGAATCGCGGCGAGCGGTCCTGGACCATCGACGAGGTGCCGTTGGAATGGTGCTTCCAGCCCGGCGTGAAGCTCGACTTCCGGCACTTGCCGGACGGCTATGTCGCGACGGCCAAGGACGTCGAGGCCGAGCTCAAGCGCATCGGCCACGAGCTGAGGCCGCTCGAGATCGTCGTGGTCAACACCAGCGCCGGCGCCAAATATGGCCGGCAGGACTACGTTACCTCGGGCTGCGGCATGGGCTATGAGGCAACCATGTACCTGCTCGAGCGCGGTGTGCGCCTGACCGGCATCGACGGCTGGAGCTGGGACGCGCCGTTCGTTCACACCGCGAAGAAATATGCCGAGACGAAAGACGCCAGCCTGATCTGGGAAGGCCACAAGGCCGGACGCCATATCGGCTATTGCCATCTCGAGAAGCTGCACAATCTCGAACAGCTGCCGCCAACCGGCTTCAAGGTGTCATGCTTCCCCGTGAAGATCGAGCGAGCCTCGGCGGGATGGACGCGAGCGGTCGCGATTTTGGAGGGGTAGCTTATTGTCCCGTTGGGCGCCCATGGCGTCAAAAGGTCGAGCCACCCCGCCCGTCGCTTGTTGTCTCTACCCTTGATGGAATCGAACCCGGTAGTCATGCGGCAGCACGTTCAGGCGGCGGCGGAACGCGCGGCGTAGATGCTCCTCGCTCTGAAAGCCTGCGCGCGCGGCGATTTCCTTGATAGGGGAGGCGGACTCTTCCAGCGCGTGCCGGGCAGCCTCGACGCGAAGCTCTTCGACCGCCTTGGCGGGCGTGCGGCCGGTCTTCTGGCGAAACACGCGCGCGAAGGTGCGCGGGCTCATGCCCGCTCGTTCGGCGAGACTTTCGACACGCAAATCGCGGCCGAGATTTTCTTGCATCCAGCTCGAAATTTTTTCGAGAGCCCGATCTTCCGAGGCCTGCATTGACAGCGGCACGCTGAATTGCGCCTGCCCGCCGGGCCGCTTGAGGAAAACGACGAGGCGCCGCGCGATGCGCATGGCCTCGCGATGGCCGAGATCATCTTCCAGCAGCGTGAGCGCCAGATCGATGCCGGCCGTCACGCCTGCCGATGTCCAGATGCCGCCGTCATGCACGAAGACCGGGTCGACCTGAACCGAAACGTCGGGATGTTTTGCGCGCAGCAGGTCACAGGAACCCCAATGGGTGACCGCGCGCCGCCCGCGCAGCAGCCCGGCTGCGGCGAGGATGAATGTGCCCGTGCAGACCGAGCAGACGCGCCTTGCCTTCGGCGCTGCCAGGCGAAACCAATCGACCAGCGCGGCTTCTGCAGCGGCGCGATGGACGCCGGGACCGCCACCCACCATGAGGGTGTCGATGTTCTTGTGGTCGCAGTCAGCGAGGGCGGTCGTCATCACCTCCAGACCGGACGAGGTTTTGACCGACCCGCCTTTCAACGAGCAGATCTGCCAGACATAGGGCGCGCGCCCCGCTTTCGACGTTTCGCAGGCCAGTTCGAAGGCCTGTAGCGGTCCGGCAAAGTCGAGCAGCAGACAGTCGTCGAAAAGGACGAAGACCACGCGGCGGGGGGCGGAACGGGCCATTGGCAGCCCCTTGAGCAGGGAAGGCTTGGCAGGAATTGCGTGTGTTATGACATTTCGGCAAAGGCCCTCCGCTGTCAACATGAGTTATCCAACGTTAGGAGGGCTCCATGTCCGGCAAGCGGATCGAAATCGGAATTCTGTACTATCCTGGGATGACGCAACTGGACGTCACCGGACCATTCGAAGTTTTTGCCCGTCTGCCGAACGTCCGCATGCACCTGCTGTGGAAGCGCATCGAGCCCGTCGTCAGCGACGTCGGTCTGCCGCTGCTGCCAACCACGACCTTTGCCGACTGCCCGGATCTGGACGTGTTCTGCATCGGCGGCGGTCCGGGACAAGTCGCCACCATGGACGATGACGAGGTGATTGCCTTCGTTCGCGACAAGGGTGGATCGGCGCGCTACATCACCTCAGTTTGCGCCGGCTGTCTGATCCTCGGCGCCGCGGGCCTCATCGATGGATACAGGTCAGCCTGCCATTGGCTGATGAGCGACCAGCTTGCTGCGTTTGGCGCCATCGCCGTCGACGAACGCGTCGTGGTCGACCGCAACCGCATTTCCGGCGGTGGGGTCACCGCCGGTATCGATTTCGGTTTTCAGGTTGCCGCCGAACTCTGCGGCGAAGACGTTGCAAAAAACCTCCAGCTGATGCTGGAATATCAGCCGCAGCCGCCGTTCGACATCACCGTGCAGAATGCGCCGCGTGAGCTGATTTCCCGCATGCGCCGCGAGGCCGAACCTTGGCTGCAAAAGCGCGCAGCCGCGGTGCAGAAGGCGGTTTCTAAACTCAAGGCGAGAGCAACGGCGGCTTAAGCTGTTCGAGACAGGGAGGAAAGGCACAAGCGCCCTTATTGGAAAGGTGTTCGCATGAACTGGCACGGCCGCATCGCTACGCTTCTCGTCGTTGGGACTTTCATCGCATCTTTTCTGCCCACCCACGCCGCCGAACTCTCCGGTCGCGTGGTCCGGATCGGCATCATCAATGACCAGACCGGGCCATTGTCCGACCTGTCGGGATCGGGCTCCGTGGCGGCAGCCAGGATGGCGGCGGAAGACTTTCAGAAACTGGTGCCGTCGATCAATGTCGAGATTTTGGCCGCCGATCACCAGAACAAGCCCGATATCGGCGTCGGCATTGTCCGCAAATGGTTCGACGTCGACGGCGTCGACATGGTCGCCGACGTCTCCAATTCGGCCGTGGGGCTGGCGATCCAGTCGCTGGCGCGTGACAAGAACAAGATTGCGGTCTACTCGGCGGTGGCGACCACCGAACTGACGGGCAAACAATGTTCGCGAAACGGCCTGGCGTGGCTGCACGATTCCTACAATCTGGTGTCGGGACCGATCCGCACCCTGGTCAGCCAGGGCTACGACACCTGGTTCTTCATCGCGGCCGATTACGCGTTCGGCAAGAACATGGTGTCGGAATCGCAGCGCGTGCTGGCGGCGGCGGGCGGCAAGTCGCTCGGCGCGGTGTATCACCCGATTGGCAACGCGGACTACAGCTCTTTCATCCTGCAGGCGAAGGCGTCCGGCGCCAAGGCGATCGCCTTCGCCAATGCCGGCGACCAGCTCGTCAACCTGATGAAGCAATGGAACGAGTTCGGCATGAACACGGGAAGCCAGAAGCCGGTGGCCGAACTGATGTTCGACACTGATGTTCATGCGATGGGCCCGAAAACCGCCAAGGGCCTGACCACGCTGACGGCATGGTACTGGGCGTTGGATGACGAGAGCAGGGCGTTCGGCCAGCGCTTCTTCAAGCTTCGCAGCGCCATGCCCACGGCACCGCAAGCCGCGGTCTATTCCGGCGTCAGCCACTATCTGAAAGCAGTCGCTGCCGCAGGCACGGATGCGACGGATCCAGTGCTGGAGAAGATGCGCTCGACGCCCGTCGACGATTTCTACGCACGCGGCGCGAGGTTGCGCGACGACGGCAAGCTCGTGCACGACTTCTATCTTGTGCAGGTGAAGGATCCGTCCGAGGTCAAGGCACCCTGGGAGTACTATAACGTGCTCGAGAAAATTCCAAGCGGCGAAGTCTACGCTTCGCTGGCTGACAGTGAATGCCCGCTGGTCAAGCGGGGCAATTGAGGTTGGAGTGCCAAACCCGCGATCTGATGGATAATCGTGATCGCGGGCTTGGTCGGCGCGCATTACGGTGACGGTGCTGGACCGCGCCACGGTGACAGTGCTGGACCGCGCCAACTCCGACTGTGCATCGGCCAACGTTGGAGAAAACAAAAAGGCCTGACGAGCCTCAACCGCGCAACTCGCTCGCCGAAAGGCGCCGCCACATCCCGGCCCGCCCGACCTCCTGCGATGATGCCACTATGCTCCTGTTTTGCCCGACGAAGCAAATCGCGAGAGACCCCATTCGGAATGGGCGGCAACGATCGCGGCCAATTCGCCTCGGCTCGCTTGGGCGAGCCGGACAGGCGAGTCACCACGATTCCTCGGCCTCTTGGCTCCTGAAAGCCTGCCCGACCCGCACCCAATCCGGCTCCACACCTAACCCATTGATCTTGCAGCCCCCGTCTACTGTGCATGGGGTTGTTTTCGCGAGTTTTGATCTGCCCCGTGCAATTTGACGTCGCTGACAGCGCCGACTACGTTCCGCGAAACACGAAAGCTCGCGAGCGTTGAGCCGAGCGAAATTCCACGGGGAAGAAATGACCGGCGACATTGCAGCCACCATCTCGAAAGCGCGCGAGCATTCCATCGGCGATCTCCTGCGCCGCTCCGCAGGCCGTGAGCCGAGCAAGCTCGCCGTGAGCTGCGGCGATGTCAGCTGGAGCTTTGCCGAGATGGATGCGATCTGCAACCGGCTCGGCCGCGGCCTGCTCGGCCTCGGCGTTGGCAAGGGCGACCGCCTCGCCGTGCTCTCGCGCAACTCGCACGCCTTTGCTGCGCTACGCTTCGCGGCGGCGCGGATCGGCGCGGTGCTGGTGCCGATCAACTTCATGCTCAATCCGGACGAGATCAATTTCATCCTGAAGAGCTCCGGCGCAAGGCTGCTCGCGACCGGACCCGATTTCGTCGGGCCGGGACGCGCGGCGAGCGCGAAGGATTGCGCGGTCGAGAAGATGATCTGGCTGCCGGGCGAGGATCCGGCCGCGCCGCCTGCAGACCTCACCACCTTCGACGATCTCCTGCATCCCGACGGCTCGTTCCTGGACGCCTCGGTCGACAGCCGCGATCTAGCGCAGATCGTCTACACCTCGGGCACGGAATCGCTGCCCAAGGGCGCGATGCTGACCCATGAAGCCGTGATGTGGCAGTATGTCAGCTGCATCATCGACGGCGGCATGAGCGTGGACGACAAGTTCCTGCACGCCTTGCCGCTCTATCATTGCGCGCAGCTGGATGTGTTCCTGGGCCCGCAGGTGTATCTCGGCGCCTCCGGCGTGATCACGGGCAAGCCGACGGCCGACAACATCCTGGCGCTGATCCAGGCGCACAGGATCACCTCGTTCTTCGCGCCGCCGACGATCTGGATCGCGATGCTGCGCTCGCCGAACTTCGACAAGACCGATCTGTCGACGTTGCAGAAGGGCTATTACGGCGCCTCGATCATGCCGGTGGAGGTGCTGCTCGAATTGCAGCGCCGGCTGCCGGCCGTAAAGTTCTGGAATTTCTACGGCCAGACCGAGATCGCGCCGCTCGCGACCGTGCTGCGGCCGGAGGATCAGCTCCGCAAGGCCGGCTCCGCCGGCAAGCCCGTGCTCAACGTCGAGACGCGCGTCGTCAACACAGCGATGGAGGACGTCAAGGTCGGCGAAGTCGGCGAGATCGTGCATCGCTCGCCGCATCTGCTCTCCGGCTATTACAACGATCCGGTCAAGACCGCAGCGGCATTCACCGGCGGCTGGTTTCATTCCGGCGATCTCGCCACGGTCGACGAGGAAGGCCACATCACCGTGGTCGACCGCGTCAAGGACATGATCAAGACCGGCGGCGAGAACGTCGCGAGCCGCGAGGTCGAGGAGATGGTCTATCGCATCCCGGAGGTCTCCGAAGTCGCGGTCGTCGGCCTGCCCGATCCGCGCTGGATCGAGGCGGTGACCGCCATCGTCGTGGTCAAGACCGGGGCAAAGCTCGACGAAGAAACCGTCATCAGACATTGCGCCGGCCATATGGCCCACTTCAAGGTGCCCAAGCGCGTGATCTTCGTGGACGCCCTGCCGAAGAATCCGAGCGGCAAGCTGCTCAAGCGCGAGCTGCGCCAGCGCTTCGTCGGCGGCGAGACGCTCGACAAGGCGGTGCAAAAGAGCTTTGGGACGTAGCAGGCGCCGTTCCGGCGCCGTCGCGGCGAACTCGCCTATTCGGCCTCGCCAGCCAGCTTCCTGACGTCGTCGGGCGTCGCTCCGAAACGGCGGCGAAACGCGCGATGGAAGTAAGAGACGTCGTGAAATCCGGCGAGGTGCGCGATCTCGATGATCTTGCGGCTGCGCATCGCAGGATTTCGCAGCAGTCGTTCGGCGCGCAGCAATCGTTGCTCCAGCACGAAGCCGCTATAGGTGATGCCGGCCTTCTCGAACAGTAACTGGATCGTGCGCGCGCTGATGCGGTGCGTGGCTGCAAGGTCGGACAGCGACAATGCGGGGCTGTCCAGCTGCGCCAGGATGTCGGACTTGAGCGCTTCGAAGCGCGCCGCCGCAAGGCCGCGCAATTGAGCCTCTTCGGCGGCATCGCCGCGTGCGCCGAGCATCAGGACGGCGAGGTCGAACAGGTGCTGCGAGACCGCATCGAGCTCCGCCGGCGCGAGCTTGTCCGCGTGCGCATGCGCGAGATCGTAATATCGCAGGAACATCGATGTGATCGGGTTGGCGCCGGAGATCGACCCCGCGATCAGGTCCTCGGCATTCGGGCAGGCGCGCAGCAGGGCCTTTCGCGGCAGCAGCGCGGTCTGGAAATTACCATACGCCAGTTGCGTGATTTGGGCCCCCTTGATCGAGGGATCGCCGATCGTGATGTCGCCGGCGGCGACCTCCAGTGGCCGTTTCCCCATGGCCCCACGCAATGCCGAATTGGGCGACGTCGTGATCACCAACTCGTCGTTCGTTCCCAATGACACGAAGGACATCGGCGTGCCGAACGAGGCCGAGAGTCTGAGGCGGGGAAGAATGGCAGGCGCAATGGTTCGGTGAACGCGCCCTTCACCAACCGGCACGAAATCGACGTTCGCTACCTGACGGCAAAACTGCTCGCGCCATTGTTCATAGGCCGCACCGTTCGGGTCGCCATCGAATGAGAGCTGCGGCTGGGTCATCGATCGCCGGAACGCCTATTGCCGATTCATTGCGGTCCGCACTTTCGTCGGCGCGCCGGGGATGCGGCAACTGGAAAAGCGCCAGATTGCGCAAAAAACCACTCGCACCTACGCGCTGAGCCAGCGACGAGGTGCCGCAGCCTGCTTATTGGGCAGATCGAAGGCGGGCACGTTGCGCCGCGACTGCCATACGGCGCTGTCGCTCAATATTTCTTCACCGCCGCACTGAAGGCCAGCCACAGCGCGATCGACGCCAGGCCAAAGCCGCCGAGCAGCAGGAAGGTCGGCCCATAGCCGATCCATTGCGCGATCCAGCCGCCGAGAGCCGGGCTGAGGCTCGCGCCGACGCCCTGCACGGTGATCACGGCGCCTTGGCCGAGATTGATGCGGCCGGTGCCGTTGAGCGCGCGCGCGACCATGCCGGGGACGGCGACCGTTTGCAGTCCGGTGCCGATGCCGTCGAGCACCTGCATCGGCACGACGCCCCACCATCCCGTGACGAAGAAGGCGAGCACGCCGCGGACCGGCAAGAACATGAAAGACACCAGGATCACCGGCCAGTAATTGCGCTTGCTCGCGGCCTTCATCGCGATCAGCGAGGTCACGATCATCACGCCCTGTGCGATCACCACGGTGGTTGCGACGAAGCTCGGGCCGTTGGCCTGTCCCTCGGCGACCGCGGCAAGTCCGTACAGCGGCACGATCGCGGCATTGCCGAGGTGGAACAGCGCGAGGGCGAGAGCAAGCACGAGCAACGCCTTGTGCTTCAGCAGCATCGTCATCGCATCCGGCGGCGCCTTGGAATCGTCCTCCTTGCTGCCGCGCGCGGCGCGATCGTCGATCGCCTTGGCTGGAATCATCAGCACGCAAGCGATCGCGATGGCGCCGAACAGGGCCGCCAGCGCGAACACGGCAAAATAGCCATACTTGTAGCCGAGATAGCCTGAGAGCGCGGCTCCGACCATGTTGCCGGCGTGGTTGTACGCCTGGTTGCGGCCGTTGAGCGCATTGAAGCCCTTCTGCTTGGCGATGCCGAGCGTGATGCCCGTGACGGCCGGCACGATTGCGGCGCTCGCCAGCGATTGCGCCACTTGCGAGAACGTCACCGCCCAGAAGTTTTGCGAGATCAGGATGATTGCGGACGCCGAGACAACGCAGATGCCGGGAATGATCACCCACAGCCGCTTGTTGCGGCTGGAATCGATGAAGCCGCCGATCGGAGTCGTGACCAGCATGCCCGCGACGTTGCCGATCGTCATTGCCGTGCCGATCAGGCCGGTCGCCCAGCCGCGTTCCTGAAGGAAGACCCCGACGAACGGCCCGATGCCCGACTGCATGTCGGCCATGAAGAAATTGAGCGCGAACAGGGGCCAGATGCGAGACGTTGAAGGGCGAGATGTCATCGAGACGCTGAACTTGATGCTGCCGATCTAATCGGATCTCGCATGATGCGGACTCGGCGGGCGGGTGCCCGGGCGGACCAGAACTTAACCTGCTCTCAACCCGTTGGTTCCGGTTGCTCTTGCGATCCGGCGAGTGCGACGTCATGTCTTGCAAGACTGGATCATGATGGATCAGCGCGATGCCCCTCTGGACCTGCGCAACCTGCGGCGCTCAATTCCCGGATAGCGGAAAACCCCCTGCGGCCTGTCCGATCTGCGAGGACGAGCGCCAGTTCGTCGGCTGGGACGGTCAAGCCTTCCTCACGCGCGAGGAGCTCGCGCGCAAGCACCGACTGGTGGGGCGCGACGATCTCGGCCTGACCGGGATCGGCATGGAGCCGAGCTTTGCCATCGGGCAGCGAGCGCTGCTGGTGCCTGACGGCGACGGCTGCGTGATGTGGGATTGCATTCCGCTCGCGACCGACGAGGCCATCCATCACATCACAGCACTCGGCGGTCTCAAGGCCATCGCGATCTCGCATCCGCATTACTATGGCGCGGTCGCCGACTGGAGCGACAGGTTCGGCGGCGTGCCGGTCTATCTGCACGCCGACGATCGCGCCTTTGTCACGCGGCCTCATCCGGCGATCGTGCACTGGACCGGCGAAAGCCATCGCCTCTCCGACGACGTGCTGCTGCTGCGCACCGGAGGCCACTTCGCCGGCGCCACCGTGCTGCATTATGCGCGTGGTGTGGACGGCAAGGGCGCGCTGCTCACGGGAGATATCGCGCAGGTGACGATGGACCGGCGCTTCGTCAGCTTCATGTATTCCTATCCGAACTACATGCCGCTCAACGCCGCCGCGGTGCGGCGGATTGCGTCAGCCGTCGAGCCGTTCGCCTTCGACCGGATCTATGGCGCCTGGTGGGGCCGCAACATCGCCAGCGGTGCCAAGGCGGCGTTTGCTGCGTCGGTCGCGCGCTATCTCGCGGCCATCGCCTGAGCCGGGTTGCGGACCGGATTCATCTTGCCGGCGCCGAATAACTGTACTAATAGTACACTATAAGTAAAGCGACGCATCCGGCGAAAGCCGGCATGATCGATGCATCGCGGACGCCGAGAAGGCCTCCGTGAGCGGGAGCTGAGTGCATGACGGCGCAGCGCGACTACGACATCTTCGAGGCTGGCGACGTCACGCTCCAATCCGGGTCCGTGTTTCCCGCGCTGAAGCTCGCCTACAAGACCTACGGCACGCTGAGCCCGGCCAAAGACAACGTCATCCTCTATCCGACCTCGTTCAGCGCCCAGCACACCGACATTGAATGGCTGATCGGGCCCGACGGCGTGCTCGATCCCACGCACTACTTCATCATCATCCCGAACCTGTTCGGCAACGGCCTGTCGTCGTCGCCCTCGAACACGCCCGCGCCGTTCCCGGAAGTGAGCTATCACGATGCCGTCGCGGTCCAGCACCGGCTGCTCACCGAGCGCTTCGGCATCTCGAAGCTTGCGCTGGTCTATGGCTGGTCGATGGGCGGCATGCAGGCCTATCACTGGTCGGCGCTGCATCCGGACATGGTCGAGCGCGCCGCGATCGTCTGCGGCAGCGCCCGCTGCTCACCGTACAACTACGTCTTCCTCGAAAGCGTGAAGGCCGCGCTTACGGCCGATCCCGCCTTCCGCGATGGTCGTTTCCTCGAAAAACCCGTCGCCGGCTACCGCGCCATGGGACGCGTCTATGCCGGCTGGGCGATGTCGCACGGCTTCTACCGCGACGAGCTCTGGCGCGAGGCCGGCTTCACTTCACTCGAGGATTATCTCGTCCGCGCCTGGGATGCGACCTTCGCGCGGCGCGATGCCAACGATCTTCTGGCGCAGATCGGCATCTGGCAGCGTGGCGACATCAGTCGGTGTGGGGCATTCGCCGGCGATCTCGATCGCGCGCTGGCGGCGATCAAGGCCCACATGCTGCTGATGCCGGGCGCGACTGACCGTTATTTCGACGTGCACGACAACGAGGACGAACTCGGCAAGCTCGTCAACGCGAGATCCGCGGTGCTGCATCCGATCCCGTCGCTGCATGGCCATCGCGCCGGCAATCCCATCAACAATCCCCGCGAACAGGCCTTCATCAAGGCCGAGCTCGCCGAGCTTCTCCGCAAGTAGGGCACGCAACCGACCATGAGCGACGCAACCATTCCGGACGCCGGCCATCGCCTGAAGCCCCTGACGCCCACCACGCTGCGCGAATTGTCGGTTCGCTCCAACATCAGAGGTGCGGTGCAGAGCCTCGGCCATTACAGCGTGATTGTGCTGGTGGGCGTGCTGATCTGGAAGGTTTCGTCGAGCTGGGGCGCGCTCTGGGCGCTGCCGCTGATAGTGGTGCAGGGCTATGTCGTCGCCTTCCTGTTCATGGCGGTGCACGAGACCGCGCACAAGACGGCATTCAGGAGCCGGGGCCTCAATCTCGGCGTCGGCTATCTCTCGGCGTTCATCATCGGGCTGCCTTACGAATATTACTATCTGTTTCACTGGGACCATCATCGCTACACGCAGGACCCGGAAAGGGATCCCGAGCTGATCGTTGGCGTGAAGCCGACGTCCGACACCCAGCTTGCGCTCGCCTATAGCGGCCTGCTCCAGGTCGCCGGCCGTCTGCGGCTGATGCTCGGCCACGCGATCACCGGCAAGGTCGTCGTGCCATGGATTCCCGAGAGCAAGCGCAGCACCATTGTGGCCGAGGCGCGCGCCTATGTCGCGCTCTACGCCCTGCTGCTCGCGCTGTCGCTGTGGTTCTCTTCAGCGCTGCTGCTCTGGGTCTGGATCGTGCCGCTCGTGATCGGGCAGTTCTTCCTGCGGCCCTATCTCTACGCCGAGCATACCGGTTGCGACCGCACCCGCAGCGCCTTTCAGAACACCCGCACGACTTACACCGGTGCTATCGTCAAATGGTTCGCGTGGAACATGCCGTATCATGTCGAGCACCACGCTTATCCCTCGATCCCCTTTCACGCCCTGCCGAAGCTGAACGCGATCGTCGACGGCGAGATCGTCCATCGCGGCCGCGGCTACATCAGAACGACGCGCGAGACCTGGGCCTGGTTTCGCCGGCAGCGGCAGGCCGGCTAGCTCAACGCAAAACTCCGGCCGCGATGCGACCGGAGCTTTGTCGTGATATCGAGATATCAGTAGATCCCGTAGGCGCAGACGTTCACGACGCGCACGCGCAGGCCGTGACGGGTCCGGACCAGGCGCTCCTGATAGCAATTGCTGACGCCGGTGTTGAGGTAGATACCGCCAAAGCCCCAGCCGGGACCCCAGTGGTGATGACCATGATGGTGATGGAAGCCGCCGGCCGAGGCCGCGGTGGGGGCGAGAGCGGCAACGCCGAGCGAGCCGGCGGCGATCAGACCAAGTGCAAGCTTACGAAACATCTTCATTCTCCATTCGGCGCTAGGGCCATTGTTGCGTCCCTGCATTTCCGTCGAGACGAGACGCGATCGCGTTCATGGCAAGCGGGAAGAATCGTGTTTCAGGAATGTTTCGTCGGCTGCGGCAGAATGCGCCGCGATGAGGCTTTCTGCGCCGCGCGATAGCGCACGGCCATCGCCTGCGTCAGCTCGGCCATCTTGTCGCGGAGATCGGCCGGTTCAAGGACTTCGGCTTCCGGGCCGAGCCGCAGTAGTTCGGCCGCGGCATGCCACGATGTCTTTCCGACCGGCACGCGCGCAATGCGCCAGCCGTCTGCATCGGCTGTCTCCTCGAGCTGCGTGCGTGCCTTGACGTAGGGCTGGCTGAGCGCGTCGAGCAGCTTCACGCCGAACGGCGACAGGCGGACGATCGCGACATTGGGGTGCATCTCCGCTTCGAGCCGCAGCGTCGCGGCCCGCCAATGGGCGGCGAGGTCGAAGCCGGCCGGACGATCGAAGCGGTCGCCGAGGGCTGTGCAGTCGAGCACGCGTGCGACGCGATAGGTGCGCACGCTGCCGTCGACTTGTCCTGCGAGATACCAGCTGCCGCCCTTCAGCACGAGGCCGAGCGGCGCGACGCGGCGCTGCTTCTCGGATCGCCAGCTCTGGTACCGAATCTTGATCAGCGTCCCGCGCAGCACAGCGCCAGCGATGGTGCGCAGGTGCTTCGGGTCTTCCGCTTCACCGAACCAGCCGGGCGCGTCCAGGTGGAAACGCTCCTGCATCCGCCCGGCATCCTCACGCAAATTCGGTGGCAGTGCCGCCATCAGCTTGTTTTGGGCGGCGATCATCGCAGCATCGAGCCCGAGTGCGGCGGCCGGGCCTGGCAATCCCGCCAGGAACAACGCGCCCGCCTCGCTCTGCGACAGCCCGTTCAGCCGCACGCGATAGCCGTCGAGCAGCCGATAGCCGCCGTCCGCGCCGCGGTCGGCGTAAACGGGAACGCCGGACGCCGCGAGCGCGTCGATGTCCCGATAGATCGTGCGCACCGACACTTCGCAGGCCTGCGCGAGCTCGGGCGCGGTGACCTGTCCCCTGGCCTGGAGGGTGGTGAGGATCGACAGCATCCGGCTCGCGCGCATGATCCCTTAGACCATACCTGACACAAGATGTCAGGTATGGTCCGCTACAAGCGGCGCCATCGCCAGCCGGCCAGATGGAGACCGCCATGACCGATCCAAACCGCATCACGCTGTTCTATTCGCCGCAGACGCGCGCCACCGGCACGCGCGTGCTGCTCGAGGAGCTGCGAGCCCCTTACGAGCTCCATGTCCTCAACATGAAGGCCGGGGATCAGCGCAAGCCCGCCTATCTCGCCCTCAACCCGCTCGGCAAGGTGCCGGCGATTCGCCACGGCGAGGCGCTGGTGACCGAGCAGGTCGCGATCACCATCTATCTCGCCGACCTGTTCCCGCAAGCGGGGCTGACCCCCGCCCTGAACGATCCGCTGCGCGGGCCTTATCTGCGCTGGATCGCCTATTATGGGTCGTCGTTCGAGCCGGCCTTGATCGACAAGTTCATGCAGCGAGAGCCGGCGCCGATCACGCAATCGCCCTATGCCGATTACGATACGATGCTGGGTGCGCTCGAGGCCCAGCTGGCGAACGGGCCCTATCTGCTCGGCGAGCGCATGACGGCGGCCGACGTATTGTGGGGCGTCGCGTTCAGCTGGACCATGATGTTCGGCATCGTGCCGAAGAAGGATGTCTTCGTCCGCTATGCGGAGCGCATGACGGCGCGGCCGGCGTTCCAGCGCATCAATGCCGCAGATGCGGAGATGGCGGCGCAGCATGCCGCCGCGGCGTGTGGATGAGAGGGCGTCAAAATCGCGGTGCCCGCTTGTCGGCGAACGCCTTGATGCCTTCCTTGATCTCGTCGCCGCGCATGCTGTCGCGGTGGCGCCGGTCGGCGGCGCCTTCATCGAGCTCGCCGCGGGCGAACTCGTTGATCGCGCGCTTCATGCCGCGCATCGCTTGGGGGGCGTTGCCGGCGAGGATCGCAGCGAGCGTGTCGACCTCCTCGTCCAGGAATTCCACCGGCACCATTGTGGTGAGATAGCCGATGCGCAGCATTTCCGGGGCGTCGATCTTCTGCGCGGTGAGGAACAGCTTCTTCGCATTGTCGACGCCGAGGCGGGTCACGTAGCGCTTGATGCCGCTCGGGTAGTAATGCAGCCCAAGGCGCGCCGCCGGCATGAACATTTCCGCGGTATCGACGCCGACGCGGAAATCGCAGGCGAGCGCGAGGTCGGTCGAGCCGCCATAGACGCCGCCATTGAGCCGGCAGATGGTCGGCACGCCGAGATCCTCGAGCCGGTTGACGACGGCCTCGAAGGCCGAGCCCGCGCTCTGCTGCTCGCCCGCGCTGACGGCGCGTTCCGCGACCGAATTGAGATCGTAGCCGGCGGAGAAGGCGCGCCCGGTTCCGGTCAGCACCAGCACGCGAATATCGGGATCGGCCTCGACCCGGTCGAACAGTCTCGTCAGCTCGTCGAGATCCTCCGCCTGCAGCCGGTTGAGATGTTTCGGCCGGTTGAGGCGGATGGTGGCGCGGGCGCCGATGATTTCGAGCAGGGGGCTAGATGCTGCGTCGGCTGTGTCCGACATTCTCGTCTCCGTTGTCGGCGCCAAAGTGCCCGCCCGGGCGGAGGCCGTCAACGACGGCGCCGGTCGTTTGCCGCGCCGCTGCAGCGGGCCTGCCGTCCACGCCGCCGTCCCTGGCGGGGTGCCTTACCTGAAATGTGGCGGCTCGTCGTAGCCGCGGCGGCTGCTGAAGAACAGCAGCACCATCAGCCCGACGCCGACAATGACGGAAAACCCCGCGCCCAGCGCCAGTGCCACATAGCCTTCCGTCGGGATCGGCTCACCTTCGACCGCCATTGCGGAATAGGCGAAGTAGCCGGCCGCCGCCAGCATTGCCAGAAGGAGGATGATGAGGAGTGCACGCATGCCGCGTTCTCCGGTTGCAACCGGAAACCAACGGTTGCGGGTGGGCAGGGTTCCAGACGACCGGCAGCGATCGGTCGGGAGCATAGCCTCACTCTCGTCTCGGACGCAGCGCAGCACCACAAGCGCGTTTACGCGCGTCTTCGACGCGCTGTGATGATGCGCTGCAGAGCCGGGGCCCATCGAGCAGCGGAAACTGCGGCTTCTGAGTCCCGGCTCAGCGCCGCAACGCCTTCGGCATTGCGGCATGTCCGGGACACGAGCGTGGTGGGTGGGTTGCTCAATCCGGCGGGGTCAGGCGCTCTGGGCGGTCTTCACCACCACGACATTGCTGTCGTCTGACGGAGCCGGGCCGGCATCGCGTACCGTCTTGTCGGCTTCGCCGGCATGACGTTTCAGATAGTCGCGGCGCATGCCGATCTCGTCACGGACGAATTCGTAGCCGAGCTTGAAGGTGTCGAGCCCGTCGGAACTGATCGTGCCGTCCCTGAGGCCGATGACGGCACCGCGCAAGATGGTCTCGAGCTCATCCTGGAGACATTCGAGCTGATCCAGCGAATGGGCGTGCTCGATCCGCTCGCCGATGTCGAGGATGGCGGTCGAGAGCTCGCTGGCCTTCTCCGGCGCGATGCGGGTGATCTTGGCGTAGATCGCGGCGAAGATCGAGCCGATGACGCTGAGCGCTGCGGCGGCCAGATACATCAAGTCGCTGTACTTATCCATGAACGACTTGGTGTCGTCGTTGATGTAGTCGGCGGCGCCCCGATGCGCGACCACGAAGGCGTCCTTCTCGACCGAGGCCGGCTCGATCCTGGTGGCAAAGCCGTTGTCGAGCCCGAGCGCCGCCTTGTTCTCGTAGACGATGCGGGCGAGCTCGCCGGCCGTGCTTGGGGACATCCGGGATTGCGCGACCAGCAGCCATTCGAGACCGATCGTGTCGAGATCGTCGTCGGGAATCTGCGGGGATGTCGACACCGAGCCGGCTGTCACAGTCTCGTCGGAAATGCCGGGAAATTTGCGCGCCAGCGTCTTGGCTTCTTCGATGGTGTTCAGTGTGAAGCCGCCGCGCTTGGCGGCTTGCTCATAGGATTTGTCCCGGACCGCCTTCGAGGCGTGGACGATCGCGATTACCGCGCTGAAGCCGTTTGCCGGGGCGAACAGCTTGTCGAGTGTCGCGCCCTGCGGCGCCATCTGGATCTTCGCAGCCTCAGGGCCATCGGGGACGTCGAGGATGCTGCGGACGAAGGCGAGCGAGGTTTCGTTCTCGGCGACGACCGCGACCTTCTTCTTCTTCAATTCGGCCAGCGACTTGATCTTCTTGTTGCCGGGACCGAGCAGGAGCACGAGATCGTGCTCGAGGATCGCGAGCGTGCGCGCCCGCAGCGGCACCTTGGCGTCGGTGCGCAGCACGGCGAGGTCGGCCTGCCTGCGGTCGAACTGCGCGAGCGCCTTGGCATTGTCGGCGTTGTTGACGATGTTGATCCGCAAGCGCGAAGCGTTGTTCTTCAGGAGGGCGGCGAGCTTGGCCGCGAACAGCGCCTCATCGCTGTTGGGGCCGCCGACGGCAAAGGTCAGCGTCTCCGAATTGTGCACCAGCGTGCGGCCGGCCCAGACGGTGGCGAACGACAGCAGCAGGGTCAGCACGACGTAGAGGAGAACCTGCTGCTGGTTGGTCTTGATCACCTTGGGGCGCCGGGGCGGCGGCATGGTCGGCGATGCGATGGGGCCTTCGGTACTCATGGCGGCACTCTGGCCTTATCGTTTGGCTGGCGGCGGCGCGTGGCTTGGAAGCGCGGCGGGCCCGGTAATTCGTAAACGCCTGAAAAAAGAACGATATTCCCGATCGCCGATGATAGCGCGAAGGCAGCGGAATGCAAATTTCGAGCCGGAGGTAACCTTAGTCGATATGTCCGCGGCGATTGGCCATCCTATCACCGGTTAGCCACACTTGGCGATTTTCCGGTTCCACCCGGCTGCATTCCGCCGCGGGAGATGTCATAAATTGCGCGTCCCGGCGATTTGACCGGTCCAAGAAGAAGTTGCGCTGAACGCTCCAATTCTTCTCGTCACGTCAATGAGGGCGTCAGCTTTGTCGTTTCCACCCATGTCATCGGCGATTCCGGTTGAAGCGCTCATTGGCTGGATGTTGCTGCTCACCTTCAAGCACGTCATCGCCGATTTCGTTCTTCAAACCGCCTGGATGGCGCACGGCAAGGATCAGAAGCATGGCTGGGCCCTGCCGCTCCTAGTGCACTGCCTGGTCCACCTTGCCGTCGCGCTGCCGCTGATCGTGATCGTGGCGCCGCGATTCTGGTTCGTGGCCTTCTTCGACTTCCTGATCCACATCACGATCGACCGCGCCAAGGGATACGTCTCCGCCAATTTCGGCGTCGACCTCGCCCATCCCTGGTTCTGGACCCTGATCGGCGTCGACCAGGCGCTGCACCACCTGACCGGCTTCGGCCTCGCGATCTTCATGGCGGCGAACTGAAGGTCGCCTTTGGGCCTTTCGGGGAGAGGCAATCGCCATCAGCACGAGGGATCATCATGCCCGGGCTTGTCCCGGGCCTCCACGTTCTTCGTGCCTCCTGGCTTTCCGTGAAGGGTCGGGACAAGCCCGGCCATGACGCCGCGGAAGACTTTGAAAACCCCACCAAGGCGTCCCACCGATTCGCGGCCGACGCGCAACCACCCCGGGTGACTACCGGGCAGCGTGGTTAACCTTTCGTTAGAGAATTGCGCTGCATCTTCCTTACACGAGGGAGAACTGCAATGTTTTCAAGCCGCGACGCCTTTGAAAGCGATTTCTGCCCGGTCCGCGACGAGCTCCTTGGCGAGATGTATCGCGCCAGCGAGAGTGGCCTGCCGAGGCTGGTTGAGAGTGTTTCCCCTGACGTGCGCGCCAGGCTGGCGCTGTTCTGCTACCGCCGTAGCCATTTGCACTCGCTGGCGGTCGCGATCGCAGCGAGCTGCAGCGAGCGCGACCTGATCGAGAATGGCGGCCGCGTCGGCTCGACGCTCTTCGCGCTGTCGCGCGAAGGCACCGCGAAAGCTTCGACGTCGCTGACGGGTGGGCGCAAGCCGATCACGCTGTCGACCAAGCCGCTCTCGGTGCTCGCACCGCTCGATGACGAGCTCGACGACGAGATCGGCGAAGCCGTCCCCGCCTAAGCGGCCTCGATAACGGGCAGGCCGAACTTCCGCCGCGCCATCGCGCATTCGGCGTCACCAGGCATGCAGGTGCGGCACACCTCCGGCCGCACGTCATAGATGCCGCAGGCCGTCATCCTTCCGATCTCGCCTTGCAATGCCGCGCAGCGATCGCCCTCGCAGCGCATGCCCGATTGCCGGTCGTTGACGAGCGCCTCCGGGATCAGCGCAAGCTCCTCGTCGCTCTCGATCGAGAAGCGCGGCCAGTTCTGCGAATAGCCGCAGCAGGCGCCGCAGCCCTGGCAACAGCTCGACAGCTCGGTCTCGTCCATCGTTCTCACGTGTCCTTCGGCGGACCCCAGACCAGGCTCTGCCGCCATCTCGCGCGCAGCACGTCGCGCCGTTCCGGATATTTCTCGTCGAGATAGGTCGCCTCGACCACGCGGTCGGTGCGGAAGCTGCGGAAGTCGCCGCGCAGCTCGCACCAGGCCGCCAGCAGCCGCACGGCTTCGAGATAGCCGACCGAGATCGGCCAGATCATGCGCTCGCTGGGGCGGCCCTGTTCGTCGCGATAGCGCAGCATGATCTTCTTGCCTTCGTGGATCTGGGTCCGGGTGCGCGCCATGTCCAGGCGGTCCGGTTCCCGGTTCCAGCTCGGACGCGCCCGGCTCGCCGGCTCCAGTACGAAGGGGCGCAGGCGCTCCGGGACGGTATCGGCGATCTTGGCCATCAAGTCTTCGGCCGCGCGCGCCAGCGCGGAATCGGCGTGGCCTGCGACCCATTGCGCGCCCAGCACGGCCGCCTCGATCTCGTCCGGCGTCAGCATCAGGGGCGGCAGGTCGAAACCCTTTTCCAGGATGTAACCCATGCCGGCTTCGCCGCGGATCGGCACGCGCTGGCCGATCAGGGTTGCGATGTCGCGATAGATAGTGCGCTTCGAAGTCTCGAGCTCGGCCGCGATCGCGTCTGCCGTCAGCGGCTTACGCGTGCGCCTTAGCACCTGGATGATTTGAAACAGCCGGTCGGCGCGTCTCATGACAGTTCTCTTCTCGAACGACGGATCAGAAATCGGCGCGCGGCTGCTGACAGGATGTTGGCAGCAGGGGGGTTCTATACCGGGACAACACATCGACTGAAGAGGATTTGTCCATGATCATTCCAACCCATTTCGGCCAGGCCGGTCCACTGTGGCGGGCGCAGCTGTGGCACGGCCAAATGTTGCGGGCTTGGGCGTTTGGCCGCCTCGTTCCGCTCGATCTCATGGCCGTTGATCTCCGATTTGCGCTCGCAAGCGTGGTGACACGCTCGCTGAACCATGCCGCGGATGCGCTGGTCCGCCATCTGATGGGCCGCGCCTGGCGCGGGGCCCGCTTCGCAGAAGATATCACGGCTGCTGCCACCATGGTGGCAGCAGCCGGCCGCTAGGTTCCTTCCACTCGTTCGACAGGTTCAGGAGAGCTTGCATGATCACGCTTTACGGCTTTGGCGCCGGCTTCGGCCTGCCGGAAATCAGCCCCTTCGTCACCAAGACCGAGGTGCAGCTCAAGATGGCGGGACTGCCTTATCGGAAAGAGCGGGCGATGCCGCCGGCCTCGCCCAAGGGGCAGCTGCCCTTCATCGACGATGGCGGCGAGGCGGTGGCCGATTCCACCTTCATCCGGGCCCATATCGAGCGCCGCTACGGCTTCGATTTCGATGCCGGCCTCACCTTGGCCGAGCGTGCGCAGGCCTGGGCGTTCGAGCGCATGATCGAGCACCACGTCTATTGGGCGCTGGTGGGCGCGCGCTGGGTCGATCCGGTCAATTTCGCCAAGGGGCCCGCGCATTTCTTCGACGGTGCGCCGGAGCACAATCGCGAGAAGCTGCGCGAGGACGCTCAATTCCGCGTCGCCGAGAACTATCTGCTCTCTGGCCTCGGCCGCCATGCGCCGGATGACGACGTCGATCTTGCCGTGCGTTCGCTGTTCGCGCTGTCGGTGCAGCTCGGCGACAAAGCCTTCCTGATGGGCAACAGGCCCTGCGGCGTCGATGCCACTGCGTTCGGTATGCTCGCCGGCGTCCTCTCACCGTTCTTCGAATCCGCCTTGCGCGAGCGGGCCGAGGGATTTCCGAACCTCACCGCCTATGTCGACCGCATGATGGACGACTATTATCCGGAATTCGCCTGGACGCCGCTACGGCAGGCGGCGTAGCCGCGGTGCATCGGCTGACTCGGTGCAACCTCTCCCGCTTGCGGGAGAGGTCGGCGCGAAGCGCCGGGTGAGGGTTTTCTCCTCAAGGGGGTTTTCTCCGTAAGTCTCGGAGGGTCCCAACGCGGAGGCACCCTCTCCCCAACCCTCTCCCGCAAGCGGGAGAGGGGGCGCACCTGCGCCGGTGCCGCAGCTCACGCCATTGACCAAACAAAAGAGCCGGCCCATCGGGCCGGCTCTCGTTGTCTCGAATCTTGGCGACGCCTACTTCACCAGCGTGTACTTGCCGTCCTTCACCGTGAGCAGGATGCGCGAGCGCTCGTCGAGGCCGTAGCGGTCCTTTTCGGTGAAGTTGTAGACGCCCTGGCTCGCCGCCAGCTCCTTCTCCGTCAGCAGCGCCTGGCGGATGGCCTCGCGGAATTCCGGCGTGCCGGGCTTGGCCGTCTTCAACGCCGCCGGAATGACGCGCTTGAGGATCTCGAACGCATCAAAGGAATGGCCGGCGAACTGGCTGCGGCTGTTGGGGCCGTACTTTGCCTCGTAGGCGGAGTTCAGCGCGAGGCCCGGCTTCTTGGTCAGCGCGCTGTCCGGCTGTTCCTCGGGGGCCATGACGGGACCCGAGGCCATCAGCACGCCTTCCGCTGCTTTGCCGGCAATGCGGATGAAGTCCATGCTGGCCGCGCCGTGGGTCTGGTAGATCAGGCCCTTGTAGCCGCGCTCGCGCAGCTCGGTCTGCGGCAGCGCGGCCGCGGTGCCGGAGGCGCCGACCAGGATGGCGTCCGGATTGGCGGCGACGAGCTTCAGCACCTGGCCGGTCACCGAGGTGTCGGGACGAGCGAAGCGCTCCTCGTCGACGATCGTCATCCCCATCGGCACGGCCTGCGCCTTCAAATCGTTGAACCAGAGGTCGCCGTAGGAATCGGAATAGCCGATGTAGCCGAGCGTCTTCACGCCCTTGGCCTTCATGTGGTCATACAGCACCTTGCCGACGATCGGAATCGGCTGCGGCATCGCCACCGACCACTTCATGCGCTCCGGCGTGATCGGGAAGGGTGCCAGACCGAAGTGGGGGATACCGGCTTCGTTGGCGACATTGGAGACCGCGATGGTCGGCGGCGTCAGCGCCGAGCCCATGATGATGTCGGCCTTGGATTCGGTGACGAAGCGGCGGGCGTTGGTGGTGGCGGTGGTGGGATCGCCGCCGTCGTCGAGCACGATCACCTTCAACGGCACGCCGCCGATCTCCTTCGGCACGAATTCCAGCGCGTTGCGCTCGGGAATGCCGAGTGCCGCACCTGGCCCGGTCGTGGTCGTGGTGATGCCGATGGTGACTTCGCTGGTCTGGGCCAGCGCGGGCAATGCCGGCAGGGCCAGCGAAGCCGCAGTGATGGCAGCGGTCAAATAAAAGCGTTTCATCTATTCCTCCCTTGACGTGTTTATTTGAAAGCAGAAATCGGGGGGTAATTCAGCCCCCTCTTTTGGTGATGCGGCGATTTAGCTTCCCGTGAACTTGGCTACCATTTCCGCCGGGAATGGTGCCGATTTCAATTTGTCTGGGTTAACGGGATCGCGGCCGACCAGGACGCGGGTCTCGAAACCCTCGATCGCGAGCGCCTCGCCCTTGTAGACGTTGTGCTTCACCTCGAAGCTCGAGCGCTTGATGCTCTCGATTCTGGTCTCGATGGTGATCCAGTCGCCATAGGTCGAGGGGATGTAGAACTTGGCACGCGTGTCGACCATGGGGATGCCCACCAGGCCGTATTTGCGGACCAGGTCCTGCTTGGAGAAACCGGCGACCTCGAACAGGGTCGAGGTCGAATCGTCGAACATCGCGAAATAGCGCGGGTAGTAGACGATGTTTGCGGGGTCGCAATCGCCCCACTGGATCTGGACCTCGCGCCGGTTCACGAACATCTGGCTGGCCTTGCTCGACGAATCTACTTGGGCGCCATGCGCAGCGAACCGTCGAGGCGCACCACTTCGCCGTTCAGGTAGGCATTCTCGACCATGTGCAGCGCGAGCGCGGCGAACTCGTCGGCCTGGCCGAGCCGGCGCGGGAAGGGGATCGCGGCGGCGAGCGAGTCCTGGGCCTCCTGCGGCAGGTTCGCCAGCAGCGGCGTCAGGAACAGGCCGGGGGCGATCGTCAGCACGCGGACGCCGAACTGCGCGAGCTCGCGCGCGATCGGCAGCGTCATGCCGACGATGCCGCCCTTGGAGGCCGAATAGGCGGATTGGCCGATCTGGCCGTCATAGGCGGCAACGGAGGCGGTGTTGATGATGACGCCGCGCTCGCCGGTCGCCTGCGGCTCCAGCTTGGACATTTCGGTGGCGGCGAGGCGCAGCATGTTGAAGGTGCCGATCAGGTTGACCTTGATCACCTTGTCGAAATCGGAAAGCGCCATCGGGCCGTCGCGCCCGACGACGCGCTTGGCGACGCCGATGCCGGCGCAATTGACCAGCACGCGCGCCGGGCCATGGGCCTTGGTCGCCTGCGCGATCGCGGCTTCAGCGGAGGCGGCATCGGAGACGTCGCAGGTGACGGCCACGCCCTTGATCTCCGCGGCGACCGTTTCGGCCAGTTTGGTGTTGAGGTCGCACACCGCGACCTTGGCGCCCTGCGCCGCCAGTTTTCGCGCGGTGGCCGCGCCCAGTCCCGATGCTCCGCCGGTGACGATGGCTGCCTGATCCTTCAACAACATGGCGTTCTCCTTTGGCGATATTTTTCTAGGTGACCGATATCACACGGTTCGACGGATTGGCAGCGTAGAGCTCCTCGATCAGCTCGCCGCGATGCTCCAGCACTGCGCGCTGGTTGATCGAGCCCTTGTCGGTAACTTCGCCCTTGTCGATCGAGAGCGGCGTGTCCATCAGGATCGCGCGCGTGATCCGTGTCGACGAGCCCGTGGCCTGGCCGAGGAAACGGATCAGGCGCTCGCGGAACGCCTCGCGCACCAGGCGGTCGCGCGTCGCGACGACGAGATCGTCGGGCGGCAGCGTCGGGTTGATCAGACGGCAGCCGTCGAGATCGAGCACGACCAGCGCGGAGATCTCGTCGCGGTTGATGCCGGCGATGACGACGTCGCGCACCAGGGGCGCGCAGGCCGCGGTGAGGCGCGCGCGCAGGGGGCCGACGCTGACCCAGGTGCCGCTCGCGAGCTTGAAGTCCTCGCTGACGCGGCCGTCGAAATCGAAGCCGGCGTTGAAATCATCGGGATCGGCGGGCTTGAGCGCATCGCCCATCTTGTAAAATCCTTCCTCGTCGAAGGATTGTGCCGTGATGTCGGGTTGGCGCCAGTAGCCGGGCATCACGTTCGGCCCCTTGGCGCGCACTTCCAGCTTGCCGTTGTTCGGCACCAGCTTGGCGTCGTTGCCGGAGACGGGCAGGCCGACATGGCCGGAGCGGCTGGTGCGCGGATTGACCGACATGAAGAACGGCGCGGTCTCGGTCGCGCCGAGACCGGTCAGCATCGGCACGCGATAGCCCTTCTCCTTCGCCGCGAGCTCGTCGAGGCTGTCCCAGACGAACGGCGACAGCGCCGCGCCCGAGAAGAACATCGCATGCAGCCGGTCGAAGAACTTGGCGCGCAGGCCCTGGTCGTCGCGCAAATAGGGCAGCAGCGATTCGTAGCCCTTGGGCACGTTGAAATAGACCGTCGGTGAAATTTCCCGGAGATTGCGCACGGTCTCCTCGATGCCCCCAGGCACCGGCTTGCCGGCGTCCAGATACATCGAGCCGCCGTTGTAGAGCGTCAGGCCGATATTGTGATTGCCACCGAAGGTGTGATTCCACGGCAGCCAATCGATGATGACCGGCGGCTCGTCCTTCAGGAAAGCGAGCGTCTCGCGCAGCATCACCTGATTGGCGCAGATCATACGCTGGGTGTTGACGACGGCCTTGGGATAGCCGGTCGAGCCCGAGGTCAGCAGGAATTTTGCGATCGTGTCAGGGCCGATCCTGCCGTGAACGTCGTCGAGATCGCCACGGATCGGCGTCGCCATCAGGTCGGCGAGCAGGGTCACGTCGCGGCCCGGCACGTGCCCATAGGACGCGGCGATCTCGGTGCCGAGCGAGACGTTGGCGGCGAGCGCATCGGCGAACTTGTCGGCATCGTCAGCGAAGACGAAGCCCGGCGTCAGCAGCTTCATCAGATAGGACAGCTTGCCGTAATCCTTCGACACCAGCGAATAGGCCGGCGACACCGGGCAGAACGGAACGCCGGCATAGAACGCGCCGAACGCCAGGAGCGCGTGGTCGATCGAATTACCGGAGAGGATGACGACCGGCCGCTCGGCCGACAGGCCGCGCTGGATCAATGCGGAGGCGATGTGGCGGCTCGCGGTGAGCAGCTCGGCATAGGTGATCTTGCGCCAGCCGCGACCGCCTTCGCGCTCGGCCATGAAGACGCGGTCCGGCGTCGTCGTGGCCCAATGATGCAGGCGGTCGGTGATGCGGACCGGATAGTCGCCGAGCGGCTGCTTTGGCCGCAGGTAAATCGTGCCGTCGTCGCGCCGCTCGATGTTGACGACGGGATCGCCGAACGAGATGGGCCGCAGCGGGAAATTGCTCGCGCCGCGCTCCATGCCGGAAGAGGACGGCTGGGCGCTCATGACTTTACGCTCATGATTTGGGCTTCACCTTCGCGGTCTTGTGCTCGAGGAATTCGCGGATCCGCCGCTTGGCCTCCTTGTCGCTCTGCGCGACGGTGGCCATCAGCGACTCCATCAACAGGCCGGTCTGCGGATTGGCCTCTGCGATCATCGGCAGCGCCTGGAGCACGGCAAAATTCGTCAGCGGGGCGTTGGACGCCACCTTGGTCGCAAGCTCCAGCGCTTTGCCGAGCCCATTGCCGGCCTCCGTCAGATATTGCGCAAAGCCGTAGGACGCGCCCTCGGTCGCGCTGTAGACGCGTCCCGTCAGCATCATGTCCATCATCCGGGCAACGCCGATCAGCCGCGGCAGCCGCACCGAGCCGCCGCCGCCGACGAAAATGCCGCGCTGCCCCTCCGGCAGCGCGAAATAGGTCGAGGGCTCGGCGACGCGGATATGGGCCGCGCAGGCAAGCTCCAGCCCGCCGCCGATCACGGCGCCCCGCAGCGCTGCGATCACGGGCACGCGGCTGTACTGGATGCGGTCGAACACCCGGTGCCACATCTGGGAGTGCAGGAGCCCGCCGGTGGCGTCGTGCTCGGTCAGCTCGGAGAGGTCGAGGCCACTGGAGAAATGGTCGCCAATACCGTGGATGACGACCGCGCCGATATCCTCGGGCAGGTTCGCAAAACACTCGCCGATTTCCAGGATGATGCCGTCATTGAGCGCATTGCGCTTGGCCGGCCGGTTCAGACCCACGGTCAGAACCCGGTCCGCCCGCTCGATCCTCAAAAGCCCGGAGGGACCCGCATTCGCGGTCTCGGCGTTTCCTTGTGTCATTTGCGTCCTTGTCAGAATAGTTATGTTGTATAACGAATTTTGGGGGAGTCAAGGTGGGGCAAGGCCAGGTGGCCGTGACCCCAGCCTTTCCGCGAGACCCGGGGCGAGCGAGAGAGCGGTGCAGGCCTACTCTCGCGCCACAAACTTCGCGAACGCATCGGCGTAATCCGGATGCCAGCGCGACAATGGCGGGCGGTTCTCGACGATGTCGCCGGCCGCCCAGAGCATGCGCTTCTCGTCGAGCGCGCGCGGCACGTCATTGTCCGGGCAGAGAATGTAGAAGTCGCCGGCCTCCAGCCGCGCCAGCATGAAATCGACCGTCTGCTCCGGCGTCCAGGCGCCGGCCGGCTTCTCGGTGCGTCCCTTTGCGGTCAGGCCGGTGAAGACGAAGCCCGGGATCAGCAGGTGCGCCGTGACGCGACAGTCATTCGTGTTGCGCAACTCGTGCTGGAGCGCCTCGGTGAAGGCCTTCACGCCGGCCTTGGAGACGTTGTAGGCGGGATCGCCGGGCGGCGTGGTGATGCCCTGCTTGGAACCGGTGTTGATGATGAGGCCGCGCCTGCCACGGGCGATCATGTTTGGCGCGAAGATGCGCGAGCCGTTGATGATGCCCCACATGTTGACGGCGATGATGCGTTGCCAATTGTCCGGCGCGTCGAACAAGGTGCTGCCGGGCTGAATGCCGGCATTGTTCATGAGGACATCGGTGCCGCCGAACCGCGCGTGGACGGCGCGCTCGAGTTCCGTCACGCTCTCGATCTTGCTGACATCGACGGCCGAGGTCATGACGTTTGCGGCCGATGTTACGGATGACAATTTTGTTGCAGCTTCTGCCAAGCGTGTCTCGTCGACGTCAGCGATACATACCTTCATTCCAGCGCGCGCAAATGCCGCGGCGGCGGCAAATCCGATGCCGGCTGCGCCACCCGTGATCACGGCAACATTGTCCTTGACGATGGCGGGATGTGACATCGAGCGTCTCCGTGGAAAGCCTTCAGCCGAGCTATAGCATGGCAGCGATGCGACCCTGCACAAGTCGGCATGGGAGGTCTTCGTTCCGCGCTGCCTTTACGCCTATCAGGCGCGGCTGTATCCTCGGCCGAACGATCCCGCCCAGATCGAACCAATCAATTCAACTGACAGGGAGTGCAGCCATGGCTGTGTCGCAGGCTATTCCGATCACGCGCCATCCGTTCGCCAACGGGTCCTACAAGCAGATGCTGATCGACGGCAAGTGGGTCGATGCAGCCTCGGGCAAGCGCTTCGAGACCCGCAATCCCGCCACCGGCGAGCTGCTCGCAACCGTCGCCGAAGGCGACAAGGAAGACATCGATCGTGCGGTCGCGGCTGCGCGTCGCGCTTTCGAAGGCCCGTGGAGTAAGGTCAAGCCGTTCGAGCGGCAGAACCTGCTCCTGAGGCTCGCCGATCTCGTCGAGAAGAATTTCGACGAATTGTCGCAGCTCGACACGCTCGACATGGGCGCGCCGCTGAGCCGCACCCGTGCCTACCGCCTGCGCGCCGTCGGCATGCTGCGCTATTACGCCGGCCAGACCACCGCGATCCACGGCGAGACCATCGAGAACTCGCTACCCGGCGAGATATTCTCCTACACGCTGAAGGAGCCGATCGGCGTCGTCGGCGCCATCATTCCCTGGAACGGGCCGCTGACCGCGACGATCTGGAAGATCGGCCCGGCGATCGCGACCGGCTGCACCGTGGTGCTCAAGCCTGCCGAAGAAGCGCCGCTGACCTCGCTGCGCATCGCTGAGCTCGCAATGGAAGCGGGCGTGCCGCCCGGCGTCATCAACGTTGTCCCCGGCTATGGCGAGACCGCGGGGGCGTCGCTCGCCTCGCATCACGACGTCGACAAGGTCGCCTTCACCGGCTCGCATGTCACGGGCCAGTCGATCATCCGTGCGTCCGCCGGCAATCTCAAGCGCGTCTCGCTCGAGCTCGGCGGCAAGTCGCCGGACATCGTGTTCGCCGATGCCGATCTCGACGCCGCCGTGCCCGGCGCGGCGATGGCGGTGTTCGCCAATTCAGGGCAGATCTGCAGCGCCGGAACGCGCCTGTTTGTCGAGCACTCGATCTATGACGAATTCGTCGGCCGCGTCGCCGAGTTCGGCAAGAAGCTGCAGGTCGGCAACGGCCTCGATCCCAACGTGCAGATCGGGCCGCTCGTCTCGGAGCAGCAGCTCGAGCGCGTCACCGGCTATCTCGACGTCGGCCAGAAGGAGGGCGCGAGGGCGCTTGCCGGCGGCGGCCGTGTCACCGAAGGCGCGCTGTCGAAGGGCTTCTTCGTCTCGCCGACGGTGTTCGCGGGTGTCGAGGACAACATGCGCATCGCGCAGGAGGAGATTTTCGGCCCCGTCATCTCCGCAATCGCGTTCAAGGACATGGACGAGCTGGTCAAACGCGCCAACAACACCACGTTCGGCCTCGGCTCCGGTCTGTGGACGCGCGACGTCAGCAAGGCCCATGCGGTGGCGAAACGCTTGCGTGCCGGCTCGGTGTGGGTCAACTGCTACCAGGCGATGGATCCGGCCGTGCCGTTCGGCGGCTACAAGATGAGCGGCTACGGCCGCGAATCCGGCAAGCAGCACGTCGAGGAATATCTCAACGTGAAGGCCGTCTGGATCAAGACGGCGTAAGGCCGGCTCTCCTTCGCCTCTCCCCGCTTGCGGGGAGAGGCCGGAATTCGCGCAACGCGCGGATTCCGGGTGAGGGGGACTCTCCGCGAGTCCAACTCTCACCGCGATTGCCGAGGCAGCCCCCCACCCCAACCCCCTCCCCCTAAGAACGGGGAGAGGGAGAACAACCACCGCCTTCAGGCGGTCAGTCTCCCTCACAATCATCTGCATCCTTTCAAAGACATCCGGGGACCACATGAAATTCGAAGCCTTGTTCAAGCCGTTGCAGGTCGGTCCCTACCAGCTCGCGCATCGCGTCGCGATGGCGCCGCTAACGCGCATGCGGGCCGAGCGCGACACTTTCGCGCCGCGGCCACTCAACGCCGAATATTACGGCCAGCGTGCGACGAAGGGCGGCCTGATCATCGCCGAAGCCTCGCCGGTGCTCTCGCACGGCCGCGGCAATCCGGCGACACCCGGCATCTATTCGGAGGCGCAAGTCGCGGGCTGGCGCAAGGTGACGGATGCCGTGCACGCCAAGGGCGGCATCATCTTTCTCCAGCTCTGGCATGTCGGCCGCGTCTCTCATTCCTCCTTCCACGGCGGCGAGCTGCCGGTTTCGGCCTCGGCAATTCCGATCAAGGCCGAAGGCATGAAGGCGATGACGGCCGACGGAAAGATCGCCGACTACGAGACGCCGCGCGCGCTGGAGACTGATGAGGTGAAGGGCATCGTCGAGGCGTTCCGGCAGGGTGCCAAGAATGCGCTCGCCGCCGGCTTCGACGGTGTCGAGATCCACGGCGCCAACGGCTATCTGCTCGAGCAATTCCTGCAATCGCGCAGCAACCAGCGCACCGATCAATATGGCGGCGGAATCGAGAACCGCGCGCGCCTTCTGCTCGAGGTCACGCAGGCCGCGATCGACGTCTGGGGCTCGAACCGTGTCGCTGTGCGGCTGTCGCCCTACGGCATCGCCAATGATTCCGGCGAGCCCGATCCGATGCCGCTCTATACCCATGTCGTGAAGGCGCTCGAGAAGCTGGGTTTGGCGTACCTGCATTTCATCGAACCGCGCTCCAGCGGCTCGGGCCGCGCCGAGGTCAACTGGCAGAACGTGCCATCGGCGATGGTGCTGTTCCGTCCGCTCTACAGCGGCGTGCTGATGACCGCCGGCGGCTTCACCGGGGAGACCGCGAATGCGGCGATCGCCGACGGACATGCGGACATCATCGCCTTCGGCCGCATCTTCATCTCCAATCCTGATCTGCCGCGTCGTCTCGAGCACGGCTACCCGATCACGCCGTATAATCGCGCGACGTTCTACAGCGGCGAGGAGAAGGGGTACACGGATTATCCGGTGTATGACGAGCTGACGCCGGCTTGATCTGTCATTCCGGGGCGCGACGAAGTCGCGAACCCGGAATCCATCGGGCCGCATACCTGGACGTGGGATGGATTCCGGGCTCGATGCTTCGCATCGCCCCGGAATGACGAGCTTGCTTCGCTGCGCTAGCAATGACGACGGAGAGACGTCCATGGCCAAAGCCGCAGCCGCCGCAGGGATCGCCACCGGCCAATGCCTCTGCGGCAAGGTCGCCTTCGAGATCGACGTGCCCGCGCGCTGGGCCTGGCACGATCATTCCGCTGCCAGCCGCCGCGCCCATGGCGCGGCCTACGCCACCTATGTCGGAAGCTGGAAGAAGCGCTTCCGCATCACCTCAGGCAAGACCGCGCTGACCCGCTACGAGGACAAGGCGACGAAGATCGCGCGCAGCTTCTGCTCGCATTGCGGCACGCCGATCATGTACGAGCGCCCGCGCGGGCCGCACATGGTCAACATCCCGCGCGCCCTGTTCAACGAGCGCACCGGCCGCCAGCCGCTCTATCACATCGCCATCGAGGAGCTGCAGGAATGGGCCTATACCGGCGAGCCCCTGGTGCCGCTGAAGGGCTTTCCCGGCGTCGTCTGGCAGCGCTCGAAAAGGAAGAAGCGCGCTGGCGGGGACGACCCGTTCGAACTCGGGCGGGAGGAGATGTAGCGCCTCTCCCGCGCAACGCAGCCATGACCGCGCTTCCTTGCGCGTCTGCCAGCATCTCGGCCATCATGCTTTCGGTCCTTGCGGCAACGGTCCGCTCCTGGAGGAAACATGAAGAACAAGATCACCGGCCGCTCCGCCTTTCTCGCGCTGCTCAAGGACGAGGGCATCACGCATCTGTTCGGCAACCCTGGAACCACCGAACTGCCGATCATGCATGCGCTGAAGGACCATCCCGATCTCACTTATGTGATGGCGATGCAGGAGAGCCTGGTGGTCGCGATCGCCGACGGCTACAGCCGCGCTTCGGGCAAGCTCGTCGCCTGCAACGTTCACGTCGCGCCCGGCCTCGGCAACGCCATGGGCTCGCTCTACAACGCCCAGTTCACGGGCACGCCGATGATCCTGACGGCGGGCCAGCAGGAGCAGGGCCACGGTCTGATGGAGCCGGTGCTCTATGGTCCGCTGGTGCGCATGGCCGAGCCGCTGGTGAAATGGGCGGTCGAGGTGACACGGCTGGAGGACCTGCCGCGCATCGTGCGCCGTGCCGCGAAGGTTGCGACGACGCCGCCGACCGGGCCGGTGTTCATCTCGCTGCCCGGCGACATCCTCAACAGCGAGGCCGGGATCGATCTCGGCCGCTCCACCCGCATCGATGCGCGCACGAAACCGTCGGACGAGGCGCTGAAGGCCTTTGCCGCACGCCTGCTCAAGGCTGAGCGTCCCGTGATCGTCACCATGGACGAGGTGGTCAAGAGCGATGCTTTGACGGAGGCGGCTGAACTGGCCGAGCTGCTCGGCGCTGCGGCCTATCAGTCCTCGACGCCCTACGGCTCGCACTTTCTGTCCGAAAGCCCGAGCTTCGTCGGCACGCTCGCGCGCGTGCAGAAGGCCGCGCGCGATACGCTCGCGCCGTACGATCTGCTGATCGCGCTCGGCGGCGATCCGCTGCGGATGTCGGTCTATAGCGAGGTCGACGCGCTGCCTGAGGGCCTCGGCATCGTGCAGATCGGTCTCATCGATTGGGAGATTGCCAAGAACTACGGGGCCGAGATCGCGCTGAAGGCGGATCTGAAGGAAACACTGCGCGCGCTGATCCCGGTACTCAAGGAGATGGGCGGCGCGGCCCTCGCGAGCCGCGCCAAGCAGCGTCTCGCCGAGCTCGCGCCGAAGAACTGGACCGCGCGCCGCGCGGCGCTGGTCGAGCAGATCGGCAAGAGTGCCGGCCGCACACCGATCGATCCGGACTTCCTCGTGCTGCAAATGGTCGAGGCGATGCCTGACAACGCCATCCTGGTCGATGAAGGTCTCACCTCCAGCCGCCAGATCACGGCCCTGCATCCGCATCGCGACCGCTACGGCTATCACGGGCTCGCCTCCGGCGGCATCGGCTGGGGCCTGCCGGCCTCAGTCGGCGCCAGCATTGCCAATCCCGATCGCCCCGTGGTGTGCTTCTCCGGCGATGGCAGCGCGATGTACTCGATCCAGTCGCTCTGGACCGCGGCGCATCACAAGCTGCCGCTCAACGTCGTCATCGCCAACAATGGCGGCTATCGCATCATCAAGCAGCGCCTGCTCGCCTTCCACGGCGATGACAATTACGTCGGCATGGATTTCGTCAATCCGCCGGTCGATTTCGCCGGCGTCGCCAAGGCACTCGGCTGTGAGGCGATCAAGGTCAGCGATGTCAGCGAACTGAAGGCAACGCTGACGTCAGCGTTCAATCGGCCGGGAACCAAGCTGATCGAGGTGATGGTGGACGGGAAGGTGTAGCCCCGCAGTCGTCCCCGCGAAGGCGGGGACCCCATACCGCGTGATCTATCGACTGCGGCTGGTAGGCGTATCGAGCTCCCGAGTCTTCGCCAAACTACTTCCTGTGGTTATGGGTCCCCGCCTTCGCGGGGACGACAGCCTGGCTGTGGCGCGATCTTCCGCCTACCCCTTCTTCCCCACGCGATACTCCGCCGCGGGATGCGGCGCGTCGAGGCGCGCGCGGCCCTCGCCGAACAGTTTTTCCCGCAACGTGCCCTTGGCGTACTCGCTCTTGTACCTTCCGCGCCGCGTCAGCTCGGGCACCAGCATGTCGGCGATATCCTCGAAATCGCCGGGCGAGATCGCGAACGCGACGTTGAGGCCGTCGACATCCGTCGCCTCGAACCATGCTTCGATCTTGTCTGCGACCATCTCGGGCGTGCCGACCACGACCGGGCCAGCGCCGCCGATGCCGACATGCTCGATGACGTCGCGCACGGTCCAGACGCGGTCAGGGTCGGCGCGGGTCACGTTGTCCATCGCGCTGCGGCCGGCATCGTTCTGGACGTGGCGCACCTGCTGGTCGAGGTCGTAGCCGGAGAAGTCGACGCCGGTCCATCCCGACATCAGCGCCAGCGCGCCTTCTGGGCTGATGTGGCGGCGGTAGTCGGCGTATTTTTCCTTCGCCTCGGCTTCCGTCCGTCCGAGGATGATCGTCATCATCGAGAACATTAGGATCTCCGCCGGATCGCGGCCGAGTGCGGCAGCTTCCTGCCGGATCGCGGAGACGCGCGGCGCGATCACCTTGGCTGACGGTCCCGACATGAACACGCACTCGGCGTGCCTGGCCGCGAATTGCCGGCCGCGCGGCGAGGTGCCGGCCTGGTACAGCACGGGCGTGCGCTGCGGCGAGGGCTCGCTGAGGTGAATGGTGTTGTTGATGCGGTAGTTCGCGCCCGCATGATTGACGCGATGAACTTTTGCCGGGTCGGTGAAGATGCCGCGCTTGCGGTCGCGCAGCACGGCATCGTCTTCCCAGCTGCCTTCCCAGAGCTTGTAGACGACCTCCATATATTCGTCGGCGATGTCGTAGCGGTCGTCATGGCCGGTCTGCTTGTCCTTGCCGGCACCGCGCGCGGCGCTGTCGAGATAGCCGGTGACGACGTTCCAGCCGATCCGCCCCTCGGTGAGGTGATCGAGCGTCGACATCCGCCGTGCGAACGGATAGGGCGGCTCGAAGGACAGATTGCTGGTGACGCCGAATCCGAGATTTTGCGTCACCGCCGCCATCGCCGACAGCAGCAGCAGCGGCTCGTTCGACGGCGTCTGCGCTGCATTGCGCAAGGCTGCGTCAGGGCTGTTGCCATACACGTCATAGACGCCAAGCACGTCGGCCAGGAACAGCCCGTCGAAACGGCCGCGCTCCAGCGTCTTGGCGAGATCGATCCAGTAGGACAGGCGGTTATACTCGGCGGTACGGTCGCGCGGATGGGTCCACAGGCCCGGTGATTGGTGTGCGACGCAATTCATCGCAAAGGCGTTGAGCCTGATCTCTTTGGCCATGCTGGTCCCTCGGCGCCCTGTACTGAGCGCTCTTCGAATGATAGATGGCGCCCCAACTTGGCGAAGTTCTTGCATATAATTGGCCCTTGGCAAGGGCCAAGATAGAAGGCTTGCGCTTGGCAAAGCCAAAGTCAGCGTCGCAGCTGTGCCTGGCAAGCCAGTCTCAAGGAAGCAAGAACGAAATCCCAAGAGGACCACGAGAAGAGACCTACAAGAAGCGAACTACAAGAACTATCCGAGTCCCCGCCACTTTCGAAGGCCAACCCGCCTCAGGTAAGGTCCTTCGTCTCACATCTCGAAAAGCAAGCATGACCAGAGCCGACGCCATCGCCCGCGCCCGTGAGGATTTCAAGTCCGGCGCGTTCCTCGCTGAACTCGACCGCCGCGTCGCCTACAAGACCGAGAGCCAGAATCCGCAGCGCGGCCCCGAGCTGCGCGCCTATCTGGAGCAGGAGATGCAGCCGGCTTTCGCCGCGCTCGATTTTTCCAGCCGCATCGTCGAATCCCCGAGCGGCAAGGCGCCGTTCCTGTTCGCCGAGCATCACGAGAGCGCGTCTGCGCCGACCGTGCTGGTCTACGGCCATGGCGATGTCGTCGACGGCATGGAAGGCGAGTGGCGTGATGGCCGGGATCCCTGGCGCACCAATGCTTCCGGGACGCGCCTCTATGGCCGCGGCACCGCCGACAACAAGGGGCAGCACAGCATCAATATGGCCGCGCTGCGTGCGGTGCGCGAGGCGCGCGGCGGTAAGCTCGGCTTCAACGCCAAGTTCATCATCGAGATGGGCGAGGAGATCGGCTCGCCCGATCTCGGCAAGGTCTGCGATCTCCATCGCGACGCGCTCAAGGCCGACCTGTTCATGGCCTCCGACGGGCCGCGCCTCTCGGCCGATCGGCCGACGCTGTTTCTCGGCTGTCGTGGAGGCATCCGCATCCACCTCGACGTGAACTTGCGCGACGGCGGCCACCATTCCGGCAATTGGGGCGGCGTGCTCGCCAACCCCGCGACCATCCTGGTCAACGCGATCTCTACCCTGGTCGACGGCCACGGCCGTCTGCAGCTCGATGCCTTGAAGCCGCCGCGGCTGACCAACCAGATCCGCTCCTATCTCGCCGACGTCGAGGTGGTGCCGACTGCCGACGAGCCGGCGCTGGCCGAAAATTGGGGCGAGGAGGGGCTTTCGGCTGCTGAACGGCTCTACGCCTGGAACACGCTGGAAGTGCTGGCGATGTCCTCAGGCAATATCGAGAAGCCGGCCAACGCGATCCCCGGCCAGGCCAGTGCCGTGCTGCAACTGCGTTTCGTGGTTGGGACCAAGGTTGAAGGGCTGATCGACGCTGTCCGCGCGCATCTGGTCGGACGCGGTTTTCCGATGGTCGAGGTGCGCGCGGCGCAGAGTTTTGCTGCATCGCGCACCGATTTCGACAGCCCGTGGATCAAATGGGCGGCGGATTCGGTGCGAGAGACCACCGGCAAGGCGCCGGCCGTGCTGCCGAATTTCGGCGGTTCGCTGCCCAACGACGTGTTTTCCGAGATCCTGGGACTGCCGACGATCTGGGTGCCGCATTCCTATCC
Organism: Bradyrhizobium sp. BRP23; assembly: GCF_020194135.1. Classification (NCBI taxonomy): domain Bacteria; kingdom Pseudomonadati; phylum Pseudomonadota; class Alphaproteobacteria; order Hyphomicrobiales; family Nitrobacteraceae; genus Bradyrhizobium; species Bradyrhizobium sp. BRP23. The sequence goes on along the minus strand of NZ_JADYVW010000004.1, from coordinate 588,018 downwards.
CGGCTGCTCCCAGCATGCGCCCAATGAGCACATCCTGCTGCCATTGACCGAAGAGGCCTTGACGGTGATGGCCGGGCTGTTCTGGGATCTCGGCGAGTTGCCAAAGCCACCGACTGGCCCGTTAACCTGAGCCGATAATCCAGCCGAAAGTTACATTCTAATCCGGCCCGATTTGTGCTTGCATCCGGGCCGCATCATCCGAAAGGGGAAGAAAAACGTGAAACATTTCCGTCACATCGGGCTCGCGCTCGCCGCGACCCTCGTCGTCAGCCAAGCCGGGGCCCAGGAGCTGACCGGCACGCTGAAGAACATCAAGGACACCGGCGCCATCACGCTCGGTTTCCGCGATTCCTCGATCCCGTTCTCCTATCTTGACGACAACCAGAAGCCGGTCGGCTTCGCGATGGACATCTGCTACAAGATCGTCGACGCCGTGAAGAAGGAGCTCAAGCTCGACAAGCTCGAGGTCAAGCTCAACCCGGTGACCTCGGCGACGCGTATCCCGCTGATGGCCAACGGCACCATCGACCTCGAATGCGGCTCGACCACCAACAATGCCGAGCGCCAGAAGCAGGTCGCCTTCACCAACACCCACTACCTGACCGCCAGCCGCTATGTCTTCAAGAAGTCGAGCGGCCTGAAGTCGATCGATGACCTCAAGGGCAAGACCGTGGTCTCGACCGCCGGCACCACCAACATCAAGCAGCTCACCGAAGCCAACGCCGCCAAGGGCCTCGGCGCCAACATCATTCCGGCCAAGGATCACGCCGAAGCCTTCTTGATGGTCGAGACCGACCGCGCGGTCGCCTTCGTCATGGACGACATCTTGCTGGCGAGCCTCGTCGCCGGTTCGAAGAACCCGGGCGACTACGTTATCTCCAAGGATGCGTTCTCCAAGCCGGAGCCCTACGGCATCATGCTGCGCAAGGACGATCCCGCGTTCAAGAAGGTCGTCGATGCGGCCACGGCTGCGCTCTACACCTCCGGCGAGGCCCAGAAGATCTACGATAAGTGGTTCACCCAGAAGATCCCGCCGAAGGGACTGAACCTCAACACGCCGATCTCGGCCGAGCTGAAGAACGAGTTCGCCAAGCCGACGGACTCGCCGAACCCGGACGACTACAAGTAAGCTAAAACCTCGATCTTTCGATCGGGATCATGTCCGGCCACTCTTGACACTGGGGTGGCCGGACATTTGCATAGGCGCTCAAGACGTCCAATGACGGGCGCGTTCGCGCGGGGGACACGTGAACTACAACTGGAACTGGGGAATCTTCTTCCAGCCGAACCCGATGGGGACCGGCACCTACCTCGACATGCTGCTGTCGGGGCTGGCGCTGACCCTCAAGACCGCGGCGCTGGCCTGGGTGATCGCGCTGATCACAGGCTCGATCGTCGGCGTCATGCGCACGCTGCCGTCGAAGGGCGCCAATTGGTTCGGCTTCGCCTACGTCGAATTCTTCCGCAACATGCCGCTTCTGGTGCAGCTCTTCCTGTGGTTTTTCGTGCTGCCGGAAATTCTGCCGAGGGCGGCCGGGCTGTGGCTGAAGCAATTGCCGAACGCGCCGTTCTGGACGGCGGCGATCGGGGTCGGCTTCTTCATGTCGGCGCGCGTAGCCGTGCAGCTGCAGGCCGGCATCTCCTCGCTGCCGCGCGGGCAGAAGATGGCGGCGACTGCGCTCGGCCTGACCACCGTGCAGGGCTATCGCTACGTGCTGCTGCCGATGGCCTTCCGCATCATCCTGCCGCCGCTGACGTCTGAATTCCTCAACACCATCAAGAACACCGCCGTCGCCATCACCATCGGCCTGCTCGAGCTGACCGGACAGGCGCGCTCGATGCAGGAATTCTCGTTCCAGGTGTTCGAGGCCTTCACCGCCGCGACCATCCTCTATCTCCTCGTCAACGCCGTCGTCGTGACCGCGATGCGCTTCCTCGAGCGCTGGGTTGCGATCCCCGGCTACATCACGGGGAAATAAGCGATGCTCGGCAATCTCGATTTCGACGTCATCCGCCGCGCGCTGCCGTATCTGTTCTACGAGGGCATGACGTTCACACTGACGCTGACCTTCCTCGCAGCTCTCGGCGGCCTCATCTTCGGTACGGCGCTCGCCCTGATGCGCCTGTCCGGATTCAAGATTCTGGGCCGCATCGCCGGCATCTATGTCGACTTCATGCGCTCGCTGCCGCTGGTGCTGGTGATCTTCTGGTTCTACTTCCTGGTGCCCTATATCGGGCAGTGGGTGACAGGCGCCTCGCGTCCGATCAGCGTCGGCGCGTTCACGTCCTCGCTCGTCACTTTCATCATGTTCGAGGCGGCATATTTCTCCGAGATCATGCGCGCCGGCATCCAGTCGATCTCGCGCGGCCAGCCGGCCGCGGCGAGTGCGCTGGGGCTGACCTACGCCCAGAGCATGCGCTACGTCGTGCTGCCGCAGGCCTTCCGCAACATGCTGCCGGTGCTGATAACGCAAACCATCGTGCTGTTCCAGGACACCTCGCTGGTCTACGTCCTGTCGATCACCGACTTCCTGGGCGCGGCGAGCAAGGTGGCGCAGCGTGACGGCCGCCTGGTCGAAATGTATCTGTTCGCCGCCGTGGTCTACTTCACCATCTCCTGTATCGCGTCCTACGGCGTCCGCCGCCTCCAGGCGCGCATCGCCATCATTCGCTAGGGCTCCCCGCTCATGATCGAAATCAGCCACGTCAACAAATGGTACAGCCCCACCTTCCAGGTGCTGACCGACTGCACCACCAATGTCACCAAGGGCGAGGTCGTCGTGGTCTGCGGCCCCTCCGGCTCGGGCAAGTCGACGCTGATCAAATGCGTCAATGCGCTGGAGCCGTTCCAGAGCGGCGACATCCTGGTCGACGGCACCAAGGTCAACGATCCCAAGACCGATCTGCCGAAGCTGCGCTCGCGCGTCGGCATGGTGTTCCAGCATTTCGAGCTGTTTCCGCACCTTAAGATCATCGACAATCTCTGCCTGGCGCAGGAGAAGGTGCTGGGCAGGGGGCATGACAAGGCGCAGGCCAAGGGCATGCAGCTGCTCGAGCGCGTCGGCTTGAAGGAGCAGGCGCAGAAATTCCCGGCGCAGCTCTCCGGCGGCCAGCAGCAGCGCGTCGCCATCGCTCGCGCGCTCGCGATGGATCCGATCGTGATGCTGTTCGACGAGCCGACCTCGGCGCTCGATCCGGAAATGGTCAGCGAGGTGCTCGACGTCATGGTCGATCTCGCCCGCGAGGGCATGACCATGATGGTCGTCACCCACGAGATGGGTTTTGCCCGCAAAGTCGCCAACCGCGTCATCTTCATGGACCGCGGCGAGATCGTCGAGGACGCAGCGAAGGACGATTTCTTCGGCAAACCCCGCAGCGACCGCGCGCAGAAGTTCTTGTCGAAGATTCTGTCGCATTAACCCGTCGTCATCCCGGGGCGCGCGTAGCGCGAGCCCGGGATCCATCAAGCGGGGCAGTACCGCGGTGAGATGGATTCCGGGCTCATTCGCCTTGCGAATGCCCCGGAATGACGGATCGTGGGTTTATCCAGCCCGCCAAATCTCCTATACCGGTGGCCAAATCCCTTCCTCCCAGGAGACCTGCCTTGGACTCGATCGCCTACGTCAACGGCTCATTCGTCCCGCTCTCGGAAGCCAAGATCTCGGTGCTCGATCGCGGCTTCCTGTTCGCCGACGGCATCTACGAGGTCTCGGCCGTGCTCGACGGCAAGCTGGTCGACAATGCTTCGCATCTGGCGCGGCTGGAGCGGTCCGTCGGCGAGATCAAGTTGAAGCTGCCGGAGACCATCGAGCGCATCACCGAGCTGCAGAAGGAGCTGATCGCGCGCAACAAGCTCGTGAACGGCCTCGTCTATCTCCAGGTGACGCGCGGTGCCGACAAGGGGCGCGACTTCCCGTTCCCCAAGGCTGACGTCAGGTCGAGCCTGGTGATGTTCACGTCGGAGAAGGACATCATCAATGCCGCGGTGGCCAAGACCGGCATCAACGTCATCACGGTGCCCGACATCCGCTGGGAGCGCCGCGACATCAAGAGCGTGGCGCTGCTGGCGCAGGTGCTGGCAAAGCAGGCCGCGGCGGAAGCCGGCGCCGGCGAAGCCTGGATGCTGCAGGATGGCTATGTGACCGAAGGCGGCTCGTCCACGGCATTCATCCTGACCAAGGACGACGTGATCGTCACCCGCCAGAACTCCAACGCGATCCTGCCCGGCTGCACCCGCAAGGCCGTGATCGCGCTTGCCGAGGAGCGCCAGCTCCGCGTCGAGGAGCGTTCCTTCACGGTCGCCGAAGCGCTCGCCGCCAAGGAAGCGTTCATCACCAGCGCATCCTCCTTCGTGCAGCCGGTGGTCGCCATCGACGGCAAGACTATCGGCGACGGCAAGCCCGGCCCGATGGCGACGCGCCTTCGCGAGATCTACGTGGACTTCGCCAAGGCGACGGCGGTGTAAGCGGCATAGGTAGCTGTCGTAGGGTGAGCAAAGGCGCGCTTGCGCCGTGCCCACGCCTTCTCACGTTTTTGCTGAAGAATGGTGGGCACGCTTACGCTTTGCCCACCCTACGAGACCGTCCGTTGCCGTCGGTTTAAGCCACTGACGCCTTCACCTTCACCGAATGCACGGCGCGGAATGCGATCGCGATCCTGTTCCAGGCATTGATGGCACCGATCAGCATGGTCAGGTTCACCGTCTCCTCCTCGGAGAACTGCGCGCGGACCTGTTCGTAAGTCTCGTCGGGCGCATGCGTCTCTGAGATCAGCGTCACCGCTTCGGTCCAGGCGAGCGCGGCGCGCTCGCGGTCGGAATAGAGCGGGGATTCGCGCCAGGCGTTGAGCAGGTAGATGCGCTGCTCGGTCTCGCCGCGCTTGCGGGCGTCCTCGGTGTGCATGTTGATGCAGAAGGCGCAGCCGTTGATCTGCGAGGCCCGGATCTTGACCAGCTCGATCAGCGATTTCTCCAGGCCGGTCGACTGGATCTGCTGCTCAAGCGCCACCAGCGCTTTGATCGTATCGGGCGCGGCCTGGTAGTAGTTCATGCGGGGCTTCATGGTCGTTCTCCTTTTCTTTGGTTGGGTCAGTGGGCTCCGCCGGCCGAGACTTGGCCGGGCCTCTTCAGAAAGAATACGGCGATGAGAGCGACGATCAGCGCCATTCCGAGCAGGTAGAAAGTATCGCTGAAGGCGAAGATATAGGCCTGCTTCTGCACGGTATGGCCGATCGCGACATAGGCGCGATGCGCGGCGTCCGCACGGTCGAGAACGCCGTGATTGACGAAATATTGCGTGAGCTGCTCGAGCCGCGTTCGTGTGGCCTCCTCGAACACAGAGACCGACTGCATCAGCACGTTGGAGTGATATTGCTCGCGCTTGGACAGCACGGTTTGCAGCAGCGCGATGCCGACGGCGCCGCCGAGATTGCGCATCATGTTGAACAGGCCGGAGGCCGAGCCCGCATTCTCCGCTTCGATGCCTGCGGTCGCGACCGCCGACAACGGCGCCATCACCAGCGCCTGGCCGATGGCGCGCACGATATTGGGCCACAGCAGCTGGTCGGCGGCATAGTCGTTGGTCATGTTGATGTTCATGAAGTTGGATGCTGCGAACAGAACGAAGCCGACGCCGATGATGATCCGCGCATCGAACTTCTGCATCAGGCGCGGCACCAGCGGGATCAGCACGAGTTGCGGCAGCCCGGTCCAGGCCAGCACCATGCCGATCTGCTCGGCATTGTAGCCCTGAATACGCGCCAGATATTGCGGCAGGATGAACACGGAGCCGTAGAGTGCAATGCCGAGCAGGAAGTTCGCGAGCATGCCGAAGCCGAAATTGCGACGCACGAGCAGACGCAGATTGAGCAGCGGCTTCTTCACCGTGAGTTCGATAATCAGGAATGCCGTCAGCGCAACAGCGGCGATGATCGAGAGCTTGACGATGAACGGCGAGCCGAACCAGTCGTCCTTGTTGCCTTCCTCCAGCACGGTCTGGAGCGCGGACAGGCCGATCGCCATGGTGATGATGCCGGCCCAGTCGCCCTCGCGAAGCAGCGCCAGCTTCATCGGCTTGGGCTCGAGCGCGTACCAGAGCATGCCGACCATGATCGCGCCGGGAACCAGGTTGACGTAGAAGATGTATTGCCAGCCGAAATTCTCGGTGAGATAGCCGCCGATGGTCGGGCCGATCGCCGGCGCGAAAGTCGCCGACAGCGCGAACAGCGCAAGGCCGACCGGCTGCTTGGCGCGCGGCAGCAGCATGATGATCAGCGTGAACGCCATCGGGATCAGCACGCCGCCGGTGAAGCCCTGGATAGCGCGCAGCACGATCATCTGCGACAGATCCTGCGCCAGTGCGCAGGCCGCGGACAGAACCAGGAACAGGATCGCGTTGGTGAGCAGATAGATGCGGATCGAGAACACCTGCGCGAGCCAGCCCGACAGCGGGATGACCACGATCTCGGCGATCAAATAGGAGGTCGAGATCCAGCCGCCGTCGTCGATGCCGGCGCCGATCGCGCCCTGAATGTCCGCGAGCGAGGCGTTGACGATCTGGATGTTCAGAACCGCCATAAAGGCGCCGAGCGTGGCGCCGATCACCGCAATCCAGGTCTTTGTCGACACCGCCGGCGCGGCGGATGCTACGGGGGCGGGAAGATTGGCGGAGGTGGCGTTGAGGGCCGGTTGGAGCGTGCCCATGGCTTCAACCCCCATTCGCGCGGGACGTATTGTCGGCAAGGCGCTTGGCCGTCTCGCGCTCGGCCAGCACCGCCTGTTTGGTGTCGACGGTCGGCACCGCGGACATGCCGGGCCGCAGCAAGCCGGTGAGGCTGTGGTCGTCGAGGACGATCTTCACCGGAACGCGCTGCACGATCTTTGTGAAATTGCCGGTGGCGTTGTCGGGCGGCAGCAGCGCGAATTCGAGCCCGCTCGCCGGCGACAGGCTGTCGACATGGCCGCGCAGGCTGATGTTGCGGAAGCTGTCGACGTGCAGCTCGACCGGCTGGCCCGGCCGCACATGGGTGAGCTGGGTCTCCTTGAAATTGGCGACGACGTAGACGGCGTCGAGCGGCACCACCGCCATCAATTGCGTGCCGGCCTGCACGTATTGGCCGACACGCAAGCTGCGGGCGCCGACCGTGCCGTCCACCGGCGCGGTGATCTCGGTATAGGACAGGTTCAGCGCCGCCTGCTGCGCGACCGCGCGGGCGCGTTCGAGCTGGGCGGTGGCCTGGGCGCGCTGGGTGGTGAGCACGTCGACCTTGCGCTGCGCGGCGACGAGGCCGGACTTGGCATGCTGCAATTGCGCGCTGCTGGCGCGCAGCGCCGCGTCGGTCTGCTGCGCGCGCTGGATCGTGCCGGAGCCCGACTTCATGAGGTCGTCGTAGCGGGCGCGCTCCTCCTGCGCGAATTTCAGATTGGCTTCTGCAGCGGCGACGTCGGCGGTGCTCTGTTCAATGATCGGCTGCTGCAGTTCGAGCTGGGCGTCGATGTTGCGGACCGAGGCTTCGCCGGCGGCGACGTCGGCTTTCGCCTGATCGAGCGCCGCCTTGAAATCGCGGTCGTCGATCTTGGCCAGCAGCTGGCCCGCCCGAACCTTCTCATTGTCGCCGACCAGCACCTTGGCGATGTAGCCGGAGACCTTCGGCGCGACGATCGTGGAGTCCGCCTTCACATAGGCGTCGTCGGTGGATTCGAGGTAGCGGCCGTTGGTCCAGTAATCGTGTCCGTAGTAGGCCATGGTTGCAGTGCCTGCGAGCAGCGCGAGCACCAAGGCCGCGCGCCGGACCCTGTTCCGGGCTGGCATAGCGGGCGGCGCCTTGGCGTAATCGCGCGTGATTTCAGTGGCTTGCTGGAAGGTCTCGGCGCGGGGCATTTCGGACATTGCAGTCTCCTGTCGGCTCGCTGAGACTATCGGTCTTGCTGGCCCGGATGATAATCGGCTAGATTCTGGAAGGATTATCCATTCAAGGTGGATAATCTGAGCGGTCACCCTGGTTCGTGATGTCTACCGGGTCAGGCGAGCGGCTACGCCAGCGCGATTGCCGCGCGATTGCTGCTGAGGCGCACATCCCAGTCAAGGAAAGCCATGGATCGATTGACCAGCCTCGAAGTGTTCAGCCGGGTGGTCGAGACCGGCGGCTTCTCCGCAGCAGCCCGCAAGCTCAACATGTCGACCACCATGGTGAGCAATCACGTGCAGGCATTGGAAGACCGGCTCGGGGTGCGGCTGCTTCACCGCACCACGCGCAAGGTCAATCTGACCGAGATCGGGAAGGCCTATTACGACCGCTGCGTCCAGATTCTCGCCGACATCGAACAGGCCGACGACATCGCGAGCGAATTGCAGTCGGTGCCGCGCGGCACGCTGCGCATTCACGTCGCCACGCACATGGTGCCGTTCGTCGCGCCGATTGCGGCCAAACTGCTGTCGACCTATCCGGAGCTCAAGATCGATCTGCGCATGGGCGAGGCCGAGGTCGACCTCATCGAGGAAGGCTATGACGTTGCCCTGCGCATGACACAGCCACCGGATTCAAGCCTGATCGTGCGCAGCCTTGCCACCTGGCGCCACGTGCTGTGCTGCTCCCACGATTACATCGAGAAGCACGGCCGGGTGCAGAAGCTCGACGAGCTCACCGGGCACAATTGTGGTCGGCACTTGAACTATCCGTTCGGCGACGAATGGCGCTTCCTCGATCGTAAGGGCACGCCGGCCTCGGTGCGCGTCTCCGGCAGCTTCGTCACCAATAGCGGAGAAGCGCTGCGCGAGGTCGCGCTGGAGGGCGCCGCAATCTGCCTGATGGCGGGGTTCCTCATTCAGGATGATCTCGAAGCCGGCCGCCTCGTGCGCCTGTTGCCGGAATATCGGACGGTCGAGCTCTCCATGAACGCGGTCTATCCGCATCGTCATCATCTGTCGGCGAAAGTGAGGACCTTCATCGACCTGCTCGTGCACCACAGCGCCGAGCAGCAGAAGCTGATCAACCCGTATTCATGAGACCTTTCACCGCCGGCTCCACGTGCGGCAGAAAGCGTGTTGACAACGCCGAGTTGTCTGCAACAATACAACCTGAGATATGAATGATGTATTTGGGACCGAGGCATTCGGTTCGATCCTTTTTTGATACGACGTTTCGTCCAGGCCGGCTTTCTAGCTTCTCCTCTTCCATCTGTTGCTCTTCCATGTTTGACGGATCGACCGGGGGCAAGCCGGTCAACGTTCGCTTGCGTGAGAGCTTCGCAAGGGATTGGCGGCATCATCCTGTGATGGAGCTGGATGGCTTGGTCTGGCCCGACTGCGGCTCTAGGGAGGCTTCGATGACCATTGCCAGAACAGGATGGATTGCGACTTTGCTGCTCAGCCTCGTGATGGCGGGTGGCGTGCAGCCTTCTCCTGCTACGGCCGACGATGCGTGGCCGGTCAAGAACAAGCTGATCGGCAAGGACGGAGGCAAGTCGAAGGATGTCAGCGGCATCGCCTGCACGACCGCTGATGGGTTTCCCCGTTCGTGCCTCGTTATCGACGACAATCTCCAGGGCGCTCAATTCATCGAATTGACCGACGGCAAGCTCGTCGCCGGCAGCCCCGTGAAGTTGATCAACAACACGTTCAATGGCAAGGCGCTCGAACTTGATGGCGAGGGCGTCGCCTTCTCCAAACGGCAGTATTACGTCATCGGCTCGCATGGCCATCCGCGGGACAAGGACCACAAGCTCGACCCCAAGAAAGATGCCGATAAGATTCGGGCCAGGATTGCCGCAAGCAGCCAGATCGTTCGGTTCCGCACGACGGGGGCAGATGGCAATGCGTCGGGCCTCGAGCGTACGGGGCAATTGCGAGAGGTCATCGCGGCCGAACCTGCGCTTCTCGAGTTCATGGATATCAGGCTGGAGAAGAACGGCTTGACCATCGAGGGCGTGGCGATCAAGGACGATCGGACGTTGCTCGCGGGATTCCGGGGCCCCGTCTTGAACGACAATCGCGCCGTCGTCCTCTCGGTAGAGATAGACGCGCTGTTCGGTGATCGAAAAAGCACGACTCACCGGCTGTTCCGACTTCCGCTCGGTGACAACAGGGGTGTACGCGATCTCGCCGCGTTCGGCGATCGCACCCTCATCCTGGCCGGTCCTGTTGCGGACGGGCCGGGAGCCTACGCAATATATTCTTGGGACGGAGAGTCCGAGACCGTGCGGCTATTGAAGGAACTCCCGTTCGATCCAAAGCGAAAGCCGGAGGGACTACTGCCGTTGGGCGCGACTTCCGCCGGACTGCGGGTCCTGATCGTATTCGACAGCGATAAGGAAGGTACGCCCACCCCCATCGAAATACCACGATGAACGGGATCGGACCTCCCCTCGCCTTGTCCAGCCGGCCGAACGAACGAGGCGCCACCTTCCAGCATTTCCGGAGGGAGTCCGTCAGCGAGCCGGTGGCGGCAAGCGCCCGAACGCAGCCTCGAGCGCCATGCCGATCGCGAGCAGGCGGGGATCGCTGCCGGCGGGGCCATCGAGCTCAAGCCCGATCGGCAATCTGCTGCTGGCGCCGAGCGCGATCGGGATCTGGATGCCGGGAATCCCGGCATTGCTGCCTGGGTCCGTGTTCTGAATGAACAGGCCGAAATTCTCGAGGCTGCTGGACTCCGGATTGGAGGGAATGGCGACGCGCGGCGTGGTTGGGAAGGCGATCGCATCGAGCCGGTTGTCGGCAAAGCTCCTGGCGTACAGCGCCTGCAGCGCGGGGCGCGCAATCTCGATCGCGGCGTCGTAGATCGGCTTGGCGTCGACCAGGGTGCCGTCGGGACCAGGCAGCTTGCGCGGGATCACCAAGCCGTCATAGGTGCCCTTCACATCGGCGCTGGCGATCTGCTCCGCCAGTGCCGCGATGGAGAGGCCGGTGCCGGTGTGCCTGAGATAGGCGACCAGATCGTCATAGGCCTCGTACAGCGCGACGGGAAAGCTGACCTGGGCGTCGAGCTCTGCCAGTTGCGGCATCTCGATCCCGACGACCGTGACGCCTTGCACCTTCATTTTCGCGACGGCTTCCTGGAACGCGGCCTCGGTGTCGGCATCGAGATTGGCCAGCATCGATCTCGCGAGGCCGACGCGGACCTGCGTCAGATCCGCCGGCGCAAGCGCATCGCCACCGGCGATGACGCGGTCGAGCAGCGCGACATCCGCCATGGTCGCAGCCATCGGGCCTGCGGTATCGCGGGTGTGCGAGATCGGCGCGATGCCGTCTTGCGGGTAGCGGCCGACCGTCGGGCGCAGCGAGGCGCATCCGTTCAGGGCGGCAGGCACCCGCACCGACCCGCCGGTGTCCGTGCCGAGCCCGCCGGCGACGATCCGCGCGCCAATCGCCGCGCCCGTGCCTGACGAGGAGCCGCCGGCGATCAAAGTGCGATCATAGGCGTTGCGCACGCCATACTCGGCGCCGGTCTTGAACGCGGTGTTGTAGCCGGAGATGCCGAAGGCGAGCTCGTGCATGCTGGTCTTGCCGATGATGATCGCTCCGGCATCGCGCAGCTTTGTCACGACAGGCGCGTCGGCCTTCGGAATGTAATCCTTCAGCGCCGGTGTGCCGGCGCTACAGGGCAGTCCCGCGACCTCGATATTGTCCTTGATCACGATGGGTACGCCGCCGAGCGGCTTTGTCCTGTCGCCTGCCGCGTCGAACGCGGCCGCGGCCTTCAAGGCGCCGGCTTCGTCCAGGGTGACAAAGACATTGAGTTCGGCGTTGGCCTTGGCGCGGGCCAGGGCTTCCCGGGTGAGTGCGGTGCTCGTGAATGTCCCGGCGGCGAGGCCGGCCGCGGCCTCGGTCAGTGTCAACTGGTCGAAATCCATGATGCATCACCCGATCGCAGGAGGCCATCAGAGCGTCCCTTAAGGAGCAGAGGCTGAAGCGTCCGCGGCGCCGCGTCAACCGGTGGCGTGCATCCTTGCCGGCGATGGCGTGTCCAGTTCGGCGAGCAGCCGCTCGACTTCGGCCTTCACCTTCACAATCGCGATGTCCTTCACCGGGCCATAGCCGCGGATATCCATCGGGCCTTTGGCGATCGCCACGAGATTTGGCAGATGCGCCGCATCGAGCTCGCCCAGCATCCGCTCGATCAGGCCTTCATACCAGGCGATCAGTTCACGCTCTGCGCGCCGTTCCGCGGTGTAGCCGAACGGATCGAAAGGCGTTCCGCGCAGTGCTTTCAAGCGCGCGAGCATGGCCAGAGGCACCTGAATCCACTGACCGAAGGCGCGTTTGCGCGGACGTCCCCGTGCATCGCGCCGCGACTTCAGGAACGGCGGGGCGAGGTGGTACTGGATGCTGAAGCCGTCCTCGAATTCACGCTTCAGCTCGTCGAGAAAGCCGCTCCGCATGTGGAGCCGCGCCACCTCGTACTCGTCCTTGTAGGCCATCAGCTTGAACAGGCCGCGAGCGACCGCCTCCGTCAGCGCCTCACTGTTCAGCTTGGCCTCGGCATTGCGGACCTTTCCGACCATCGCCCGATAGCGCGCCGCGTAGGCGTCGTTCTGATAGGCCGTGAGGAACTCGGCGCGCCGGGCAATGATCTGGTCGAGCGTCTCGGCTTCAGGTGCCTCGTCCGAGGTCGGCAGAAAATCCGGATCGGCAGCGGCGATCCGGCCCCAGGCAAAGGCCTGCTTGTTGCGTTCGATCGCGACGCCGTTGAGCTCGATCGCGCGGAGCAGCGCCTGCAGCGAAACAGGGACGAGACCGCGCTGCCAGGCAAAGCCGAGCATGATGATGTTGGCGTAGACGGCATCGCCGAGCAGGCGTTCGGCCAGCGCATTGGCATTGAACGTGTCGAGATTGTGCTCGCCGATGACCTGACCGATTGCGCGCAGGCGGCTTGGCGCAGCGAGATCGGCGTCGCGGAAGCGGACCACGTCGCCGGTCGGCATTTCCGCGGTGTTGACGGCGGCACGGGTGCCGCGGCGATATGTGCCTGAGGCTTTGGGCGAGGAGCTGACGACGAGGTCGCAGCCGATCAGCGCATCGGCCGCGCCCTGGTCGATGCGGACCTGGTGCAGCGCCTCAGGGCTCGCGGCCAGGCGAATGTAGCTCAGCACAGGCCCGAATTTCTGCGCAAAGCCCGTGAAGTCGAGCACCGAAACGCCGCGGCGTTCCAGATGCGCGGCCATGCCGATCAGCGCGCCGACGGTGATCACGCCGGTGCCGCCGACGCCGGTCACCAAGAGATCGTAGGGCCGCTCGAGCGTTGCGGGCGCGGGCAGGGGTAGTGTGGCGGCGCGGTCGGCCGCGTCGATATGGCTCGCGCTCTTCTTCCGCCGCGTCCCGCCTTCGACCGTGACAAAGCTCGGGCAGAAGCCGTTGAGGCAGGAAAAATCCTTGTTGCAGGCCGACAGATTGATCTGCCGCTTGCGGCCGAACGGCGTCTCCTTCGGCTCGACGCTGAGGCAGTTGGATTCGACCGAGCAGTCGCCGCAGCCTTCGCAGACGAGGTCGTTGATGTAGGCGAAGCGCTTGGGATCGGCCATCTGCCCGCGCTTGCGCCGGCGCCGCTTCTCGGTGGCGCAGGTCTGCTGGTAGATCAGCACCGAGACGCCGGGAACCTCGCGCAGCTCGCGCTGCACGGCATCCATCTCCTCACGCGGATGGATGGTCACGCCGGATGGCAGGTCGGCCGGCCTGAATTGCGCGGGATCGTCCGACACCAGGGCGATGCGCTCGACACCTTCGGCGCGGACGCTGTGGGCGATGGCATGGACGCTGACGGGCCCGTCGACCGGCTGGCCGCCGGTCATGGCGACCGCGTCGTTGAACAGGACCTTATAGGTGATGTTGGCCTTGGCCGCGATCGCCTGCCGGATCGCCATCGAGCCGGAGTGATAGTAGGTGCCTTCGCCGAGATTCTGGAACACGTGCTTGCGGCCGGTAAATCGCGATGAAGCAGCCCAGTTCACGCCCTCGCCGCCCATCTGGATCAGCGAGGAGGTCTCGCGGTCCATCCAGCTCGCCATGAAGTGACAGCCGATGCCGGCGAGCGCCTTCGATCCTTCCGGCACTTTGGTCGAGGTGTTGTGCGGACATCCCGAGCAGAAATAGGGCGTGCGCGTCGCGCCGCTGACATTGATCGTTCGCGCGGCTTCCGGCATCAAGGCGGCCGCGCGCGCGGCGAGATTGAGACCCGGAAACATCGGATCGAGCCGGCGCGCGAGCACGTTCGCGAGCGCGCGAGGCGACAATTCGCCGATCCAGGAGATCAGCCGTACGCCGGTTTCGTCGTGCTTGCCGACCATGCGCTCGGGCTTGCTGCCGGGATAGTCGTAAAAATACTCCTTGAACTGGCTCTCGATGATGCCGCGCTTCTCCTCGACCACCAGGATCTCGCGCTTGCCTCTCACGAACTCCATCGCGTCGTGCAGCGCCAGCGGCCAGACCATGCCGACCTTGTAGACGTCGATGCCGATGCGGCGACAGGCCGCTTCATCGAGGCCCATCAGCCGCAGCGCTTCCATCAGGTCGAGATGCGCCTTGCCGGTGGTGACGATGCCGTAGGTGGCGCTGGGGATATCGTAGATGTGCCGGTCGATCGGGTTGGCCTTGGCAAAGGCGTAGACCGCGTGCTTCTTCGCTTCCAGCCGTTCCTCGATCTGCGGGCCCGGCAAATCGGGCCAGCGATAGTGCAGGCCGCCCGGCGGCGGCGTGAAGTCTGGCGTGCGGAAGAGGCGCGGCGGGCGGAGCGCGACGGAGGCGCCCGATTCCACGATCTCGGAGATCGCCTTGAAGCCGACCCACATGCCGGAGAAGCGGCTCAGCGCGTAGCCATATTCGCCGAACGCCAGATATTCGCCGACGTCCGAGGGGTGCAGCGTCGGCATGAACCAGCTCATGAAGGCGACGTCGGACTGGTGCGGCATCGAGGAGGAGACGCAGCCATGGTCGTCGCCGGCGACCACCAGCACGCCGCCATGCGGCGAGGAGCCATAAGCGTTGCCGTGCTTGAGCGCATCGCCGGACCGATCGACGCCCGGGCCCTTGCCGTACCAGAGCCCGAACACGCCATCGACCTCGCGGTCGCCTTGCGTCTCGACCTGTTGCGAGCCGAGTACAGCTGTCGCCGCGAGGTCCTCGTTCACGGCGGGAAGGAATTCGATGCGGTCCTGCTTGAGCCGCTGCTGGATGCGCCAGAGCTCGAGATCGATGCCACCGAGCGGTGAGCCGCGATAGCCGGAGATGAAGCCGGCGGTGTTGAGCCCGGCCGCACGGTCTCGTCGCGCCTGGTCGAGCGCGATGCGGACGATGGCCTGCGTGCCCGTGAGGAAGACGCGGCCCTCCTCGCGCTCATAGCGATCGGAGAGCTCGTACATATCGAGTGACGGATTGGCGTCCATGGCGGACCTCGCGCGGCATCCTGCCCAGTGATGGAAAGTTATGCCCGGGCCGCTGGTAGGTCTTACCTATTAATCCCTTCTGTTATGGAAATTCGGTAGAATTTTGCATGCAGGCGTCCAATCTGGTAGACCTGCTCGAACTGGAGCCTCCCATGATCGAAGAGCAGGACACCCGCATTCTCGCCCATCTCCAGCGAGATGGCCGCGCCACCAACCAGCAACTCGCCGACGGGGTCGGCATGTCCACCTCGGCCTGCTGGCGGCGGGTGCGCGCGCTGGAGGAGAGCGGCGTCATCCAGGGCTATGCGGCGCTGGTCGCGCGCGAGCAGGCGGGCTTTGCGATGTCCGCCATCCTCCACGTCTCGCTGGAGCGGCACGATGCGAAGTTCGTCGATGAATTCGTGGCGAGGGTCACCAAGCGCCGCGAGGTGCTGGAGTGTTTTGCGACCACCGGGGACGCCGATTATCATTTGCGCGTCGTCGTGCAGGACATGGCGGCCTACAACCGCTTCCTCGACGAGTTCATGTTCCGCATCCCCGGCATCCGCTACGTCCGCAGCAACGTGGTGCTGAAGGAGATCAAGACCAGCGTGGCGCTGCCGTTTTGAAGGAGGTGCTACGGCACCGCGATATCAACCTCCCGTAAACCAACACAGGCTGCAAAGTGGTAACTGAACATGCCATTCGTAGGCGGTTCGGCGTCGCAGCGGTATTCCGGTCAGTTTTGTCGCGCTCGTTCGCAGCTCGTTCACTTTGATCGACGGTTTGCGCCGCGCAATAACGACCACTTAGGCGATCGCCGCGCATAAAGGTCCCGGGATAAATAGGCAGAAATGCCTGGGAGCTGAGATCGTGCCGACGACACTCGCGCGCACCTTTGCGGCGTTGAGCGCCATCAATGAAGCGATCCTGTACGCGAGATCGCCGGAGGAGCTGTACCAGAAGGTCTGCGACGCCGGGTTTTCGAGCGGGGATTTTCTGGCCGTTGCCGTTTTCCTGGTCGAGCCGGACGGCCGAAGGCTGCGCTACGCGGCCGGTTGTGGCGATGACGTTGCGCGGCTCCGCTCGATCGTGATCACGACGGAAGCCGGCACGCCAGAAGGAGCCGGCGTCGGCGGCGAGGCGTTTCGCGATCAGAAGCTGTGCGTCAGCAACGACTATCTGAACGATCCGCGCTCGCTGGCGTGGCGCGAAGGCGCCGCCAAGGCGCATATCGGTGCGGCCGCGGCGCTGCCGCTGCTCTGCAATGGCAAGAGCGTCGGCGTATTGTATGTGACGCGGAGCGAGGCCAACTCGCTGAACGAGCAGATGGTGTCACTGTTCGAGCGCATGTCGGCGAACATTTCCTACGCGTTGGACAATTTCGCCCGTGAGACCGCGCGGCAGACCAGCGAGCGGGCGACGCGGCGCCTCAACCGCATGTTCGGCGCCATCAGCGCCACCAACGAAGCTATCCTGCGCGCCAAGACCGAGCGGGAGCTATACCAGCTCGTGTGCGACGCTTCGGTCCACAGCGGCAAGTCGCTGGCGACCATCGTGCTACTTCGCGAGCCGGACTCGCACTGGATGAAGCCTGTCGCCGCCACCGGGCAGAACCTCGATCTCGTCACCCAGGCACGCTATTCGGTCGATCCGGACAATCCTTACGGCAAGGGTATCTCGGGCGAGGTGTTCCGGACGCAGAAAGCCATTGTCGAGGCCGATCTCGCCAGCCGCACCAGGGGCACGCCGTGGGAGCAGGCCAACGTCAACACCGGCGTCGCCGCCTGCGTGGTCGCGCCGTTGATCAGGCACGGCGAGAGCGTCGGCGTGCTGCTGTTCTTCATCAGCCGGTCCTGGGCCAAAGACGAGGAGATCGTCGCGCTGCTGCTGCGCATGGCCGAGAACGTCTCCTTCGCGATCGAGAATTTCGGCCGCGAGGCCGAGAAAGCCCGGATCTCCGCCGAAGAAGAGTGCCTGGCGCGCATGTATGCAGCGCTCAGCGCCACCAACGAGGCGATCCTGCGGGCACGGTCGCGGGCTGAGCTGTTCGACCTCGTCTGCGAGGCGACCGCAACGGGAGCAAAGTTCACCTCAGCCACCGTCGCGCTGGTCGACGATCGGACCGGGCTGCTGCGCGTCGTCGCCTGCTACGGCCCGAATGCGGATCAGGTTCGCAACTTCACGTTCTCCACCTCCGACCAGGTGCCCGAAGGGCGCGGCTTGACCGGCACCGCGTTTCGCACGCGCCAGCCCGCCGTCAGCAACGACGTGCTCGCCGACGACCGCATTGCGCCCTGGCAGGCCAGCGCCCGCCGCACCGGCATCGCATCCTCCGCGGCCTTGCCGCTGTTCAACGGCGACCGGGTCGAGGGCGTCTTTCTGTTCAACTCCCCGGAGCGCGGCACCTTCACGCCGGAGCTCGTCGAGCTGCTGCGCAAGCTTCAGGCCAACGTCGCCTTCGCGCTCGAAAGCTTCGACCGTGCCGATGAGAAGGCGCGGGCGGACAAGCAGCGCAATCGTCTGAGCGGAATGTTCGAGGCGCTGAGCGCGACCAACGAAGCCATCATGCGCGCCAAGACGCGCGAGGAGTTGTTCGACGCGGCCTGCCAGGCGGCCGTGCTCGGCGATCTGTTCGCCTCGGCGACGATCGGCATCATCGACGAAGCACGCGAACTCGTCCGCGTCGTTGCCGTCAAGGGACGCTTGCAGGAGCGCATGAGCGGGCGTACCTGCATCATTTCCGCCGACCATCCCGAGGGCCAGGGCATCATCGGCACCTCGCTGCGGACGTGCCGGCCCAGTGTGATGAACGATTATCTGAACGAGCCGCGCTCCGCATATTGGCGCGCGCAGGCCATCGAGGATGGAACGCGGGCTGCGGCGAGCTTCCCGCTTCTGAGAGCGGGACGGGAACCGGTCGGCATTCTGCTCTTCCTCGCACCGGAAGAGAATACGTTCACGCCCGATCTGGTCGAGCTGCTCGGGCGGCTCGCGGAGAACGTCTCCTTCGCACTCGACAATTTCGAGCGCGCCGAGGAGAAGGCCCGCACCGAAGCGCAGAAGGAGCGCCTGACGCGCATGTTCGCGGCGCTGAGCGCGACCAACGAGGCGATCATGCGCGCGAAGTCGCGGGCCGAGCTGTTCGACCTCGTCTGCCTTGCGGCGTCGAACGGCGCCAAGTTCACTTCGACCACGATTGCCCTGGCCAGACCCGGCACGGACCAGCTCGAGATCGTCGCCGCCGCAGGTCCCTCCGCCGGCACCACGCGCAATGTCCGTCTTTCCGTCGATCCCGAACGGCCGGAAGGGCGCGGCATGAGCGGCACGGCGTTCCGCACGCGCCAGCCCTGCATCAGCAACGATTATCTCAACGACGACCGCGTCCGTGTCTTCCACCCCATCGTGCGCGCGGACGGCGCGCGGTCGGGCGCCGCGTTTCCGCTCATCGTGCACGACCAGGCGGTCGGCGTCATGATCTACATGTCGACCGAACCGGCGACCTTCACGCCCGAATTCGTCGAGCTGTTGCAGCGCCTCGCCGACAACGTCTCCTTCGCGATGGAGAACTTCGATCGCGCCGACGAGAAGAACAAGGCCGACGAGCGCATCGAATACCTCGCCTCGCACGACAGCCTGACCGATCTGCCGAACCGCGAGACCTTCAACGCCCTGCTGCGCGAGGCGATCGATGCGGCGCAACGCCACGATCACCGATTTGCGGTGCTGTTCATTGACCTCGACCGCTTCAAGGTCATCAACGATTCGCTGGGGCACGAGGCCGGCGACCTGCTCCTGCTCGAAGTGGCGAACCGCTTGCGCGGCGCCCTGCGGGCGAGCGACGTGGTCGCGCGCCTCGGCGGCGACGAGTTCGTGGTGATCCTCGACCAGTGCGGCGAGATCGAGGACGTCCAGCGCATCGCCACCGGGCTGCTTGCCGCGCTCGCCGAGCCCATGCAGCTGGCCGGCCACGAGTGCCATTCCACCGCCTCGATCGGCATCGCGATGTATCCGGCCAACGGCTCCGACGCCCAGACGCTGACCAAGAACGCCGACATGGCGATGTACCTCGCCAAGGAGGACGGCAAGAACGGCTATCGCTTCTTCTCCAACGAGGTGAAGACGCAGTCGATCGAGCGGCTGTCGCTGGAGAGCGCACTGCGCCGCGCGCTGGAGCGCGAGCAGTTCTCGCTCAACTACCAGCCCAAGGTGGACATGGCGACGGGTCAGATCACGGGCGTCGAGGCGCTGCTGCGCTGGACGCATCCCGATCTCGGCAACGTCTCGCCGGCACAGTTCATTCCGCTTGCGGAGGAAACCGGGCTGATCGTGCCGATCGGCCGCTGGGTGCTGAAAGAGGCATGCGCGCAGGCCATGGCCTGGCAGCGCCGCGGCCTGCTGCCGCTGTCGATGGCGGTCAACCTGTCGCCGCGGCAGTTTGCCGACGAGCATCTGTTGCAGGACGTGGACGAGGCGCTGGCGGCCTCCGGCATGTCGCCCGTGCTGCTCCAGCTCGAGGTCACCGAGAGCATGATGATGCGCAATGTCGGCCGCGCGCTGAAGGTGCTCGACTCCATCCAGAGCCGCGGCATCCGTCTCGCCATCGACGATTTCGGCACCGGCTATTCGTCGATGTCGCTGATGAAGCACTTCCCGATCGACACGATCAAGATCGACCGTTCCTTCGTGCGCGACCTGCCGCAGGATTCGGAGGATCAGGCCATCGCGCAGGCGATCATCAGCATGGGCAAGGCCCTCGGCATGACCGTCGTCGCCGAAGGCGTCGAGAACGCCGAGCAGGAGGCATTCCTGCGCGCCCATGGCTGCGACGAGATGCAGGGCTTCCTGATCTCCAAGCCGCTGCCGGCGCGGCAGATGGGCGAGCTGCTGCGGCCCATGGCGCTGCCCGTCGCGCCGCCGCTCCAGCCGGAAGCGGCCGACGAAGACGCAGCCTCAGGGCTGAAACGCGCTGTCGTCTGACGGCTGCGGGTGCAGCTCGCGCACCTCGTGCTCTTCCCCCTCGGCCTTGCTCGGAAAGTCCTGGGGACCGGTCAGTGACGTCTGCTCGGTGAACAGCGCGAGAATGGCGCGCGCGCCCTCGGCGAAGCTCGTCCCTTCGCTCACGTTCAACGCGCAGCAGCTTGTTGCGCTCATCGGCTCCTGGTCGTCGACCACGGCCATCGCGGGCCCCCACCACCAGGCGGGCGCGGGCGAACGCTCGTTCTCCGGCACCACATGCCAGCGGACGAACTCCTCCATCACGCGCTCGAATTCCAGGCGGGCAGCCTGATGCATGTGGTCGATGCTCCCGGAATCGCGTCCGACGAGGGGTCGACACGCTGACTAGATCGTCACGTCGCTCGGAAAAATCGGCTCGTGCAAGCGAACCGAACCATGAAAGGCCGACATGGCCGTCGGCAATGCGGATCGCGCGGCTGTCGGCAATGTGCCGGCGCAGCCGCGACAAGTCGTTCTAGCCGCTGCAGGGCACGGCAAGCAAGCGATCGGAGCCGCGATTGCCTAACGCGGCCTGAACGGATGCGCCTTCTGGTGCCAGGCCCAGGCCGTGCGGACGATCGTCGGTAGGTCGGAGTGACGCGGAACGAAGTTCAGCACCTTTCTTGCAGCAGAGGGATCGGCGACCAGAAAGGTGGGATCGCCGGCGCGGCGCGGCTTGATCGTGTGCGGCACCTCGCGCCCGGTCTCCTGCCTGATGGCGTCGAGGATCTCGCGCACGGAAAAGCCGGAGCCGGTGCCGAGATTGAAGCTGTCGCCGGCATGGCCTTGCTCCAAGAGCCTCAAGGCCGCCACATGCGCCGCCGCAAGGTCCGTGACATGGATGTAGTCGCGGATCGCGGTGCCGTCGGGCGTGTCGTAATCGTCGCCGAACACCGCGAACTCGACATGGCCCTGAAGCGCCATCATCGCGCGGGGAATGAGGTGGGTTTCGTTGTCGCGCAGCTCGCCGATGCCGCCGGCCGGATCGGCGCCGCTGGCGTTGAAATAGCGCAGGCAGAACGCGCCGAAGCCATAGGCCGTGCGGTAGTCGGCGAGCATGCGCTCGATCATCAATTTCGACGCGCCGTAAGGATTGATCGGCGCGCAAGGAAAGTCTTCCGGCAGCGCCTTGGAATCGGCGTTGCCGTAGACGGCGCCGGTCGAGGAGAACACGATGCGATGGCAGCCCGCGTTGCGCATCACCTGCAGCAGCGACAGCGTGCCCTGGACGTTGTTGATGTAATATTTCTGCGGGTCGGTCATGGATTCCCCGACGAGGCTCGCCGCCGCGAAATGCATCACCGCCGTGATCTTGTGGTCGGCGAAGGCGCGCGCCAGCGCCGCGCCGTCGAGCAGATCGCCCGTCACCAGCGGGCCCGATACGAAGCTGCGATGACCTGTCGAGAGATTGTCATAAACGACGGGCTGATAGCCGGCGGCGGACAATGCACGGCAGGCATGCGAGCCAATATAGCCAGCGCCCCCGGTGACGAGGACGGTCGGTCGGTCGGTCATGTCGTATTCTGCTCTTCTCTTAACGGAGGGGCCGGTTGCGGCTGAAGAGAAGATAGAGCGCGCGGGGGTTGGTGGTCAAATAACGCCAGAGCAGACGGCGCGGCTCGAGCAAGGTGCGCCAGGCCCATTCGAGCCCGATCTTCTGCATCCATTGCGGCGCGCGGGAACGACTGCCTGACAAGAAGTTGAACAATCCGCCGGATGTCTTGATGACGCCAACATTGGTCAGATGCGGCGTGAATTCCTTCACGAATGCCTGTTCGTTGGGCACACCGAGCGCGACCCACAGATAGTCCGGTGCCAGGGCGTTGATCTCCTCGACCTTGGCACGCAGCGCCTCGCCGCGCAGATAGCCGTGGCTGTGCCCGACGATTTTGAGACGTGGATACATTTTCTGGACGTTCGCGACCGCCGCGGCGTTCTCGGCCTCGCTTGCGCCGAACATGTAGAAGGTGCGGCCGGCGGCTTCGGCCTTGCGCGCGACGACGTGGAACAGGTCCGTGGTTGCGACGCGCTCCGGCAGCGGGAACCAGGATTGCAGCTTTGAAGCGGCGACCAGCGGCTGTCCGTCGGCGTTGATCAAATCGGCGGCACGGAACAGCTGCTCGGTCTGCGGCTCGGTCGAGCAGCGCGCCAGCACCTCGCCATTGGCCGAGGTCAGGAACAGCGGACGGCCGATGCGATGGTCGGGATTCGTCGCCTCGATCATGAAATCGGCGGTCTCTTCCAGGTCGATCGCGGCCATGCGAAGTCCGCCGACGGTGATTCTCGGCACCTCGGCAGTTGCTGCCCGTCCGTCGAGGTTGACGCGGCGCTCAAGCATATTGTCTGCCTCGCTGGCGCGTTTGCATTGCAGGGGTGAGCTCGTCGAGCACGACGCCGACGAGCTTGCGCTCGGCCGGGCCGAGCGCGGCCAGGATCTCTTCCAGGCTGTCGTTGACGTCGAGGCTGGTCGGCAGCACGGCCACCAGCGAGTCGATGTCCTCGAGCAGCTTGCGGCCGCCGGCCGCGAGCGGAATGGCCGGGCCGTCGAGGATCACGAGATCATAGCCGCCCGCGGAATGGGCCTGCACAATCGCCTTGTGGATGGCATCGGCGGCTTTGCCGGCGTCGCCTTCGGCGGCCGGCAGCACCGAGATGCCGTTGACCGTCTTGATCTCGCGCGCGTCCTTGCTGCCGATCGAGAGCCAGCCGAGCCTGCTCGGCTCGCTCTTGCCGGGACGGATGACCCTGTTCGTGAGCGAGCGCGCCTGATGGTCGGCATCGATCATCAGCACGCGGGCGCCGTCGCGTGCGGCCGCCAGCGCGAAGTTCAGCGCGGCCACGCTGCGGCCGCTGGTCTTGCCGGTGCCGACGAGCGCGACGACCGGCATCGCGTTGCCGCCGGCGCGCCGCGTCACCGCGGCGCGCATGTCGCGCCAGGCGTTGAGCAAGCTCGTCATGGGAAAGCCGGGGCGCAGCGTCGGCCAACCCAGCCGCGTGAGATCGACGCCGCCGCCGGTGGGAAGTATGGCGCCGAGCGTATGGATGACGTCGGCCTCCTGGAAGCGTGCGATCAGCGGCTTCTCGATCATTGGCTGCTCGACCATGGAAGGCTGCAGCGGGGGCGCGGCGAGCTCCGGCATCGACGGCGCAGCTTCAGGAGCGCGCGGGGCCTGGCGCGGCTGAGCAACCTCTGCAGCGCGCGGGAGCTCCGGTGCTCGGGACGCCTGCGGCGCTGGCGAGCGCTCACGCCGGGCGGGTGTCGGCGTCGCGGGCGCGGCTGCACCGGCGAAAAGCAAATCTGCAACGACGAACCAGCTCGATGCTGCGATCGCCCCGAAGATGAAGCCGATCATGGCGAACAGGCTCATGGCCGGCGGGAACGAGCGCCGCTGCGGCACAGTCGCCTCGCCGATGACGCGGGCGGCCGAGGTGTTCAGGCTCTCCTGCTCCTCGGTCTCGCGGGAGCGCTTGAGAAAGGACTGATAGACGTCACGGCTTGCGTCGGCCTCGCGCTCGAGCTCGCGCAGGCGCACGGCGGCCTGGCTGAGCTGAACGCTCTGCCGCTTCTGCGCTTCCAGCGCGCGGTTGAGCGAGGCCTCGAAGTCGCGGGCGCGCGTCAGATCGTTCTTGGCGGACTGGGCGAAGCGGTCGATCTCCTCGTTGATGGTGCGCTTGAGGTCCTCGACCTGCTTCTCGGTCTGGCGCAGCGCCGGATGGCGCGGGCCGAGCTCACCGGCCTGCTCCGCATATTTCTTCCGGGCGTCGGCATATTGCGCGCGCAAATTCGCAATGGTCGGCGATTGCAGCGCCTCCGGAATCGCGCCGGCATCGGCAGCGGTGCGGCGGCTCGCCTCGATCTGGTCGAGCCGCGCCTGCGCGTCCATCGTCGCCGCGCGGGCCGCGGAAAGCCGCTGGTTGCTGGCGGAGAGCTGCTGATCGCTGATCAGCGCATCCTGGGTGCCGACGAAATTGTTCTGGGCTTTGTAGGTCGCCAGCGCGGTCTCGGCGTTACGCAGCCGGTCGCGCAGCTCCTTCAGACGGCTGGAGAGATCGTTGGTGGCGCGCCGTGCCGCCGAAGCCTGCGACTTGCGGGACTCGGCGAGATAGGCATTGGTCAGCGTGTTGGCGAGCATCGCCGCCTTGGCGGGATCCGTCGACCAGACCTCGATGTCGACGATGAAGCTCTTCTCGGTTTTGCGGATCGCGATGTGCTTGTTCAACGCATCGAGCGCCGCGAGCTCCACTTCCCTCTTCTCCGCAGCGGAGGGCGCGCGCGGTTGCAGGCCGATCAGGCCGAGCAGCGACGACATCAGGCTCCCAGCCTCACCGCCTCCGAATTCCGGATCCTTGTCGAGGCCGGCCTGCTGGATCACCTGGAGCAGCACGCTGTTGGAGGTGATCAGGCGCGCCTGACTCTCCACCACCATGGCCATGCCGGTGACGTCCTGGGCCCGGGGCGTGAGCTCGCGGTCGACGAGCTGAAGCTCGCGCGGGTCGACATAGAGCTGAGCGGTGGCGGTGTAGCGGGGCGTCACGCTCTTGCCGATCGTGACGGCAAGCGCCGCACCGAGCAGGGCGGCCGCGGCGATCGCGACCTTCCGCCGCCAGAGCAGATTGGCGAGCTCCAGCACGTTGAAGCCGGCCTGAGGCTTCCGTTGCGCGGCCTCCGGTCTGGCTCGATCGATCGGCTGGCTATAATCAAGCATGATCCCCAGCTTTCATTCCAAGTGCCGCGGGCTGAGGGGTTACTCTTCGCTTTACGCCACGCACCCGGGATATAGGTGCCCAATCAACGCAACAGGGAAAATTAACCATACTCATTGAGGGACTATTCACCGAAATGGCAAACAAAGCGTTTAAGCGCATGCCATCCCTCGGCGCGTCCCTATGACGCCCGCGATACCCGCCGCTTCCAGGAATTAACGGTTCGTTACCGCGCGCAGCATGGCTGCGAGCCGTCGTTCGTCCGTTGGTGGGCCGCGCACGTGCCATCGCCGTCAGATCCTCCGAAGGATGACGTGATAGTCGCCGCGGCGGACGTCGGTGCCGCGCGGCAGCACGGCATTGAGCACCGCGGCGCCGGCGTCGACCAGGGCCGCAACCAGCGGCTTGCGCCGGCGCATCTCGGGATAGCGCGGACTCTCGACCTCACGACGATAGATCATCTCGAGGCCGTTGGCGGCCGCGAATGCTTCCAGCCGGGGCAGCGTCACCAGCGGATGGAAGAACGTCGGGAACGGCGGCTCGCCCGGCAGGCCGGCGTCCTTGATGCCGCGGACGTGCCGGTAGAACCAGACGTGAAACCAGTGCGGCGAATATTTGGTGACGACCCCGGAGAGCGAGCGCGGATTCGGTGCGCCGATCAGGATCATCCCGCCGCGCCTCAGCGCATCGCGGAAGTTCAAGAGCGCGGCGTCGACATGGGGCAAGTGCTCGATGACGTTGTAGCAGATCACGAGATCGAAGGTCTCGCGGGCGAAGCTGTAGGTCTGGACGTCGCCGAGGATCGCCTCGTCGGCGTAGGTGTTGTTGCGGACCTGGTCCTCGTCGATGTCGACCACGGTGACCTTGCTGCGGCTCAGCAATTCCGGTGGCAGAACGCTGCACGAGCCGCCGCCCGCCTCATAGATCGCGAGGCGGCCCTGCGGCAGCTCGCGGCACAGCACGTCGTGGACGGCGAGCAGGCTGTCGCGGGCTTCGCCCGGAACGAGATCATGGAGCGCCTCGGCATATGGTGCAGCCGCGGGGAATTGGATCGCCGTGGCTGTCGCGAAATCGATCGGGGCTGGCTTGTTCATGGATTCTGACCGCGCTTGTTCTATTCAAATTTACAGGAAAAAATGCGCCTGCCCGAAGAGCAAATCCGATGCCGCACCGTCTCACCGGTCGCAGTGCTTACGGCCCGGTTAATGCGCATGCGCATTAACTACGGTATTGTTCATGTTGGAGCGTTGTCGGCGCATGGACCGCCAATTGCAGCACGACGCGCGGCGAACTTGGTGGCTATGTGCCGCGCGGCAGCCGTTCATTTTGAAACGCATCTGTCCCGCGGCGATGTGCCGTCGTGGGACGCGCGATCGAAGCAGGGATTCTTCAATACATCTCGGACATCTAGATCTCATGACATTGATCCCGACAGACCTGTCTGCGGCCCGGATCGCGGATGCCGTGCGCGATCCCAACCGGGAGATCGTGGCGAGCTCTCGCGTCATCGACCTGTCGGTCGGCATCGTCGTCTGCGTTCCATGCTTCCGTCGTCCGCAACACCTGCGCCTGACGCTGGAGTCGCTCGCGAACCAGCGCACCCCGCGTTCCTTTGCCGTCGTCATGGTCGAGAACGATGCGGTGCGGCGCGAAAGCGCGCCGGTTGCCGCGGAGTTCTTGGCCGATGGGAGGCTTCAGGGCGTCTGCCTGATCGAGAAGCGACAGGGAAATTGCCAGGCGATCAATGCTGCCTTCGAGACGGCGCAGCAGCTGTTTCCCGCCGCCACCCGTTTCCTGATGATCGACGACGACGAGATCGCATCAAGCGACTGGCTCGAACTGATGGTCCGCACCGCGGAGGCGACCGGCGCCGAAGTGGTTGGCGGGCCGGTGCTGCCGGTCTTCGACGACGACAGCAAGCCCTGGCTTTCGCGTCATCCCGCCTTCTGTCCCGCCTACGACTACAGCGGTGCGGTGCCGCTGATCTACGGCTGCGGCAATTGCCTGATCACGCGGGCCGCCTTCGAGCGGTTCGACCGTCCCGCGTTCGACCTGCGCTTCAATTTTCTTGGCGGCGGCGATTGTGATTTCTTCGTGCGGTGCCGTGACGCCGGTATGCTGTTCCACTGGACGGCGGAGGCCGTCATCACCGAGACCGTGCCGCGTAGCCGCACCAGCCTCGGCTGGATCGCAAAGCGCGGCTTGCGCATCGGCGCGATCAATTATCGTGTGCAGTACAAAGCCGCCCCGAGCGCAGCAGCGCGGGCGCGGGTGTTTGCGCAGATGCTGGGCCGCTTGCCGCTGTCGCTGCTTCGCGCCGCCGCCTTGTTGCCGTCGTCGAAAGCCGTCGTCGCGATGCATCCCGTGATGGTTGCGTTTGGCGCCGCCCTGGCGGCCCTCGGCCTCGAGCCGAAGCCTTACGAGGCCTCGAAGATCGCGTCCTGACGCGGCGAGGATTAGATACCGAAACGGGCGAGGGCGACCCGGATTGCCGAGCGTGGCAGCGATTTGAGCGACTGCCGGCCGATCATCGCGAGATAAGCGAACGCCTGGCGATACCTGCCGAAGCGGACCGCTTGCATCGCCGAGTAGGTGACGAGATGAATCTCGGCGGCAAGGCGCAGCCCGGCTGTCATGTGCTCGGGCAATCTCGCCAGGATCAATCCGTCATCGAACACCCGCGCGATGGCCGGGAAGAAGTCCTTCGGCGTCCGGACCGCGGCGTTCATGGTGTTGGTGGTGTGAAGACGATAGTCGAGCAGCAGCTCTGGCGCGAACGCGAACTCCCCGATCGCAGCGAGGCGGCACCAGCAATGCCAGTCCTCGCAATATTTGAGGGACGTATCGAAGCCGCCGATGGCACGGAAAGCTTCCGCGCGTGCGAGCGCGATGCCGCCATTGACGATGAAATTGCCGGCGGCGAGCCGCGTCAGGACGTCTCCGGACGGCTTCCGGCGCCCCTTCAAGAGGCCGCGCCGGCCGATCTGGCGGCCTTCGCTGTCGATGGTGTTGTAATCGCCATAGACGAGGACGGCGCGCGGCGCGCTACGCGCTGCAGCGAGCAGCGCCGCTACCGCGCCGGGGCGCAGGCGGTCGTCGGCATCGAGGAAGAGCAACCACTCGCCGCTTGCCTGTCTTGCGCCGAGATTGCGTGCGGCCGATACGCCCGCGGAATCGTTGTGGAACAAGTGCAGCCGCGGGTCACGCATGCCGCGGACGATCGCAACGGTTTCGTCGTCCGAGCCGTCGTCCACGACGATCACCTCGGTCACCTCGCGCTGCGCCAGAGCGCTGGCAAGCGTTTCGCCGACATAGGCCGCAACGTTCTTGGCCGGAATGACGACCGATACCGGTGTGGTCGAGCCGACCTGAAGCGGCAAGCGCGCCGGCGCTGCCGCGCGGGATGCGGCTGGCAGTTCGAGAACCTCTTCAGCGGTGATCAAGCTACGGCTCGCCTTTAATGATCCGTTAACCAGGACCCCATGTGCCGCGCTGGTAATGCTGGCGATCTGCAAGTCCGGCGTGCGCGCATGATACTCGCATTCCGCTCGAACCGTTGCCGAGAAGGGCCGTGTGCCGCCGGTTTCGTAGAATAACGTTAAGCCGCTGGCATTAAGCCTGTGGCAAATTTGGAAGAGTGCGGCGGACTGCCTCGTGCGAGAATGCGCATCGGACTGCCGCGGATGGAATCCCGTGCCCGCAAACACGTTCGAACACGCCCCCGATACGATGATCCTGAACCTCTTTTACGAGGACAAGGATGACCGCTGGTTTCCGGGCGACAGGCATCTGCGTCGCATCGCCCGCCGGTTGTTGCTCGGCGAGCCGCGCATGAGTGGCCAGCTGCGCGTGTTCCTCAATCTCTGTGCGGGGCTCGACCGGCTCGGCATCCGCTACCGCGTCAACGATTACGGTTACATCGCGGAACATCCCCACGAGCTTGCCTGTATCGTCGGGCGCACGTTCCTGCTCGACAAGTTCCTATGGAAGAACCCGATCCTGCTCGGCGCTGCCGTCCACAATCATCCGCTCGACGACCCTGATCTATTCAAGCGTCTGCCGGTGAAGAAGGTCGTGGTGCCCGGTCCCTGGTACGTCGATATGTACCGGCCATATTGGCCCGAGACCGAGGCCTGGCCTGTCGGCATCGACACGAATCTCTGGGCGCCGTCGGCTCGAGCGCAAAAGACCGTCGATGTCTTGATCTACGACAAGGTCCACTGGGACCGCGAGCGCTACGCGTCGGAGATGATTGAGCCCGTGCGCGCCCGGCTCGTCAAGGAAGGCCGCTCGTTCACGGAGCTGCGCTACGGCAGCTACAAGGAAGCCGATTTTCAGGCGGCGCTCGCGCGTTCGCGCGCGATGATCTTCCTGTGCCAAAGCGAGAGCCAGGGCATCGCCTATCAGCAGGCCTTGTCCTGCGGCGTGCCGGTGTTTGCCTGGGATCCGGGCGGGCCATGGCGCGACCCCGACTATTATCCGCATCGCGTGCAGTTCGCGCCGGTGTCGTCGGTGCCGTACTGGGACGAACGCTGCGGGGTCAAGTTCACCGACATCGCCGGCTTCGAGACGGGCTGGGACAATTTCTGGGCCGGGTGCACCGCGGGCGCGTTCGATCCGCGCGGCTACATCCTGGACAATCTCACGCTGGAGCAACGGGCGCTGCAATATTACGAGATCGCGCGGAGCATCATGCGGCAGCCCGCGATGTCGCAGACCTCCGCAAGACCCGTTGACGAAGCCTCGGAAGGGTTGAGCCGCGACCCCAAGCTTCACTGGCGTTACCGAATGTCTTGAGCCATGGACCGCAGTGCCGCCAACATGACCGACGTCGGGGCCCGATCGTTCGGCCATATCCTGCGTGATCGCCTCGCAGGGCTCGATGCCGTGCAGGTGGCGCGCTGCCTCGTCGCGGTCGGGGCGCTGCTGCTGGTGCTGGTGACACTCGATCCGTTCCCGGACCTGCGCAATCCCGACGTCACCATGGTCGTCGGCGGACGAATGGCGCTGACCTATATCGCCTGGGGTCTGCTGGCTGCGGTAGCTATACTGTGTGTCGCTGCCACCGATGCGCTCGCGCTGAAGAGCCTGGTGACGCCGCTGCATCTCTGCCTGCTGGTCTGGCTTGTGATCAACATCGTGTTCTCGGAAAGCCGCGGCGTTTCGATGCAGCGATTCGTGCTCACGGTCAGCGTGACGTCGCTCGCCATCGTGTTGCCATTGCTGCCGCCGACGCGGCGCAGCTTCAACCTTTGCCTGGGCGGCGCCGCGCTCGTGCTGCTCGCGCTGTGCTATCTCGGCGTCTTCCTCGCGCCGCAATATGCGGTCCACACGGCGCTCGACGTCACCGAGCCGCAGCTTGCCGGCGACTGGCGCGGCAGCTTTGGCCACAAGAATATCGCCTCCGCCGTGATGACCATCCTGGTCTATGTCGGCATCTACCTGTCCGCCGTCGGCTCGTTCGTGATGGGGCCTGTGATCGCCGTGCTGGCCGGCACCTTCCTGATCTTCACCGGCGGCAAGACGTCCTCGGTGCTGTGCCTTGCGATCTACGTGCTCGCTTCGCTGGTCTATGTCACGCCAAGCCTGTGGCTGAAGCGGCTCATCTGCTTCGTGCCGCTGGTTGCGATGAACCTGTTGACCGTCGGCAGTGTCGTCAGTCCGGTGCTGGCGGCGATGACACGGCTGCTTCCGCTCGATCCCACCTTCACCGGACGCTCCGCGATCTGGGACTTCGCGCTCGCGGCCGTCGCGGAGAAGCCGATCATCGGCCACGGCTATTCTGCGTTCTGGGACGACGTGAGTGCGCGGGCCACCGCGGAAGGAGCCGAATGGGCGACATCGGCGGCGCACAGCCACAATAGCTACCTCGATCTCGCGGTCACGATCGGTCTGCCGGGGCTGCTGCTGGTGATCCTCATCTTCGTGCTCGCCCCGCTCCGCAATTTCCAGACGGCGCAGGCTCACAGCCGCAGTGGCGCACTGGCCAAGCTGTTCCTGACCGTGTGGCTGTTCGGCCTGTACTACGGTGCCACCGAGACCTTCCTGCTCGAACGACAGAATCCGATCTGGTTCATGTTCGCGCTGGCGGTGGCCGGCCTGCACTTCCTGGCGAGGTTCCAATGCATCGAGCAGACCGAGCCCCGCGCATGACCTTCCTCAGCGTTGATCAGCCCGACGATCTTGCGTCCAGCGCGTCGGCCATCGCGGTCGATTTCCTGCGTGACTGGCGGCACGCGGCCTCGCGCCTGAGCGCCGGGCACCGCACCGCCTTCCAGCATGCTAACTGGCTCGGCGCCTGGTACGAGTCGTTTCACGACGTCGCGCCACTGATCGCCGTGATCTCCGATGCTGCCACCGGCAAGGACATCGCAATCGTGCCGATGATCAGCCATGTCAGGCGCGGCATCCGCATCGTCGAGTTCGCGGACCTCGGCGTCTCCGACAACAACGCACCGATCCTGGCGCTCGATGCCGCGTTGGATGCGGGCGCGACGGACGCGATCAACACGGCGCTGATCGGCGCGCTACGCGCTCTGCCCGACCGTTTCGATCTGCTCCGCCTGAAGAAGATGCCGGCGGAGGTCGGCGGCAAGCCGAACCCGCTGGTATCGCTCGGCCGAATCGGATCCTCCTCGCTCAACGGCAATCTCGTGTTGATGGGCGACGACTATGGCGGCTATCAGGCCGCGATCAAGCGCCTGCAGATGCCGCGCTGCTGGCGGGTCTTCAGCCGTCTTGCCGGTGCGCGGTTCGAGATCGCCGCCGATGTCGGGCGTGCGCACGAGCTGTTGGACGTGATGGATCTCCAGCAGCAGGCACGCATGCAAAAGCTCGGCTCGCGGTTCGTTCTCAACGACGAGACACATGCGCGATTCTATCGCGAGGTCGTCCGCCGGGGCCTCGCGGGAGGTCATGCCATGGTCTCGGCACTGGTGTGCGAGGAAGGCATTGTCGCCACCGCGCTCGGCGTCAAGCATGGCGCGACCTATGTCCTGCTGCGCATCAGCCATGGCGGCGATCAATGGTCGAGCTGCTCGCCGGGTCTGCTCGTCACCGAGCGCACCCTGGCGGCGCTGCATGCGCAAGGCCTGCGCCGTTTCGACCTCAGCATCGGCAATCAGGACTACAAGCGGCGCCTCGGCGCCGAGAGGGTGCCGCTGACCGATGTCAGCGTCGCGCTGTCCTGGCGCGGTCTGCCCTTCGCCTGGCGCGATCACGCCGCGCAGGGCCTTCGGCGCTATCCGAAGCTCGCCTCCCTCGCGGCGAGGGCGATGGGCAAGGGAGCGCGCTGACGGGCGCCGTCTGTTTCGCCATCACCTCGGAAGGCCCGCCCGGAAAGCATCCAGCAACGCGCGTCCTTGCGGCCAGTCGCCGAGCCCGCTCGCGGCATTGATGTGGCCGAGCGCGCCCGGCACGATCAGGCCGGACTGCCAGTCCTGCGCCCGCCGCCGTGTCACCTCGAGCGCTCCATATGGATCATTCGTGCTCGAGATGATCAGCGCGGGAAAGCGCAACGCGCCGCCGGGGACCGGCTTGAACGCTGCGGCCTCCGCGGGAAAATGGCCGCCATCGGGATCGGGCACGGCGACCAGAAAGGCGCCCGCAATCGCGGAAGGGAAGCGCGCGGCCCAGTGCGCCACCAAAAGGCAGGCGAGGCTGTGTGCGACCAGGAGGGGCGGCCTGGCGCAGCGCGCGACCACGTGCTCCAGGGCTTGCTCCCAGTCGTCGAGCTCCGGCTGGTCCCAGCTCGCCGGCTGGAATCGCGTGAAGCGCGCGTCAGCGCGCTCCCATAGCGTCTGCCAGTGGGTATCTCCGGAGCCGCCGAGCCCGGGCAATGTGATGATGTCGTGCATGAACGTCCCGTGATATCTGAGTTGACCGCAGTGTGACCGATCGCGGTCCTGCATCACATGGCAAGTCATCGGCGAAATCGACCATCTGCCGATGATCTCAAGGTGGAACGGAGAATTGAGTTTGGATCGCTTCGGGAGCATCGATGCCAAGGATTTGAAGATCCTCGAGGCGCTGCAGGCCAATGCGCGCGTACCGTTGTCCGAGCTCGGCCGTTCCGTCGGGCTGTCCCAGCCGGCCGTGTCCGAACGCGTCAAGCGGCTCGAGGAAGCCGGCATCATCGAGGGCTATGGCGCCCGCATCAACCCGCGCGCTCTCGGGCTCGGCCTGATGGCGCTGGTGCGCCTGCGCACCTCGCACGAGCACATTAAGACCTGCCTCAAGCGGTTCAGCGAAATCCCTCACATCATCGAAGTCCATCGCGTCACGGGCGATGACTGTTTCGTGCTCAAGGTGCTCGTTCCGGCGCCGGAGGATCTCGAGACCATCGTGGATCGCATCGCCGGTTTTGGTGCTGTGACGACCTCGCTGGTGCTACGGAGCGAACCCGTGCGGCCGATCGGCAAGGACCTCGTCAGGAAGAAAATGGAACGGAGTTGAGGCGTGGCTACGTCACGGCGCCGTCACAAAGGCCGCGATTGCGCAAGCCTTCCGATGATCGTCCTCGTTGTGTTATCGTCGCTTCCATTCCGCGGAGGCGACATGGAAGACCGTTCGGCAAAATATCGTGCATTCTATGCGCAGTTGATTTGCGGTGCTGCGAAGGCTGCAGACCCTCGCCTCGAACAGGCCTTTCGGACCATCAGGCGCGAGCCGTTCGCCGGGCCCGGGCCGTGGTCGATCTGTCTCGGCGGTCATCCCTATGTGGTCACGCCTGACGATGATCCCGCCTTCCTCTATCAGAACGCGCTGTTGGCGCTGGACCCGGCGCGCGGTCTCAATATCGGAATGCCCGGTGCGCACGCCTACTGGCTCAACGGCTGCGCCGTGAAGGAAGGCGAGACCGTGGTCCAGATCGGCGCCGGCAGCGGCTATTACACCGCAATTCTCGCGCATCTCGTCGGTCCCGACGGTCGCGTTCACGCCTATGAGATCGATGAACGTCTGGTGGGACTTGCGCGCGACAATCTGAAGGACGTCGCCCATGTGGACGTGCGCGGACGCTCGGGCATCGCGGCGGATCTGCCGGAGGCCGACGTGATCTATGTCTGCGCGGGCGCGGCGCAGCCGGCGGCGGAATGGCTCGATGCGCTGCGGCCCGGCGGGCGGCTGGTGTTTCCGCTCGCGCCCGAAGGCATGTACGGCGGCATGTTGATGATCACGCGGCCGGATGACGGTGCGATCTGGCCGGCGAAATTCCTCAGCCGCGCCCAATTCATCGGCTGCGCGGGATTGCAGGATGCCGAGGCCGGCGGGCGATTGGGCGAGGCGTTCACGAAAGGTTGGGAAGGGGTGCAGTCGTTGCGGAGAGAGGGCGTCCCCGACGAGACATGCTGGTTTGCCGGCGAGGGCTGGTGGCTTTCGACGGCGCCCGCACCTCTACCGACGGAGCCGGTTCGGCCTCACGCCGACATCACGCAGATTTAGCGGTGACCGTATCCCAATTCCGGATTGGGGCGGCATTCCCCGACTGAGAA
Organism: Bradyrhizobium sp. BRP23; assembly: GCF_020194135.1. Taxonomy (NCBI): domain Bacteria; kingdom Pseudomonadati; phylum Pseudomonadota; class Alphaproteobacteria; order Hyphomicrobiales; family Nitrobacteraceae; genus Bradyrhizobium; species Bradyrhizobium sp. BRP23. The sequence continues at coordinate 553,476 of NZ_JADYVW010000004.1, read as the reverse complement.
TGCCGCCCGGGTTGCATCAGCCATGCAGCTTTTTGGCGGTCTCCGCGATCTGGCGGCCCTGATAACGCGCGCCGGCAAGCTCGTTGGCGCTGGGCTGGCGGCTGCCGTCGCCGCCGGTGATCGTGGTGGCGCCATAGGGCGCACCGCCCGTGACCTCGTCGAGCTTCATCTGGCCGGCAAAGCCGTAGTTCATGCCGACCACGACCATGCCGAAATGCAGCAGGTTGGTGATGATCGAGAACAGCGTGGTCTCCTGGCCGCCGTGCTGGGTCGCGGTGGCCGTGAAGGCACCGCCGACCTTGCCGTGCAGCGCGCCCTTGGCCCAGAGCCCGCCGGCCTGGTCGAGGAAGTTCGCCATCTGCGAGGCCATGCGGCCGAAACGGGTGCCGGTGCCGACGATGATCGCGTCGTAATTGGCGAGGTCCTCGATCTTGGCGACCGGCGCGGCCTGGTCGAGCTTGTAGTAAGAGGCTTTCGCGACCTCGGCCGGCACCAGCTCGGGCACGCGCTTGATGTCAACGGTCGCGCCGGCCTCGCGCGCGCCTTCGGCGACGGCATTGGCCATCGCCTCGATATGGCCATAGGCGGAATAATAGAGGACGAGAACTTTGGTCATGGTGGTCTCCGTTGGGATTGGGTGAGGTGATTGGTTGCTTGTTCGTCACGCCGCGTCGACGAGCACGAGCTCGGAATCTTCGAGCGCCGTGATCTTCAGCTTGGCCTCGTCGCGGATCGCGGCGCCGTCGCGGGCATTGACGCGGACGCCGTTGACCTCGACAACGCCTGCCGCCGGCACCAGGTAGAGATGCCGCGACGTCTGCGGCTCATACTCCGCGCTCTCGCCCGCCTTCAGCGTGGTGGCGAGCACCCGGGCATCGGCGCGGATCGGCAGTGCGTCCGTGTCGCCCGCAAAGCCGCTCGCGATGGTGACGAGCCTGCCGGAGCGGTCTGCCTTCGGAAACGGCTTCGAGCCCCAGGTCGGCTGTCCGCCGCGCATCGCCGGCTCGATCCAGATCTGGAAGATCCGCGTCCTGGTCGGCTCGAGATTGTACTCGGAGTGGCGGATGCCGCTGCCGGCGCTCATCACCTGCACGTCGCCCGCTTCGGTGCGGCCCTCGTTGCCGAGGCTGTCCTGATGGGTGATCGCGCCCTCGCGCACATAGGTGATGATCTCCATGTTGGCGTGGGGATGGGCGGGAAAGCCGGTGTTCGGCGCGATCTCGTCGTCATTCCACACCCGCAAGGCGCCGTGGCCCATGTTGTTCGGGTCGTAATGGCCAGCGAACGAGAAATGATGCTTGGCCTTGAGCCAGCCGTGATCGGCGCCGCCGAGCTTTTCGAAAGGTCTGAGTTCGATCATCTGTGCAATTCCTTGATGTCGGATTGACCTGTTGGATAAGCCTTCGCCTGTGGTATAGAAATAGAAACTGTCGAAACGCATTGTTTCCTTAAATGCCCCATCAGGACCGGCTGCCATGGCAAAACTTCCAGATTTCGAAGCGCTCGCGATCTTCGCCAAAGTCGTGGAGCTGCGATCATTTGCGGGGGCTGCGAGCGAGCTTGGGATGTCCAAGGCCACGGTGTCCAAGGCGGTCACGCGATTGGAGGAGCGGCTCGGCGCGCGGCTGTTCAACCGCACCTCGCGCCGGCTCGCGCTGACCGATGCCGGCCACAAGCTGGCCGAACGCGCGACGCGCCTCTTGGCTGACGGCGAGGCCGCTGAGAACGAGGCCTTGGCGCAGTCGGTGGCGCCGCGCGGCCTGGTGCGGCTCGCCGTCCCCATGACGTTCGGCATCAAGGCGGTGGCGCCGCTGCTGCCCGAGTTCTTCCAGGCCTATCCGGAAGTCTCCGTCGATCTGCATTTGAGCGATGCGACCGTCGACCTGATCGGCGAAGGTTTCGACATGGCGGTGCGGATCGCGCGGCTGCCGGACTCTTCGCTGATCGCGCGGCGGCTCTTCACCATGCCGCGCTACACGGTCGCCGCGCCGTCCTATCTCAAGAAGCACGGCCGGCCGACGCACCCGATGCATCTCGCCGCGCACAAATGCTTCAGCTACGCCTATCTCTCCACGCCCAACGCCTGGCACTACACCAATTCGGCCGGCGAGCAGGCCAGCGTGCGCCCGGGCGGCCAGCTTCGCGTCAACAACGGCGAAGCCGTGATGCCGGCGTTGATCGCGGGGCTCGGCATCGCCGAGCTGCCGGAATTCATCGTCGGCGAGGCGATCTCGTCGGGCGAGGTCGAAGTCATCCTGAAGGACTGGAAGCAGGCCGAAGGCGCCGTGCACCTCGTTACCCCGCCCGGCGGCCCCCGCCCCGCGCGCGTCGAAGCGCTCGCCGATTTCCTGGCAGCGAAGCTGCCGGGCACATGCAAGCGGCGGCCGCGCGGGAAAAGCAAAGCGTCGTAGGAGCGCGCGCGGCTTCAACGCTCTCCGTCATTGCGAGCGCAGCGAAGCAATCCAGCATGTCTCCTCGGAGAGATTCTGGATTGCTTCGTCGCAAGAGCTCCTCGCAATGACGAACTACGACACCTTCACGCCATGGATCGCGACGACGCGCAGGCTTGGCTTCAGCGTCCCCTCCAATTGCGCCTTCAATTCGTGAACGCGTGGGTCGCTCGACCGCGCCGCACACACACCATATTGATGGACGGATCGCGCCAGCGCGCGCCGCGCTTCCGGCGTTCCCGTCAATTCGGGCGTCGAAAGCCGCAACACGATCGCTGCGAGATTCACCAGCATCTCGTCCAGCGCAACGTCGATAGTCGCCAGATTCCGCATCATCCACTCTCCCTGGGAAGGCAACAGCGGGCCCGGACATGCGTTCCTGAAGGAGCCCGATATGGCTAACGGTTCGTAAACGTCTTGTTCTTGCCGCCTGGCGCGTTAGCCTGGCAGCGAAACAAGAAAATCAGGCGAGGGCAAATCATGGATCGACGCGGTCTCTTGCGTGCGGCTGCGGCATTGCCGCTGACGGAGTTTTTGCCCAGGCAGTTTGCCAAGTTGAAGAAACGCTAGGGCCCTCGCGTTGCGGTCATGAACTTTGTTGTCTATACCCGCGCCGCGTTCTGTTTCCTGCTTCCCGTTTCTCAACAACCCGACGACCGCTACATGATGCTTCGTCTTATTTGCCTCTTCCTCTTCGCACTGTGCCTGGCCGGCCCCGCGCAGGCGCAAACCAACCAGCCGGCGACGGTTGCCAAGCCGGCAAAGAACGCGCCTCCCAAGCCGGCACCTGCTTCGCAGTCCACGCCGCAAGCTGCAGGACCGTGCGTCGGCGTGATATCGCTGCTGGGCGATCGCTTCATCGTGAAGAAGATCGGCGTGACCGTGTTCGGCAACGAGAACAAGGAGGTTCCGGTCGACGGTTTCGGGCTCGATGACCTCGTTGTCGAACGTGTGAGGGCCGCGGTCGGCTCTGGTTTTGTCGTCCGCAGGATCGCTGCCGATAGATCCGCATTCAGTTCCTACGATCCCGGGCTTGGCATGTTCGTTCGCAGCGACAAGGCCGGCGCCATCGTCCGCCAAGTTGCCGGTCAGGCCGGATGCAAACGCTATGTCGTCGTGATCAAGGGAATACGCCAGGGTGGATTCTTCGGCATCGGTGTCATGAAGGTCAGCCCGCTGTACGACATCGCCGACATCTACGCGGTCATACGGATCTACGTTCATGACGGGCAAAGCTTCGATATTCTGAAGAGCGGCGAAGGCTCGATCAGCGGAAGCAACTTTATGACCGGGCCGCCGACGCTGCGTATCGATTGGGCGCAGTGGCCAGAACCGCCGGAAGCCGCCAACAATCCAGTGATGCGCGCGTCGACGCGGCAACTGCTCGGCAACGTCCTCGACAAGAGCCTGCCCACCCTGTTGCAGTCGCAGTAGTTGGGGAGATGCGGCCAACCGGCCGCCCCCTCCAGGCCCCGCCGGGGAGGGTGCAAGCGCACGGCTATCGCAACACAATCCATTCCGGTTAGGCTCCCTCCCAATCACGAAAACAATCGGGGAGGTACCCACCAATGAACCGCCGCGAACTTCTGAAGGCCGCTGCCGTGCTGCCCCTAGCACAGGCCGCTTGCTCTCGATCAAGCTTTGCCCAAGCTCTTTACCCCTCGCGCAACATCACCATGATCGTTCCGTTCCCGGCCGGCGGACAGGCCGATCTCGCTGCGCGACCGGTCGCGACGGCATTGGAGCGGATCCTCGGCAAGCCTGTGATCGTCGACAACCGGGCGGGAGGCGGCGGCGGATCGGTCGGCAATGCCGCGGCCGCGCGTGCCGAGCCCGACGGTTACACGCTGCTGATGACGCTGTCCTCGCTCGCGGTGCTCCCCGAGGCCGACCGGCTGTTCGACCGACCCGTCGCCTACGAGGTCTCGCAGTTCATGCCGATCGCGCGCGTGCTCGCCGATCCCACGCTGCTCGCGGTGCCGGCCTCGGCGCCCTGGAGAACCGCGCAGGATTTCGTCGAGGATGCGAAGAAGCGGCCGGGCCAGATCGCCTATGGCTCGTCCGGGCCGTACGGCACGCTGCATGTGGCCATGGAGATGTTCGCGAGCAGCGCCGGCATCAAGCTGCTGCACGTGCCGTTCCGCGGCGCAGGTCCTGCGCTGACTGCGATCCTCGGCGGCACCGTGCAGGCGATCGCCGCCGCACCCGGCACGCTGAAACCGCAGGTCGACGATGGCAAGCTGCGCGTGCTCGGCAATTGCGGCGCGCAGCGCATCGCGAGCTTCCCTGATGTGCCGACCTTCCAGGAGCTCGGCTACAAGGATGTCGAGTTTTACATCTGGGCCGGGCTGTTCGCGCAGAGCGCTCTCCCTGCGCCGATCGCGATCCGCCTGCGCGAGGCGATGACGCAAGTGATGACGAGCCCTGATGTGCTCAAGGCATTCGAGACCTCGGGCAGCCTCGTCGCCTATCAGGACGCGCCGGCCTTCTCTGAGTTCGTCGCGACCGACAGCAAGCGGCTGATCGCGGCGGTGAAGAAGATCGGCAAGGTGGAGTAGGGCCGTTCAGAATTCGCTGCGGACCAGGCCGCGCAGCGTGTGACGGTCGTATCCCGGCGCGAACGCGCCCTCGTACGAGGCCTTGAACGATGTCGCGGTCGTCAGGTCCCACCGGATTTCGGCGCCGGCAAGCGCCACCGTGCGCGCGCGCTCGACGCCGGTGATCGCGAACGGAATGCCGGGTGCGCCCTCCAGCGCCGCCGTCGTGGTTGCCGCGCTGCCGGTAAACTCATGACGAACGGCAATGGTCGCGCCGAACTGTGCCGCGTGGCCATTCGGCATCATCATGCGCTGGCTGCCGCGCAGGCCGGCCGTGCCATAGCCGAGGTCGAAACTGCCGCCTCGCACCAGCTGATTGACCCCCGGCGCACCTGCCTCTGAAAAACTGCCCTGGCGTGTCGCGTACCAATCAGCCTTGGCAAAGGGCTCGGCGACAAGACCCCATCCGGTCTGGAACGGCCGCGAGATGCCCAGCGAAGCGGCAAAGGTGTTTGCACGCGAGGCGGCAGTTGCCGTCTCGCCGAGGAACGCGATCGTGCGCGAGGAGTCGAGCGCCGCAAAGGAATAGCTGATCGCCGATGCGAGATTGAAGCCGCCGGCTTCGCCGCGCGCGTAGACGCCGGCATGCCCGGCATTGGCCTCGATACGGTCGGCGCGGCCGGTCATTCGCAGTTGGCCGGTCGATGCGCCGACCGCGAGGCCTGCCGTAAAGCCCGGCATGTGCCAGAGGTCGGCACCGAGCGCGGCGCCGGCGATGGTCGTGTTGGTTCCGAAGGCAATGTCGCTCGCGGCCACCTTGTCCCAATTACCATAGCCGCCAAACCAGACGCTCTGCATCGGCGCCGCGCGGCGGCGGTTCAACGCCTTGCCGATCGGGTCCCTGGGCTCCGGCGCGTAGGCGGACGCGGTCATCCGAACGGTCTCGCCGCGCGACTGCGTCCCGGCATTCCACATGAAGCTCTGGAACATGTCGGCCTGATCCGCAACGAAGCGGCGTCCATCGGCGTGGATTTGACCGGCCAGGTCGTCGAGGCCGGCCTTGATGCCTGGCGTATTGAGCGCGGCGAGTGTGTTGATCGCAGTGGCCAGCGGTCCCGATGCGCCGCCGAGCTGTACCTGGTCGAGTGCGCCGGCCACCGCGGCCTGGTTCGGCGTCAGCCCCGACAACGTTCCGAAGCCGCCGATCTGCTGCAGCAGGAAGTAGACGTTGTTGGCGTCATAGCTGAGCTGCCCTGTGACTAGCGGGCTGCTAGAGCTCGTGAGCGCGGCGAACGTGCCGCTGACGCCGCCCGCCGCCGTGAGGATGGTGTATTGCGTGTTGGCGATAAAGCCTGCGCCGAGCGGCACGATCTGCACCGTACCGCCGTTGAGCGTGGCGGTCCCGGTCGCTGCGATCCTGTGGGACTGGCCGCCGGGGTTGATCTCGACCTGGAAGGTCGAGCCGGCATTGAAGGCGACGTTGCCGTTGACGTTGAGCGTCCCGATCGAATTGCCGGGCGCGACCATGCCGCCATTGTTGACGACGAGTCCGCCGACGGTGCCGGTGCCGCCGAGATAGCCGCCATTGATCGTGACGACCGAGGGCAATGTGCCGTTCACGACCAGGCCGCCCGCGTCCACTGTCGTCGCGCCGTTGAAGGCGGTGGTGCCGGTCAGCGTCCAGACGGAGTTGCCGTTCTTCTTCAGTTGCTCGAACTCGTCATATTGCAGGCCGGGGCCGAGATTGCCGAGGTCGAACATGGCGCTGCCAATGCTGCCGAAGTTCAGCGTATCGGTACCGCTCCCGCCGCGAACATTCCCGGTGATCGTCGCGCCCGGCGCGAGGCCGAGCTGATCATCGCCGCCATTCAGCTCGATCGCTCCGCTGCCGCCGCCCGAGATGGTGCCGGCGTTGAAGATGGTGTCGCTGCCGGAAGAGCCCTGGATGGCGAGGAAGAAGCCGCCGGAGATCGTGCCGCCATTGACGAGCGAATTGCCGCCGGCGATGAATTGCACGCCGGTATGGCCGCCGCCGATCGATCCGCTGTCATAGACGAGGACGACATTGCCGCTCGACGTCCCGCTGATCCGCAGTCCCGTCGTGTTTCCTCCGGTGCCGACGGCCGTCCCGCGAATGTTGAGGAGGTTGTCGTTCGAATTGTCGATGACGATGGCTGCTTCGGCGTTGCCCGTACCCTCCGCGATCGCACCGGCGGCGACCGTCACATTGTTGTGGGTCGATCCGTTGGAGAGCAGAACCGCTCCGCTGGAGGTCGAGACTGTCGCCTGATTGTTGACGGTGACATGCGAGGCGATGGTGGCGTCGAAAACGATCGCAGGTATGCCGGCGCCGGGCAGCAGCGATGTCGTGGTGCCGTCGCCGACATTGACGGTGACGTTGGTGCCGCCGGTGGCGTTGATGTGATCGGTGTTGCCGAGGCCGGTGCAGGTTGCGACATCGCCCGAATTGAGTGCGCCGATCGTGCCGGTGCCGGCCACGGTGCAGGCGGCGCGCGCCGGGCTGGACGTCAGGACCAGGAAGGCCAGCACGAGGGGCGCCAGCGCGGTGGTGACCAGCAGCTTGCGGCGAAAGATTGCGGCCGTGGCGACGTTTTGCGCACAGACCGGTCTTGCAGTCGGCATCGACATTCCCCTCATTGCAGCCCATTGCTAGCGGGAGCGCCGTGATGATTCTTGGCGTCAGGCGAAATGCCTTATGGCGAAAGGCGCAAGAGGCCGGTTTGCTTCTGCCCTGTTGCTGGGGCGCCACGGACCAAGGCGTCAGCGGGAGCTGCCATGGTTCCAGTCGCGCTTTTCACATTTTGTTGTTGGTCCAGAACAAGCTCGCGTCTCATTGATTGAAGAGAATTCGAGAGACTTGGGAAGGATCTGGACATGCGAACAGAGCGGATCGCGCTAGGTGTGGCGCTTGCGGTCGGCGGCATCATGGCGCACAGCGCTGCATCCGCGCAGGAATACCGCGGCACGATGGAACAGCAGATGGCCTGCACACCTGATGTGTGGCGCCTGTGCAGCGATCAGATTCCCGACGTGAACCGCATCGTGGCCTGCTTGCAGCAGAATACGCCACAGCTTTCGAGCGGCTGCCGTGCGGTGTTCCAGTCCAGCAACCAGATGCCGCCGCAGCAACAGGTTCCGCGCGGCCGGGCCGCACCGCCACCACGCTACATTGCTCCGCCGCCTCCACAGCGGCCTTACGACGAGGACGAATAGCGCCGCTCAGGGCCTGTGCTCGCAGACGTCGACCCATTCAGCCGCGGTCAGCTCGGCCATCCGCTCCGGTGTGATGCGCACCGCGCTATGGGTCGAGCCGGCAGCCGGCACCACGACGTCGAATGCCTTCAGCGAGATGTCGCAATAGATCGGCAGCGGCGACTTCAGGCCGAACGGGCAGACGCCGCCGACCTCGTGTCCGGTGATGTCGGCGACTTCCTCCAGACCCAGCATCTTCGGCTTGCCGCCGAACTGCGCCTTCACCTTCTTGTTGTCCATGCGCGAGGTGCCGGCCGCGACGATCAGGATCACGCGCTCGCCGATCCGCAACGACAGCGTCTTGGCGATCATTCCGGGTTCGACGCCATAGGCTTCGGCCGCCAGCGCCACGGTCGCGGAGCTGATCGGGGATTCGATGACGGAAATGTCGGGGGCTTTCTCGGCGAAGAAGGCGCGAACGGATTCCAGGCTCATTCCGGGCAGCTCATCCAATCTTACAGCGGGCGACGACCCCTAAGCGATTCCCGGCAGCTCGGAGAGGGCGCGGACGCGATGATCCGGCGCAAAGCCGAGCTCGTCCATCTGGGTGCGGATCGCCTTGAACATGGTGAGCGGTGCCACGAGTTCGTTCTCGACGCAAGCCAGCGCCATCGCTTCGGGCGTCACCCGCTCGATCCAGGCAACCTTCAGTCCGAACGATTTTGCCCCGGCGGCGTCCCAGGGATTGGAGGAGACGAACAGAACCTCATCAGGCGCGGTGCCGAGCACCTCGCCGATCAGCTCATAGGCCTGTGGGCTCGGCTTGAAGATCTTTTTCGCGTCGACGCTGATGGTGGCATCGAGCAGGCGGTCGAGCCCGGAATTGCGTACCAGCGCATTGAGCATGTCCGGGCTGCCGTTGGAGAGGATGGCGAGCTTGCGCGGTCTCAGGGCCGCGAGCGTTTCGGCCGCATCCGGATAGAGATCGAGATGCAGATATTTCTCGATGACGCGCTCGAATGCCTCGCTCTCATAGGCGAGTCCGAGCACACGCAGCGTATAGGCGAGCGAGTCGCGCGTGACCGCGTCAAAATCCTGGTAAGCTTGCATCAGCGAGCGCAGCCAGGTGTATTCAAGCTGCTTGATGCGCCAGACCTGCGTGATGATCTCGCCGTAGCCGGGAAACGCATCCTCAGTGACGTCAGCGACCGACTGGATGTCATAGAGCGTGCCATAGGCGTCGAAGACGACGGCTTTGATGGGCATCGGCTGTCCTTCCGGGGTTGTGGTCACAAGAACTCCGATTGGGGCGTGCGTATAATTCGTCAGCTTACCAGAGCAAAGCGGACGTCTGCCACTGCAGGTGTGATCGGCAGCTTGTGACCCAAGACAGACATTGCGGGGTAGTCGCTATAATTTGAACTCTATTCTTCATGCAGACGTGCTTAGCTATTGTAGTTGCAGGGCAAATAAGGCGCTTCGTCCCATGCCGAAATGGCTTGTTGTACTTGTCGCTCTCCTCGCGGCTACGGCCTACGTCCCTCAGGTCCGCCACAGTGTGATCAACTGGCTTAAGACGCACCCTGCGCTCATTGGACCAGCTCTGACCGTCGCCGGAATACTGGCAGTCTTGTATCTGTTCATCGATCCTACCACGGTACTGTTCTTGGCCGTTGTCGCTGTCGTCTCCGCTCTCGCTGCATTCTTTGACCCGAGAACCTATTCGAGCCGATGAGACCCTCGTATGAACGACAGCTCGCGGCCCTTGAAGCTTCGTACAGGGAGTTGCTTCTGTCGGCACTACAGGGGTGCGCTAAGGGACAGTGGGGACTCTTCGGCTCGTACGAACGAGTTGGTTTGCGCGACCCCGCACGGGAGGAGCTCCTTGAATTAGGCTCCAAAATCGAGCGCCTGCGCCACAAGTGCGGCATTGAACCCTTCCAGCTCCACGAGCGGTTCCTGCAGATGGGCTCTCGCCTTTCAAACACTCCGGGTGAGCCGAAATTGGCTCAGCGGTGGTTGGACGAACTGACGTAAGCAATCACGCGGTTATGGCCCTTACACAAATGCGCACAGTTTTCCTGCTCTGGCATAGCTATCCGCGCGAAGATGCTCTGGATGAGAATGATACCGAAGATAAACTCGTCGGGGTCTATAGCAGCGCGGCCGAAGCAGATGCAGCAAGACTGCGCAAGCTGCGCTTTGAGGGCTTTCGCGACTATCCCGATAATTTCCAAGTCAGCGAGATGGAAATCGACAAGGACGCGTGGAGCGAAGGATTCGTCTCCGTGAAAACGTAAAGCGAATATCTCATCGAGCATGGAAGAGCACTCTTTCGTCGTGCCTAAAGAGCGTGAGAGCAATCGCTCCGATACGCGCCCGTTGATTTGGTGGTTCGTCCTCGCCCTTATAGCGCTAGTTGCGTCGCAAGTTATGCGGCTGCATCAACATCAAGCGGCAAGTTGGCTTCTCTGGGACTATGTGGGTCGGATCACTGCTCTCACCATTTTGGCGGCAGTGCCTTCTGCTCGGATCGCTGCATTTCGAACAGGTGGACGTCAAATTTCACTTTTTGAGATTGTCCTTTGGATCGTCGGAATTTGCTTGCTAGATCGCTTTGTCCAGTTGCCGCAATCTTTCCTCAATGCGGCATTCCCTACAACCGTTCTCGGCGCATATCCGCACCCGACCGGATGGCTAAAAGCGTTCGATCTTTTTTTTGGCTTAGCCTTGGTAGCTATCAGCGAAGAAGTCATATTTCGCCGATACATCCGGCTAGCATTCCGGCCTTATCTGGGTGACGGCATCTTTGCCGTTCTCACGACGTCAGTTTTGTTCGGCGCAATTCATTGGTGGGCCGGCCTTGGTAATGTCCTTTCTACGGCTACTGTTGGCCTTTTCCTCATGTTAATGCTGCGGCGGTCGGGTGTGCTATGGCCGGTGGCACTCGCGCATTACCTGCTAGATTTGATCAATTTCGCCTAACGCGCCTTGCAGGTTCGGAAGTCATACGACTGCTCCTAGCCCGAAGGGGTCGACGCGATACCTCCGTCGGATGTCAGCTGCTCGGGGTGTAGCGGACCCGATATGCTCGACCTGAGTTCTTCCGGGCGTGACCCATTGCAGACATCGCCACCTTGCGGTCTTATCGCGTATTTGGAGAGATCATGCCCACCGCTTGGGCCGAACTGACGACTCTCTACGAGAGCATGAGATGAAGACGACTGGACTTTGAAAAGGCGGCAGCATTGGCAACGCTATGGGTCGAACTCACGTGCGAGGGGCAGGCTCGCATAGTGCGCGAATCTACAGTCGCAAAGCCTTACGGTTGGATATTCTTTTATGAAGCGAAACAGTTTCTAGATATCGGTGACGATTCGGCAGCACTTGTCGGAAACGCGCCCATCATTGTGGACAGGGATACGCTAGAACTTCGTATAGTCGGGGCTACGGCGTGGCCGCTAGAGCACCATCTGAACGAGTACGAGAAAACGCTCGCTCTGGCCTCCCTTCAACGTGCGCCGCAACCTCCAACTTGGTAGCCGAGATGACAACTATCGCATCAGTACGGCTGATGTCCGCTCCTGGCCCAAGTCGGACGCAAGTCGAGTTGCGGCAACGCGCTGCTATCAGGGGCGGAGCAGACTTCGGACGACGAGTAGCGCGAGCTAGCCGGTCGGCTGACGTCCTGGCCGCGTCCAGGTCGCCCGCTCTGCGAACACCCGGCTGACCTCCGCCATGTGCTCGGTGCCCCACGTGCAGAGCGGCACCAGCGCTTCGGCGAGGCTCTGGCCCAGAGGCGTGAGGCTATAGTCCACCCGCGGCGGCACCTCCTTGTAGTCGGTCCGCTTCACCAGGCCATCGGCCTCCAGCTCCTTGAGCTGCTGGATCAGCACCTTGTCGCTGACGTCGCGTATGGCGCGCCGAAGCTCGCCGTAACGGGTCGGTCCGTCCTGGGCGACGAAGTACAGGATCAGCGGCTTCCACTTGCCCGAGACGACCCGCAAGGTCGCATCCAGGCCGCAGGTGAAGCCGGGCAGATTCGGCGTGCAACGTTGGACGTCTGCTTGGGCTTGCGCCGGTGGGGAGATGAGGTCTGAACGATCTGACGACATTTTTTGGGCACTTACCAAAAGGTGCATACTTGTCGATAGGTGGGTACGCCGCCAGCTCAGTGCAACCTCAATGAAGGAGCACATCATGAGCAGACTACAAGGCAAGACGGCGGTGGTGACGGGCGGCGGAACGGGCATCGGGCTCGGAGCCGCCAAACGGTTCGTCGATGAAGGCGCATTCGTCTATCTCTTCGGGCGACGGCAGGAGCCGCTCGATGCTGCGCTCGCGCAGCTGGGGTCCTCGGCGCGTGCCGTCAGGGGTTCGGTCACCGATCTGTCCGACCTCGACCGACTGTATGCGACGGTGAAAGCCGAACGCGGCAATGTCGACGTTCTGTTCGCCAATGCCGGGACCGGCGCGTTTGCGCCGCTCGGCCAGATCACGCCCGAGCACTATGATCAGATCTTCGATGTCAACGTGAAGGGGCTGGTGTTCACCGTGCAGAAAGCCCTGCCGTTGATGCGCAGGGGATCGTCGATCATCCTGACCGGCTCGAGCACGGGCGTGATGGGGACGCCGCAGTTCAGCATCTACAGCGCGACCAAGGCCGCAATCCGCAATCTGGCGCGCAGCTGGGCGCTGGACCTGCGCGGCACGGGCATCCGCGTCAACGTGCTGTCGCCGGGGCCGACCAAGACGGAGCTGGCGCTGGAGGTCGTGGGCGAGGAAGCGTTCGATGCACTCGGCAGCGCCACGCCCATCGGGCGCGTCGGCGACCCCAGCGAGACCGGCGCGGTGGCCGCATTCCTGGCGTCCTCGGACAGCAGCTACATGACCGGCGGCGAGGTCTTTGTCGATGGAGGCTTGGCTCAAGTCTGAAGCCTTCGTCTGAGTGCGAGGGCTTTGGTCAATGGGATCGAAGCCCTCATGCGCTGCGATGAGGATACGATTTAGAGCGAAATGGCTTTAGGTTGAATTGATCGGTGGGGCTCGTTCACCTCTCCCGCTTGCGGAGAGGCATAGGCGGCCTCTGGCCGCCGTTCTCTAAGACGCCGATGCTTCGCATCGGCTATGGCGCCGGGTGAGGGCTTTGTCCTCTTGGGGATTGTCCCATTGCGGAAGCACCCTCTCCCGACTCGCTCCCGCAAGCCTGCGGGAGAGAGGGCACCTCTGTTGTTGCAGCGATCAAGCACTCGGCGAGCCATACGTGATGCCGCTGTCCGATCAGATGCGTCATGAGAAAGCTCCCCGCATCATCTTCGGTGGCGCCCACGCAGAGCCCGCCGTTGCGTCATACTATTGCGTGGTCCCATCCGCCGTAATGCGCGGCGCTACGGGTGCCGCGTGGCAGGCTCAGCCCGATGAGGAGGACACCGGTTGCAACGTTGGCTATCGTCGCGATTGTCGTGGCGCCGTCGAGGACAAAGGGGGAGATTGCCACCCATGCTCCGAGCGCGACGTTGGCGAACCGCGCGGCACGCGCCACCTCCGCCATCGCCGTAACGGCGACGAGGATGACAAGGCAGCCGGTGATATGGTCGCTGAAATAGAGGATCGGGCTCGTGCCGAAGGCAAGCGGCGTGATCATCAGCAGCATTCCAAGGAAAGAGCTCGCGACCAGCGTCCAGGGAAAATTGACGCCGCCGGTGACGATATCGCGCAGCACCGCCGATAACGGGCGGTCGAGATCGGGCGTCGGCGCCTGCTTCTCGGAGAGCGCCGGGCCACCGCGCCAGAAAGTGCGCCAGAACGGCTGGCCCGCCTGCTTCGCGCCCCAAAGATACTGACAGCTCGCCAGTACCTCATCTATCGAATAGGGGATGAGCACTATCGTGATCGCGGCCTGGATGATGCAGAGCGTACACAGTGCACCGATCAAAGGGGGCTGGATAATGATGAAGCTGACGCTCACGAGCCCGAGCGGGATAACCAGTAGGCCGAACAGAATCACCATCCATGGCATTGTGCGCCAGCGGCGACGGTCGCCGATCGCGCCTGCCAGGGCATCTAGCGCGTAGGCGAAGGCGCCAAACCCGGCATCGGCGACCGGAAAGCCCTTCGAGACCCAGGAGGTCACCACCGCCTCGCTGCCATTGGCGACCGCTGCATCACCTGGGCCGAAGAAAGGATCCCACAACCCGTCGATATGACCGAGTTGATAGGCGGCGAGATAGCGCGAGACGAACAGGCCGACAAAGGCCAGAGCAATGATGTGGAGGCGCTGGCTGAATGTGGATGGCGAGTAGGTCCAGCCGAGGGGGCGATCATCGTCGGCGGCGAGGGCTTGGCGGCTGATGCCCGGTGTTGGAGGAACCATCACCGCGAGCGTCACGATCAGCATGCCAGCAAGCGTATCGGTGGCGTAGGCTCCAGCGCTCGTGGTCCAGAACACGAGAGGTGCGAACATGACCCATATGCCGACGGCAGCGGTGAGCCACTGCAACCAGCGCCAGCGCCGACGCATGCCGATGAGTGCGAACGCGACGACAAGAATGCCGGACACGATCTCGCTGATGCCGAGCCTGCCGTCACGTGTCTCGGGCGAAGCGATCTCATGTCCCAGCGCCGGCGGAATTGGCGCCGCGGATGGATCGAAGAGACCAAGCGTGACAGGCGAGGCGACGAGCCACAGTCCAATCGCTGCATTGGTCAGCGGCGCCCAGAGCGTGCGCGCCCGATGCCGTTCCGTCTCGGCCTCAACCTCATCTTTCGAAGGCTCCAGCGATTGCCGCAGTCTCTCCGCGGCCTGGTCGAGCTCAGGTTTGGAAGCGGCGACCGTCGCAGGATGAAGTTTGTTCGTCTCGTACCAGTCCGTCGGGTCGACCTTGAGCCGCCGGATCATTTCGGGCAGCGTGGCGGTCAGACTGTGTCGGGGTTTCCACCCCAATAGGCTCCTCGCTCGCGAAGTATCGATCTCATAATGGTCGTCGGCATTCTCGATCATCCACGACTTGATGTCGGTATCCTGATCGAGAACCTTCTCCTGCATCCAAGTGCCGAGCTTCGTCATCTCTTTCGGGAGGGACATCGTCCGCCATCTCTCCCCATGCACAAGCTGGCCAATCCGCCTCTGCATCTCGTCGTAACTCGGCGTTTCCTCTTCGCCAATGAGCAGTGTCGTTTCATCAGCAAGATCATTGCGTCGATCGACCACGCGTACCACGGCCTCGACGAGGTCGTTCTTGTGGAGATAGGGCTGGCCAGTGGTGATGTCGCCGGTGAAGAGATAAGCGGTCGGCAAGCGCTCGAAGATGCGGGCGATCTGCTGCGCGATGAATGCCGCACGGCAGTCCTCGTCATAGACACCTGCAAGCCTCAGGATCGCGACCTTGATGTTGCCATGCTCGTTCAGGATCAGGGTCTCGGTCTTCGCCTTTGACTGCGGATAGGCCCAAGCTGGTTCGATCGGCGAATCTTCATCGATCTTTCTTCCCTTTGCTGAGCTAGGAGCATGCACGAGCAGCGTGCTCGAGAAGACGAACTGCTTCGTGTCGAATGCCTGAAGGGCCGCCAGCAGTCGGCGCGTTCCCTGAACGGTCACGGCATCGTATCTCGGGTTGTCTTCGCCGGTCGTGTCGTAATAGGCGGCAAGGTGAATGACCGAGGCGATCCGACCGCCTGTTCGCGCACGAACCTGGTCCAGCGCCTTCGCCACGATTGCATCCGAGGTGAGGTCGATCTCAATTGTCTCGATGCCGGACAACGGCTTCTTAGGGCGGCTGACATCGAGGCCGATGACCTGGTAACGATCCATCAAGCCGCGCGCGATCGCCTGGCCGAGAAAGCCGCTGCTGCCGGTGATCAGGACGGTGGGGCGAGACATGGCATTCGCTGCTCAACGTGTCTTAGCGAACGACCCGGGTACCCGAAAAGTTTCCTCCAACCTGCTTTTGCGTCCTGGATCGCCGGAGTATCACGCGTCCCATCCACCTACTTCGACGCCGCTGGTGAGCAGCCCAAGCTTGAATCGGGTGGAATCACACAACGTCGTGAGGTCGATGTGGACCGCGGCCCGGCCGCCAGCCTGAAAGAACTGTGGGTACGATGTCGGTCGCTCTGACGTACCCAGAGGATCCGGAGCAGGCGGCGCGCGTCGTGTTCGAGGTACTCTACGCGCCGTCCGAATCCGGACCAGAGATGGAAGGGATACGCTAGGCTACGCCAGCCGAGATGTACCCGTGGCCAAACCTAGTTGCATGCCGGTTTCATGGAAGCGGATCGTCTAGATCCCCAGCAGCTTGCGCGCGTTCGCCTTCAACACCTTCGGCCGGATTTCGTCGCGGATCTCGATCTTGGCGAAATCGGACAGCCAGCGGTCCGGCGTGATCACCGGCCAGTCCGAGCCGAACAGCATCTTGTCCTGCAGAATCGAGTTGATGTAGCGCACCAGGATCGGCGGGAAGTATTTCGGCGACCAGCCCGAGAGATCGATGTAGACGTTCGGCTTGTGGGTCGCGACCGAGAGCGCCTCTTCCTGCCAGGGGAAGGAGGGGTGGGCGAGGATGATCTTGAGGTCGGGGAAATCGGCCGCGACGTCGTCCATGTACATCGGGTTGGAATATTTCAGCCGCATGCCCATGCCCCCGGGCATGCCGGAGCCGACGCCGGTCTGGCCGGTGTGGAACAGCGCGATCGCGCCGCCATTGTTGATCTCCTCATAGAGCGGATAGGCCATGCGGTCGTTGGCGTAGAAGCCCTGCATGGTCGGGTGGAATTTGAAGCCGCGCACGCCGTATTCCTCGATCAGCTTGCGTGCCTCGCGGGCCCCGAGCTTGCCCTTGTGCGGGTCGATCGAGACGAAGGGGATGAGCACGTCGAGATGCTCGGAGGCGATCTCCAGCATCTCCTCGTTCTTGTAGCGGCGGAAGCCGGTCTCGCGCTCTGCATCGACCGGGAAGATCACCGCAGCGATGTTCTTGGAGCGGTAATAGGCCGCGGTCTCCGGCACGGTCGGCGGATGCTTGTGCGGCGACTTGAAATACTCCGCCATCTGCGCCTGGAAATCGTCATAGCCGTCGTCGGGATGGGTGCCGCAGGGCTCCTCGGCATGGGTGTGGATGTCGATGGCGACGACTTTGTCGATATCAGGCAGCTTCAGCTTCGGCATGGGTGTCCTCCCGACGGGTTGCCGAATTGATTATAGGATATAACGAATTTGGCAAGGCGCTGGTGGCGGCGAAAGCGCAGGCGGCAAAAGTCTTTGCCGAGCCTGACCTCCAGTGCGCCGGATCGGGCCGATCCGGCCGCTTCTACTGTGCATGGGGTTGTTTTCACGGTTTTGCTCGTTGGGAGCCTGAGTTAACATTGACATGACCTCCCGCCATGCCTTAAGAACCGCCCCGTCCCGGGCGGTCGGTCCGCCAGCGGGAAAAATCTCATTTTGCCACATTCGCGCGTGCCGAAACGGTAGTGCCGAACACGGCCTTTCGAACGTTCAGGATTCTGCCATGAAGGTCCGTAACTCGCTGAAATCGCTGCGCGGTCGCCATCGCGCCAACCGCCTCGTCCGCCGCAAGGGCCGGGTCTATGTGATCAACAAGGTGCAGCGCCGCTTCAAGGCGCGCCAGGGCTGATCTGAGCGGCTGATCACGCCCTGCCGGGAGCCTTCGCGCGCCCCGCAAGACCACGGTCTCACACGAGTTTGACGCCGCCTTTGCTTTGCAAGGGCGGCTTTGCGCGTTTAGACTTCCACCATGGCAGTGAAATTCCGTTTCGCGCGCACCCTGTGTCTGGCCCTCGTGCTGGGAACCGCCGGCCTTGCGCCGGCGGCCCTGGCCCAGCAGGTCGAGCCGCCCGGCAAGCAGAAGAAGCTGCCGGAGGCGCCGTCAAAGCTGCCGAAGGTCGACCGCAGCAAGAATCTCGATTTCCTGTTCGGCGCGCTGAAAGCGGCGCCCGACGAGGCCAGCGCCAAGCACGTCGAGGCGCGGATCTGGGCGATCTGGCTGCAGACCCCGAGCGACACCGCCGCGCTCCTGATGTCGCGCGCCAAGACCGCCGTCGATGCGAAGAAGATCGACGTCGCGATCAAGCTCCTGGATTCGATCATCAAGCTCAGGCCCGATTACATCGAAGCCTGGAACCGGCGTGCGACGCTCTATTACATGCAGAACGATTATGGCCGCTCGCTCGCGGACATTCAGCAAGTGCTGATCCGGGAGCCCCGCCATTTCGGCGCGCTCGCCGGCCTCGGCATGATCATGCAGGAGGTCGGGGACGAGAGGCGCGCGCTCGAGGCCTACCGCAAGGCGCTCGCCGTCAATCCGCACCTGGAAAAGATCCCCGACCAGGTCAAGGCGCTGACCGAAAAGGTCGAAGGCCGCGACATCTAGCTATAACTCGATCATATCTTGAGCGATCGCGGCCGCCGCGGATTAACCACGATCCGCGCCGGGACGTTGCAAGGACTATTGCAAGGCCTGTTGCAGGCCTACCTGCATGGCAGGAGCGAAAGCCATGAAGCGTTTGATGGTCGCAGCGACATTGCTGCTCGCGTCGGGAACGGTGAGCTTCGCCGACGGACTGTTCTGGGTGGTCGGCAACCGTGCCACCGGCAAATGCGCCATCGTGACCAGCAATCCAGTCATCATTGGCGACATCTGGTTCGGCGACGGTCCCTACAAGTCCAGGGCCGATGCCAAGCTTGCGCGCTCGACGATTCGCGTCTGTCCCCCGGTCACGCCCGAGGAAGAAAAGCAGGAGGAGGGGGCGAACTAGGCTGCGCCTAATGCAGCACGCTGCTGCCGCGCTCGACCAGGCCGCGGTCGGCGGCTGCGGCGTAGGCCTTTGCCAGCTCGGTCTCGAGATGCTCGTTGATCAGGAGCAGCGCCCGCACCGCACCGCGCAGGTCGCCGTTGCAGCTCGCGACGATTTCGTCGATTGCAGTATCGTTCGATCTGAAGCTCATCGAAAATTCTCCGGTTCAAACCAGGACAATCCTGCCGGTCTTTCCCGCATCCCCCTGATGTTGCGGGGAGGATCGGCGCCCACCCGCGCCTAGATGGCGGAACCGACCATGGCGATTATATGGAAGCTGCGATGACGCCCGCATGAAGCTGGTCCGAAGCTTGCGTGCGGCTTTGAATAGCCCTGATTTCATTGAGTTTTCTCGATCGGCAATTATGCACATATCCACAGCCCCTGCATTTTCAGTGGAAGCGCGCACCGCCGGTGGCGAAACTGCCGGCCGAGCAGACCCGTAACTGCCCCGTGCCCAGGATCACCCGGATTCTCTCCATGATCGTGATGTCAGTCGTGACGGCGCTGGTCCTGCTGGCGCTGCTCACGCAGGCCGGAATCGTCGCCGTGCAGCGGGCCTTTCCGCCGCAGGGGCGCATGGTCGAGGTCGAGGGCGCCGCGCTTCACGTCGTCGAGATCGGCCCGCGCGAGGCCGCCCCGCCGATCGTGATGCTGCACGGCGCGAGCTCCAACCTCGAAGCGATGCGGCGGCCGCTCGGCGATCTCCTCGCCCGGGATCATCGCGTGATTCTGATCGACCGCCCCGGCCATGGCTGGAGCACGCGCGCAAGCCGGCAGGATTCGACGCCGCAAATTCAGGCGCGCATGATCGACGAGGCGCTCGGCAAGCTCGGGATCGATCGCGCGGTCTTCGTGGTGCATTCCTGGAGCGGCGCCCTCGGCGCGCGGATCGCGCTCGATCACCCGCGCCGCGTGGCAGGTCTCGTGATGCTCGCGCCCGTCACGCATCCCTGGCGCGGCGGTGTCGGGCGCTACAACGAGATCATCGCAACGCCCGTGATCGGCCCGCTGCTCGCCTACACCATCACGCTGCCGCTCGGCTATTTCATCACCGAAGCCGGGGCCCGCAACGTGTTCCTGCCGCAGATCATGCCGGATGGTTTCGTGCAGGACTCCGCGACACCGCTCCTGCTGCGCCCGCGCGAGTTCATCGCCAATGCCTATGATCTGGTGACGCTGAAGGAGTCGGTCGCCGCGCAAGTCGCGCGCTATGGCGCGATCACGGCGCCTGTTACGATCATCGCCGGCGAGCCCGACAAGACGGTGAGAACCAATATCCACGCGCGTCCGTTCGCCGCGGCGGTGTCGAATGCAAAGCTGATCGTGCTGCCCGATCTCGGCCACATGGTGCAGAACGCCGTGCCGGATCTCGTGAAGGCGGAGATCGAGACGATGATCGGAAACATCGCCCCGGCGCAGGCGGTCGCCGACTAAAGCATTTTTCGAGCGAAGTGGAAACCGGTTCGCGCGAAGAAACGCGTCAGAACAAGAAAGCCAGAGCTTCGATTCTGGTCCGATCAGAACCGAAGCTCTAGCGTCCGCCTCGTGCGCGCTTACTGCTTGATCTTCCCGTCCTTGTCGTATTGGGCAAGGAAGGCCCAGAGATTGTTGATCTCGGTCTCGTTCTTGATGCCGGCGAACGCCATCTTGGTGCCGGGGATCTTGGCCTTGGGATCCTTGATGTATTCCTTGAACGTGGCCTCGTCCCAGGTGATGCCGGAATTCTTGTTGGCGTCCGTGTAGCTATAGCCCTCAACCGCGCCCGACTTGCGGCCGTTGAGGCCGTTGAGCTCCGGGCCAACCTTGTTCTTGGCGCCTTCGCCGATCGCGTGGCAGGCCAGGCACTTGTTGAACGATGTCTTGCCGGCCGCGACATCCTGCGCCATCGCGGCGGGTGCGGTGGCAATGACGGTGAGGATTGTCACCGCGCCGAAAGTCAGTTTTGTCATAAGTGTGCTCTTCGTCTCTTCCCGGGTCAGATGGAGGGTCGTGGTTTTGGCAGGTCCGGTGCAAGTGGACAAGCCGCGAAACTCTGACAGGTTTCCTGCTAGCAGACTTGCCCCAGAGAGAACTTGCGCTGCAACAAAGCAATGCGACCTTCGGAGGACCTACCCAAAGTCCGCAAGACATGATTGATTTGCCGAGATAATTCCATCCGTCGGACGAAGGCTTCTTAAAATGGTCATCATGATGCCCGCAAGCGACCAGGCCGTGCTGGCGCGTCGCAGCGAAATCGTCGCCGCCTTGCGCGCAATCGTGCCGGGCGAGGGCGTGATCGACAGCCTCGCCGAGATGCGAGCCTATGAATCCGACGGGCTGACCGCCTATCGGCAGCCGCCGATGGTCGTGGTGCTGCCCGATACGACCGAGCAGGTCTCGCTCGTCCTGAAATATTGTGCCGCGCAAGGCATCAAGGTGGTTCCGCGCGGCTCCGGCACCTCGCTGTCCGGTGGCGCGCTGCCCCTCGAGGACGGCGTGCTGCTCGGCCTCGGCAAGTTCAAGCGCATCCGCGAGATCGATTTCGACAACCGCGTCGTCGTCACCGAGCCCGGCGTCACCAACCTCGCAATCAGCCAGGCGGTCGCCCATGCCGGCTTCTATTACGCGCCCGATCCGTCCTCGCAGATCGCCTGCTCGATCGGCGGCAACGTGGCGGAAAATTCCGGCGGCGTGCACTGCTTGAAATACGGCATGACCACCAACAACGTGCTCGGCTGCGAGATCGTGCTGATGAGCGGCGAGATCCTGCGCATCGGCGGCAAGGGCTGCGAGAATCCCGGCTATGACCTGATGGGCGTCATCACCGGTTCGGAAGGCCTGCTCGGCGTCATCACGGAGATCACGGTGCGCATCCTGCAGAAGCCGGAAACGGCGCGCGCGCTGATGGTCGGCTTTGCGCAAGTCGAGGCGGCCGGCGAATGCGTGGCCCGCATCATCGGCGCCGGCATCATCCCCGGCGGCATGGAGATGATGGACAAGCCCGCGATCCACGCCGCGGAGGCCTTCGTCCATGCCGGCTACCCGCTCGATGTCGAAGCGCTGCTCATCATCGAGCTCGACGGGCCCAAGATCGAGGTCGACGAGCTGATCACGCGCGTCGAGGCCATTGCGAACGCCTGCGGCTCGACCACCTGCCAGATCTCGACTTCGGAGGCCGAGCGCAACCTGTTCTGGGCCGGCCGCAAGGCCGCGTTCCCCGCCGTGGGCCGCATCTCACCCGATTATCTCTGCATGGACGGCACCATCCCGCGCGGCGCGCTGCCGAAGGCGCTGGCGCGCATCCGCGAGCTCTCGGAAAAGTACCAGCTCGGCTGCGCCAACGTGTTCCATGCCGGCGACGGCAATCTGCACCCCCTGATCCTCTACGATGCCAACAAGCCCGGCGAGATCGAGCGCGCCGAAGCCTTCGGCGCCGATATCCTGCGCGCCTGCGTCGAGTTCGGCGG
This sequence comes from Bradyrhizobium sp. BRP23, assembly GCF_020194135.1. NCBI lineage: Bacteria > Pseudomonadati > Pseudomonadota > Alphaproteobacteria > Hyphomicrobiales > Nitrobacteraceae > Bradyrhizobium > Bradyrhizobium sp. BRP23. Next base: position 531,018 of record NZ_JADYVW010000004.1, on the reverse strand, counting down.
CGTGCTCACCGGCGAGCACGGCGTCGGCATCGAGAAGCGCGACCTCATGCCCGACATGTTCAGCGAGATCGACCTCAACCAGCAGCAGCGCCTGAAATGCGCCTTCGATGCGCAGGGCCTGCTCAATCCCGGAAAAGTATTTCCGACCCTGCACCGCTGCGCCGAGCTCGGCCGCATGCACGTCCACGCGGGCAAGCTGGCGTTCCCGGATTTGCCGCGGTTCTAGGCTCCACCGTGACGGGTGCAACCTCTCCCAGCATGACGGATTTGATGCTCGGGACGACAGCGGCGTGTTGGTCGCCTACTGCGCCAGCGCCAGGATGCCGCCGGCAAATGCGTGCCACGCCGCCGTTTCGCTGACCGGCCAGTTGAGCACCTTCACCGCCAGAAGCGCGAGCGTGCCCGTGATGTATACCGGATGCATGCGGCCCTCGGCGCGCCAGTCGCGCACCATGGCGACGACAAGCAGAATGGAGGCGACCACAGCAGGCGCGATCGTCACGGGCACCGGCGGCGGGCCGGACGGTCCTGATGGTGCGAGGAAGGTCAGGAACCAGCGCGCGATCGCGGCGTCGAGGATCGAGACCGCCGCGAGCAGCATCAGGCGCTTGTGAACCTCGAGCCTGCGCGTGTTCATGATGGCGAGCGCGAACACCACGGCAAAGAATGTGATGCCGCTCAGCGGCACGATCGAGAAGGCGATGCCTGCATCGGCCTGTCCGAGCGCCGCGGCGTTCTTCATCGAGGTCACGGACGCGAAGAAGCCAGAAATGACCATCGCGGTCGCAAGCGAGACGCCGACGATGCCGAACGAGCGGTGATTGACCACGCGGCCGGAGGCCGCGAGCCAGGTCTGGAGCACGAAATAAAGCGACCAGGTGAAGAACAAGAGTCCGTGAAAATGGATCACCGGGCTTGCGGACAATGTCCGGTGAGCGAGCGGCACCCAATAGGTCGGTGCGAAGCCGAGAAAGGCAGTGGCGGCGCAGGCGAGCGCCATGTGGAGATAAAAATATCGTGCAGGCGACGCATCACGCGCGCGTACACGACGGTCGTCAATCAGGGTCGTCATCAGGGGTGAGTCTGGAGAGGCGGGGTTTGGTTCAAGCTGCGGGACGCTGTGTGTGACTCGGCGCACATTGCAGAGCGCCCAAACTCTTGTCGGGACGACAGCGGAGAGACATCATCCGCCCGCGCTCAATTCTGCGCGATCGAGCTCCTCCTCGAGCCGATGAAACGCATCGTCGCCGATCACCTCGGTGGCGCGCAGGTCGAAGATCGCCTTGCGCGCGGCCTCGATAGCGCCGCGGCGCAGGGGATCGGCGGGCAGTTCGCCCTTGCTGATGCCGCCGTTGGGATCGGTCTCGGCCTGCATCAGGATGGCGCGATATTCGAGCCGCAGGATTTCCGCCTCCTCCGACGGATCGCTCTCGATCGCATCGAGCGCGGCGCGATAGGCCACGGCGCGGCCGCGGGCGACCTCGATGCCGACGGGATCGTCGTCCTTGAGGTTGAAAGCGAGGATCAGCGGCCGCAGCGTCAGGCCCTGGATCACCAGCGATCCCAGCACCACCGCAAACGCGATGAAGACGATGAAGTCACGATAGGGAAAGTTTTCCGGCAGGGCAAAGGCGGTGGCGAGCGTGACGAGGCCGCGCATGCCGCACCAGGAGATGATGAGCCCGCCCTTGGGCGAGGCCACCTGCTGCGGATCCTTGGGATGATAGAGCCCCTGCGCGATCAGCACCCGCAGGCTCGTGCGATAGAACGTCACCCAGAACAGGCGTACCAGGATCACCGTAAGCAGGATCCAGGCGGCGGCCACGCAATATTCCCAGCGCACGTCCGCATCCAGCCGCGTCCAGATCGGCCGCATCTGCATGCCGATCAGCATGAAGGCGAGCACGTTGAGCATGAACACGGTCGTCTCCCACACCGCATAGGACGGCACCCGCAGCCGCGCCGGGATGCGCGCCGGTGCGGTGCGTGCGACCGTGATGGCGTAGACCACGATGGTGAGGATGCCGGAGAGACCGAGATGCTCGGCGGCGATCCAGACCATGAAGGTGGTGGCGAACTGCACGATGATGGCGCTCGGCGCCTCCGTCACCCGCTCCATGAACAGCGGAATGATGCGGCCTGCGGCCAGACCCGCGATGACGCTGCCGACCAGCGCCAGCGCCATGGTCGGGGCGACCTGGCTCCAGGTCAGATGCTCGGTGGCGACCGCGCCGACGGCGATGCGATAGATCAGCAGCGCGCTGGCATCGTTGAGCAGGCTTTCGCCCTCCAGCACCTTGACCATGCGGTGGGGCAGCTTGACCTGGCTCAGGATCGCAACCGCAGCGGCCGCATCCGGCGGCGCCACGATGGCGCCGAGCGCGACCGCGGCGGCCCAGGGCATGTCGGGCATCAGCCGGTGCGCGACATAGGCCACGGCGGCCGTGGTGAGGCCGACCGCGGCCACCACCAGGGTCGAGACCGGAACCCAGTTCTTGCGAAGGTCGCGCAGCGACGTGTCGAAGGCGGCATCGAGCAGGACCGGCGCGACAAAAAGGGCAAGGGCGAGGTCGGGCTCCAGCGTCCAGGACGGGCTCGACGGCACGAAGGCGATCAGCGCGCCGCCGATGGCGAGAAAGGTCGGGTAGGGCACCTTGATCCGCCGCGCCAGCGCCGATAAGCCAACCGCGCCGAGCAGCAACACAATGATCCATTCGAATGTCGACACGATGATCCCCGAAGCCGATTTCAGCGGCGCCACAAGCTAGCACCAATCCGGCCGTATGATGGATAGTGCGGCTTCAAGGCAAGAGCTTAACATCGACGACAAGGCTTCGACTGCAACGCATGCGTTTTCTCATTCAGCTGATCGGCGCCGGACTGCTCTATGCGCTATCGTTCGCCCCGGCCGATGCCGCGACCGGCGGCGGGCCGGTGGCTGTGACGCAGGTCGATGTCGCGCCCTGCCTCGCCGCGGCCGCAGCCGATGACATGGACAAGGCCGCCACGGCCTGCGCCGAAGTGATCGACAACGAGAAGACGACGAAGGCCGATCTGATCAAGGCTCTGATCGCGCGCGGTGCGCTCTATGCGCGGCACAATCAGGTGGACCATGCCATCGCCGACGACAGCCGTGCTCTTCTGCTCGATCCCGGCCTTGCCGACGTCTTCAATGCGCGCGGCGAACTCTGGCTGAAGAAGGGTGACAAGCCGAAGGCGGTGCAGGATTTCGGCGCAGCGCTCAGGATCGATCCGAACCACGAGAAGGCCAAAGCCAATCACAAGGCGATGGCGCGCGAGATCGAGCGGATCGGCGCGCAGATGGCGGTCGCCGGCAAGCCCAGCTTCAATTGCGGGCGAACGCGTCGGGCGGTGGAACGGGCGATCTGCGGCAATCGCGAGCTCGCCGATCTCGATCGCGAGGTCTTTGCCTCCAATGCCCGTGCGATCCGGGAGGCGCGCAATGCGGCCGAGGCCAAAGCGCTCCAGCGCGAGCAGGTCGAGTTCATCGCGCGCCGCAATGCCGATTTCGGCCGGCCGGGATACGACCTGAAGAAGGCGATGCAGCAGCGCTTGCAGCGGCTGAACGGTGTGGATGGATATTGAGATTTTCGCCTTTCCCCGCAAGCGGCAGGGCAATCGCATTTGAATATTGCAGGGGTCGTCATGCCCGGGCTTGTACCGGGCATCCACGTTCTTTGTGCCGTGTGAAAAGACGTGGATGGCCGGGACGAGCCCGGCCATGACGCTGTGGAGACAGCCGGTGCCCATAGCCACATCTCATATGCGATAGTCCTGCCCAAGCAGGGCGAGGGAGAGCCGGCAGCGCTCCGTCCCTCCCAGGCCCGGTTTGAACCCATCGCTTGCCAGCTGCGACAACGGTGAGAACCCGACGTCACGGAGCCCTATGTCATGTGCGGCACTCACGCCTCCGCGCAAGCGCTTTCGCCTGCCAAAATCTCGCTTCGCGCCCTCTTTCTCGGCGCGGCCATGAGTTTCGTTCTCGCGGCTCCCGCCGCGGCGAGCACCGAGTGCGTGCTGGGAAGCAAGGCCGCCCCGGTCGAGTTGATCTCCGCGTGCAGCGCCATCATCGACCAGACCGCCAATTCGGCCGCCGAACGCAGCGCGGCCCTCGTCGTCCGCGCCGAAGCCAATGCGCAGACCCTTGGAGGCCAGTCACAGGCGCTGCGGGATCTCGACCGCGCCATCGCGCTCGACGGCAAGAACGCGAAGGCTTGGCGCGTGCGAGGCGATCTCCTGCGCGAGGCCGGCGGCGATCTCAATCGCGCCGCGGCGGATCTGACCAAGGCGATCGAGCTCGACCCGCAGGATGCCGAAGCTTACGAGCTGCGCGGCGTCGTCTACACCAATCAGCGCCGCCTCGACCGCGCACTCGCCGATTACGACCAGGCGATCAAGCTGAAGCCGGACGATGCGCAAGCCTGGTCCGACCGTGGTGTGGCCTATTATCTCGGTGGCGACAACGAGAAGGCGATCAGAAATTTCGACGAGGCGCTGCGGCTCGATCCCGACCGCGCGCGCACCTACACCAATCGCGGCGCGGCCTACAAGAAGCTCGGCCAGTTCGACAAGGCGGTCGCCGACGACGGCGAGGCGATCAGGCTCGACCCGAAGGTGCCGGAATATTACGACAACCGCGGCCTGACCTATGCTGCGATGGGCGAGTACGACAAGGCGATTGCCGATTACGACCAGGCGATCCGGCGGGAGCAGCGCGCCAACTTCCTGACAAACCGCGGCGACTCCTACCAGTTCAAAGGCGAGCTCGGGGCGGCGCTGAGCGACTACGAGGCTGCGCTGAAGCTCGATCCGAATTTCGCCAAGACCTACAACAACCGCGCGGTGCTCTACAAGAAGATGGGCGAGCGCAAGAAGGCGCTTGCCGATTATGAGACGGCGCTGAAGCTGGATCCCGGCAACGAGAATGCAGCGAACGGCCGCCGCAGCATGATTGCCGAGATCGCCAGGTTCGGCGCGGCGTCGCCGGGCCCAATGCATGCGCGCTCGGCCGACGATAGCGGTCCGTCCTTCAAGTGCGCCACCGCCAAGCGTGAGGTCGAGAAAGTGATCTGCGCCGATCCGCAGCTCGGCGTGCTCGACCGTCAGATCGCCGAGACCTATGAACGCGTGCTGAGGGCTTCCAAAGGACGTTCCGCTAGCGACCTGCGCAAGACCCAGCGCGAGTTCCTCACGACGCGCAATGCGAGCTTCCGCCGCCCCGGATACGATCTGAAGAGGATCATGCAGGACCGCTTGCAGCGGCTGAACGCGATGGAGAGCTGAGAGGCTCTTCTTCGCCTCTCCCCGCCTGCGGGGAGAGGCCGGAATTTGCGTCAGCAAATTCCGGGTGAGGGGACTCTCTGCGAGTCCAATTTGCACGATGATTGCGGATGCAGCCCCTCACCCCAACCCTCTCCCCGTAAGAACGGGGAGAGGGAGCGCACCGCCCGTGCCGCAGCCGCGCCCCTCCGCCAAAAAACCCATCCTTTTCAGCTTGAACCGCGGCCCGTTCCCGGGAAAATGGCTCCAAACAAGGCCGGCAATTGATCCTTGTCATGGCGGGGCGCCTGTCCTGCCACGAGGTTCAAGCCAGGTGAATAAAGGGAACGGGAGCGCGGGAATGAATATCCAGGGCAAAAGCAGCTATCATGAAGTCCATGCGCGCTCGCTGGCTGATCCCGAGAGCTTCTGGGCCGAGGCGGCGAAAGAGATCGACTGGATCGAGCCTGCGACGAAGATCTTCGATCCCTCGCAAGGAACCTACGGCCGCTGGTTCGCCGGCGGCGTCGTCAACACCTGCTACAACGCCCTCGACCGCCACGTCGAACGGGGGCGCGCCGACCAGGTCGCGCTGATCCATGATTCGCCGCTGACGGGCTCGGTCACCAAGTTCACCTATGCCGAACTGCTGAACGAGGTCCAGGCGCTCGCCGCAATCATGCAGGATTTCGGTGTCGCCAAAGGCGATCGTGTCATCCTCTATATGCCGATGGTGCCGGAGGCGGTGGTCGCGATGCTCGCCTGCGCGCGGCTCGGTGCGGTGCACTCGGTGGTGTTCGGCGGCTTTGCCGCGAAGGAGCTTGCCACCCGCATCGACGATGCGCAGCCCAAGCTGATCCTGTCCGCCAGCTGCGGCATCGAGCCCGGCCGCATCGTGCAGTACAAGCCGCTGCTCGACGAGGCGATCAAGCTTGCCAGCAGCAAGCCGAAGGCCTGCATCGTGCTGCAGCGTCCGCAGCTCACCTGCGAGATGACGCCGAGCCGCGATTACGACTGGGCCAGCCTGCGCCGCAAGGCGCTGAACGACGGCAAGCGCGCGGCTTGCGTGCCTGTCGCCGCGACAGACCCGCTCTACATCCTCTATACCTCGGGCACAACAGGCGTGCCGAAGGGCGTCGTGCGCGACAATGGCGGGCATCTCGTCGCGGTGAAATGGTCGATGTTCAACCTCTATGGCGTCAAGCCGGGCGAGGTCTGGTGGTGCGGCTCCGACATCGGCTGGGTGGTCGGCCACAGCTACATCGTCTACGGCCCGCTGCTGCATGGCGCGACCACTATCATGTACGAGGGCAAGCCGGTCGGCACGCCCGACGCCGGCGCGTTCTGGCGCGTGATCTCCGAGCACAAGGCGGTGGCCTTCTTCACCGCGCCGACGGCCTTCCGCGCCATCCGCAAGGACGACCCGGAAGGGAAATTCATCCGGCAGTACGACCTCTCGAAATTCCGTACCCTGTTTCTCGCCGGCGAGCGAGCCGATCCGCCGACCGTGGAATGGGCGGAGCAGCAGCTGAAGGTACCGGTGATCGACCATTGGTGGCAGACCGAGACCGGCTGGTGCATCGCCGGCAATCCGGTCGGCCTCGGCATGCTGCCGGTGAAGCACGGCTCGCCGACGGTGCCGATGCCGGGCTATCAGGTCGATGTCGTCGACGAAGCGGCAAAGCCGGTCGGCCCCAACACCATGGGCTCGATCGTCATCAGGCTGCCGATGCCGCCGGGCTGCCTGCCGACGCTGTGGAATCAGGACGCGCGCTTCAAGGAGGCTTACCTGAGCGAATTCCCCGGCTATTACAAAACCTCCGACGCCGGCTACAAGGACGAGGACGGCTATATCTTCGTGATGGGCCGCACCGACGACATCATCAACGTCGCCGGGCATCGCCTCTCCACCGGCGGCATGGAGGAGATCCTGGCCTCGCATCCCGATGTCGCCGAATGCGCCGTGCTCGGCGTCAAGGACGCGATCAAGGGCGAGGTGCCCTGCGGCTTCCTGGTGCTGAAAGCGGGCGTGAAGCGCCCGCCGGCCGAGATCGAGAAGGAGATCGTCGCGCTGGTGCGCGACAAGCTCGGCCCGGTCGCCGCGTTCAAGCTCGCCATCACCGTCGGCCGCCTGCCCAAGACGCGCTCCGGAAAGATTCTGCGCGGCACCATCAAGAAGATCGCCGACGGAGAATCCTGGACCATGCCGGCGACGATCGAGGATCCCAAGGCACTCGAGGAGATCGGCGAGGCGCTGAAGGGACGGATGTGAGGCGAAGCGTCATCCCGGGGCGGGAAGGGCGTTGCTTCACCGCTCTCCACTGTCATCGCCCGCCTGTGCGGGGAACGACAGCGAGCGTGGAACGGCGTCCAGGGACTTACAATCTCCGCATTCCGCGCTAAACAGGGCCGGCCGATAGGGGACCTCGTATGCCACTTGCCGCCGCGCCACGCCTGCTGACCGCCTTAGCTCTCGCCGTCGCTCTCTCCGCCTGCTCGGCGCGCTACCAGAATCCGGTGGCGGCGGGCGGCGATGATGACGACGCCGTCTGCCAGAGCCGCGGCTATGCGCAGGGCTCGCCGGAATACGTAGCCTGCCGCAAGGACCGCGACGTCCAGCGCAACGCGGCCACCGCGCGCGCCGACCGCCGCCAGCGCGATCTCGGCGAGTACATGCTGAACAACCCCGTGCGCCCGTGATGTGAGCTGCGGCACTATGCTGCCGCGCCACCCGCTTTGCATTCGCGGTTTCCGTGACACATCTGCAACGCCGGGGCCAAATCGCGTCGCGATAGTCCTGGTTTGATCGGCATCAAATCCTTCACCATTCTCTTTCTGCTCTGACGCTGATGTCGCGCAACGACGCGTCGACATGGTTGAAGGGGATTGAAAATGGATGGAACGATAAGAAACTTGGCGCGGGTCGCGACGCTCGGCGCGATGCTCGTGGGCACTTTTGCATCAGTGCAGGCGGCAGATCTGCCGGTCTACAAGAAGGCGCCGGTGCCGGTGGAGGCGTTCAATCCGTGGATGATCCGCCTGCGGGTGCTCGGCGTATTGCCGGATGCGGGCGGGAGCACCGTCAATGTCGCGGGCGTGCCTTCGCTGTCGTCGCCGAATTCAGGCCTGTCGATCAGCGACCAGGTCGTCCCCGAGCTCGACATCAGCTATTTCTTCACCAAGAACATCGCTGCCGAATTGATCCTGGGCGTGACCAGGCATTCGATCAGCGGCACCGGCTCGCTCGCGAATCTGCCGATCGGCAAGACCACGCTGCTGCCGCCGACGCTGACGCTGCAATATCACTTCGACCAGTTCGGCGCGTTCAAGCCGTATGTCGGCGCGGGCGTGAACTACACCGTGTTCTTCAACAATTCCGCGGCCAATGCGCCTTCCGCGATCGCCGGTCCGCCCGCGATCGTCGCCACCACCACCAACCTGCACGTCAGCAACGCCTGGGGCGGCGCCGTCCAGTTCGGCTTCGACTACATGATCGACCGGCACTGGGGTCTCAATGTCGACGTCAAGAAGCTCTGGCTGCGCCCGAACTACAGCGCCATCGTCTCCGGCCTGCCGGTCACCGGCACCGCGCATATCGATCCGTGGCTTGTCGGCGCGGGTGTGACCTACAAGTTCTGACCTGAAGCCCAGCTCGGGCGTACAAACAAAACGCGGCAGGTTTTCCTGCCGCGTTTGCGTTGATGGTGGATGAACGGGAGGAATTACTCCTCCTCATCCTCGTGCTTCTTGCCGCCGAGCGTCTTCAGCTTGGCGAACACGGCGTCGACGTTGAGGTCGTCGCTGGACTTCTCCGCGGGCTCGTACTCGTCCTTGCGGGTGGTCTCGGAGGCCGGCAGCAGGGTGGCGCCGCCATAGGCTGCGTCGATCGGCTTCTCCTTCGCCGCGCGCTGCACCTCGAAATCGAGCTCGATCTGCGAGCACAGACCGAGCGTGACCGGGTCGATCGGGGTCAGCGCCGAGGTGTTCCAGTGGGTACGGTCGCGCACGCTCGCGATCGTGCTCTTGGTGGTGCCGACCAGGCGCATGATCTGGGCGTCCTTGAGCTCCGCATGGTTGCGCAGCAGCCAGAGGATGGCGCTCGGGCGCTCATGGCGGCGCGAGACCGGGGTGTAACGCGGGCCCTTGCGCTTGGGCTGGGGCGGCAGCACCACCTTGCTCTCCTGGAGGCGGAGCCGGTAGTCCGGGTTCTTTTCGCCCTTCTCGATTTCCTCGCGGGTCAGCTGGCCATTGGAGAGGGGATCCATGCCTTTGATGCCCTGGGCGGCGTCGCCGTCGGCGATGGCACGCACCTCGAGGGGATGCATCTTGGTGAAATCGGCGACCTGGTCGAAGGTCAGCGCGGTGTTGTCGAGCAGCCAAACGGCGGTCGCCTTGGGCATCAGAGGTGCGTTGCTCATGGCAAATCTCCTTTGTGCTTCGCCCACCCCTCTGGAGGCGAAACCGGTGGTCATCAGCGATGACAGGGAATTCGCGCTATATAAGCCCGGAGGGGGTAGCCATGCAATGGTTCTGCTATAGATAGTGCCTTGACACCGCCCGAAAGGGGGCCCAATTCCCTTTGAACCGCTGTAAGGTTCAAGCCGACAGTTTTAAGCCAAATTCCCATCCATCGACCGCCCCGGCAGAACGCGATCGGGTGATTCGGTCCCGAGATCGCTCAATGTCAGCCAAACCAGACCTCAAGATCGTGCTTTGTTCTCCCCGCGGCTTCTGTGCCGGGGTGGTCCGGGCGATCGACACCGTGGAACGGGCGCTCGATAAGTACGGCGCCCCCGTCTATGTTCGCCACGAGATTGTGCACAACAAGTACGTCGTCGATGGGTTGAAGAAGAAGGGCGCCATCTTCGTCGAGGAGCTCGCCGAAATCCCCGAGAATACCACCGCCCCGGTGGTGTTCTCGGCCCATGGCGTACCGAAATCGGTTCCGGCCGACGCCCAGTCCCGCAACCTGTTCTCGCTGGATGCGACTTGCCCGCTGGTGACCAAGGTGCATCGCGAGGCCGCGATCCATTTCAAGCGCGGCCGCGAGATCTTCCTGATCGGCCATTCCCACCATCCCGAGGTAGTCGGCACGCTCGGCCAGCTGCCGCCCGGCGCAGTGACCCTGATCGAGACCGCCGAGGATGCCAAGACCATCACGCCGAAGGACCCCAACAACCTCGCCTTCGTGACGCAGACCACACTGTCGATCGACGACACCGCGGAGATCGTCGCGTTGCTCAAGGAACGCTTCCCCAACATCAACGGGCCGCACAAGGAAGACATCTGCTACGCCACCACCAACCGCCAGCTCGCGGTGAAGAAGGTGGCGCCGGTGGTGGACGCGCTCATCGTGGTCGGTGCTCCCAACTCGTCGAACTCGCAGCGCCTGCGCGAGGTTGCCGAGCGCGAGGGCTGCAAGATCGCGGTGCTGGCGCAGCGCGCCGCGGACCTCGACTGGACCAGGTTCGGCAACATCAAGAGCCTTGGCATCACCGCTGGCGCGTCCGCGCCTGAGGTGATCGTCGAGGAGATCATGGACGCCTTCGCCGAGCGCTACACGCTGCACGTGGAGACGGTCTCGGCCGCGGAAGAGAACGAGTTCTTCCCGTTGCCGCGTCAGGTGCGCCCCGAAGCTGCCGCCGAGTAGACCTTGATGGCGGTCTACACCGACGTCGCCGCCGACGAGCTTGCGGATTTCCTGAAGCAATACGATCTCGGCGAATTGCTCTCCTACAAGGGCATCGCCGAGGGCGTCGAAAATTCCAACTTCCTGCTGCACACAAGCAAAGGCTCGTTCATCCTCACGCTGTACGAAAAGCGCGTGGCAAGGAACGATCTGCCGTTCTTTCTCGCGCTGATGACGCATCTGGCCGAGCACGGCGTCAATTGTCCGCTGCCTGTGAAGGCAAGAGACGGCGAGGCGCTGCGCGAGCTGGCAGGCCGGCCCGCAGCGATCATCACCTTCCTCGAAGGCGTCTGGCCGCGCAAGCCGAACGCGATCCATTGCGCCGGGGTCGGCGAGGGGCTGGCGAAGATGCATCTGGCAGGCGCGAATTTTGCGATCAAGCGCACCAATGCGCTCTCGGTTTCCGGCTGGCGGCCGCTGTTCGACGCAGCTTCAAGCCGCGCCGACGAGGTGCAGCCCGGTCTGCGCGATTTTCTTGCCGCCGAACTTGATTATCTCTCGAGCGGCGTCTGGCCGAGCAACCTGCCCGAAGGCGTGATCCACGCCGACCTTTTCAACGACAACGTCTTTTTCCTCGGCGACAAGCTCTCGGGGATCATCGACTTCACCTTCGCCTGCAACGACATGCTGGCCTATGACGTCGCGATCTGCCTCAACGCCTGGTGCTTCGAGCCGGATCATTCCTTCAACGTCACCAAGGCGCGTGCCTTCCTCAACGCCTATGGCCGGGTGCGCAAGCTGAGCGAAGCCGAAGAGGCCGCGCTGCCGCTGCTGGCGCGGGGCGCGGCGATCCGCTTCCTGCTGACGCGGCTGGTCGACTGGCTCAACGTGCCCGCAGGCGCGCTGGTCAAGCCGAAGGATCCGCTCGAGTATGTGCGCAAGCTGCGCTTCCATCAGAGCGTGACGAGCGTGCGCGATTATGGGCTGATGCCGTCGGGGCTGGTGGCGTGAGCGAGCTACCCAATGTCACGATCTATACCGACGGCGCCTGCTCCGGAAATCCCGGGCCGGGCGGCTGGGGCGCGATCCTGAAGTTCGGCGACAAGGAGAAAGAGCTGAACGGCGGCCAGCCGCACACCACCAACAACCAGATGGAATTGATGGCGGCGATTTCGGCGCTCGAAGCGCTGAAGCGGCCGTGCACGGTCGACCTCTACACCGACAGCCAGTATGTCCGGCAGGGCATCACCGGCTGGATCTTCGGCTGGAAGCGCAACGGCTGGCGCACCGCCGACAAGAAGCCGGTGAAGAATGTCGAGCTATGGCAGCGCCTCGACGCAGCGCTGAAGCAGCACGAGGTCCGCTGGCACTGGGTCAAGGGCCACGCCGGCCACCCCGAGAACGAGCGCGCCGACCAGCTGGCGCGCGACGGCATCGTCATGGCGCGGTTGCAGCAGCGGGTGAGGGAGTAGGGGGCGCCATCGTCGCCTCATTCACCACTGTCATCGCCCGGCTTGACCGGGCGATCCAGTACTCCGATACGTTTCTGATTCAACCGAGAAGCCTCGGCGTACTGGATGCCCCGCCTTCGCGGGGCATGACAGCGTCATGTGTGGCTAAGACCGGTGGCGCCTCACAGCTGCCCGAGCAGCGTATCGCCGCCGGAGACCTCGACCTTGCCGGGCATCGCCTCGAGGTTCAGCTTCTTGACCACGCCGTCCTCGATCAGCATCGAATAGCGCTTGGAGCGGATGCCGAGGCCGTTGGCGGAGGCGTCCAGCTCCATGCCGATCGCCTTGGTGAAGTCGGCATTGCCGTCGGCGAGGAAGACGGCCTCGTCGCGCTGGTCGGTGTCGCGCTTCCAGGCGTTCATGACGAAGGCGTCGTTGACGGAGACGATGGCGATGGTGTCGACACCCTTGTCCTTCATGGCATAGGCGTTGAGGAAGATGCTCGGCAGATGCATCTTGTGGCAGGTGCCGGTATAGGCGCCGGGGACCGCGAACAGCGCCACCTTCTTGCCCTTGAAGATGTCGTCGGTGGTCTTCACCTGCGGGCCTTCCGCCGTCATCACGCGGAATTTCGCCTCGGGCAGCTTGTCGCCAATCTGGATCGCCATCGTCAGTCTCCCTGAAAATCGGTCCCGCTTTTTAGACCGGGCGGCGGGCCTGCACAATATTGCCAGTGGCGGAAGCGGCGAGGATGGCGGCCGTTCACCGTGATGTCATCAGCCGGCAAAACCGCCGCCGTCGAGGAAGGCCTGCTCCTCCTCGGTGGTGTCGCGGCCGAGGAGACGGTTGCGGTGGGGAAAGCGGCCGAACCGCGCGATGATATCGGCGTGGTCGCGCGCGTATTTCAGGCTTTCGGTATTGTCGGTGTTTCGAAACAGCGCGACGCAATGCAACTGGTCGGCCAGGTGCTCGGAATGCATGAAGGGCAAATAGAGGAATTCCAGCAGGAGGGGATCGACCCTGCGATCGACGCCGCGCGCGATGGCGCGGCGGGCGACGTCGCGCGCCTGTGCGTCGCTGGCAAAGGCCTGCGGCGTGCCGCGAAACATGTTGCGGGGAAACTGGTCGAGCACGATGACGAGTGCCAGCACGCCGTCGTCGCTTGTCTCCCATGAGGCAAGCTCGCCGGCGGCTGCCTTCTGCCACAGCGAGAGAAAGCGGCGTCGTATCTCCGCATCGAAATCATCGCTGCGCTCGTACCAGCGTTGGCGCCCGGCCTCTCGCCAGAAGGCGAGAACGCCTGATGGCGTGATGTCGCGGGCGTCAGCCATGAACGGAGGCGCGCCTTACGCCGCCTCCGCCTTCTTCTCGTCGCGAAGCTGCCGACGCAGGATCTTGCCGACATTGGTCTTCGGCAGGTCATTGCGGAATTCGACGTGCTTGGGCACCTTGTAGCCGGTGAGCTGGTCGTGACAGAACTTGATCACGGCATCCGCCGTGAGGTTCGGGTCCTTCTTCACCACGAAGGCCTTCACCGCTTCGCCCGACTTGGAATCGGGGATGCCGATCACGGCGCATTCGAGCACGCCTGGATGGCTCGCGATGACTTCCTCGACCTCGTTCGGATAGACGTTGAAGCCGGAGACCAGGATCATGTCCTTCTTGCGGTCGACGATCTTGATATAGCCCCTCTCGTCCATCACGCCGATGTCGCCGGTGCGGAAATAGCCGTCCGCGGTCATCACCTTGGCGGTCTCTTCCGGCCTGTTCCAGTAGCCGGACATCACCTGCGGGCCCTTGGCGCAGATCTCGCCCGCCTGGCCGAGCGGGACCTCGTTGCCCTCGTCGTCCCGGATCGAGATGTAAGTCGACGGCACGGGGATGCCGATCGAGCCGGCGAACTCGGTCGCCGTGGGCGGATTGCAGGTCAGGACAGGCGACGTCTCCGACAGGCCGTAGCCCTCGGCGATGCTGCAGCCTGTGATGTTCTTCCATTGCTCGGCAACGGGGCGCTGCACCGCCATGCCGCCGCCGTTCGAGATCTTCAGCTTGGAGAAGTCGAGCTTCTTGAAGTCGGGATGGTTCATCAAGGCGTTGTAGAGCGTGTTCACGGCCGGGAAGGTGTTGACCTGGTATTTCGCCAGCTCCTTGATAAAGCCGGGTATGTCGCGCGGGTTCGGGATCAGCAGGTTGCAGCCGCCGGCGCGCACAGCCAGCAGATAACAGGCCGTCAGCGCGAAGATGTGATAGAGCGGCAGCGCGCAGACGATCATGAGCTGCTCGACATGCGGCGGCGAAGCGAGCGCCGGCTGCAGCCAGGCATCGTTCTGCAAGACGTTGGCGACGATGTTGCGATGAAGCAACGTGGCGCCCTTGGAGACGCCGGTGGTGCCGCCGGTATATTGCAGGAAGGCGACGTCACCGGGCGACAGCTTCGGCTTGTTGAACGTCATGCCACGGCCGGCGGACAGCGCGTCGTTGAAGGAGACCGACCCCGGCAACGACCAGGCCGGTACCATCTTTTTGACCCGGCGGACGACGAGGTTGACGATCACGCCCTTGAAGCCGAGCAGGTCGCCCATGCTGGCGACGATGACGTGCTTCACCTGCGTCCTCGCGATCACCTGCTCGACGGTGTGGGCGAAGTTCTCCAGCACGATGATCGCTTCGGCGCCCGAATCCTTCAGCTGGTGCTCGAGCTCGCGCGGCGTATAGAGCGGGTTGACGTTGACCACCGCGAAACCGGCGCGCAGCACGGCGGCCGTCGCGACCGGGTATTGCAGCACGTTCGGCATCATGATGGCGATACGCGCGCCGCGCTGCAGCCCGCGGCCCTGCAAGTAAGCGGCAAGCGCGACCGACATCTGGTCGAGGTCGCGATAGCTGATCGACTTGTCCATGCAGATGAATGCCTTGCGGTCGGCGAACTTGGTGAAGCTCTCCTCCAGCAGGTCGACCAGCGATGCGTATTGCGTCGGCTCGATATCGGCAGGCACGCCGGGCGGATATTGCTTGAGCCAGATGCGCTCCATGGAAGACTCCCCTCATTGACCAGGGCCCGTTGTTCTCGGGCTTGCCTCGTTGTCGCCAGTATCCAGCTTGCCGGAACGGGTGGCAAGCCATCGTGGCTTAGGGCAAAGGTCGGGCCGTCGCTACTGGAATCGTCGCAAACGGTGCTGCCGC
Organism: Bradyrhizobium sp. BRP23; assembly: GCF_020194135.1. Taxonomy (NCBI): domain Bacteria; kingdom Pseudomonadati; phylum Pseudomonadota; class Alphaproteobacteria; order Hyphomicrobiales; family Nitrobacteraceae; genus Bradyrhizobium; species Bradyrhizobium sp. BRP23. The sequence goes on along the minus strand of NZ_JADYVW010000004.1, from coordinate 515,475 downwards.
AGGTGCGAAGCGGGGCTGCGGTTTAGTGCCGAGCGGCGTTAACTGTTGTTGGCCGGCTTGGCCGCGGCGGGAGGCTTCGTCGCGGCGGGGGTCGTCGCTGCCTTGGGCTTGGCGGGCTTCGCCGCCTGATCGCCGCCGGCCGAAGGCTTCTCGGCGGGCTTCGCCACCGCATCCGGCTTGGTCGCGGCATGCTTGGCGCCAGCCGGCTTGGTTGCGGCCGGTTGGGGCGTGGCCGGCTTGGCCGCCTTGCCGTCAGTCGGCTTGGCATCCGGCTTGGCCGCCGCGGTCTTGGTGTCCTTGGGCTTATCGGCCGGCTTGTCGGCGGCGTCTGGCTTCTTGGCGACGCGCGGCTTCTTGGCGCGCGGCTTGGACGCGGCCTGCTGGTCGGCATCGGCTGCCACAGCGGCAATCAGGGCGGTGCCGGTGCGGGTCGGGCCGGTATAGACCAGCACGGGCTCGGTCGGAGCCGCAGCCGAGGCCATCAGCTCGGAAGCTTTCATCAGCGGCGGCTGCAGGCCTGCCGTGAAGAAGGTGAACTGGGCCGCGCCGCCGGTGGCGGAGCCCGATCCGGTCGCGCCGCCACTGGCCGCAATCAGCGCATCGTCGTCGTCGCTGGCCGGCCGCTTGCGGTTGGGTCCGCACATCTCGTCGCGCAGGTTCGGCGGCGTGGCATCGACCGGCACGAGATTGTCGACCGTGCCGAGCGAGGGGCGCAGCCAGGTGAGGTTGTCCGGAGCGAAGCCACGCTCCAGCAGCTGCGCCGCCTTCACCGCGCGTGCCGTGCCGGAGTTTGCACCGAGCACCACCGCGATCAGCCGGCGGCCGTTGCGCGTGGCCGAGGCGACGAGGTTGTAGCCGGAGGCGCAGATGAAGCCGGTCTTGAACCCGTCGGCGCCGGGATAGCGGCCGATCAGCTTGTTGAAATTGCCGGTGACGCGCTTGCCGAAGCGGATCGCCGGGATATGCATGTAGTACTCGTATTCCGGCAGGTCGCGCAGGAAAGACCGCGCCAAGATGCCGAGGTCGCGCGCAGAGGTGATCTGGCCTTCGGCGGGCAGGCCGTTTGGATTGACATAGCTCGTCTGCGCCATGCCGAGCTTCCTCGCGGTGTCGTTCATCACCGCGGAGAAGCCGTCGACCGAGCCGCTGACGCCTTCGGCGAGCACCACGGCCATGTCGTTCGCCGACTTGACCATCATCATCTTCAGCGCGTTGTCGACGGTGACTTGGGTTCCCGGGCGGAACCCCATCTTCGATGGCGATTGCGAGGCCGCGGTCGGCGACACCGTGAGCAGCGTGTCGAGCGTCAGCCTGCCGTCCTTGACCGCCTTCAGCGTCACATAGGCGGTCATGATCTTGGTGACGGAGGCCGGGTACCAGGGAAGGGTCGCGTTTTCGGCCTGCAGCACCTTGCCGCTGTCGGCCTCGATCAGCAGGAGCGCTTCGGCGCTCGCCGTGCGCGGCGCGAGCATCGCGGCACAGGCGAGCGTCGCAGCGAACAGGTTGAACAGGGATTTGCGAAGCAGCGGGCGAAGGGCGTGCACTATCCGATTCCGGTCCTTGGAGATCAGCCTGATACGGCCGGTTCTCGTGATCTGATTGTCGGTTCTGAAATCCAGCGCCGCCGCTTGCGGCGTCGCAAACCTATACCGGCTGGTGCGTCGAGAATAGGGGGATCGGCGCGGTATTCCGCAACGAAGTAGGCCGAATTTCGACGGTCCTCTCGGGACTTGCTAGGGGGATTTGACAGCTGTCGCGGCAGCCTCGGCGGCCGTCACGCTGGCCCGTGCGTTCTCCTGCACCATGAACTGGGCCTTGGCCATCTCGGCAAAATGGCCGCCTTTGGCCACGAGTTCATCGAAAGTTCCGGTTTCGATCACCCGCCCATTCTCGAACACCAGGATCCGCGTGGCGTTTCGGATGGTGGAGAGGCGATGGGCGATCACGAAGGTGGTGCGGCCCCTCATCACTTCGTCGAGAGCGGCGTTCACCTTGACCTCGGTGACCGCGTCGAGCGCGGAGGTCGCCTCGTCCAGGATCAGGATCGGCGGGTCCTTCAGCAGGGCGCGGGCGATCGAGAGCCGCTGCCGTTCGCCGCCGGAGAGCATGCGGCCGCGCTCGCCGGCATTGGTCTCGAAGCCGCCGCTGCGTTCGATGAATTCCAGCGCCTGCGCGCGCTCCGCCGCCTTACGCATCTCGGCCTCGGTCGCATCCGGCTTGCCGACGCGCAAGTTCTCCGCGATCGAGCGGTTGAACAGCAGCGCTTCCTGGAACACGACACCGATGTTCCGCCGCAGCGAGGTCAACGTGACGCCGCGCACGTCCATGCCGTCGATCTTGATGACGCCGGATTGCGGATCGAAGGCCCGGTGCAGGAGCGCAATCGCGGTGGACTTGCCGGCTCCGGTCGGGCCGACCAGCGCAATGGTCTGGCCCGGCAGCGCGGTGAAGGTGAGGTCCTCGATCGCCGGCCGCTTGCCGTCATAGGAGAACGTGACGTCGTGGAACTCGACGAGGCCCGACAGCCTGCCGGCATCGATTGCGTCGGGCCGGTCGTGCACCGCGGGCACGGCGTCGAGCACATTGAAGAACTCGCGCAGCCGCGGAGCTTCCATGAACACGTTGTTGATGAAGCTGACCACCTGCTCGAGCTTCTGGATCAGCAGCGTCGCGAAGCTCACGAACATCACGATCTCGCCGACCGAGGTCAGGCCCTGGTCGTGCAACGCGATGCCGAGGGTGAAGATCGCGAGCACCGTGATGGTGGTGGAGGCGCGCGTGATCACCGTGACCAGCGCCCACCACGACAACACCGGCATCTGCGCGGCCAGCAGCTCGTCGGCGACCGAGCGCAGCCCCTTGACCTCGGATTCGACGCGCACGAAGCTCTGCACCAGCGCGACGTTGCCGAGCGCATCAGACGCGCGCGCGGAGAGCTCGCTGTAGTGCTCCTCGACCGCCATCTGCATGCCGAAGGTCCTGCGCACCACGAAGGTGGTCAGCGCCGTGAAAACGATGCAGAGCACGAACAGGAGGATCGCCAGCCGCCAGTTCAGGTAGAGCGACAACGGCAGCAGCACCAGGACCGAAAGGATCGCGGCAAAATGCTCGCGGAAAAAGCCGAGCCACAGCCGCCACAGCGCGTCCGTGCCGTTGAGCATGACCTTCATCAGCCGGCCGGAATGGGTGCCGGAGTGGAAGGTCAAGGGCAGCTGCAGGATGTGCTCGAAATAGTCGGTCAGCACCGCCTGGCGCTGACGATGCGAGAGCCGGTCGGCCTGCAAGGCCACCAGCGCGCTGCAGACGATGGTGAACAGTCCGAACGCGACCCAGGCGACCAGGAACGGCCAGGCCGAGCTCGAGCCGGCCACGGTCTTACCCGAGAGCACGTCGACGATCCGGCCGAACAGCACGGGCTCGGCGAACTGGGATCCCGCCAGCAGGAGGTTGGCGACCGCGAGCAGCCAGCCCAGCCGCGCCTCCTTGCCGAGCAACTCGAGAACGCGGGTGTAGAGTCGGAGGATGGACATGCGGGCGGGGACTCGGTGACGACGGAGCTCACATTCTAAGCAGGGACCGCCGCGAGATACAGCGCAAGCTTTCAGTTTTGCTCAGTTGATCAGCCGCTCTGCCAGCGGCGGCAGGAACTGGCCGTCGAAGACGTCGCGAGCCGTCGGCCGTTTGCGGAATTTGAAGTCCCGCGCGATCTGATCAATCGAACGTTCCAGGCGCGCCGGCTCGACGCCGCCGAGGCCGTAGCGCTTGACCTCGTCGGTCAGGATATTGTCGGCAAGGACCGCATGCAGGCGCTTCAGCTCCAAATTGCGGTCGCCGTCCTCGATGCGGCTCGCGGCCTCCTCCGCCGCACGCGCCGGCTCCCTGGCCGTCGCGGTGATGCCCGCGATCAAGGCGCGGACGAAGCCTTTCACGGCATCCGGCTTCGCTGCGGCGAAGGCGGTGTTGGCGACCACGGCAAAGCCGTAGGCCTCACAGCCGTAGTCCGCATAGCGCAGCACGACGAGATCGGCTTCGGGTACGCCGCGATCACGCAGGTTCACCGCCGAGAGATAGCTGAAGCCGGCGACGGCATCGACCTGTCCTGCGGACAGGATCGGCTCGCGCACCGCGGCACTGATCTTGTGGAATTTGACGTGCGATGCCTTGATGCCGTTCTGCTGCGCCAGCGCCGGCCACAGCCGCATCGACAGATCGCCGTCGGCAACGCCGACGGTCTTGCCGTCGAGGTCGGGCAGGAGACGGATGCCGCGGCTTTTGCGCGCGACGATCGCGTAAGGCGCGCGGTCGAACAGCACGAACACGGCCTTGACCGGCGCCGCGTCGTCCTTGTCACGAAAGCGTATCAGCTCGTTGATGTCGACGAGCGCGAGCTCGCTGTCGCCTTTGGCGAGCCGTGCGAGCGCCTCTGGCGATCCGCTCGCGCTGTTGAACGACACGTTGAGATGCTCGGCGCCGAACCTGCCGTCCTTCGCCGCAAGGAAGAATGGCGCCATGCTCGCATCGATAGGACGGTCGAAGGTGAAATGGATGGCGGTCGAGGGAGTGCCGCTCTCGGCCGCAATGCATTCGCGCACCGTCGATGCGGTGAACGCGATTGCAAGGGCCAAAAGGTATTGAAGGGCGATCGTCTTGAATCCGGACATCGGTCGCGCCGGCCCCGCAATGTTATGGTTTCGTGACGCTTGGCAAGCGCCGGCCCGCGACGAACGTGCGCGCGCGAACATGAACGGCGGATGAGCGGGCTTGCGGCATCGTTACGCAACCCCGTTCAGCTTGTGTTGGGGTTGGGGAACCTACTTAGGTGGTGAGTGTTTGACTGACATCAGCCTGTCGTCAGGCACAATCCGAGGTCCCAAGGAGGGTCCAGATCATGTTTGACAGCCTTTCGAAGTTCGTCGGCCGCAAGGCCGTTCTGGCCACGGCCGCCGTGGTGGCCCTGACTGCCGCTGCACCCACCGCCTCTTACGCGGGCGGTCGTCATTGGCATGGCGGTGGTGGCGGCGCCGCTGCTGCCGCGATGTTCGGCCTCGCCGCGACCGGCCTCGCGATCGCAGCCAGCCGCAATGCCTACGCCTATGATCCGGGTCCGGTTTACTATTACGAGGGCGGCCCGGCCTATTACAGCGGCCCCGGCTATGGTTCTTATTATTACGACTCGGGCCGCCGCTACACCTATGGCGGCTACAAGAACCCCTGCGCCCACGGCTATTCCGGCTACAGCTGCTATTGACGGATCGGCCATTCTGATCGACGAACAGGCCGTCGCGCTTGCCGCGGCGGCCTGTTTTTTGCTTACATTGCCGCGTGTTAACACGCCGGCCATTTGTTTCGAGTAGTTTTGCGTACCATGAGTGATTCGCTTGAGCGGCTATATCTGGCTGTGCTCGCGGCCAGAGACCTTGATCCGGCAACATCGCGCACGGCCGGGCTGTTTCAGCGTGGGCCCTCAAAAATGGCAAAGAAGCTCGCCGAAGAGGCCATCGAAGTCGTCATCGATGCGGTCAATGGCGATAGCGAGGCCGTGATCCGGGAAAGCGCCGACCTGCTCTACAATCTCACCGTGCTGTGGGCTGCGGCCGGAATGCGCCCCGAGGACGTCTGGCGGGAAATGACGCGGCGGGAGGACATGCTCGGAATTGCCGAGAAACTGCCGAAGTCGCCGCCGAAATTGCCCAAAGTCGCGTCACCGCGCATAGCCTCGCGGCGGCCTATTGTCGCGCTCGACGGCCGTGCCGCGCGCAAGCGCCACTAGAAACGTCACAAATCGCTCAAAAACTGGCGATGGACAAATCCGTCCCATGGTGCTTCATCGCGGCGCCATGCTGAAACGAATGTACGACTGGTGCATCGACGCCGCCCACAAGCCCTATGCGCTCTGGATCATGGGCATCGTGTCCTTCGCCGAAAGCTCCTTCTTTCCGGTCCCGCCGGATGTGATGCTGATTCCGATGTCCCTGGCGCGGCCGCAGCGCGCCTGGTTCTATGCCGCGATCTGCACCGTGACCTCGGTGCTCGGCGGCGTCGTCGGCTACGCCATCGGCGCGCTGCTGTTCGACTCGGTCGGCCAGTGGCTGATCCAGGTCTACGGCCTCGCCGACAAGGTTGACGCCTTCCGCGCCTCCTATGCGGAATGGGGTGCGGTCATCATCCTGCTCAAAGGACTGACGCCGATCCCCTACAAGCTCGTCACCATCACCTCGGGCTTTGCCGGTTACAACATCCTCCTGTTCGTCCTGTGCTCGATCGTCGCGCGCGGCGGACGCTTCTTCGTCGTCGCGATCCTGCTCAACCGCTACGGTGACTGGATCCGGGTCAGGATCGAGCGGCATCTCGGATTGTGGGTCGCGCTCGGCGCGATCGTGCTGGTGCTCGGCTTCGTTATCGCCATCAAGCTGATCTAGAGCCGCGGCGCTTTGCCGCCGCGCCGGCTTCGGCTACGGTTGTCGTCATGATGGTTCGATCCGGCAATCCGGCGGCACGGCATGGGACGCTGATGTCGACAGCGCTGCTGCTGCTGCTGCTCGCTGCCGGAGGGACGGCCCGGCCGCAATCCGCCCCGCCGGCGCTCGGCCTTCAGCAGCAGGGAGCGCAGGCCGGCCCGTCGCCATCCACGCCCGCTCCCTCGGCGCCGCCGGCGCGCGAGGAGAATCCCGGGCTGATCAACGAAATGGGCAAGCTGTTCGACAAGCTGCCTTCGATCCTGCCGCCGATCAAAAGCCCCAGTGAAACCATGGACGACCTGTCGCGGCTGGCCAAGCCTTCGACCATGGTGTCGGGGCGCGTGATCTGCCCGGTCTCTGCGAACGGCGCGCCCGACTGCAAGCAGGCGGCCGACCAGCTCTGCCAGGGCAAGGGCTACAAGGAAGGCAAGAGCCTGAACGCCGACTCCGCGGAAAAATGCTCGGCCAAGGTCCTGATCCCGGGCCGGCAACGTAAACCGGACGACTGCCGCACCGACACTTTCGTGACCAGCGCGCTGTGCCAGAACTGAAGGCCGGCGCGCGAGAACCAAGGAGCGCCCATGAGCCGCACGGAGCAGGACTTCCTCGGACAGCGTGAGATCGCCGACGACATCTATTACGGCGTCCAGACCATCCGGGGTAAGGAGAACTTCCACATCACCGGCATTCCGATGAACCAGGAGCCTTACTTCGTGAAGGCGCTCGGTTACGTCAAGAAGGCCGCCGCGATGGCCAATCGCGACCTCGGCGCGATCGACGCCAAGGTCGCGGACGCCATCATCCTCGGCTGCGACCGCGTCATCGCGGGCGACATGATGGATCAGTTCGTCACCGATTTCATCCAGGGCGGTGCCGGCACGTCGACCAACATGAACGCCAACGAGGTGATCGCGAACCTCGCGCTGGAATCGCTCGGCTTTGCCAAGGGCGACTACCAGCACGTCAGTCCGAACGATCACGTCAATTACGGCCAGTCCACCAACGACACCTATCCGACCGCCTTTCGGCTGGCCCTGATCCTGCGGCTCGAGAGCTACATGACGGCGTTGCGTCAGCTCCAGGAAGCCTTCTTCGCCAAGGGACGCGAGTTCGAGCGGGTGCTGAAGATGGGCCGCACGCATCTGCAGGACGCGGTGCCGATGTCGCTCGGCGCGGAATTCCGGGGCTGGGGCACCACGATCGGCGAGGAGGTCGACCGCATCTCGGAAGCGCGCGCGCTGCTGCGCGAGATCAATCTCGGCGCCACCGCGATTGGCACCTCCGTCACGGCGGCGGTCGGTTATCCCAAGCTCGCCGTCCGGCACCTCAGCGCGCTCACAGGCGTCGATTTCATCCTCGCCGGCGATCTCGTCGAGGCGACCTCCGACACCGGCGCCTATGTGCAGCTCTCCGGCGTTCTCAAGCGCACGGCCAGCAAGCTGACGAAAATCTGCAACGACATCCGCCTGCTCGCTTCCGGTCCGCGCGCGGGCTTGAACGAGATCAACCTGCCGCAGCTTCAGCCGGGCTCCTCGATCATGCCCGGCAAGGTCAATCCGGTCATTCCCGAAGTCGTCAACCAGACCAGCTTCCTCGTCATCGGCCTCGATACCACGGTGACGCTGGCGGCAAGCGCCGGCCAGCTCCAGCTCAACGTGATGGAGCCGGTGATCTCGTTCGCGCTGTTCTTCTCGATCCGCACCATGGAGCGCGCGGTCAACAGCCTGCGCGAGAATTGCGTCGTCGGCATCACCGCCAACGAGGAGCACACCCGCAACATGGTGCTGAACTCGCTCGGCATCGTCACGGTGCTGAAGCCGCTGCTCGGCTACAAGCAATGCGCCGAGATCGCGCGCGAAGGCTACAAGACCGGCAAGTCGCTGCACCAGATCGTCGTGACCGAACGCAAGCTGCTGACGCAGGAGAAGTGGGACGAGATGTTCTCGTTCGAGCGGCTGATCAACCCGGATTTGATCGGGTAGGCGGTCGCTGTCATTCCGGGGCGCGCGAAGCGCGAGCCCGGAATCCATTTCGCCACGCGTGCTGACGCCCGATGGATTCTCTGATGCGCAATCGCGCATCATAGCTGGACGCTCCGCCTCGTCCCGGAATGACGGGTGAGGAATTCCGCTGCTTGGAATTGCGGCAATGGCCTCCGCTGCGGCGCCAAAACGCAATACTTGACAGTGGAAAGATTGCCTTGTTGGTATGGCTCCCAACTTCAATTTGACCGGCTGAGAGGATCGTACTGCAATGTCCATGCCTGCCTTGTTCAAGGGGCGCCTGTCGATCCCCGTGATCGGCTCGCCGCTCTTCATCATCTCGGTGCCCGATCTCGTGATCGCGCAGTGCAAGGCGGGTGTGGTCGGCTCGTTTCCGGCGCTGAATGCGCGGCCGCCGGAGCTGCTGGACGAATGGCTGGCGCGGATCACCGAAGAGCTCGCGGCCTATGACCGCGCTCATCCCGACAGGCCGTCGGCGCCGTTCGCGGTCAACCAGATCGTGCACAAGTCGAACAACCGGCTCGACCACGACATGCAGCTCTGCGCCAAGTACAAGGTGCCGATGATCATCTCCTCGCTCGGCGCCCGCGAGGAGCTGAACCAGGCCGTGCACGGCTGGGGCGGCATCGTCTTCCACGACGTGATCAACCAGAAATTCGCGCACAAGGCGATCGAGAAGGGCGCCGACGGCCTGATCCTGGTCGCGGCCGGCGCCGGCGGCCATGCCGGCACCATCTCGCCGCTGGCCTTCGTGGCCGAGACACGAAAATGGTTCGGCGGTCCGATCGCGCTGTCGGGTGCGATCGGCAACGGCAAGGCGATCCGCGCCGCGCGCATCCTGGGGGCCGACTTCGCCTATATCGGTTCGGCCTTCATCGCGACCAAGGAGGCCAATGCGGTCGAGAAGTACAAGGAGATGATCGCGGGCTCGAGCGCCGACGACATCGTCTATTCCAATCTCTTCACCGGCGTGCACGGCAATTATCTGAAGCCCTCGATCCTGGCGGCGGGCATGGACCCCGAAAATCTGCCGACGTCCGATCCCTCCAAGATGAACTTCGGCACCGACGCCTCCGGCGAGCGCGCCAAGCCGAAGGCCTGGAAGGAGATCTGGGGAAGCGGCCAGGGCATCGGCAGCATCGACAAGGTCGTGCCGGCGGCCGAGCTGATCGCGCGCTTCAAGAAGGAATACGACGAAGCGATCGATCCGCCGTTGTGATCGCACCCAGATCGAGTGCTGCATGCCCCCCATTTACCGCGTCGACGGCAACGACGTCGTCACCAGCCCCGATGCAGCCGGCCCCTGGGACCGGCGCATGCAGCACGGCTCGGCACCGGCATCGCTGGTGACATGGGCGGCTGAGCGCATCCCTGCGGCGGTGCCGATGGATGTCGCGCGCGTGACCATCGATCTGATGCGCCCGGTACCGGTGGCGCCGCTCACGATCGCCACCGAAATCTTGCGCGAGGGCCGCAAGATCCAGCTCTGCGGGATCAAGCTGCTCGCCGACGGCGTGCAGGTGGTCGGCGCCACCGTGCTCAAGATCAGGCGCCAGGCGCTGACGCTGCCCGACGAGGTCGAGGAACTTCCGGTCACGTTGCCGTCGCCGGAGGATTCATTGGTCGAGGACGGTCACGCCGCCACCAGCCCGTTCGTGCGATCGGTCTCGATGCGCGCCGCGCGCGGCCGCTTCGGCCAGGCCGGCGCCGGCGCGATCTGGTTTCGTGTCGACCATCCGCTGATCGAAGGCGAGGCCGTCTCGCAGGCGATGCGCGCCGTGGTCGCCGCCGACTTCTCCAACGGCACCGCCTCGACGCTCGATTTCCGCGCCTGGACCTACATCAACGCCGACCTCACCGTGAGCTTTGCGCGCCAGCCGGTCGGCGAGTGGATTTTGCTCGACGGCGATTCCTGGATCGGCCCCGACGGCGCGGGCCTTGCGATGTCACGCCTCGCCGACCGCCAGGGCTATTTCGGCCGCGCGGTGCAGAGCCTCGTGATCGAGAAGCGGTGAGAGGCGCTATGTGCGATCAGCCGGGCGATGACACCGATCGTGTGAGAGCTATCTCGCGCATCGCGGGATTGAACGGCAGACTTCCGCCGCCGCGGAAGGGATGCAAGGTCGTGTTCGACCAGGGCATCCTGCCAGTTCACACACCGTAGAAGATCTTGATCCCCCACAGCACCACGATGATGGCCGTGATCAACGTGATCGCGGCGACTGCACTTTCCAGGGAAGCGACTCTCATTTCACTCTCCGCTTCCCAGCCCCGTCAGCGGTCTAGTTGATTCCCTGATTCGCCGGCAATTGCGCGGGCATCGCCGTCGCAGACTCCGTTGCGGGCTGTGGTGCCGAAGCAACAACGACACCGTAGAATTCCGGAGTATTTACCCCACCATCCGGCCCCGCCCGCTCCAGAAGCCCGCACGCAGCACCTTCTTGTCGACCTTGCCGACCCCGGTCATCGGCAATTGCTTGACGAATTGGATCTGCTTGGGCGCGTGCGCCGAGCCTTTTCGCGTCTTCACCAGGTTGATCAGCTCGTCCGGATCGGGCTTCGTCCCTTCACGCGGGACGACGATAGCGGTGACGGCTTCGCCCCATTTCTCGTCGGGAATGCCGACGACCGCGACCATCGCCACGTCCGCGTGCTGCGACAGGACGTCCTCGACCTCGCGGGGGAAGATGTTGAAGCCGCCTGTGACGATCATGTCCTTCTTGCGGTCGAGGATGAACATGTAGCCGCGCTCGTCCTGACGTGCGATGTCGCCGGTGTGGACCCAGCCGTTCTTCAGCGTCTCGGCGGTGATATCGGGCCGCTTCCAGTACTCCGCCATCACATGCGGCGCGCGCACGCAGATCTCGCCGGCCTCGCCCGTCTTCACCTCCTGGTCGTTGTCGTCGAGGATCTTGACCTCGCAGGCCGCGATCGGGAAGCCGCAGGACAGGAACAGCTCCGGCCGCTGGGGATCGTGGTCGGCCTTGCGCAGCACCGAGACGGGATAGCATTCGGTCTGCCCGTAGAGCTGCGAGAACACAGGGCCGATGCGTTCGATGCCCTCCAGCAGTCGGCTCGGCGACATCGCGGAGGCGCCATAGAGCACGAGCTCGAGCGAGGAGAGGTCGGTCTTGCCGAGCGCGGGCTGATCGAGCAGCACATAGATCATGGTCGGAACGAACAGCGTGAAGTTGATGCGCTCGCGTGCGATCGTTGACAGCACGGCTTCGGGATCGAAGCCTTTCAGCATGTGCACGGTGCCGCCGCGCATCAGGGTCGGCAGCACCTTCGTGCCCGCGACATGGCTGATCGGCGCGACCGTGAGGTAGCGCGCAGCCTCGGGAATCTCGAAGTCGGCCAGGATCGCGCCGGCGGCGCCGGCATTTTCGCGGTGATAGCGCAGCGCGCCCTTGGATTTTCCGGTGGTGCCGCCGGTGTAGTTCAGTGTGGCGAGATCGTCGGAGCCGGCGAGGCACTGTGCGCTGGCGTGCCCCGCACTCTCGACCGCCGCCAGCAGATCGACGCCGTAGCCGGCCGGTCCCATGTTAAAGACCGCCTTGAGCCGGCCGGCCTTCGCGGCGAGCTCGCCGCCGCGGTCGCGGAAGGCGGCCGCATCCACCACCAGCATCTCGGCTTCGGAATCCTCGAGCTGAAACAGCTGGTCCTCCAGCGAGCCCAGAGGGTGGAGCCAGGTGATGCAGAGGCGGGCCAATTGGGCGGCGACGCCGGCGCACCAGCTGTCGGCGCGGTTCGCGGTGAGGAAGGCTACGCGGGCGCCGGGCTCCAAGCCGAGCCGCATGAACACGCCCTGGATCCGTCCGATCAGGTCGATGGCACCCCGATAGCTCAGCGATCCCTCGGGCCAGGCGAAAGCAATGCGGTCGGGATAGCGCGACAGCGCCCGTAGCGTCTGCGCACAAGCCGGGGATGATGCGTGGAGCGGATCAGGCATATGTTTCCTCGTTGCTTTGTCACCGGCTTATGGCGTGCCAATGTTGCTGACGACGCTAGCACAGAGACTGCGGGAGGAAACCACAAAGCCCGCGCGAGGGAGGCATGCATGCCATCAGATCGACTGCAACGCTTCCGCGATCGTCTTGCTCTGCCGCTGATCGCGGCGCCGATGTTTCTGGTATCGGGCGTCGAGCTCATGGTTGCAGCCTGCCGCAACGGGGTGATCGGCAGCTTTCCCACCGCGAATTGCCGTGGCGCGGAACAGCTCGATGAATGGCTGACCGAAATCAAGCTGCGGCTGCGGCAGCATGAAGATCAAACCGGGCGAAAGGCAGCGCCACTTTGCCCGAACTTGATCGTCCACCGCTCCAATGCGCGGCTGGAGCAGGATCTCGCCGTGCTGCTGCGGCACAAGCCGGAGATCGTCATTACGTCGGTCGGCTCGCCGGCGCCAGTCTTGAAGCCGCTGCACGACGCCGGCGCGCTGGTGCTGGCGGACGTGGCCTCGATCCGCCATGCCGAACGCGCCGCGGAAGCGGGGGCGGACGGGCTGGTCCTGCTCACTGCCGGTGCTGGCGGCCAGACCGGCTGGCTCAACCCGTTCGCCTTCGTCCGTGCGGTGCGCGCATTCTACGACGGCATCATCGTGCTCGCGGGCGGAATTAGCGACGGTCGCGCGCTGCGTGCCGCCGAAGTGCTCGGCTGCGATCTCGCCTATATGGGCACGAAGTTCATCGCGACGCGTGAGAGCATGGCGGACGAGCGTCACAAGCAGATGCTGGTCGAGAGCAGCGCCGACGACATCTTGCTCACCACCGCGTTCACGGGCTTGCAGACCAGCATGCTGAGGCCATCGATCGCGGCCGCCGGGCTCGATCCCGACAATCTGCCGGCGCGCGGCGCGATCAATATCACTGAGGATATCGACGTCGCCGCCCGCGACAGCCGCCCCAAGCGCTGGCGCGATATCTGGAGCGGCGGGCATTCGACCTCGGGTGTCACCGATGTGCTCGCGGTCGAGGATCTCGTTACGCAGACGATCACCGAATATCGGGAAGCGGGTGGGCGGTAGCGTCGTCGCCTCTCCCACAGCGGATCGGGCAGGGTTAATCCCGCATGCCTCCGGCCCATCCCACTTAACGGCGGATTAACCATCGCCAGCCAAGAATCCCTCTTGTGGCCGCCAATCAGGACGAGAGGGACAGGCGATGGACTTCAATTATCTCAACGGCAAAACGGCCGCGACCCTGGACGAGATCCGCGTCCGCGTCGCCCATGCGCTGGCCCGCCACCCGCTGTGCCGCAACGTCCGGTTTGACATCGTCAGCATCCCCCGGACCCGCCGCGGCGGCAATTGGACGGTGACGCTGCAATCGGTCGAGCCGCGCGCGGTCTGGGAAGCCTCGGAGATCGTCGCCGACATCCAGGATGCCTATGACCTTGCGGCAGCAGCCTGATTTCGTTGGGGGTTTCCGGGCGATGTCGCCTTAGTCCGCGCGATTGCCGCCGCAATAGCACGGTTCAGCCTTAATTATCGCCCAGTTTCCGGGCAGTGATCACGTGGACTTGAAGTCGGACGCGGAGAGACGTTTGTCCAAAGCCATCACCATCGTCGCGCTGACCTGTTTCCTCGTCCTCGGCGCCGCCACCACCGCCATCCTCGGCCGCGACAGCGTTCCCAGCGTCAGCGCCGCGATGATCGCCGAGACGCCCCCAGCCAAGCCGCTCGCAACCAACCGCGCCGCCAAGGCCGACCGTCTGGTTCCGACGCTCGCGCTGGCCTCGGCCGCGATTGAGCCGGTCCAGGTTGCCGCCGACAAGCTGGCGCAGGCACCGGTCCTGACCGAGCCGCTGCGTCAGGCCTTCGCCGCCGCCACCCCCTCCGATTTTCCGATGCCGAAGCCGAGCGCGCACGAGGCGCCCGCCGCGACCGAGGTTCCGGCCGTCGAAGTTCCGGCCAAGCCGAAAGTCGTCGCCAAGCCGCAGCCGCAAAAATCCTACTCGCTGCTGTCCGACGTGCAGATCGCAGGCATCAGGGATCGCCTGAAACTCTCCTCGTCTCAGGAATATTACTGGCCCTCGGTCGAGACCGCGCTGCGCAACGTCGCGCGCAAGATCCAGGCGAACAGGCTGTCGAATCCGAATGCACCGCCCAGCGCACAGATCGATCCGAATTGCGACGAGGTGCAGCAGCTGAAGTCGGCCGCGATGCCGCTGTTGTTCCAGCTTCGCGACGACCAGAAGGAAGAAGTGCGCAAGCTCGCTCGCCTCATCGGGCTTGAGAAGGTCGCGCAGCAGATCTGACGCACGCGGTTCCTCGTCGAGGAGCCGCGGCTTATCAGGAACATCTGGCAATCCCCACGCGTTGCCCGCTCCGAAAGAGGGAGTGGACAAATGCGCGCCTCGACAGCCTATTTTGTCGGTGCCGGAACCATCGTCGCGGCCATCGCCATTGGTCTCGGTGGCGGCATCGTCGCCGGCAACATCATGAATCCGGTTGCGTCAAAACAGGGGCCGGACACCAGCAAGATGGCGCAGCGCGCGGCAAGTCCCACGCCGGTCAGCACCAACGCTCCCTCCGAGCGCGTGAACTATCTCACCGGCTCGCAAGCCTTCGGTGCGATGATCGCCGCGCCCGCACAGGCCGAAGCAAAGTCTGAACCCGCAAAACCCGACACGCCAACCACGCAGGCGAATGTCGCACCGGCGCCGCAACTCTCGCAAGCCGCTGCAGTCGAGCCGCCGAAGCCCGCCGCTGCGCCACAGGCCGCAAGGCCTGCCGAGCAGCAGGCCTCGACCGAGCCGTCGTCCTTACCGAATAACGCCTATGCCAAGGCAAGGGATTCCGATGTGAAGCGCGCCGCGTCCGAACGGCGCCGAGCCGAGCGTCGCGAGCGCTGGGCCGAGCGCCGCTATTATTACGAGTCCCGCGAGCCGCGCGGCCTGCGCGACCGCACCGATTGGGATGACGTCGCGCGCAACATCCGCGAGGATTCCGATGCGCGCGATTACGCGGGGCGGTCGCGCAGCGGCTTCCCGCAGATCAGGCTGTTCGGGCCTGACGACGATTAGCACCTGACACGGGGATCAAGCGGAGCGGTCGCGCCAGCGACCGTCACGTCATTCCGGCGCGCCGCAACCCCTCGAGATAGTGCGTACGATCCTCTTCCCGCAGCATCGGCAGCTCGCGCGTGATCCAGGCCAGCGAGACCTCGGGCTGGGTGCGGCGCAGGCCTTCCAGGGCGGATGCCGCGAGGGCGGGATCGCCGAGCATGCCGGCGGCGGCCGTCAGCACGCGGTGGGCGCCGACGAAATCCCCGCGCTGGCGCATCGATTCCCGAGCCATCTGCACGGCGCCCGCGTAGTCGCGGCCGACGAACCGGGCATAGGCCGCAACCCCGCAATAGATCGCCGCGAGCGGGTCGCGCGGGCTCAGCCGCAGCGCGCGGCGGGCGGCGGCATCGCCGTCCTGCCAACGTCCGGCATAGCACAGCGTCACGCCGTGGAAGGCATGCGCCATCGCGAAATTCGGATTGAGCCGCAAGGCCAGCTCGAATTCAGCCAGCGCGTCGTCGAAGCGGCGGCGGAACAGGTAGGTGTAAGCAAGGCCGTGATGGGCCCAGGCATCCTCGCGGTCGGCCTCCACCGCCGCGAGCGCCGCACGCTCGGCGACCGGCATGGTGGCAGCCATGTCGGCCCAGCCCATATGCGCGCCGAAGATATGGCTGGTGGCGAGCAGGCCGAGCGCCTTGCCATAGGCGGGATCGACCGCGACCGCTTCTTCCAGCAACTTCTGCGCGGCGGCATTGTCCTCGCGGGTGATGCGCCAATAATGCGACAACGCGCGCATCACGAGGTCCCATGCATCCAGGCTGCCCGGCGGCTTCTGCTGGGCCCGGAAGCTTTCGGCAGCATAGAGCTGCGGCTCGATGGCGGCGACGATCGCTTCCGTGATCTCGTCCTGCACGGCGAAGATGTCGGCGAGCTCGCGGTCGTAGCGTTCGGCCCAGAGATGGCTGCCGGTCGAGACGTCGTTGAGCTGGGCCGAGATGCGCACCCGTTCGCCGCTCCGCCGCACGCTGCCCTCGACCACGTAGCGCACCCCGAGCTCCCGCGCGACCTCGTGGATGTGCACGGCGCGGCCCTTGTAGACGAAGGAGGAGTTGCGCGCGATGACGAAGAACCAGCGCAGCTTCGACAGCGCCGTGATGATGTCCTCGCTGATACCGTCGGAGAAATAATCCTGCTGGACCTCGCCGCTCATATTGGTGAAGGGCAGCACAGCGATCGCGGGCCGCTCCGGCAGAGCGAAGGTGGCCTGGGACGGGGCGATCCGGACCGGCTCCGGCGCGACCGCGCCGATTTGTGTCTGGACGTCGCCGACGAAGCGAAAACCCTTGCGGGTGATGGTACGGATCAGCGACTGGCTCGCGCCATCGTCGCCGATCGCCTTGCGCGCCGCGTTGATCCGGCTGGTCAGGGTGGATTCGGAGACGCTGCGCCCGTGCCAGATCTTGTCGATCAGCTCGTCCTTGCTGACGACCCGGTCGCGGTTCTGCATGAGGTGGACGACGAGGTCGAAAACCTGCGGCTCCACGGCAATGGGAACCTGCTCGCGGCTCAGCTCGCGCCGGTCGGTATCGAGAAGGTGGTCCCGGAACAGAAACTGCACGTCGAAAACTCGGGCCTCATTGCGAAATCGGGCAAACAAACAAAATGAAATTTGGGTCGAAAGATCGTGTGTCTGCCGAAGGGGGCGTTTGGTTCATCGCAATCGCGTGATGGCAGCCATGTGGTTTTCCGGGGGAATACATCCGCGACTAGAATGTTGCGGTCGGGGCCGCCGAGATCTCCCACCGCAATCATCCCGTCATGTTGAGGTGCGGGACGCAGGCTGTGAAGCAGCCTCCGAGGCCTCCGCTTCGCTCCGGCACCCAAGATAACGGGCAATGGGCGCGCGCTTGCCGGGCAGGACGAATGTGTGGCGAAACTGCGAATGTCCATTGCCGAGCTGCGCAGCCTGCGTAAGCTGTCGCCCACACAAAACACCAATCATAAAGAATCGCCCATGCCTGCTTTCCCTGCCGCCAGCACTGTGATCGACTCCCTGCTGTTTCGCGACGCCTTCGGTACGCCTGAGATGCGCGAGGTGTTCTCGGACGTCGCGACGGTCGCACGCTATGCCGAGGTCGAGGTGGCGCTGGCGAAGGCGGAGGCGAAGTGCGGTGTGATCCCACACGAGGCGGCCGCAGCGATCGCGGCGCGGACCGACATCGGCGCGCTCGACTTCGATCTGCTCAGGCAGGAGACCGATGTCGTCGGCTACCCGATCCTGCCTTTGGTGCATCAAATGGTGAAGCAATGCGGCGAGGCGGGCCGCTACGTGCATTGGGGCGCCACCACGCAGGACATTATGGACACCGCCGTGGTGCTGCAACTGCGCGCCGCGCTCGAGATCGTCGAACGTGACATCGCCGAGCTGCGCAAGATCCTCGCCGATCTGTCGAAGCGCCATCGCGACACGGCGATGGCGGGCCGCACCCATCTGCAACAGGCGCTGCCGGTGACCTTCGGCTACAAGAGCGCGATCTGGCTCGCGATGTTCGACCGCCACGCCGAGCGGCTGGCGCAGCTGAAGCCGCGCGTGCTGGTCGGTCAGTTCGCCGGCGCGGCCGGTACGCTGGCTTCGCTCGGCGACAGGGGGTTCGAGGTGCAGGAGGCGCTCTGCAACGAGCTGAAGCTCGGCGTTCCCGCCTCGACCTGGCACGTCGCGCGCGACGGCTTCGCCGAAGCCGTGAACTTCCTTGCTCTCGTCACCGGCTCTCTCGGCAAGATCGCGCTCGACATCATGATCATGGCCTCGACCGAGTTCGCCGAGGTCTACGAGCCCTTCGTCAAGGGGCGCGGCGCCTCCTCGACCATGCCGCAGAAGCGCAACCCGATCTCCTCGGAGCTGATGCTTGCGGCCTCCAAGGCGGTGCGCCAGCACGCCGGCCTGATGCTCGACGCCATGGTGCAGGATTTCGAGCGTGCCACCGGCCCCTGGCACGCGGAATGGATGGCGATTCCCGAAAGCTTCGTGCTGGCCGCCGGCGCGCTGCACCAGGCGAAGTTCGCGCTTGCGGGCCTCATCGTGGACGAGGCGAAGATGAACGACAATCTTGCCATCAGCCGCGGCCTGATTGTGGCCGAAGCGGTCATGATGGGCCTCGCCCCGCAGATCGGCCGGCAGGAGGCGCACGACGTCGTCTATGACGCCTGCCGTCAGGCCAACGAGAAGGGAATGACCCTTGCTGACGCGCTATCCGCAGATTCACGGATATCGAGCCACATCGATCGTGCCACAATCGAGGCGCTCACTTCACCGAAAAATTACCTCGGCCTTGCGCCCGCCATGGTCGACCGGGTGCTGGCATCGGCAACGCGTTGAAAACCAAAATGCGTGAAACTGCGTATCTTTCCAAGGGCGCAAGACGCTCGCATACTTGTGCCCCGCGATGCTAGACTTAAATTGTGTGAGCGACTTTCGGCAGAGGGCCCGGCATGACTGATCAACGCAATCCTTCCACTCCCATCGATCCGGCGAAGCTCGACCGGCTGGCCGAGGTGGCGGTGAAAGTGGGCCTGGGCTTGCGGCCGGGACAGGATCTGCTTCTGACGGCGCCCGCGATCGCGCTGCCGCTGGTGCGGCGGATCGCCGTGCATGCCTACAAGGCCGGCGCCGGCCTCGTGACGCCGATCCTGTCGGACGAGGAGATGACGCTGGCGCGCTACCGCCACGGCCACGACAACAGTTTCGATCGTGCCGCCGGCTGGCTCTACGAGGGCATGGCCAAGGCGTTCTCCGACAACACTGCACGGCTTGCCATCGTCGGCGACAACCCGATGTTGCTGTCCGGCGAGGATCCTTCCAAGGTGGCGCGCGCCAGCAAGGCCAATTCGATGGCCTATCAGCCTGCGCTGGAGAAGATCGTCAATTTCGACACCAACTGGAATATCATCGCCTATCCGAGCGCGTCCTGGGCGAAGCTGGTGTTCCCGAACGATCCCGAGGACGTTGCGGTCGGCAAGCTCGCAGACGCGATTTTCGCCGCGTCCCGTGTCGATCGCGAGGACGCGATCAGCAATTGGGCGAGCCACAATGCGGTGCTGCGCGAGCGCACCAACTGGCTCAACGGCCAGCGTTTCCGCGCGCTTCAGTACTCGGGTCCCGGCACCGATCTCACCATCGGCCTTGCCGACGGCCACGAATGGGAAGGCGGCGCCTCGCTGTCCAAGAACGGCATCAGCTGCAACGCCAATATCCCGACCGAAGAGGTCTTCACCACGCCGCATTGCCGCCGCGTCTACGGCCACGTCGTGAGCTCGAAGCCGCTGTCCTATCAGGGCACGCTGATCGACAACATCGCGGTGCGGTTCGAGGACGGCAAGATCGTCGACGCCAAGGCCTCGCGCGGCGCCGAGGTGCTGAACAAGGTGCTCGATACCGACGAGGGCGCGCGGCGCCTCGGCGAGGTGGCCTTGGTGCCGCATTCCTCGCCGATCTCGCAGAGCGGGCTGTTGTTCTACAACACGCTGTTCGACGAGAACGCGGCCTCGCACATCGCGCTCGGTCAGTGCTATTCGAAATGCTTCGTCAACGGTGCCCAGCTCACGCCGCAGCAGATCGCGGCGCAAGGCGGCAACCAGAGCCTGATCCATATTGATTGGATGATCGGCTCGGCCGAGACCGACATCGACGGCATCTTGGCCGACGGCAGCAAGGTGCCCGTCTTCCGCAAGGGCGAATGGGCGAAGTCGTAATCTAGATTTTGGTCCAAATAGGCAGCCCAGGACGTGGTCAACCTCTCCCCGCTGGGGAGAGGTGAACGTCCTCGCGTCAGTCTTCCCCCTCACGCCGCCGCGTTGCGCAGGGTCGGGCTGTTGTCGATGCTGAAGCGGTTGAACAGCGTCGTGAACGGGCTGCCGTCGGTGGCCCGCACGATCGCGTCGGACGCCGCCACCGCCTCGTAGAGCGCGCCAATCGGATCGTCCGCGTCCGCCAGCGCGAGCGCGCCGCGGATCTGTTCGCGGGCCTCGCTGACGTCATCCTCGTCTTGGAGCCTTGCCTCCAGCGCATCCGCCGCGCGGCGCATCTCTGCAAGGTCGCCGCCCCCGGAGAATTTGAGGATGTCGCGCCAGTAGGGACGGGCAACGACAAGCTGGATCAATGCATCGAAACTTTCCGCGATGATGCCCGCGCGGCCCTCTGACGAGACATAGAGCACATTCTGCGACGGCAGCAGCACGAACGCGCTGCCGGAGCTGTCACTGCCGATGTGCCGCGGGCTTTCGACGCCGTCGATGGTGAACCAGGGCTCCTCGTCCGGTGCGAAGGAGACGTCGAGACTGCGGAGCCTGGCGACGACCTCGCTGTTGGCTGTCAGCATCTCCGGCGTGAGGGGCATCGGTGCGGCTCCTTCCCAAGACTTCGCGCACTTTGTCGCATCCCGGACAAGCTAGGTTCATATGTGCGAATTCGCAGAGGAAATCGTGACGTTAACCGTATCGCACCCGCAACTCGGGGCTGATTGTCGAGTGCCATGTAAGAAAGAATTAAAAGCAGCCTACTAGCGTCCCAACTTCTTTCGAAGCAATCCGGGCCGAGACCCGGCCATTCATATTTAAATCTTCTGGGGAAGCAGATGTCGCGCACATTGATTGAAATCGGTAGTTGCAATGTGGACCTCGAGCTGCGGCCGATCGAGCCGTCCTGGATCATCGAGGGCAATCCGGTATCCCGCTCCCGGGTGCTGTCGACCAGCGCCGATGGCACCGCGCAGACAATCATCTGGCACTGCACCGAAGGCCGCTTCAACTGGTACTACGACATCGACGAGACGATCATGATCATGGAAGGATCGATCGTGCTCGAGAGCGACGGCATGCCGCCCAAGCGCTACGGCCCCGGCGACGTCATTTTCTTCCGCGACGGCGCGCATGCCAAATGGCATGTCGAAGGCCACGTCAAGAAGATCGCCTTCTGCCGCAAGACCAATCCGGTGATGATCGGTTTCCTGATCCGCGTCATCAACAAGCTGAAGAAGATGTTCGCCTCCACCGGCGAGCGCCGTCCGGCCTCGCTGATGGGCGCCGGCTAAGCGGACACCAGGGTTTCAAGGACGCTTCCCAGCGGCCACGACGAAGAGGGGTCGGGATCAAGTCCCGGCCCCTCTTTTCATCATGACGGCAGCTCGAGCCGGTAGACGTCGATCGCGGTCTGCGAGAACAACGCCGTCTTGTCGGCCTCGCTCAGCTTTGAGGTGATACGCTTGAAGGCGTTGAAGATCACCTGGTAGCTGCACTGGCCCTTGTCCGGGGGGAAATTGCTTTCGAACATCGCGCGCTTCGGGCCGAACGCCTCGATGCAGGTCTCGACATAGGGCCGCCAGGCCGCGGCAAGCTCCTCGGATGTCGGCGGCCTCTCGCGCAAATGGAAGTCGTAGCCAAGCAGGCACATCGCGAGACCACCGAGCTTCACCACCACATTTTCGCATGTCGCGATCTCCCGGATCGAGGCGCGCCATTGCGCAAACACCTCCTCGCGCCGGCCCGCGAAGCGGCCGGTTCCGACCGGGCCGCCGCAATGGTCGAGCACAATCCTGGTGTCGGGGAAGGCGCGCGCCAGCGCCGTGAGCTCGCCGATCTGCGGATGGAACAGCCAGGCATCGAAGCTGAGCTTGAGGGGGGCGAGGCAGGCAAAGCCTTTGCGGAAGGTCGGGTCCTGCAACAATCCCTTCGGCCTGTTCGCATACATGCCGGCGACGACAGGATCTTCATCCCAGGCTGAGGAATGCCTGATGCCGCGAAAGCGGCCGTTGCCTGCGGCGATCTCGGCTTCCAGCACGCCCTTTGCAGCGTCGCCGAGCAGCAGATTGGCATGGCTGACGATGCAGGCGCAGATCGCGGCCTTGCCGAAGCCGCCGCTCGCACTCATGGCGGCGACGCCGTTGGCGAACTCGACCTCGCCAACGGGCCGGAACGCCTCGGGTCCATGCGCGCGGTACATCGAACGGCAGTCGACATAGACGGTGGCGATGACGTTGTGACCGGAGGCGATGTCGGCGGCTATCTCCTCGATCAGATAGCGGTGCCCGCGATTCCACAGATGATGATGGGGATCGACGATCGGCCGCAAGGGATCGATGATCTCCTCCCGATGCAGCGCGAGCCAGTCCTCACGCGGATCGACGAACAGCCCGCTCGTGTTGGCGGGCACACCGCTTGCTGCCATCGGCCTTCGCTCCCTGATGTTTTGTGTCGGGAGCCTAGCACCTCATTTCCGCATGCAGCAGCGCGCCTTGCGCAACCGCACCCATCATCACGAGCAATGCGGTATGCTCGTCAGCCCGTCCGCCGTCTTGCTCTTACTTCGACCATCAGCCGCCAGTCCACTGCCGTGGCCGGCTTGACCTCCCCACGCCAACGGAAGGAGTCCGCGGTAATCTCAGTAAAGCTCCAGCGCGTCAGCTCGCCGGATTCGGTCGTGCCTTCCTGCACGATGTCCTCGCCGCGGGGACGGCCGAGCTGCTGCCGGAACACGCGGCGGCCCGGATCGAACCAGGAAATCCGCCACGCATCCATGGCCGGATCGTAGACGCGCAGCGTGGTGCCGTACCAATTGCCGGCGATCGGAAAGGCTGCGCTGCCCGCCGGCCGGGGAATGATCCAGACGTCCTGCACCGCACGGCCTTCCAGCACCCAGCCGAAATGGATTTCGCCCGGCGCGGTGTGGCTTCTGCCGTCCGGTCCAAAGGCGGTGATCTCGGCGTCCCAGTCGCCGACGAAACGGCCGTAGAGCCGGAGCGCGGCCGCGTGCTCGGGATGCGGTGCGCTGGCGTGAAGAAGTCTCGCAAAGTCGTTCATGTTGCTCTCCTGCTGCGGAGGATTCAGCACGGATGAGCCGCGGGCGACTTGGAGAAAATTGCCGTCGGTCGTCAGGTCTTGCGCAGCGACAGATGTCTCATGGGACGATCGGCCTCCGCCTGCGTCGACCGATTGCTCGAGCTCTCAGCACGCCAGATGGCGACAACGGCGACAATGACGAGACTCGCGCCCACGAGCATCATGCGAGAGAACGGCTCTCCGAGCACGAGGGTGCCGAGCAGCACCGCGATGACCGGATTGACGAATGTGTAGGTCGAGACCAGGGAGGTCGAGACATTCTCGAGCAGCCAATTGTAGGCGGCGAAGCCGATGACGCTGCCGGAGACGATCAGCCAAAGAGCTGCTGCAACGGACGTCATTGAGACCTCGCTCGGTCTAAAACTCTCCAGCTCGCCCGTCAGCCAGCTGATCGCGAACAACACGGCGCCCCCGATCGACAGTTGCATGCCAGACAGCGCGATCGCGGATGCTTGATGCGACATGCTGCGCGACAGCACGGTGCCGATCGACCACGACAGCGCCGCCGCGAGCAGCCAGACGATCGGAAGCATGCTGATGCCGGCCTGCTGGGCGTTTTGCCATGCCACGAGCCCGACGCCCACGAAGCCGGGGATGAGCGCGAGCAGCGCGATCGGCCGCGGGTGCTGATCGCCCGGAAAAAGCGTGTCCGCCAGAAGGATCCAGAACGGAATCGTGGCGAGCACGATGGCGGCCACGCCGGACGGAACCGATTGTTGTGCGAAGGCGAGAACGCCGTGGCAGCCGACGAAGAAAAGCAGCCCGCAAAGGCCTGCCTGCAACCATGTCCGGCCCGGGGTATTCGCGACATGCCTGCCGCTGAAGGCGAGCAAGATCATGCCGCCGCATAACGATCGAACTGCCATCAGCAGAAACGGCGGTATCGATTGCAAGCCCAGCGTGATGGCGAAATAGGTGGAACCCCACAGGAGATAGATGGCCGCAAACGAGCCGATGACCAGGAACCGTCTGCTCATGATTGCTCCGACTGAGGTGGGTCTTGGAGCAACCAAGTCGTTGACGGGTGATGCGTTCCGGTTCTGAGTTAGACCCCGTCGAGGATGATCACCGTCGGCTTCGTCGGCAGCGTATCCCGTGACATCCGGAAGGAGCGCTCGACGCGCCGGTCGATCTCGAATTGCTGGCCGATCCGGCGCATGAAGTCGTCGAGCGGAGTGGCGAAGCGGTGCATCGGCAGTACCACCGAGGCGCGCAGCCGCTTGGTGATCTCGGAGATGCCGTCGAGCGTCATGGTATAGGTGCCGTCGATCGGCACCATCACGATGTCGAGCCGTCCGATCTGGGCGAAATGGCTGTCGTCGAGCTTGTGATGGAGGTGGCCGAGATGGCCGATGCAGAGGCCGGCTGCCTCGAAGATGAAGATGGAATTGCCGTCGCGGATCATGTCGCTGCCGGCATCGTCGCCGTAATAGCGGCGGATGTCGGTGGTGACGTTGCGGATGAAGGTGTCGCTGATGCGCTGCGACACGATCGCCGGCTTGCCGTCCTCGCTCCAGCCATGCAGCACGTGGGGAATGCGCTTGTCCGGAAAGAGAGTGTAATGGGTGCTGTGCGCCCGGTTCATGGTGACGACATCGGGCAGTCGCCCGACCTGGTAGGCGCCGCTATAATCGGTGGCGATGCGCAAGCCGGCGGGCGTGTCGATGAAATAGGTGGAATGGCCGGCATAGGTGATCTCGACCTCGGGCGCAGCTGCAGCCTGCCTGAAGACGACCGGCATGATCCGCGGCGCCGCGTTGGCCATCGCCAGGCATTCGCTGCGCAGTGGTTGCTGGGCCAGGGCAGGGGTCAGGAATGCGCCGAACAGCGCGATAGCCGCCAAAACCAGTCGTCGCATGGATCCGTCCCCGATGACTTCACAGCGAAGTCTAGCGTGCAATGCGGAGCATCGCCAATGGGGTGCGATCAACAGCGCGTCAGTGTCGCACCTATTGCTCGCGCTTCGGGCTGAACTTCCAGGTGACCGCGACGAGGCCTGCGGTAATCAGGCCGCTGATGAGGCCGGCCAGGGGAAGGGCGAGCAGCAGTGCGGCGGTGGCGGCCCAGCCGATCGAGGAAAAGGCCTCGGCGAAGGTTGCAAGCCTCGAAGACGTCTGACGGCGCCGGAATTGGCTGCGCCTTGCCTGCACCCGGAACCAGAGCTGGATCGCGGTCGCCGAGGCCGCGCTGATGATGATCGCACCCGCGCTGATTGCGGCCTGGGATGGCGAGGCAAAGGCTAGCGCCGCGAGCAGCGGAGCGAAGATTGCGGCAATCGCGATCAGCACCACCTCGATCTTGGCACGGATGATGCCGGACGGCATCAAGGGCGCGGTCGCGACCAGGTCGGGCGCGTCCTCGCCCGAGATCGTTAGCCAGGCGAGTCCGCCGGCGAGCTGTCCGGCCGCCATCACGATGACGGGTGTGATCAGTGTCAGCGCCGCGGAGCTGTCGGCGAAATTACGCCAGAGCAGCAGCGCCGGCGGCACCAGATAGAGCAGCTGCATCAAGGTCTGCGAGATCAGCCATGGATCGCGCCACAGCAGCATGAATTCCTTGCGACGCAGCGCCTGCTGGCGCGGTCCGCCGCGGAACGGGCGCTCCTTGGCACGGACGCGGCCGGACGTGGCGTAGGCCGCCGCATCGATCGCGGTGTCGGCAAAGCGGTGCGAGAAGATCGCCATCACGCCGCCGAGCATGACCAGAGCGAGCGCGAGAAGCAGCGCTAGCGCCTCGCTGTCGCCCATCGCTGCCCGCGCCGGCCACCACCAGATGCTGTCGACGTCGGGGGCGTAGGCGGCAACGCTGCCCGAGGTCAGGATGGTGAAGCGCGACAGCGTGCCGTAGGACATGATCGCGGCGACCTGAAGCGCGATCACGAAACCCGCACCGATGATGGCGGCGAGGATCTGTGCGATCAGGCGCGTCCGCGCCGGGCCGATCAACCGGAACAGGAGAATGGTGACGGCGATCGCGATCGCCGCCGCGGACAGGCCCATCGCAATGACGACGCCGAAGGCCGCCAGCCAGCGCGCGCCGCCGCCGATCACCAGAACGTCGATGAAGGGCGTCGAGAACAGCAGC
The DNA here is from genome assembly GCF_020194135.1 of Bradyrhizobium sp. BRP23. Lineage (NCBI taxonomy): Bacteria > Pseudomonadati > Pseudomonadota > Alphaproteobacteria > Hyphomicrobiales > Nitrobacteraceae > Bradyrhizobium > Bradyrhizobium sp. BRP23. The sequence continues at coordinate 489,032 of NZ_JADYVW010000004.1, read as the reverse complement.
GCCAGCACGGTGACGGTCAGCGCGATCGCGGCGATGCGGACCGAGAACAGATTGGCCAGCCGCGCCGGCGAGGACATGATCAGGTCGAGATCGGCGCGGGCGTAGAATACCCGCGTCACGGATTCGATCGCCTGCGACAGCATCAAGGTCCAGGCGAGAAAGATCGTCGCCGAAATCACGATCAGAGAGGATTTGTCGAGCGGCAACTGCAGGTCGGCGAAACGGCCGATCACCGCCCAGGCCGGCAGGTGGAGCAGCGCGGCGAAGCACATGAGGCCGATGATTGCGGCGCGCGCCCGTTTGCGCCGCCCGCCCGTCATCATGGCGAGCCATTCGCGCCAGGCGAGCCGCAGCTCGTGGCGGGCAAACCAGGACAGCGCGGTGGCCGAGCTCATGCCGCTTCCTGAAGCGTCACCAGCGCGATGAAGAGGTCTTCCAGGCTGGTGTCGGCATGGCCGTTCTGGTGGCGCAGCTCGGTGAGCGTGCCTTCCGCGACCAGGCGGCCGGAGGCGATCACGCCGATGCGGTCGGCCATGCGCTCGGCGACTTCGAGGATATGCGTGGTCATGATGACGGTGCAGCCGGCGCGGACACGCGCGCTGAGCAGGCCCTTCACATGGCGGGCGGAAACCGCATCGAGCCCCGTCAAGGGTTCGTCGAGAATGATGAGGCGGGGATCGTGCACCAGCGCCCCTGCGAGAGCGACCTTCTGGCGCATGCCCTTGGAAAAGCCCTCGCAGCGCTCGTGGCGGTGCGCCTCGAGGCCGAGCGAATCGAGCAGTTCCTCGGCGGCCGGTTGCGAGATCGACGGCGCGATGCCCCAGAGGCCGGCGACGAATTCGAGATATTCGAGCGGGGTGAGCTTGTCATAGATCATGGGCTCGTCGGAGACCCAGGCCATCACCTGCTTGGCGGCGACGGGGTCTTGGAGCGCATCGATGCCGAAGATCGAGACGGCGCCGGCATCGGGCCTGAGCAGGCCCGCAACCATGCGTAAAGTGGTGGTCTTGCCGGCGCCATTGGGGCCGACCAGCGCGTAGAATTCGCCGGCGTGAATGGTGAGATCGAGGCTGTCGACCGCCAGACGGTCAAAACGCTTCGTTAACCCTCGGACTTCCAGGGCCGAGTTGTCCGGCTTCATGACGGCCACACCATCCGGTTTGCATCGCCCGCGACCATGACCCGAAGATGTTTCGGCACCGTGAATCGCACTGCCGCAAATTCCGCCAACCGGATTGGACTAAAGGCAAGGCATCCCGACAAGTCACCGTTTGTTGACAGCGCGCGGGCGTTCAGGCTGAATTGATTCCGGACAAATGGCGCTAACGCGGCGAAACGACTGCGTAGCGACTGGACACAAGATGCGGCAAGGCGGCCTCGAAGAACGCCGGTTGCATCGGGGAGGACGCGCGTCAATGCTGGATTTCGTTCAGCAGCTGGTCAGCGGTGTTGCGCTCGGCTGCGTCTACGGCCTGATCGCGCTCGGCTTCGTGCTCGTCTACAAGGCCACCGAAGTCGTCAATTTTGCCCAGGGCGATCTGATGATGCTGGGCGGTTTCTTCGCCTTCACCTTCATCGGCATGATGGGCCTGAACTACTGGATCGGCTTCGCCGGTGCGGTCGCCGCCATGGCGCTGTTCGGCATGCTGGCCGAGCGCGTGGTCGTGCGGCCGATCCTCGGCTATCCCCAGTTCTCCATCATCATGGTCACGATCGGTCTCGGCTATTTTCTGCGTTCGGTCGCGGGGATGATCTGGGGCACCGACGACCTGAAGATCGAAACGCCGTTCAGCCAGGGCGTGCTGCGCATGGGCTCGCTGGTGCTCGCCTACGACAAGCTCTCGGTGATCGCAGCGACGATGATCCTGTGCACCCTGCTCTGGCTGTTCTTCAACAAGACCACGCTCGGCACCGCCATGCGCGCCAGCTCCGAGAACATGCTGGCGGCCTATTACATGGGCATTCCGGTCAAGCGCGTGGTGGCGGTGGTCTGGGCGATCAGCGCTGCGGTCGCGACCTGTGCCGGCGTGCTGCTGGCGCCGATCACCTTCATCCACTCCAATGTCGGCCTCGTGCTCGGCCTGAAGGCGTTTCCCGCCGCCGTGCTCGGCGGCTTCGGCTCGATCCCGGGCGCGGTGGTCGGCGGCGTCCTGATCGGCGTGATCGAGAGCATGGCCGGCTTTTACCTGCCCGAGGGCTGGAAGGACGCCGCGCCTTACATCGTGCTGCTCACCGTGCTGCTGCTGAAGCCCGAGGGCCTGTTCGGCCTCCACGTCCGCAAGAAGGTCTGAACGCCATGCGCTTCCTGTTCAAGACCGACTACGAGGACGACATCAAGCTGTTCCCGCATTCGGGCTACGTCGTCACCTACGGCGTCCTGCTCGCGCTGCTGCTGATCGCGCCCCACGTGCTCTCCAGCTATCTGATGAGCCAGCTCGTCTTCGTCTGCATCTATGCGATCGTCGGCGTGGCACTGCTGATTCTGACCGGCTTCACCGGCCAGGCCTCGCTTGGGCACGCGGCGTTCCTCGCGATCGGCGCCTACACGGCGGCGTACTTGCAGAAGTACAACGTGCCGTTCCCCGTCTACTTCCTCGCGGCGGGGCTGTTGACCGGCATCATCGGCGCGATCGTCGGCTTTCCGGCGCTGCGCCTCACCGGCATCTATCTCGTCATCGCCACCATCTCGTTTGCCCTGATCGTGGAGGAGATCCTGGCGCGGTGGGAAAGCGTTACCCACGGTAACGAGGGCATGCGGGTCAAGACGCTGTCGCTGCTCGGCGTCGCCGTGCCGCGCGACAGCCCGACCTTCTATTACCTCTGCCTTGCCGTGCTGGTGCTGACCATCGTCGGCACGCTCAATCTGCTGCGTTCGCCGACGGGCCGCGCCTTCGTCGCGATCCGCGATTCCGAGACGGCGGCGCGCAGCATGGGCGTCAATGTCGCGCTCTACAAGGTGAAGTCGTTCGCGATCTCGGCCGCGATCACCGGCTTTGCCGGCGTCCTGTTCGCGCACAAGCTCTCCTTCATCTCGCCGGAGATGTTCACGCTTCAGCTCTCGATCGAGTTCATCATCGTGATCCTGATCGGCGGCACCTTCAGCCTGCACGGCGCCGTGCTCGGCGCGATCTTCATCGTGATGATCGACCCGTTCCTCACCTATCTCAAGGACGACATGCCCGGCATCATCGCTGGCATTGCCGCGACATTCGGCGCCGGCACGGCGACTGCGGGCAATATCGAGGCGAAGGTCGCGGCCTTCGCCTCGCTCAACGGCCTGAAGGGCGCGATCTACGGCATCATCATCGTGCTGTTCGTGCTGTTCGAGCCGCTCGGGCTCTACGGCCGCTGGCTCAAGATCAAGCTCTTCTTCCAGCTGTTTCCTCTCTACAAGCGCGCCACCTTCAAGCGGCAGAAGATCTACGTGAAGTCGGAGCGCAATCGATGAGCTATTTCCGCGCCGAGAACCTGTCGCTGCATTTCGGCGGCCTCAAGGCGGTCGATGCGGTCTCGTTCGCGGTGGAGAAGGGCGAGATCCTCTCGATCATCGGCCCGAACGGAGCCGGCAAGAGCTCGATCTTCAACCTGATCTCGCGGATCTACCGGCCGACCTCGGGCCGTATCTTCTTCGAGAACCAGGACATCACCGAGCAGCCGCCCTACGACATCGCCAAGCTCGGCATCGCCCGTACCTTCCAGAACATCGAGCTGTTCGAGAACGCGACCGTGCTGTCGAACCTTCTGGTCGGCCGCCACCGCCATTCGACCACGCAGCTGTGGCAGGAGCTCTTGTTCCTGCCGAGCGTGCGGGCCAACGAAAAGGTTCACCGCCGCCGGGTCGAGCAGGTCATCGAATTCCTCGACCTCGAACCCTATCGCGACAAGCTGATCTCGGGCCTGCCTTACGGCGTGCGCAAGGTGATCGAGCTGGCGCGCGCGCTGTGCTCGGAGCCGAAGCTGATCCTGCTGGACGAGCCGTCCTCGGGTCTCAACGTGGAGGAGACCGGCGATATGTCGTTCTGGATTCGGGACATGAGAACCGAGCTCGGCATCACGGTGCTGATGGTCGAGCACGACATGTCGCTGGTCAACCGGGTCTCCGATCGCGTCATCGCACTGAACTACGGAAGGGTGCTGGCGATGGGCTCGCCCGCTGAAGTGCAGCAGCACCCCGACGTCGTTGCCGCGTATCTGGGAGCCTGATCGATGGATGCCGCTGCGCCCCAGGATATCATCCTCAAGCTCTCCAACATCGAGAGCTATTACGGGCCGATCATGGCGATCCGCGGCATCTCGCTGGAGGTGCCGCGCGGGCGCATCGTCACGCTGCTCGGGGCCAACGGGGCCGGCAAGACCACGGTGCTGAAGACCATCTCCGGCATCCTCGATCCGCAGAAGGGCGCGATCGAGTTCATGGGCAAGCCGATCCAGCGCATGGAGGCCGACCGCATCGTGCGGCTCGGCCTCAGCCACGTGCCCGAGGGGCGCGAGGTGTTCCCGTTTCTCACGGTGCGCGAGAACCTGATGATGGGTGCCTATCCGCGCAAGGACCGGGACCGCGTCGCGGAGGACATGGATCGCGTCTACGGCTATTTCCCGCGCCTGAAGGAGCGCATCAACCAGCCGGCGGGCCAGCTCTCCGGCGGCGAGCAGCAGATGCTCGCGATCGGGCGCGCGCTGATGAACCGGCCGACGCTGCTCTTGCTCGACGAGCCATCGCTCGGCCTGTCGCCGCTGCTGGTGAAGGAGATATTCACCATCATCCGCCGGGTCAACGAGGAGCAGGGCATGTCGATCTTGCTGGTCGAGCAGAATGCCAAGGTGGCGCTGGAAACCGCCCATTACGGCTATGTGCTGGAGATCGGCCGTATCGTGATGAACGATACCTGCGACCGCTTGATGCATTCCCAGGACATCCAGGAATTCTACCTTGGCGCCAAGGAAGCCGGCGCGCGCGGCGAGCGGCGCTGGAAAAAGAAGAAGACGTGGCGGTGAGGACGAGCTGGCAGTAAGATGAGCTTGCCCAACGTTGAGCAAAGACCGGCCGGCAAGGCAGGCAGCGGAGGGAAGGCGACAAGGAGGAGAGGCGCATGGCCCGACCGGCGGTGCTGACGGTCGCTGATACGATCGCGAAGAGCTTCTTGCGCGCCGCCGAGACGCGGGGCGACAGGCCGGCGATCCGCGAGAAGAAGTTCGGCATCTGGCAGCCGACGAGCTGGCGAGAATGGCTGGAGATCTCCAAAGAGATCGCCTACGCGCTCCGCGCCGTCGGCTTCATGCCCGGCGAGGTCGCCTCCATCATCGCCAATGCCGTGCCCGAATGGGTTTATGCCGACATGGGCATATTGTGCGCCGGCGGCGTCTCCAGCGGAATCTATCCGACAGATTCTTCGTCCCAGGTCGAATATCTCGTCAACGATTCCGCCACGAAGGTGATCTTCGCCGAGGACGAGGAGCAGCTCGACAAGATTCTCACCTGCCGCGCGCGGTGCCCCAGCTTGCAGAAGATCATCGTGTTCGACATGGAGGGCCTCAGCGGTTTCTCCGACGACATGGTGATGTCGCTGGACGAGTTTCGCGCGCTCGGCCGCAACCACATGGTCAGCCGCGAAGCGCTGTGGCAGGAGATGATCGACAGCCGCAGCGCCGACGATCTCGCGGTCCTCGTCTATACGTCCGGCACGACCGGCCCGCCGAAAGGCGCGATGCACGCCAATCGCAGCGTCACCCACCAGATGCGACACGCCAACGACTTCATACCTGCGCGAGAGGACGAGAACCGGCTGGTCTTCCTGCCGCTCTGCCACGTCGCAGAGCGTATCGGCGGATATTACATCTCCGTCGCGCTCGGCTCGGTGATGAATTTTGCCGAGAGCCCGGAAACCGTGCCTGACAATCTGCGCGAGGTGCAGCCAACCGCCTTTCTGGCGGTGCCGCGCGTCTGGGAAAAATTCTATTCCGCCATCACCATCGCGCTGAAGGATGCAACGCCGCTGCAGCAATGGGTCTATCGCCGCGCCATCGGCATCGGCTACCGCATGGTCGATTGCCGGCTCGAGGGCAGGGCGCCGCCGCTATCGCTGCGCATCGCCAACCGCATCGCCTACCTGGTCGCGTTCCGCAACATCCGCCGCATGATCGGACTCGACCGCTGCCGCATCGCGTTCACCGGCGCAGCCCCGATCGCACCGGAGCTGATCCGCTGGTATCTGGCGCTCGGCATCGACATGCACGAGGTCTACGGTCAGACCGAGAATTGCGGGGTCGCAACCATGATGCCCGCGGACAAGATCAAGCTCGGCTCGGTCGGCACCGCGGTGCCCTGGGGCGAGGTCGCGCTGTCGCCCGCCGGCGAGATCCTGATCAAGGGCGACTTCCTGTTCATGGGCTATCTGAACCAGCCGGAGAAGACCGCAGAGACGATCGATTCCCGCGGCTGGCTGCACACCGGTGACGTCGGCACCATCGACAATGAGGGCTTCGTGCGCATCACCGACCGGATGAAGGACATCATCATCACCTCGGGCGGCAAGAACATCACGCCGTCCGAGATCGAGAACCAGCTCAAGTTCTCGCCCTACATCTCCGACGCGGTCGTGATCGGCGACAAGCGGCCCTATCTCACCTGCCTCGTGATGATCGACCAGGAGAATGTTGAGAAGTTCGCCCAGGATCACGACATCCCCTTCACCAATTATGCCAGCCTGTGCCGGGCGAGGGAGATCCAGGACCTGATCGGGCGCGAGATCGAGCATGTCAACGGCAATTTTGCCCGCGTCGAGACCATCAAGAGGTTCTACCTGATCGAGCGCCAGCTCACGCCCGAGGACGAGGAGCTGACGCCGACCATGAAGCTGAAGCGCGGCTTCGTGAACAAGCGCTACGCCGCCGAGATCGAGGCGATGTATCGCGAGCGTGCGGTGGCGTGACGAGCCGGTCCATTTCGAGAAAGCGAAGGAGCTGTGGCCCCGCCCTTCGTGCAATACGGGCCTTTAGGAGAGGAGACGTCAATGTCGAAATCGTTCAGCGCATTCGGCCTTGCTGTGGGTGCCGTGGTGCTCACCTGTCTGCCGGCCGCAGCGCAAACCAAGGTCACCAACGAGGGCATCTCGGCAACCGAGATCGTCATCGGCACTCACCAGGACCTGTCAGGCCCGATCAAGGGGTGGGGCGTTCCGGTCGCGAACGGCATGAAGATGGCGGCCGAGGAGATCAATGCGGCCGGCGGAATTCACGGCCGCAAGATCCGGCTGGTCGTCGAGGACAGCGGCTACGATCCGAAGAAGGCCGTGCTGGCATCGCAAAAGCTGATCGAGCGCGACAAGATCTTCGCGATGGTGGGGCCGATGGGATCACCGACGGTGCTCGCCGCGCAAGACATCCTGTTCGATGCCGGTGTCCTGCAGCTGTTCCCGCTGACGGCGGCCGAATTCACCTTCAAGTTCGATCCGGCCAAGCCGCAGGAGCGCCTGAAGTTCAACAATTTGCTGCCCTATGTCGAGAGCACGCGGGCTGCGGTGAAATACATGATCGAGTGGAAGGGCTTCAAGAAGCCCTGCATCATGCATCAGGACGACGAGTACGGTAAGAACGTGCTCGATGGCTTCAATCAGCAGCTCACTGCCATGAAGGCGCAGCCGGCCTCGATCACGAGCTACAAGCGCGGCGCCTCCGATTTCAGCGCGCAGATCGCCAAGATGAAGTCAGATGGCTGCGACCTCGTCGTGCTCGGCACCGTGCTGCGCGAGACCATTGGGGCGATGACCGAAGCCAAGAAGCTCGGCTGGGACGTCACCTTCCTCGGGGCCACCCCCACGAACGTGATGGAGGTTCCTGCGCTGGGTAAGGACGCCGTCGAGGGTCTCTATGCTGCCAGTGGCTTCGAGATTCCTTATGAGGACACCGCCAAGGGCAAGGTGAAGGATTGGCTCGTCAACTACAAGAAGATGTTCAACGCCGACGCCAACACGCAAGCCATCATCGGCTACAATGCCATGATGACTTTTGCGTTCTATGCCAACAAGGCCGGCAAGGATCTCACCGGGCAGAAGATGCTCGATGCGCTCGAGTCGGGCGAGAAATTCCTCGACATCTTCAACTCGCCCCCCACCAAGTTCTCCAAGACCGACCACCTCGCCAACACCATCACCCAGGTGCAGCAGGTCAAGGGCGGCCGCTGGGTGCTGGTGAAGGACAATCTGATGTTCTGATGCGGGCTCTCTTGCGTCGAGCTCAGTGCACCCTCTCCCCTTGTGGGAGAGGGTGGATCGCCGCGAAGCGGCGAGCCGGGTGAGGGGTCTCTATCCTTCACGCACGGTCTTGCGTGCGGAGAGAACCCCTCATCCCGCGCGCTTGCGCGCGCGACCTTCTCCCACAAGGGGAGAAGGAAGAGAGAACCCTACGATCCTCCGCCCGCGGTGCCCGAATTCACCGGGGCGAGCTCGTCTTCCCGGCAGCGCCAGCCGTCGGCGGCTTTGACGAAGGCGAAGCTTCGCTGGACCCTCAGCCGGCGCGTGACGTTGAAGACGTCTGCTGGGCGCGTCTTGTTGCCGGCTCCCTGCTGCGGCCGACCCGTCGTGGCGTCCCAGCAGGTGCCGGTGCAGATGGAGGCGATCCTGCTGCACACGGTGAAGGGAGCGAGCACGGCCATTTCGATTTCGCCCGTGACCTGTGCCTCCTGGTCGGTCACCTGGCTGTCGAGCGCATAGACGCGGTTGATGCGCAGGAAGTTGCCGCAGGAATTGGCCGCATGAATCCGCGCGGCGCAGAAATCGACGGCGTCGGCGTCGGGAATGCGGGCCGCGACCTGCCGGCCGAACACTTTTTTGGGATCGCCCTTCGCGGCGCGGATTTCATCTGTCTTGCGCTTCAAATGGTCGGCGAGACAGTCCTCCGCGGATTCCAGCTCCTGCAGCGGCACGTTCTCCTTGCCGACCAGATTGCATTTGCGGTCGCGCTCGCGCGTCCACCGTCCATATTCGGCGAAGGCAAAGCGTGCCGCAGTCGGGTCCAATTTGCCGATCAGGCCGAGCACCTGGCCGTTGAGCTCGGTTTCGGCAAGCGTCAGCGAGGGGTCTGCGCAGATCACCGCGCCCGCAGCAGTGTTGGCCGCAAGGCAGTCGAAATCCGGATCGCGAACGATCGCGGCGCGCTCCTCGGTGACCTTGAGCAGGCACGCCTTGACGGTCTCGAATTGGTCGGGGCGGATCGCGGTCTGGCCGACGATGCCGCAGCTGAGGTTGCGTTGGCGGACCCAGATCGCATTCTCCTCGATAGCGGGCAGGCGATCCGGCAGGCGGGCGAGCCGCTCCTCGATCGCGATGCTCAGCTTCTCGGCGGCGGCGGCAAGCGCGGCATCACCGCAGAACAATTGGTTGCCGGGGTCGCGAATCGGCTGGCAGTTGTTCCTGGCAAACAGCGGCAGCCTGTCGGCGATCGCGCGGTCGGATTGCGCGGACGCGGGCACCGCCGGCAATGCCAGCAGCGCAAGCACAGACAGCACGATGAATCGCATTCCAAGTCGCCCCCGCACGGAAGGCGCCATGCTAGCGTCTGGTCTTGCGCGGTGAAATGGGTTTGTGGGGACGAGCAGTGGAAGGTCTGTAGCCCGGATGGAGTGCAAGATTAATCCGGGGCCGGTGCGAGTGGTAAGAGTCCCGGATTTTGCTGCGCTCTATCCAGCTACGAACAATCAACGTGCCTCGGCGGCCGCCATCGAGACCTGCACCGGCTCGTCGACATATTTCAGCACGGCCGACTGGTGGAGCACGAACAGTGGCTGATAGCTCCGCGTCGCGTCATCCTTGACCATCGCCATGCGGCGATTGTCCAGCATCAGCCATTGCCCGTCGAGCTTTGCCGCGGCAATTGCGTGCGCCTCGCCGGCCCTGACGTCTCGCACCACAACGATGCGGAGGTCCTCAGAGGCAATTCCCGCCAGCCGCAACGCGGCCAGCTTGGCGATGGCATAGTCCTCGCAATCGCCGGTCCCGCGCGCGAAGGTCGAAAGCGGCGAGCTCCAGACGTCGTCGGTGCCATCATTGGCGGCATGGATGGCGAGATTGATGGCGCGGTTGACCTCGCCGAGCCGCGCGCGACCGTCGCGGGCGCGGGCGTGGTCGACTATGGCGAGCAGCTCGAGCGCTGCCGGTGAAGCGCAATTGTCCCGGTCGCCGTCACACAGCGCGAGCTGCACCATGTCGTCGTCGAGCTTGTCCTTCAGCACGGACCATCTCTGCTGCAGGCTACCGGACGAGATGGCGAAGGCGAACACGCCGAACGGTTCGGCGGATTTGCGCACTAGGACGCCGGCGCCGGGCGACAGCAGCGTGCCGGCGCGAAGCTCGGCGGCCGATCCGAGCAGGATCAAGCCGCACATGACAAGGATTGCGCGCCAGGCGCGCGAGCGAGCAGCGGTCTCCATCTGACATCCCCTTCCCAGGCTTCACGAGATCCCCCTCGATCTCGACGTGCCGGGCTTTGTTGCTTTCGCGGAGATAGTGCGAGACGGGCCGTTTTGTTCTGCTTAACGCGCCCGGCAGGGGTTCCAAAACCGGGTGACAGGCTGAAATGGGCCTACCGAAATTGCGTAAAATTTTACGATTCGCCGGCTAGGGAGGTGTCGCGTTGCCGCGAAATGGAGCCAATTGCAGACACAGGTTGTGGCAGTGCCGAATCTGGGTCCTATGGCTAACAACCCCCATTTCATGGGGTTCTGTTAGATAGGTCACAGATTTAACTCGGTATTTGCCGCAGGATGCTGCGGGAGCTCGCGAAGGAAAGATGATGAAAGTATCTGCTTCGTAACTATACAGCAGGTTACTTTGGATGACTGGAAATGCGTGGAAACAGGCTGAATTCGACATACGAATATTTGAGGAATTACTTTCACTCCTCTGTCGCGGCGCCACGCCGTGGGGCCTCCCGGGGCCAAGTGATGCGAAATCACACAAGCAATAGATGGTATCGCTAAGGACTTGCTAATGCTATGCAAGCTTAGGCGGTCGATACTTACTTAAATTTTAACCCTTTTTACGGTGCCCGGTTGAATTACGCTGGCCAATTTGACGGCGCGATTTCTTTGGACGGCCAGGGTTCCCGCTCGCCCGTCGGGGCAAATATCGATTCTTTTACCGCAAAGGCGAACGGTCACGCGCCCGACGGCGCGTTCGTCGTTCCCGACCCCAATCTGATCTTCAACGGCGAGTTCAAGCGTGCCGGGCTCGACCTTGTGCTGTCCCACGACGGTCATGAGTTCGTCGTTCACGATTATTTCAGGGGCGACAAGCGCGCCGCGCTCGCTTCGCCCGACGGCGCCCACCTCAGCGGCGACGTCGTCAACGCCCTCACCGGCCATGTCCAGGTTGCCCAGGCCGCGCCCGGTGCCGGTGCGGGCCAGGTCATCGGTCACGTCACCAAGCTCGTGGGAAGCGCGACCGCGATCCGCAACGGCGTCTCGGTCATCCTGAACAATGGCGACAACGTCGAGAAGGGCGACGTGGTCTCGACCGGCGCCGACTCGACGCTCGGCATCACCTTCATTGACGGCACCGTGTTCGGCCTGTCCTCCAACGCGCGGATGGTGCTGAACGAGATGGTCTACGACCCCAACGGGTCGAACAATTCCTCGCTGCTCAGCTTGGTCGCGGGCACCATCACCTTCGTCGCCGGCGAAACCGCCAAGCGCGGCGACATGAAGGTCGACACGCCGGTCGCCACCATGGGCATCCGCGGCACGGCGGTGCTGACCCAGATCAACTTCGTCGTTCCCGCCGGCGGCGGCGATCCGCAGCCGCAGGCGAGCTTCCAGGTGCTGGTCGAGCCGAACGGCACGACCGGCTCCTACATCCTGTTCGACAAGGTCACGCTGCTGCCGATCGCGACGGTCAACCAGGCCGGCCAGATGATCCAGATCAGCGGCGGCAACGTCTCGATCACCAATGCACTGATGTCGCCGGAGGTGCAGAAGCTGATCACGGACGTGTTCACGCTGAAGTTTACCGACAACAACACCAACACCAAGCTGACCACGAACTACACCGATACGATCACGCCGTTCGGCTATGAGGTGTTGCTCAAATCGTCGTCCGGCCCTAGCGCCACCGCAACATTCGTCAATCTCAATCCGCAGGGATCGGAGACGCCCACCACCTCCACGCCGCTCATCGTACGCATTCCCGGCCAGCCGATCGCGCAGAGCTTCGACGCGAGCGGCAACGTGAAGACGGCGTTCGCGTTGACGGAGCGTGCGGACACGACCGGCGACACGCGCGCCGACACGATTTCCGGCGTGATCAGGTTCGTCGATCAGAACCTCGGCGACCGGCCGACGGTGAGCATCAGCCTCGCCGAGGCGCCGAACTACGTCTACAAAACTGCGGGCCAGAACGACGTCACCGGCTCCCTCTCGGAGCTCCAGAAGCAGGGCATCGCGGCGACGCAGATCCAGATCAGCGTCGTCCCCGACCCCGCCAACAACAACAACGGCTCGGCGGTCTGGACCTACACGATCCCCGACCACGTTTTCGACTTCCTCGCGGCCGGCGAAACCCTGACGCTGACCTACATGGTCCGCGTCGACACCAATTTCACGGTGAACCCCGAGTCCAGGTTCATCCCGATCACCATCACGATCACGGGAACGAACGACAAGCCTACCGTTGCGACGTCAGGCGGCACCGTCGTCGAACAGGTCGGGACCGGCAACGAGGCGCTGGACATCATCACGGGCACGGTCACCTTCACCGACGTCGATCTGACGGACCGGCCGATCGTGAGCGCGGCGCTCTCGTCCGTCGAGCCGTTCAAATATCTCGATGCCGAAGGCAACGATATCACCGCATCCCTGACGCCGGAGCAACTCGCGGCGATCGCTGCCGTCAAAGTGCCGCTGACCGTGGTTCAGGGTGCCGGAAACAGCAACAACGGCACGGCCACCTGGACCTACAGCGTTCCCGACCATCTCTTCGACTTCCTGGCCGAGGACGAGAAGCTGATCCTCAACTATGTGGTGCAGGTCGATGACGGGCACGGCGGCGTCGTCAGCACGCCGATCACCGTGTCCATCGACGGTGCGGACGTCAATGTCGAGGGCACCAACGACGTGCCGACGATCGTCGAGGACTCGACGACGCCCACCGGAGAAGTGACAGAGGATACGGCGGCAACCCTGACGGCGAACGGCACCGTCGCCTTCAACGACCCCGATCTCACGGATACGCACACTGCCAGTTACGTCCTGAAGTCGACGACGTCGAACGCGCATCTGCCCGGCTTCGGCAGCGGCACCTCGCATATCGGGACCTTCGCGCTGACCGCGGTGAGCGAGAGTCCGGGTGTCAGCACGCGCGGATCAGTGGGTTGGACCTTCACGCTCAACGATAACGATCCGGTGCTGCAGTCGCTGGCCGAAGGCCAGACCATCACCCAAGTCTACACCGTGACCGTCGGCGACCATCACGGTGGCACCGTCACCCGGGACGTCACGGTCACCATCACCGGCACCAATGACACGCCGACCATCACGAGTGATGCAGACGCTGCAAAGGGCAGCGTCACCGAGGATGCCTGCGCGACGCTGTCGATCGAGGGCACGCTCGCGATTCAGGATCTCGATCTGATCGACACCCACACCGCGCAGGCCGCGTTCAAGTCGGCGACGTCGAACGCGCATCTGCCGGGCTTCGATGGTAATGCGCCGCTCGGCACCTTCACGATCGATTGCGAGGTCGCGGAGTTCAACACCGATACCGACAACAGCGCGACGCTGGGCTGGCACTTCAGCCTCGACAACGACAATGCGGTGCTGCAATCGCTGGCGCATGGCCAGACCATCACCCAGGTCTACACCGTCACCTTTACTGACGATCACGGTGCGCAGGTCTCCCAGGACGTCACTGTCACGATCAACGGCGCCAACGACGCGCCGACGATCACGAGCGATCCCGAGGCGGCAACGGGTGCGGTTACCGAGGATGACGGCGCCTCGCTGACGACCAGCGGTACGCTGGCGATCCAGGACGTTGACCTGATCGACACCCATACGGCGCAGGTGCAGTTCAAGTCATCGTCCGTCAGTTCGGCTCTGCCGGGATTCGAGGACGACAGCACGAATATCGGCACCTTCTCCATCGGAGCGGTGTCCGAATCCAACGCCGACACCAGCACCGGCGCGACGCTCGACTGGCACTTCACGCTCGACAACAACGATCCCGTGCTGCAGTCGCTGGCGGAAGGGCAGACCATAACTCAGGTCTACACCGTCACCTTCAAGGACAATCACAACGCGACTGTCACGCAAGACGTCACCGTCACCATCACCGGCACCAACGATGCGCCGACCGTCTCCTATGTGACGTCCGACTACATGAACTTCGACGGTGCGACCATCGCGGTCGGCGACGTACCGACCGTCGCCACCGACGACGTGACGCTGGACGGCTGGGTGAACTGGAACGGAGACGCTGCCTCCGCCAGCCAGGTCTTGTTCTACAATGGCAATACCTCGACCACCGGTTTCGGCCTCATGGGCACTGTCATCAGCGGCAAGCTGGAGATCGCGATTCTCGAGGGCGGCGTCGAGATCCAGGATACCGGCTTCGCGCTTACTGCGGGGCAATGGCATAACCTCGCCTTGACGCGTGACGACGGCATCTTCACGCTTTATGTCGATGGCAACGCCGTCTATTCCCACAGTGGCGGCGTCAACGCGATCGCTGGCGCTCAGGAGCCGTCCTACATGATGATCGGAGCGGCGAGCGGCAGGTACGCTCCGGGCTTCGGTACGCAAGGCTTCACCGGCTCGATCGCCGATGTCAGCGTCTGGACCACCGCACTCACGCAGGCGCAAATCCAGTCGTACGACTTCACCGCGCTCACCGGCAACGAGGCCAATCTGGCCGCCTATTATACGCTTGGCGACGGCAGCGGGAGCACGGCCTCCAACACGGTCAACCCAACCAAGAGCCTCGCCATTGAAGGTGATGCGGATTGGGCCAGCGGGACCTCCGGGCCGGGCGGCGCATTTGCCGATCTGACGGAGACCAATGGCGGCCAGCTCTCGCATGGCATGCTGGCGGTCTCCGACGTCGACGCGACCGATCACGTCACGGTATCGGTCGATGCGGTGCAGGTTAAGCTCGACAACGTGTTGCAAACGGGCAGCGTCGGCGGGCTGTCGCATGCCGATCTCCTGAACTATCTGACCGTGCCGTCCGGCGACATTCTCAACGGCACGGCGACCCACGCCCAGTTTACCTGGCAATTCAACTCGGCCGGCCAGGCCTTCGACTTCCTCGCCGCCGGTCAGACGCTATCGCTGCAATACACCATCGTTCCGTCGGATGCTCAGGGCTTTGGAACTAGCGCGGTCGTGACCATCAACATCACCGGCACGAACGACGCACCGACGCTGTCCGATCTCCACATCGGCCCGCTCACGGACACCGCTGACGACGACACCTTCTCCAATCTCACCGGGCAACTGGCGGGGACCGACGCCGACAGCGGTGAGACGGCGACGCTGACCTATGCCGTCCTCAATTCAGATCACCAGGCGGCCACGACGGTCGCGGGACTCTACGGCTCGCTGACGGTCAATTCCAACGGCAGCTACAGCTACGTTCCGAATGATGCTGCGATCAATGCGTTGGCGGACGGATCGTATGTCGATACGTTCACGGTCCAGACCACGGATATCCATGGTGCGACCGAAACGGCAACGCTCAAGGTGAACGTGACCGGTG
This sequence comes from Bradyrhizobium sp. BRP23, assembly GCF_020194135.1. Taxonomy (NCBI): domain Bacteria; kingdom Pseudomonadati; phylum Pseudomonadota; class Alphaproteobacteria; order Hyphomicrobiales; family Nitrobacteraceae; genus Bradyrhizobium; species Bradyrhizobium sp. BRP23. The sequence goes on along the minus strand of NZ_JADYVW010000004.1, from coordinate 473,289 downwards.
CGGACGACGGTGCGGGCCCGGTCATCAACACCGAGAGCTTCCAGGTCGAGCATATCACCGAGAACAGCAACGAGATCATTACCGACCTCGTCGTCATGGACGCCGATCCCGGCGCTGCGACGGACACTTTCACGGTCACGCTGTCGACCGCGAATCCGGACGTCAGCCTCGCAAGTGTTTATCCGACGACCGGCACGCTCGAGCAGATCAACACCGCCCTCGCGCAAGGCGCGGGCATCGTCTACGAGCCGACCGGCGCTGATCCCGAGGCGGGACTGCCCGCCACCGATCAGATCACGCTGACCGTTGCCGATTCGGCGGGCCGCTCGGACACGGTGAACTTCATCTTCGTCGAAGGAGCCGAGAGCCAGGGCATGACCCTGCAAGGTACCGCCGGCAAGGACGTCATTTTCGCGACCGAGTCGAGTGATACGCTGATCGGCGGCAGTGCCAAGGATCAGTTCGTATTCGCACCGGCCTCGTCGCAGGATTCGGTTCAGCACACCGTGAATGATTTCGAGTACGGCCTCGACAAGCTCGACCTGCGGCAGTTCAGCGGCATCAGCTCCTTGAACGACCTTGCCCCGACCGCCGCGCAGGATGGCGGCACGTTGCTTACGCTGGATAGCCACGAGACGATCCTGCTCAAGGGTGTCGCCGTCGCGAATCTCCAGTCCAGCGATTTCATCTTCGGCACTCACGTCGGCTAGTGGAAGCAGGCGGCGCTTCCGGTTTGCACCTCGACCGCGGCAAAAAATCCATAATCCTCAGCACTCGGGGAATAGCCAATCGCACGCCGACGCTTCATGATCGGTGCGCCCGGCATGATCTGGGTCAGGAAGTCTGACTGGCATGAAGCGTTTCAAAATCCTGCGGCGGTGGTTTGCGCAGAAGTTCGGCCTTGCGCGACTGATCTGCCTTGCGCTGCTGGTCTTGTTCGCGGGCGCGCGCCTGTGGGATCCGCCGCCGATCCAGGAATTGCGGCTGCGCACCTTCGACATGTTTCAATTGATCGATCCGCGCGAGAAGGCGGCGCGGCCGGTCGTCATCGTCGATATCGACGACAAGAGCCTCACCAGACTCGGACAGTGGCCGTGGCCGCGCACGCGCATCGCCGACATGGTCCAGAACCTCACCAACAACGGCGCGGTGGCGATCGGCTTCGACATGGTCTTCTCCGAACCCGACCGGCTCAACCCGGAGCAGGTCGCGAGCCAGATGCGCTATCTCGACGACGCGACCCGCGCCAAGCTGCGTGAGCTGCCGAGCAACGATCAGATCCTCGCCGACGCGATCAAGCGCTCGCACGTCGTGCTGGGCGAGACCGGGCTTCCGGAGGTCTTGTCCGAGCTCGACAAGTCGCTGCCGTTCACGGGGGTTGCAACGGTGGGGGAGGACGGGGCCGAGCGTTTCCTGTTCGAATTCCCCGGCTTGCTCCGCAACGTGCCGGTCATCGAGAGGGCCGCGGCCGGCCGCGGCCTGTTCTCGATCCGGACCGAGCGTGACGGATTGATCCGCCGCGTGCCGATGATCATGCGCGCCCAGGGCAACATCATGCCCTCGCTCAGCCTCGAGATCCTGCGCGTCGTCACGGGCACGCCGACCCTGCTGGTCCGTACCGATAAGACGGGCATCAAGTCGATCCGCCTCAAGGGTTTGGAGGTTCCGACCGACAAGAACGGTCAGCTCTGGGTGCACTATGCCCGCCGGGATCCTTCGATCTACGTCTCCGCGGTCGACGTGCTCGACAATGCGGTGCCGCCCACGAGGTTTGCCGGCAAGCTGGTGCTGGTCGGCACTTCCGCGGGCGGCTTGAACGACATCAAGACCACGCCGGTGTCCCGGGCCATGCCGGGTGTCGAGATCCATGCCCAGGTGCTGGAGGGCGTGCTGAGCCGCGCGGTGATCTCGCAGCCGAACTATGCCCTGGGCGTCGAGCTGATCGCGGCGCTGATCATCGGCCTGCTCGTCATCATCTTCACGCCGAATCTCGGCCCCGTCCGCCTCGTGCTGGTGGGCGCGGCCTTCGCGGCCATCCTGATCGGCGTGTCCTGGTTCTCCTACACGCAGCACCGCTATCTCATCGACTTCACCTATCCGCTGCTGTCGACGACCGCAGTCTACCTGACGCTGATCTTTGCGAGCTTCGTGCGCGAGCAGCGTCAGCGCGTGCAGATCCGCGGGCAATTCGCGCAATACATGTCGCCTGTGCTGGTCGAGCAGCTGGCGCAGTCGCCGGAAAAGCTCGTGCTCGGCGGCGAGGAACGCGAGATGACGATCATGTTCTCCGACGTGCGCGGCTTCACCACGATCTCCGAGAGCTACAAGCACGATCCGCAGGGGCTGATCGAGCTGATGAACCGCTTCCTGACGCCGCTGACCGACGTCATCATCGACCGCAAGGGCTATATCGACAAGTACATGGGCGACGCCATCATGGCGTTCTGGAACGCGCCGCTCGACGACGCCGAGCACGAGATCAACGCCTGCGAAGCCGCGATCCAGATGCTCGAGCAGATCGACGAGGTCAACAAGGAGCGCGAGCAGGAGGCCGCCGACGGCGGCCACGTCTATATCCCGCTCAATGTCGGCATCGGTCTCAACACCGGCATCGGCGTGGTCGGCAACATGGGGTCCGACCTGAAGAAGAACTATTCGGTGCTCGGCGACAGCGTGAACCTGGCCTCGCGCCTCGAGGGCCAGTCGAAGGCATACGGATTTCCGATCATCGTGGGCTCGCGCACGGCACTCGCTGCCAAGGAGAAATTCGCGATCCTCGAGCTCGACTTCATCATGGTCAAGGGCAAGACCGAGCCGGAAGTGATCTACGCCATCGCCGGCCGCGAGGACGTGATGCATTCGGCCGCGTTCCAGCGCCTGCGCAACATCACCATCGAGATGCTCGGCTGCTACCGCAGCCGCGACTGGCAGGGCGCCCTGGATGCCATCGAGCGCGGCCGCAAGAGCGAGGACGCCGACACGCTGGAGAAGCTGTTCAGGCTTTACGAGGCGCGGATCAAGGATTTCCAGATCGATCCGCCGCCGGAGGGCTGGACCGGCGCCTATGCCCTGCTGACCAAGTAGTCGTCACGGTCACCGCTCGTGCAGGGTGGGCAAAACATTGCATGCCTACCATATGCAGGTGCGTCGAGGTAAGTATGGTGGTGGGACGGCGCTTGGCGCCTCTGCCCAACCAAAAGAAAAAAGGGCGAGCTGAGTGATGGACGCACAAGTGAGACAGAACGACCGCATCGGGGTGCTCGAAGAGCTCCTCAACGAGCGCTACTCCGTTCGCGCATTTCTCCCCAAGGAGGTCGATCGCGCCACCATCGAGCATGTGCTGGCGACCGCGCAGCGCACGGCGTCCTGGTGCAACAGCCAGCCCTGGCAGGTCATCATCGCCAGCGGCGAGGCCAAGGAGCGCTTTCGCAAGGCGATCTACGCGGAGGCCTCGAAGGGCCTCGGCGATGACTACGACTTCACGCCACCGCGCGAATATGTCGGGGTCTATCTCGATCGCCGCCGCGAGAGCGGCTTCCAGCTCTACAACACGCTCGGCATCGCCCGCGGCGACAAGGCGGCCTATGCCAAGCAGGCGCTGGAGAACTACAATTTCTTCGGCGCACCGCATGTCGCCATCATCCACACCAACGAGCCGCTCGGCATCTACGGTGCGATCGATTGCGGCGCCTATGTCTCTAACTTCGTGCTGGCGGCGCAGGCGCTCGGGCTCGGCACCATTCCGCAGGCCGCGCTGGCGCGGCATTCCGGCCTGATCCGCCGCCACTTCGATCTGCCCGATGACCGCCGCGTCGTCTGCGGCATCTCGTTCGGCTATGCGGACCATGCGCACAAGGTCAACAGCTACCGCACCTCGCGGGCGAGCGTGGCCGAGACCGCAACCTTCGTGGATGTGTGATCGCGACGTGAGCCGGACGCATCGCGCGCGAAGACAGCCGTGGAAGCGGCCGTCTTCGTCTCGTTCCGGTGCGATTGACGGCGGCGGTCAGCCGCCGCTGCCGCCGATCACGGCCCGCACAGTCTCGTCAGGCCCAAAATCCTCGGCGCCGTCGACATAGAGCAGCGCGGCGAGCTTCGAGCGGGCGCGGTTCACGCGGCTCTTGATGGTGCCGACTGCGCAGCCGCAGATCGAGGCCGCGTCCTCATAGGAGAAGCCGGACGCGCCGACCAGGATCAAGGCTTCACGCTGATCCTGCGGAAGCTTGTCGAGCGCGGTGCGAAACTCCTCGAATTCGAGGTGCGCATTCTGCGAGGGCTGGGTCTTCAGCGTCTTGGCGTAATTGCCCTCGGCATCTTCGACCTCGCGCCGCCGCTTGCGATAGTCCGACCGGAACAAATTGCGCAGGATCGTGAATAGCCAGGCCGGCAGGTTGGAGCCGGGCTGGAACGAGTCGATGTTGGCGAGCGCACGCAGCAGCGTCTCCTGGACCAAATCGTCGGCCCGATCCGCATTGCCGCTGAGCGAGATGGCGAAGGCGCGCAGACTAGGCACGGCCGCCAAGATGTCGTTACGCAGGGAGTCCGTGAGAGGCATTAATCCCTCCCATTGTTGTTGTCGTTGGATCCGCCCTCATTTTCTACGTGGGGTGACGCTCCCGGCGCATCAAGCTTCTTGATCAGTTCTGCGAACCGATCCGGAACCCCCTGTCGCACGACATCGTCGTACATGGCGCGCAACTGGTGCCCGATCCGGGATTGAATCTCCGGAGTCAGGCCTCCCTTGCCGGGGCTCGTGCTTCTGCTGGCTTGAGACTTGAGATCTTTCATGACCTGTTCCACGTTTCCCCGAGTTAAGTGACTGTAAAATCGAGAAGTTTTCTCAACCGGGAGCCGTTCCCTGGATAGGCACAATTCCAGCTGCGCCAAAAAGTTCCCAGCTTGGCGGAACTTTTGTTGTCGTGAGGCGTAGACAGCCCAGCAGGGGAACCTGGGCCCCCCGCGTGATGCCTGACCTCAGGATTGGACCTCAAGGTTGGCCCAAAGACGAATGGAGTGGGGATGTCCCGTTCACAGGTAGTTGCTGAACACTTGCCGTTGTTGCGCAGGTACGCGCGGGCTCTGACAGGCAGCCAGGCCTCCGGTGACGCCTATGTCGCCGCCATGTTGGAAGCCATGCTGGGCGATCCGTCGGTGCTCGACGAGAACCATGGGCCCCGGGCCGGCCTGTTCCGGCTCTTCACCCAGATCTGGAATTCAGTCTCGATCAACGACGATGCCGAGGTGACGACCTTGCCGATGCCGCCGGAACGGCGGCTGTCGAACATCACCCCGCTGCCGCGCCAAGCCTTCCTGCTGCTCTCGCTCGAGGGCTTTTCGGAAGAGGAAGTCGCCTTCATTCTCGGCACCGATGTTGCCGAGACGCGCCGTCTTGCGGACGCAGCCGGACGCGAGATGGCCGCCGAGATCGCCACCGACGTGCTGATCATCGAGGACGAGACCTTCATCGCCATGGACCTCGAGAGCCTGGTGAAGAATCTCGGCCACAACGTCGTCGGCGTCGCGCGCACCCATGCCGATGCGGTGGCGCTGGCCAAGAACAAGCGGCCCGGCCTGATCCTTGCCGATATCCAGCTTGCCGACGGCTCGTCCGGCCTGGACGCCGTCAACGAGCTCCTGCGCACCTTTGAGGTGCCGGTGGTGTTCATCACCGCCTATCCGGAGCGCTTCCTCACCGGCGAGCGTCCCGAGCCGGCGTTCCTGATCTCAAAGCCGTTCCAGCCCGCGATGGTATCGGCGGTGGCGAGCCAGGCCCTGTTCTTCCAGCGCAATTCGCGCAATCGCACGCCCAAAGCGCCTGCGGCGTAACAAGGCGCCTGCGGCCGTCCCAATAGCGAAGTCCGGCGTGCCCAAGGCACGCCGGATTTTTTTCATGCCGCCGGCCCGCTTGACGGGCGCTGAATTCGCCGCCCATAGCTCATGTAGCAGCTGCGCGTGCGACCACGCCAATCGGAGACGTGCCCATGGACCAGCAACTCCTCGATCGTCTCGCCATCCGCGATCTCGTCGAGAACTGGGCGGTGTGGCGCGATGCCGGCGACTGGGAGCGCTTTGCCACGGTTTGGCACGAAGAAGGCTGGATGTCCGCGACCTGGTTTCAGGGGCCGGCCCGGGATTTCATGCGGGTCAGCCAGGAGGGTTTTGCCAGGGGCGTGCGCATCCTGCATTTCCTCGGCGGCACCAGCATCGATCTTGCGGGTGCGCGAGCGATCGCGCAGACCAAGATGACCATCTCGCAGCGCGGCCTCGTGCACGACGTGCTCTGCGACGTCGTCTGCACTGGACGCTTCTACGATTTCCTGGAGAAGCGGAACGACCCATCAGGTATCGGCAAATGGGGCATCGTCCGCCGCCAGCCCATCTACGAGAAGGACCGCATCGACCCGGTCGATCCCGCCGCGACGCTTCGGCTCGACCAGGATGCGCTGGCTGCACTCCCCGAGGGCTACCGCCACCTCGCCTACATGCAGGAGCTGATCGGCTACAACGTGAAGCGCGACATGCCGGGCCTGATCGGCCCCGAGGTCGAGAAGCTCTATGGCGAGGGCCGGGAGTGGCTGGCAGGAAAGGCGAAAGTAGGCCCCAGATAAAAGTAAGGCGCGACTGGCATCACCACAGTCGCGCCCTACGTCGCCGGCTTATGGGGCAGGGGGGAATAGCCGGCTGCTGAGACGACTCCTGTGCGCGAAAGTCGTTCCAAGGCGCGCGAAATATTTTGCCGTCTGCTGCATTTTTCGCACACGGTTAAGTGATCGTAGCTGTCGAGAACCCCCGATCCTGCGGCGGCGTTGTTCCCGTGCCCGCCATGGGGCGAGGGATCGGCAGCCATGTCACAGATTCAAAAGGTTTTTTTGAGCGCAATTGCGGTCGTCGCCACCCTCGGTGCCGTGCAACTGGCCTCCGGGCATGATCTCGCAGACCGCTGGCAGGCCGTCGCCGACCTCCCCAGCCACGGTTCCACCGTCGCGGTGGGTCACAACGTCAACCGCACCGCCAAGGCAGACCGGCTTGCAGAGATCAAACCGGCAGCCGTTCCCACCCGTACCGTCTCGATGCGGCTGAACGACCTCGCCGATACGTCGGTGCTGCTGCGGGTCCCCGCCGTGATCGAGACCGGCAATGCCAAGACGCCGGTGCTGCTCCAGAACCAGAAGAAGCCTCGCAACAAGCCGACGATCGCCTGTGAGCCGATGGTCAGCTCCCTGACCGAGGTCGCAAGGCTGCTCCAGCCCGGCCGCTGCGTGACCTGACCCCCTCTCCGCGAGGGGTGGTTTGGCGGACCCAGACTTCACATCCTCTTGATCCGCCATTGCCTCGCGCTATATCCGGGTTCCCTCCCTTTTGTTTGACCGGGTAAGCGCATGACGACGTCAGATACGGCTGTGCATACGCAGCCTTTCCAGGCCGAAGTTTCCGAACTGCTGCACCTGATGGTGCACTCCGTCTATTCGGAAACCGACATCTTCCTCCGCGAGCTCATCTCCAACGCCTCCGATGCCTGCGACAAGCTGCGCTACGAGGCCATCGCCAGTCCCGCCCTGCTGGGCGAAGGCGACGCACTCAAGATCCGCATCGTCCCGAACAAGACGGCCAAGACGCTCACGATCGCCGACAACGGCATCGGCATGGAGCGGCAGGAGCTGATCGACCATCTCGGCACCATCGCCCGCTCCGGCACCAAGGCGTTCGTGTCCAAATTGAAAGAGGCCAAGGACGGGCTCGGCCTGATCGGCCAGTTCGGCGTCGGTTTCTATTCCGCCTTCATGGTCGCCGAGAAGATCGTCGTGATCAGCCGCCGCGCCGGCGAGAGCGATGTGTGGACCTGGACGTCCTCCGGCGGCTCCGGCTTCGAGATCGCCCGTGCCAGCGACGAGGAAGCGGCGCGCCTGACGCGCGGCACCGAGATCGTCCTGCACCTGAAGGACGATTCCAAGAAATATCTCGAGACCTACGAGATCGAGCGTATCGTCACCGCCTATTCCGACAACATCCTGTTTCCGATCGAGCTCGTGCCCGAAGACGGCGAGCCGCGACAGATCAATTCGGCGAGCGCGTTGTGGCAGCGCTCCAAATCCGAGCTCACGGCTGACGATTACAAGAAGGCCTATCAGCAGATCGCCTCTGCCTTCGACGATCCCGCGATGACGCTGCACTACCGCGCGGAAGGACGTTACTCCTACGCCGTGCTGCTGTTCGCGCCCTCGACCAAGCCGTTCGACCTGTTCGAGCCGAACCGCAAGGGCCGCGTGAAGCTCTACGTCCGGCGCGTCTTCATCACCGACGATGCCGACCTCTTGCCGGGGTACCTGCGCTTCATCCGCGGCGTGGTCGACAGCGAGGATCTTCCGCTCAACATTTCGCGCGAGATGCTCCAGAACAATCCGCAGCTGGCGCAGATCCGCAAGGCGGTGGCGACGCGTGTGGTGTCCGAGCTCGAAAGCCTTGCCGACAAGGACCCCGAGAATTTTGCCAAGATCTGGGACGCCTTCGGCCCGGTGCTGAAGGAAGGCATCTACGAGGATTTCGAGCGGCGCGAAAAGCTGCTCGCACTGTCGCGCTTCACCACCACGTCGGGCGAGAAGCGGTCGCTGAAGCAGGTCATCGCCGATTTCAAACCGAACCAGACCGAGATCTATTATCTCGTCGGCGACAGCATTGAGCGGCTGAAGTCCAATCCGCGGCTGGAAGCTGCGACCGCGCGCGGCATCGAGGTGCTGCTGCTGTCGGATCCCGTCGACGCGTTCTGGACCTCGATGCCCTCGGATTTCGAAGGCAAGCCGCTGAAGTCGCTGAGCCAGGGCGATCTCAATCTCGATTTGATTCCGCGTATCGACGATAAGGACGAGGCGAAGAAGGACGAGCCGGCTGCGGACGAAGCAGCCACCATCGCGGTGATCAAGGCCGCGCTGGGCGAGCGCGTCAGCGACGTCAAGGTCTCGACGCGCCTGACCAGCTCGGCCTCCTGCCTCGTCGCCGACAGCCAGGGTCCGAGCCGCGAGCTCGAGCGCATCTTGTCGCAGCAGAACCGCGGCATGAAGACCAAGCCGATCCTCGAGATCAATTTGCGCCATCCGCTGGTCACCGCGGTCACCAAGGCGCAGGCTGGCTCGACAGTCGTCGACGATATCAGCCTGCTTCTGCTCGAGCAGGCGCAGATCCTGGACGGCGAATTGCCGGAAGACCCGGCGGCGTTCGCGGCACGGCTGAACCGGCTGGTGTTGCAGGGGCTCGGCGGCTAGCGCTGCCTCGCAGCATCATTCGGACCGCCAGGTTGTCAGATCGCTCATCGCGCAACGCCTCTGGCGCTGCGCGTCTCACTCACCTTGACGTCATCAGGTCTCAGGAACAGTCGCGGACGGCGAGATGTTGTGTCATATGAAGCGACGTCACCAGTTCGAGGATTTCCCATGCGCTTGTCATTCCTCACTCTTACCGCGGTCTTCACGCTGCTGGGCGCAGCGGATGCCAGCGCGCAGCGATACGATCCGGCCTATCCCGTCTGCATGCACCGCTACGTCGGTGGCGGCCCTGGTGGCGGAGGCAGTGACTATTTCGACTGCTCGTTCACCTCGTTGGAGCAGTGCCGCGCCACGGCGTCGGGCCTTGCCGCGACCTGCGACCTCAATCCCTATTACGCCTTCAACGAATCGCCGCCGCCGCGCCGGCGTCCCAAGAAGGTGCACTGAGGCGAACGGGACCAAGGCCGGGAATTCTGCATTCATCGCTCTTTCGACCTGGTCACACCCGTCGGCGCGCTGCCGGCGGGTGCGACCTTGGCTGCGCGCTGCCGACAGTTAATCGCGCCCTAACCGGGTTTTACCTTGTCTCTTAACGCCTGGGTCAGGGCGCGCGGGCTAAACTGCCGGAAACCGCAGACCGCCCGAAAGAGTAAACAATATGACCACCGGCGTCATCGAGAAGCCGAAAGCCGCGCGCGCACCGTCGGCTTCCAAGATCTGGTTGAGGGCGATCGAGCTCACCGCGCGGATCGAAACGCTGCCGGGCCGCCTGTTCGCCGACGTCGTCGACGATTGGGCGCAGCGCCAGCCTAACCGCGTTGCTCTGGTGGCGGACGAGGCAAGCCTCGATTACGAAGGCCTCTCGAAGAGGATCAATCGCTACGCCCGCTGGGCGCGCTCGCTCGGCCTGTCCAAGGGCGATACCGTTGCGCTGATCATGCCGAACGGCATCGATTATATCGCGGCCTGGCTCGGCATCAGCCGCGTCGGCGGCGTGGTCGCACTGATCAACACCAAGCTCGTCGGGCAATCGCTCGCGCACTGCCTTGATGTCGCGAAGCCGATGCATGTCATCGTTGCGCATGAGCTAGCGGGGATGCTGGACAGCGCGGCACCTCATCTGAAGACGGCGGCAAAAGTCTGGACGCATGGCGATAGCCGCAGCGAACGTGCGATCGACGTCGCGCTTGCCGTTCTCGACGACGGCCCGCTATCGCCGGAGGAGCATGGCGAGGTCACCATCGACGACCGTGCGCTGCTGATCTACACCTCCGGCACCACCGGCCTGCCGAAAGCGGCCAGCATCAGCCACCGCCGCATCCTGAATTGGGGGTTTTGGTTCGCTGGCCTCACCGGCGCGACGCCGCAGGATCGGCTCTACGATTGTCTGCCGCTGTTCCATTCGGTCGGCGGCATCGTCGCGCCGTGCAGCATTCTGGCCGCCGGCGGTTCGGTAGTGATCGCCGAGAAATTCTCGGCCTCGCATTTCTGGTCCGACATCGTCCGGCACGACTGCACGCTGTTTCAATATATCGGCGAGCTCTGCCGTTACCTGCTCAAGGCCGCGCCCTCGGAATACGAGAATCGGCATCGCCTGCGGCTCGCCTGCGGCAACGGGCTGCGCGGCGATATCTGGGAGGATTTCCAGGCGCGCTTCGCCATTCCGCGCATCCTCGAATTCTACGCCGCGACCGAAGGCAATTTCTCGCTGTTCAACGTCGAGGGCCAGCCGGGTGCGATCGGCCGCGTCCCGGCGCTGCTCGCGCACCGCTTTCCTGCCAGGCTCGTCAAGCTTGACCCCGATAGCGGCGCGCCGCTGCGCAATGAAGAGGGCTTCTGCATCGCCTGCAGCCGCGGCGAGGCCGGCGAAGCGATCGGCCGCATCGGCACCGCGGACGAGGGCGGTGGGCGCTTCGAGGGCTACACCGATGCCGGTGAGACCGAGAAAAAAGTCTTGCGTGACGTCTTCGTCAAGGGCGATGCCTGGTTCCGCACCGGCGATCTGATGCGGATGGACGACAAGGGATTTTTCCATTTCGTCGACCGTATCGGCGACACGTTCCGCTGGAAGGGCGAGAATGTCGCGACCTCCGAGGTGAACGATGCCGTGCGCGATTTCATTGGCGTCGTCGATGCCGCCACCTATGGCGTCAGCATTCCCGGCGCCGACGGCCGGGCCGGGATGAGCGCGATCGTCGTGAACGAGGGCTTTGACATCAGCGCGCTGCCCGCCCATCTCGCGCAACGCCTGCCGGTCTACGCCCGCCCGCTCTTCATCCGTATCTCGCGCGAGCTCGACGCCACCGAGACCTTCAAGCAGAAGAAGGGCGAGCTCGCCCGCGAGGGATTTGACCCGGCCGCGGTCGCCGATCCGCTGTTCATGCTCGACCCGATATCCGGCGTCTACGTCGCGCTGGACGCGGAGACATATGCGGCCATCTCGGGCGGTACGATCAGGCTGTAGGGCAACCAAAATCGAGAGATAGGTCCAATTTTATCTGAATTGTCCAAGAAGCCATTTACTTCTGTCGGGTAAACAGACCGCGATGGGGAGGCGGTCAGCAAGAGCCGCCGCAACAACGAGATCGATAACAAAGCGAGCCAGCCATGTCGGTAAGGTCAAAGGTCATTGAAGCGATTCAGCAGATCGCCAAGGAGCAGCACGTCACGCTTCCCGCCCTCTCGGACGATCTGTCCCTGCATGAGACGGGCTTCGACTCGCTCGCCTTCGCCATCCTGGTCGCCCGCCTCGAGGACGAGACCGGCGTCGATCCCTTCACCATTTCCGAGGACGCAGCGTTCCCCGCCACGGTGGGCGATTTCGTGCGGGCCTACGAAAATGTCCCCGCGTGAGATCTTTGCACTTCGCGACCATCTTGGCGCGGAGCTGAAAGGCCGCACCATCTCCGATGCGCATGATGTCGTATCGCTGACGGGCATCCTGTCGCACACTGTTCTGGGCGGGCGGCTGCACGAGCTCTCTGGCCGTGCCGTGCTGCTCAAGCTGTCGGACCAGCTCCGGTCCGGCCTTGCCATGATCGAGCTCGACGGCATCGCCCGCCGCATGCTGTTGTGTCCGCCGGACCTCAACCCGGCGCATCTCGGCGCCTTGATCGCGGATGCCGGGATCGATGCCGTCGTCACCGACGAGCCCGAACTCTGGGCGGCGTCCGGCGTGCCGCTGGTCGTCACCGCGCAATTGCCGCCGCAAGCCGCCGCGCCGGCCAAGACCGCGCGCGGCACCGAATGGCTGATGCTCACCTCGGGCACCTCGGGGGTGCCAAAGATCGCCGGCCATACGCTGGAAGCGCTGACCGGCGCGATCGTCGCCGAAGGCCCATCGCGCGGACCTGCACCGGTCTGGGCAACGTTCTACGACATCCGCCGCTATGGCGGCCTGCAAATCTTTCTCCGTGCCATCCTCTCCGGCGGTTCGTTGGTGCTGTCCGATCCCCATGAGGCGCTCGCCGATCACGTCGCGCGGCTGAAGGCGCGCGGTGTCTCGCATATCTCCGGCACGCCTTCGCATTGGCGCAAGCTCCTGATGAGCGGCTCGGCCGCCCAGTTCGCCCCGGCTTACGTCCGTCTCTCCGGCGAGATCGCCGACCAAGCCGTGCTCGACGGCCTGAAGGCGGCATTCCCCCATGCGTCCGTCGGCCATGCCTATGCCTCGACCGAGGCCGGCGTCGGGTTCGCCGTCAATGACGGGCTGGAAGGCTTTCCGGCCGACTATCTCGGCAACCGCAACGGCGTCGAGATGAAAGTCGTCGACGGCTCGCTGCGCATCCGCTCGACGCGCACGGCTCATGCCTATATCGGCCGCAACGCCTCCGCGCTCACCGACGACGACGGCTTTGTCGACAGCGGCGACATCGTCGAGCTGCGCGGCAACCGCTATTATTTCGTCGGCCGGCGCGGCGGCATCATCAATATCGGCGGGCTGAAGGTCCACCCCGAGGAGATCGAGGCGGTGATCAACCGCCATCCGGATGTGCGGATGTCGCGCGCGAAGTCGCGCAAGAGCCCGATCACCGGCGGCATCGTCGTCGCGGACGTGATCCTCACCGAGGGCACCGATCCGGCGCGCGCGAAAGAGATCCGCGACCAAATCCTGGATCTGTGCCGCGCCCAGCTCGCATCCCACAAGGTGCCGGCGGTCCTCCGCTTCGTCGAGGCGCTCGACGTCACCCCGGCCGGAAAACTGGCGCGCACCGATGCATAATGTTCTCGTCACCGGCGGCAGCCGCGGCATCGGGCTTGCGATCGGCAAGCGCCTTGTCGCGGCCGGCTTCAACGTCATCGCGGCGGCGCGGCGCGAAAGCGAAGAGCTCAAGGCGGCCATCGCAGCCGCCGACGGGCGCCTGCATTTCCGTGCCTGCGATCTTGCCGTGATCGATGCAATCCCGGCCTTCGCAAAGCTCGTGCGCGACGAATTCGGCCCGATCTACGGCCTCGTCAACAATGCCGGTCTCGGCACCGAAGGCCTGCTGGCCACCATGCACAATTCCGAGATCGAGGCGCTGGTGCAGCTCAACGTGCTGTCGCCGATCATCCTCACCAAATATGTGGCGCGCCAGATGATGGCCGACGGCGCCGGCCGCATCATCAACATCTCCTCGATCATCGCGACGACAGGCTATAACGGCCTCTCCGTCTACGGCGCGACCAAGGCCGCCGCGACCGGCTTCACCCGCTCGCTGGCCCGTGAGGTCGGCAAGCTCGGCATCACCGTGAACGCGATCGCGCCGGGCTTCATCGACACCGAGCTCACCCACAATCTGTCTGAGGAAGGCCGCAAGCGCATTGCGGGCCGCAGCGCGCTGCGCCGGCTGCCGGAGACGGATGACGTCGCGCGCATGGTGGAATACCTCCTGGGCGAAGGCGGCCGCAACGTCACCGGCACCGTGTTCACCATCGATGCCGGGAACACGGCGTAGACGGAACCCGGCTGCCACAATTGCGCTGATCGTGCGCAATGACAGCCAGCCGGATTTGGTCGTAAGATGCCCCGCAATCGATTGGTTTACGTCAATCGATCTGCCCTAAACGAAGGGGAGCAGTCGATGGCCACTTCAGACATGACCGCTTCAAGCCGAGCCCTGAAAGAGCCGGTGCGTGTGAAGTCGGATGAGGTCCGCTGCCCGCCGATGTCGCATCAGAATTCCGGCGATCACGGCCACGAGGCGTATCCGCAGCAATTCGTGCGCCTGATCGGCTGCCACGACGTCCCTGCATCCCAGCTGCGCAAGCGTCGGGACGAGAAGCTGCACTAGCCGCTCACGGCCGCTGCTTCGGCAGGTCGAATCGTTCCTGTGAAAATTCCGGCGGCCCTTCGGTGAGGCGGCGAATGCGGCGCTCGCGTTCGTCTGGCGGCAATGCCGGATCGAGCAGTAACTCGATCTCATGCACTGCGATCTCTTCGATCTTGGTCGCGTCCGATACGACCGGGTGCGCGGGCGCGGAGACGGGGAGTGCCAACTTCAGCCCCAGCTCGATCAGCTTGCAGATCGCATCCGAGCGGGTCAGGCGGTGAGCTTCAGCCCAGGCATCGACCGCCTCCGTCAATCTTTCCGGCATCTTCACCGCGCTGATCGGGTCGACACCCGTGCGCCGGCGGACCGGAGAGGTGGAGTCCTTGCTGCTGAAGTCGGACACCTCGATTTTCCCATGCAACCCCTTGGAGCCGACCGACGATAGCCGCTCTCCCCGGATGGCCGTTTGATGCCGATCAATGATCCCGCCGAGGCATTGCAAGGCGGCCGCATCTTGTTGTCCGGGCCACTTTCGGCCAATGATCGAAAGGGGGCGCGAGCCAGCGAACCCGGATCGATCCTGCCACGTATCTTGCTTCGCATTCCAACAGTCCGGCAATCCCGATGAGCTCAGGCGAGTCCTTCTATGGCGGCATTCCCGTCTTCCGAGGCTTCACCAGCCTGATGGATCCTGCGCTTTATGCGCCGCTGCCGGACGACTGGAGCATCGGTGTTGCCGATATCGTCGATTCGACCAAGGCGATCGCGGCGCAGCGCTACAAGGCCGTGAACATGGCCGGTGCCGCCGTGATCGCGGCGGTGACCAATGCGCTGCAGGGGCGGGAATTTCCCTTCGTGTTCGGCGGCGACGGCGCCAGCTTCGCGGTGGCGCCAGACGACGTCGAGCTTGCCCGCCAGGCGCTGGCTGCGACCGCGACCTGGGTGCGCGAAGGCCTCGATCTGACCCTGCGCGTCGCCTTGGTGCCGGTCAGCGTCATTCGCACACACGGCCTCGATGTGCGCGTCGCCCGGTTCGGGCCGTCGGCCAACCTGTCCTATGCGATGTTTTCGGGCGGCGGGCTCGCCTGGGCCGACGCCGCGATGAAGCGCGGCGAGTTTGCCGTCGATGAGGCGCCCGCCGGCACGCAGCCGGACCTTTCGGGCCTGTCGTGTCGTTTCGAGGTGATGCCGGCGGCGCGCGGCCTGATCCTGTCGGTGCTGGTGATGCCGGCGCGCGGCGTCGATCAGGTGGCCTTCCGCAGGGTGATCGAGGACATCATTCATCTCGTCGAGCGCAGCCCGGAGGGCGGCCGGCCGGTGCCGCCGCAGGGGCCGCCGCTGAAATGGCCGCCGCAGGGCGTGGAATTCGAGGCCCGAACCAGGCGCGGGGGTCCGCTGCTCGCGCGCAGAGCCAGCGTACTCGCCTATACGTTGTTCGCCTATTTCATCATGCGCTTCGACATCAAGATCGGCGGTTTCGTGCCCAGCCTCTACAAGCGGCAGGTGGTCGAGAACTCGGACTTCCGTAAATACGACGACGGCCTGCGCATGATTCTGGACTGCACGCCGCAGCTCGAGCGCGCGTTGAACGATCGTCTCAAAGCCGCTGCGCGCGAGGGCATCGTGCGCTACGGCCTCTACCAGCAGGACGCTGCGATGATGACCTGCTTCGCGCCGTCGGCGCTGCGCAGCGATCACGTCCATTTCATCGACGGCGCGCGCGGCGGCTATGCCTCGGCGGCGACGGCGTTGAAGGCGATGATGGCAGCGGGTTAGCGCCCCGCGCGCGTCCAGGTCTCACCGCCGCAGAGCGCGCCGACGCAGCCTTCGACCCGCAGCGCGTCCGCGCCAGTCAGGCTGATGTTGCTCGCATAGGTGCTGCCGTCGTCCGCATTGTAGATCTGGCCCGACCATTTGTTCGGTCCCGTCGGCTCCATGCCGCTGAACAATGGCAGGCCGATCATCGGGCGCCTGGCGAGCGCGGGATTGGGATTTTTGCTGTCGGTGGCGGGCTGACCGGTCGCGCTGTCCATGGGCTCGCGCAGCCAGACGATGTGGCCGCAGATGCCGCCGCCGCATTTGCTGATCTTGACGCGTGCATCGCCCGCCTGCGTGAGCCAGGTCCCGTCGGCGCTCTGCGCATAGGCGGAAGGCGCACCGATCAGCGCAGCCAGAATGACGGTGAGAGCGACGAATCTGAATGTCATGGAGAGGAGCCCTGGAATGGAGGCGACTCCATAGCAGCAAATCGAGCGCGCGCAACGCCCGAGGGAATCACATCTCTGAGCTTATCTGCCGGCGCTTATTTGCCTGCGATCATTTGCCCCAGCGCGCGAATGCGACCGAGGCGGCGGTCGAAAGCCCGAACACGACCATGGCGCCCCCGACCAGCGCGAACAGGGTCCAGGCCGGAGCCTGCGCGGTCATCAGTCCGATGCCGCCGATCGCGACGATCAGAAGCCGTGCCGTCGAGGCGAGCACGGGCCCGCCGACGCGTGCGGCGCCTTGCGAGGAGAAGTAAAGCGACACGCCCATGCCGAAGAACACGAAGGCCGGACCGGCCCAGTGGAAATAGCTGTGCGCTGCGGCGGTGACGCCGGGATCGCGGGTGAAGAGCCCGACCCACAGTGACGGCGCGAGCGCAACGACGAGACCGATCAGCCCCACCGTGAGTCCCGAGGCGGCAGCCGCGGTCCAGGCGACACGCCGCGCGCGCTTCACATGCCCGGCGCCGATCGCCATGCCGACCATCGGCACCGAGGCGATGCCGAAGGCGAAGGTGATCGGGATCAGCAGAAATTCCAGCCGCGAGCCGATACCGTAGCCCGCCAGCATCTCGGTGCCGAAGGTCGCGAGGATCTTCGTGAAGATCAGAATGGTGAGCACGGTCTGCAGCGGCGACAGGCAGGCCACCGCGCCAACTTTGAGAATGTCCAGGAACATCGCGCGCTCGAAATGAAAGGCGCGGACATCCAGCGGCAGCCGGCTGCGCCCCGACAACAGATACCAGATGAAGAAGATCGCCGCGCAGCTGAACGCGATCAGCTGCCCGCTCGCCACGCCCGGCATGCCGAATTGCGGCACTCCGAACAGGCCGAGCCCCAGCGTGCCGCCGAGCACGATCTGCAGCGCGCTCGCGCCGATCAGAATC
This sequence comes from Bradyrhizobium sp. BRP23, assembly GCF_020194135.1. Classification (NCBI taxonomy): domain Bacteria; kingdom Pseudomonadati; phylum Pseudomonadota; class Alphaproteobacteria; order Hyphomicrobiales; family Nitrobacteraceae; genus Bradyrhizobium; species Bradyrhizobium sp. BRP23. The sequence goes on along the minus strand of NZ_JADYVW010000004.1, from coordinate 455,629 downwards.
ATCGAAGGCAGGCGCATGTCGCCGGTACCGCGGATCACCGAGGCCAGCGTGTTGACGAGCCAGATCGCGACCGCGCCGGAGAACAGCACCTGCGAATAGCCGCTGGCCTCCTCGAGCACGCGCTCGCGTCCGCCGAGCAGCGCGAAGAAGGAGCGGCCGAAGGCGAGCATCATCACCGTGAAGAACAGCCCGCCGCAAAGGCCGATGATGGCGGCATGCAGCGCCAGCGTCGCGGCGCGGTCGCGATCCCCTGCGCCGAGAGCGCGGCTGATTGCGGACGAGACGCCGCCGCCCATCGCGCCCGCGCTCATCATCTGCGTCAGCATCGCGAACGGAAACACCAGCGCGATCGCGGCGAGCGGGATGGTGCCGAGCCGGCCGATATAGGAGGTCTCAGCCACTGCGACGAGCGTGCTGCCGACCATCGCGATCATGTTGGGGATCGCGAGCCGCAGCAGCGTCGGCAGGATCGGCGCGGTCAGGAGGCTCGCGATGGGGGAGGCGACCGGCGCAACCGGCGGGACGGCATCTGCGGGGGCGTCGATCGTCATGTTCACCGGGCGGAAAATTAAATGATGACCGACATATTATAAGAGAATGAGCCGGCCGGCGCAGCCCTGGCTCACGCAGGGCTCACCACGGCAGGCCGCATAGGTCGATGGTGCCCAGCGTCGGCGCACGCACGATGTGGAAGACATAGGGCGCCATGTAGGTGAACCGAATCCGCCCTTCCGGCTGTTCGCAATAGACCTCGCCTTTGAACGGCAGCCAGCTCCGGGCCTCGTAGAACGCGAAATTGTGCGGCTCGCAGACCAGTAGGGCGAACCGAACCGCCTCGTTGGCGCGCATGGTATGCACCGCCGCGTCGATCGCCACGGTCGCATAGCCACGGCCGCGCTGGTCCTCGCGCGTCGAGACGCCGCCGATGCCGCCGATATGAACCTTCTGTCCATTCCAGGTGATGGTGCGGAAGTAGATGCCGACATGGCACACGAGACCATCCTCGGGCGTCTCGACCAGCACGCGGAGATCGGCATTGGCCCATTTGACATGAGCCCAGGGCTTGCCTGCGACCAACTGCGGTGCCCAGACCGCCTGAAATAGCGGCTCGGCCCTCGGCCACGAGGCGTCGCCGTTCAATATGTCGATCTCGATGCTCATGGCCTCGTCCTCCACAGCTCCGCTTCTTCGCGCGTTTGTTCTGTCTTAAGCGCCTCAAAGGCAATGATATTTTACAGCGAACCGCAGGTCTGATCACGGCGGCCGGATTGCGGCGAACTTGTGCATTCAAGCAGGACGCGCCAAGTCACGCCTTTTCGCAAATTCTGAGGTATTTAATGGCCGCGGAACCTTCTATAAGGGGTGACCGTTAGAACTCGTTCCCCACCAGTTGCGGACAAGAAGCCATGACCTTTACGCTGCCCCCACTTCCTTACGCCTATGACGCCCTCGGCCAGTACATGTCGAAGGAGACGCTGGAATATCACCACGACAAGCATCATCAGGCCTACGTCACCAACGGCAACAACGCGCTCAAGGGGACCGAATGGGAAGGCAAGTCCCTTGAAGAGATCGTCAAGGGCTCGTTCGGCAAGAACCCCGCGGTGTTCAACAACGCCGGCCAGCACTACAACCACATCCACTTCTGGAGCTGGATGAAGCCCAATGGCGGCGGCACCAAGCTGCCGGGCAAGCTCGAGAAGAAGATCAACGAGGACCTCGGCGGCTTCGAGAAGTTCAAGACCGACTTCCAGGCGGCCGGCGTCGGCCAGTTCGGCTCCGGCTGGTGCTGGCTCCAGGTCAAGAACGGCAAGCTCGAGATCTCCAAGACCCCGAACGGCGAGAATCCGCTGGTGCACGGCGCCACACCGATCCTCGGCTGCGACGTCTGGGAGCACTCTTACTACATCGACTATCGCAATCGCCGTCCCGACTATCTCAAGGCGTTCGTCGAGAACCTCGTGAACTGGGAATACGTGGAGTCCCTGTTCGAGAAGGCGTGACAGGTGTCATTCCGGGGCGCGCGAAGCGCGAGCCCGGAATCCATTTTTCTGCTCGGGTGACGCCCGATGGATTCCGGGTTCGGCGCTGACGCGCCGCCCCGGAATGACAGAAACAAAGGCGGTCGCAGGCGCGACCGCCTTTTTGCTGTGCGGAATTGCCCTGCGTGGCGCGCGCATGGGTCTGTCGTCACACCGTTTGCATCGGGGGAACACCGCCCTTAATCAGGACGGGCATCACCCTCGAGCGACCCAGCCCGTTGTCAGAACCTTCCCCGAACCATCCAGCGCCTTCCGGCGACGCGGAATCCGAGCCGCGGCCGGGCCGGGTCCGCAAGCCGATCGGCTGGTCGACCATCATCATCGCAGCTCTGGTGGCGGTGAGTGCGGCACTGGTCTGGCGGCGGGACGGCACCGACGGCGTTCTGGACATCCTTACCCACGATCTCTCCTTGTTTTCGGGCATCCTGCCGCGCGTGCTCGCCGGCTGCCTGTTAGGGGCCTTCATCTCGGAAATCCTGCCGCACGAGAAAGTCTCGCGCTCGCTCGGGCCGAAGTCCGGCCTGATGGGCCTTTTGATCGGCACGGCGTTCGGCGCGATTCTGCCCGGCGGTCCCTTCACGGCCTACCCGGTGGCGAGCGCGCTGCTCGCGGTCGGCGCCGATTTCGGCGCCACCATCGCCATGGTCGTGAGCTGGACGCTGATCGGCTATGGCCGGGCGGTCGCCTGGGAAATCCCGATCATGGGCACCGATTTCACGCTGTGGCGGATCGTGATCTCGCTGCCGCTGCCGGTGCTCGCCGGCGCCCTCGGCCGCTTCGTCTATGTCAGGCTCTATCCGAAGCCGCTCGCGAAGGACGACGAGAGTTGAGCGCAGCGCTTCTGATCGACATCCTGCTGTGGAGCTCGGTGCTCGGCGTCGGGCTGATCGCCTTTCGTCGTGGGCGTCCGGTGTTCGTGGCCTCGCTGCGCGAGGGCACAATGGATTTCGTCAACATCGTGCCGCGGATTGCGCTTGGCGTGATCGGCTCCGGCTACATCGCGGCCATCATCCCGCAAGAGGTGATCACCGGCTGGCTCGGCCCTGATAGCGGCTGGCTCGGGGTTGCCACCGCCGTGGTCGCCGGCGCCGCCACGCCCGGCGGTCCCGTGGTCGGCTTCTCCATCGGCACCGTGGCGTTGAAGTCGGGGGGCGGGGTGCCGCAGGTGGTTGCCTATGTCGTCGCCTGGGCGCTGTTCGCCTTCCAGCGGGTGATCTTGTGGGAGATCCCGTTCATGCCCGCCCGTTTCGTCTGGTTCCGCTGCGCCGTCTCGGTGCCGTTCCCATTCGTGGCAGCCGCCATCGCCATGGTGATCGGCAAGCCCTGAGCCGCGATGTCAGTCCCGCCGTGGACAGGCGTAATGTTATAATATAACGTCCGCAAATGGCTCCCGCCGCGTCCCACGCCCACCAGCACGACCATGCTCATGGCCATTCCCATGGTCACGGCCATGGACATTCGCACGGGCACGATCACGCCCACGCCCATGTCCACGATGCGACCTCGCCGCATCCGGCCCAGACCGCGCCTTGGTCGATCCTGCGCATGACCATGGCGGGCCGTCTCGCGGCCGCGCTCGCGGTCTGTGCCGTGCTGTGGGGCATCGTCTTGCTGGCGATGAGGTGACGATGGCAGCGTTGCACTTTCACAACGTCACGCTCGGCTATGATCGGCACCCCGCCGTGCATCATCTCAGCGGCGAGGTGGCCGCGGGCGCGCTGGTCGCGGTGATCGGCCCCAACGGGGCCGGCAAGTCGACGCTGTTGCGCGGCATCGTCGGCATCCTCAAGCCGCTCGACGGCACGATCCATCTCGGCGGGCTCGATGCCCGCGACATCGCTTATCTGCCGCAAAGTGCGGAGATCGACCGCAGCTTCCCGATTTCGGTGTTCGATTTCGTCGGCACCGGGCTGTGGCGTGGCACAGGCCTGTTCGGCGGCATCGGCAAGGCCGCGCGCGACAAGATTCTCCGGGCAATCGGAGCCGTTGGCCTCAGCGGTTTCGAGAACCGCCCGATCGGCACGCTCTCCGGCGGTCAGATGCAGCGCGTGCTGTTCGCCCGTGTGCTGCTCCAGGATGCCAGCCTGATCGTGCTCGACGAGCCGTTCAACGCCATCGACAGCAAGACCACCGCCGATCTGCTCGCGCTGGTGAGGCGCTGGCATGGCGAGGGTCGCACCGTGCTCGCCGCGCTGCACGACATGGAGATGGTGCGCAATCATTTCACCGAAACGCTGGTGCTGGCGCGCGGCCCGGTCGCGTGGGGTCCGACGGCGGAGGTGCTGACGCCGGAAAATCTGCTGGTCGCGATGCGGATGTGCGAGGCCTTCGACGACAGCGCCGCGGCCTGCGCGGCCGATGATATCAGCTCGCGGGCGGCCTGATATCCGATGCTCTATGACGCGCTGATCGGTCCGTTCACCGAATTCGAGTTCATGCGGCGCGCGCTCGCCGCGGTGATTGCATTGGCGCTGGCGGGGGCGCCGATCGGCGTGTTCCTGATGCTGCGCCGGATGAGCCTCGTCGGCGACGCCATGGCGCACGCGATCCTGCCTGGCGCGGCGGTTGGTTTCCTGCTCTCCGGCCTCAATCTGTTCGCGATGACGGCCGGCGGCCTGGTCGCCGGCTTTGCCGTCGCGATCCTCGCTGGCGTGGTCGCACGCTCGACCGGGCTGAAGGAGGACGCCTCGCTCGCGACCTTCTATCTCGCTTCGCTTGCGCTCGGCGTCACCATCGTCTCGATCAAGGGCACCAACATCGATCTCCTGCACGTGCTGTTCGGCAACATCCTCGCAATGGACGATCAGACCCTGCTGGTGGTCGCCTTCAACGCCTCGGTGACGCTGCTGGTGCTCGCGGTGATCTACCGCCCGCTGGTGATCGAGAGCGTCGATCCCCTGTTCCTGCGCACCGTGAGCCGCGCCGGTGGCCCCGCCCATCTCGCCTTCCTCGCGCTGGTCGTCATCAACCTCGTCAACGGCTTTCAGGCGCTGGGCACGCTGCTGGCGGTGGGGCTGATGATCCTGCCTGCGGGCATCGCAAGGTTCTGGTCGCGCGATCTCACCGCGATGATCTGCATCGCCGTCATTGCTGCCGGGGTCTCCGGCTATGCCGGCCTCGTGCTCTCATTCCAGACCCGCGTGCCCTCGGGTCCCGCGATCATTCTGGTAGCGACGGTGCTCTACATCGTCTCCATCCTGTTCGGCCGCGTCGGCGGCATCGTCCGGCAGCTGTTTCCCGGCCGGCATCTGGAAGCATGACGATGCGGCTCATCCTGGTCTTTGCACTGTTGCTGATCGCCTCGCCGCTGCGGGCCGCGGAGCGGCTCAACGTCGTCGCGAGCTTCTCGATCCTCGGCGATTTCGTCCGCAATGTCGGTGGTGACCGCGTCAACCTGACGACGCTGGTCGGGCCCGACAGCGACGTCCACGTCTATACGCCGGCCCCTGCCGATGCCAAGCGGGTCGCGGCGGCGAAGCTCGTCATCGTCAACGGGCTCGGGCTGGAGGGCTGGCTGCCGCGCCTCGTGCAATCCGCGGGCAGCAAGGCCAAGGTGATCACCGCAAGCGCCGGCATCGCGCCGTTGAAATTGGGTTCGGCCGCTGATCCCCACGCTTGGCAATCCATCCCGAACGCCAAGATCTACGTCACCGACATTGCGAGCGCGCTCGCCACGGCCGCTCCTGACGATGCAGAGTTCTTCCGCGCCCAGGCCAAGGCCTATCTGGAAAAGCTCGAAACACTGGACCGCGAGGTCCGCGACGCTGTCGCAAAAATCCCACCGGAGCGGCGCAAGGTGATCTCCACCCATGACGCCTTCGGCTATTTCTCCAGCGAATACGGTATCCGGTTCATCGCCCCCCGGGGCGTCTCCACGGAGACCGAGCCGAGCGCGCGAGATATCGCCGCCATCATCGGCCAGATCAAGGCCGCGAGGATCCCGGCCGTGTTCCTTGAAAATATCAGCGACGATCGCCTGATCCGGCGGATCGCCGCCGAGACCGGCGCCAAGGTCGGTGGCATCCTGGTTTCGGACGGTTTGACCGGCGAAAAGGGCCCTGCACCCACTTACATTGACATGGTCAGGCACAATATAAAGGCCCTGACCAGCGCGCTTGACCATTAGGGCAGGGGCCACCCCGCCTCGCGTCGCGCGAAAAAGCCTTGAAGTCCGGAGTTGTTATGTCTGACGCGACCTCCCAGAAGATTCCCGTGACCGTGCTGACCGGCTATCTCGGCGCCGGCAAGACCACGCTGCTCAACCGCATCCTGTCGGAGAACCACGGCAAGAAATACGCCGTCATCGTCAACGAATTCGGCGAGATCGGCATCGACAACGACCTCATCATCGGCGCCGATGAGGAAGTGTTCGAGATGAACAACGGCTGCATCTGCTGCACCGTACGAGGCGACCTCGTCCGCATCATGGACGGCCTGATGAAGCGCAAGGGCAAGTTCGACGCCATCATCGTCGAGACCACCGGTCTTGCCGATCCCGCCCCCGTCGCGCAGACTTTCTTCGTCGATGAGGACGTGCAGAAGAACGCCCGGCTCGATGCGGTCGTGACGGTCGCCGACGCCAAATGGCTGTCCGACCGGCTCAAGGACGCACCCGAGGCCAAGAACCAGATCGCCTTTGCCGACGTCATCGTTCTGAACAAGACCGACCTCGTCAACAAGGGCGAGCTCGCCGAGGTCGAGGCCCGCATTCGCGGCATCAATCCCTATGCGAAGCTGCATCGCACCGAGCGCTGCGCGGTGGCGCTGGCCGACGTGCTCGACCGCGGCGCATTCGACCTCGACCGCATCCTCGACATCGAGCCTGACTTCCTGGAGGCCGACGATCATGACCACGATCATGATCATCACCACCATCACGGCCACGATCACCATCACCATGATCACGGCCACGGCCTGAAGCACTATCACGACGAGGAGATGCAATCGCTCTCGCTCAAGACCGACAAGCCGCTAGATCCCAACGTGTTCATGCCCTGGCTGCAGAACCTGGTGCAGGTCGAGGGCGGCAAGATCCTGCGCTCCAAGGGCATCCTCGCCTTCCACGACGACGACGATCGCTACGTCTTCCAGGGCGTCCACATGATGCTGGAGGGCAACCACCAGCGGAAGTGGAAGGAGGGCGAGCCGCGCGAGAGCCGCCTCGTCTTCATCGGCCGCGAATTGCCCGAAGAGGCGATCCGCAAGGGTTTCGAGAGCTGCATCGTCTCGTGATGAAAGAGTTTACGCCAGCGCCCGAGTCCGCTTCGATCGTTTCCGTCACCGACCGCGTCCAGCCGATTGCGCTCGGCATGGCCGTGACCTCGGTGCATTTCCTGAAGGATCGCGCCGCCTTCGTCGGCGGCGAGGAGAACGTCGCATTCGTCGATGCCAATTGCGAGATCACCACGGTTGCCGTGCATAGCGGCGGCATTCTCTCGACCGCCTCCGACGGCAAGCGCCTCGTCATGGGCGGCGACGACGGCAAGGTCGTCTCGATCGATGCCAAGGGCGAGGTGACGCTGCTCGCCACCGATCCCAAGCGGCGCTGGATCGACGCGGTGGCGCTGCACGCCGACGGCGCGTTCGCCTGGTCGGCCGGCAAGACCGCGACCGTCAAGAGCGGCAAGGCCGAGGAGAAGTCGATCGACGTGCCCTCGACCGTCGGCGGCCTTGCCTTCGCGCCGAAGGGCCTGCGGCTCGCAATCGCGCATTACAACGGCGTGACGCTGTGGTTTCCGAACATGGCGGGATCGGCCGAATTCCTGCCCTGGGCCGGCTCGCATCACGCGGTCACCTTCAGCCCCGACAACAAATTCCTGGTCACCGCCATGCACGAGCCGGCGCTGCACGGCTGGCGGCTCGCCGACAACAGGCACATGCGCATGACCGGCTATCCCGGCCGCGTCCGCTCGATGTCGTGGAGCGCCGGCGGCAAGGGGCTGGCGACGTCGGGCGCCGACACGGTGATCATCTGGCCGTTCGGCAGCAAGGACGGTCCGATGGGCAAGGAGCCCGCGATGCTCGCGCCGCTGCAGGCGCGCGTCTCCGCGGTCGCCTGTCATCCCAAGAACGACATCCTCGCCGCCGGTTACAGCGATGGCACCGTGCTGATGGTCCGTCTGGAGGATGGCGCGGAGATCCTGGTCCGCCGCAATGGCACGCCGCCGGTGGCCGCGATCGCCTGGAACGCCAAAGGCACGCTGCTGGCCTTTGCCGACGAAAATGGGGACGGCGGTCTGCTCGAGCTTTAATCTGTCATGGTTCCCGCCGTATAGGGAACCATGCGATTTCTGACGACCTTCCAGCTTGCCGACTTTGGCGACACCCTGGTCAGTCTGATCACGGCTTTCGTGCTGGGCACCTTGATCGGCGCCGAACGGCAATACCGTCAGCGCACCGCGGGGCTGCGCACCAACGTGCTGGTCGCGGTGGGCGCTGCCGCCTTCGTCGATCTCGCCATGCAGCTGGACGGCGCCGACGGCGCGGTCCGGGTGATCGCCTATGTCGTCTCCGGCATCGGTTTCCTGGGGGCCGGCGTCATCATGAAGCAGGGCATGGACGTGCGCGGGCTCAACACCGCGGCGACCCTGTGGGCCTCGGCCGCGGTCGGCTCCTGTGCCGGCGCCGACATGATCGCACAGGCGGCCGCGCTGACCGTGTTCGTCATCGCCGGCAACACCATGCTGCGCCCGCTGGTCAACGCCATCAACCGCATCCCGCTGAACGAGAAGGCGCTGGAGGCGACCTACTATTTCAAGCTCGCGGTTGCGGCCGACGCCTTGCCCGACATGCGCGACCGCCTCGTCGACAAGCTCGAAGCGGCGAAATATGCCGTGGCCGATATCGAAGTCGCCGAGATCAGCGAGGGCATTCTGGAGATCGCCGCCAAGCTGGTTGCGACTGCGGTCGACCCGAACGATCTGAACGCGGTCGCGACCGATCTGCAGCATCTGCCGGGCGTGCGGCATGCAACCTGGGAAGTCAGCACGACGGAGTAGCGCGGCGTTTTGGCGCGTGCGGGTGGGTTCCGCGCGTTTTCAGGTTCCGGAACCGGCGCGCCCCAGTTTCGTTGATTCCGCGAACAAAGGCGGTGATCGACATGCCCGGCCGAGATGACAAACGTACACTGAAGCTCAACCTGACAATCGCCGGTGCGCTGTTCGCAGCAGGCGTTGCGGTGTCGGTGATGTCCCTGGCGCAAATCCGCGCCGAAAGCCGCATGCAGCTGGCGCAGGCGACGCCCCCGCTCCAGGGCACCCCGTCCGACGAACAGAGCAAGGTGCCCGCGGAGGCGAAGCCCGGCGGCGATCGGCCGACGACGCCGGCCCCCGAGCCCGCACGGCCGGAGCCGCAGACTCAGGGCGCGGCTGGTGCGGCCAAACCGGCGCTGCCGCCGGCCCCGGCCGAGAAGATCGCGCCGCCGATGGAGAAGAAGTAGTTTTTCCGGTCATTCCGGGGCGCGCGAAGCGCGAACTACAGTGCGCAATTGCGCCAGAGTCTGCCGCCCGATGGATTCCGGGCTCGCGCCAAGTGGCGCGCCCCGGAATACGGGCGGAGAGAGCCCGCCTCACCGCACCAGAATATTCCGGAACTGCCAGGGATCGCTGGTGTCGATGTCCTCCGGGAACAGTCCCGGACGATCCGTCAGCGGCGTCCAGTCGGTATAAAAACCCTTCACCGGGCCGAGATAGGGCAGCTGAATTTCGAGCAGGCGCTCGAAATCCATCTCGTCGGCCTCGACGATGCCTTCGTTCGGGTTCTCCAGCGCCCAGACCATGCCGCCGAGCACGGCGGAGGTCACCTGCAGGCCGGTGGCGTTCTGGTAGGGTGCGAGCTCGCGGGTCTCTTCGATGGAGAGCTGCGAGCCGAACCAATAGGCGTTCTTGTCATGGCCGAACAGCAGCACGCCGAGCTCGTCGATGCCGTCGACGATCTCGTTCTCGTCGAGGATGTGGTGCTTCTCCTGCATCTTCCCGGCGCGGCCGAACATTTCATGCAGCGACAGCACGGCATCGTCGGCCGGATGGTAGGCATAGTGGCAGGTCGGCCGGTAAATCGCCTTGCCCGACGCATCGCGCACGGTGAAGTAATCGGCGATCGAGATCGACTCGTTGTGGGTGACGAGGAAGCCATACTGGGCGCCGCGGGTCGGGCACCAGGTGCGCACGCGCGTGTTGGCGCCGGGCTGCATCAGATAGATGGCAGCGCCGCAGCCGGCTTCATGGGTGTGCGCATTCTCGGGCATCCATTTCTCGTGGGTGCCCCAGCCGAGCTCGGATGGCTGCATGCCTTCCGACAGGAAGCCTTCCACCGACCAGGTGTTGACGAAGACGTCCGGCTCCTTCGGCTTCTTCGAACGCTGGGTGTCGCGCTCGGCGATGTGGATGCCCTTGATGCCGGCCTGCCGCATCAAATCCGCCCATTCGCCCTTGGTCTTCGGCCTGGGCGCATTGAGCTTCAGATCGGCCGCGACATTGAGCAGCGCCTGCTTGACGAAGAAGGAGACCATGCCGGGATTGGCGCCGCAGCAGGAGATGGCTGTGGTCGAGCCGGCGGGGCGCGCCTTCTTGGCGGCCAGCGTCGTTTCGCGCAGCGCGTAATTGGAGCGCGCTTCCGGACCCTTCGAGGAATCGAAATAGAAGCCAAGCCAGGGCTCGTTGACGGTGTCGATGTAGAGCGCGCCGAGCTCGTTGCAGAGCTCCATGATGTCGGTCGAGCCGGTATCGACCGACAGATTGACGCAGAACCCCTGGCCGCCGCCCTCGGTGAGCAGCGGGGTCAGCACCTCGCGGTAATTGTCCTTGGTCAGCCCTTTCTGGATGAAGCGGACATTGTGCTTCTCGCAAAGCGCCTTGCGGCCCTCGTCCTTGGGATCGAGCACGGTGATGCGCGACTTGTCGTAGTCGAGATGCCGCTCGATCAGGGGCAGCGTGCCTTTGCCGATGGAGCCGAAGCCGACCATGACGATGGGGCCGGTGATCTTCGCGTAGATCTGCGAGGGAGGGCTCATGGGATGGGTTCTCCGGAACGTGCTGGCAGTGAGGGATGGATCAGGCGCTGCGGCGCTTGTCAGATGCTGCGGCGCTTGGCGGTGACTTCGATCTCGACCTTCATCTCGGGCCTCGCCAGACCAGAGACGACCAGCAAGGTCGCCGCCGGCCTGGTGTCGCCGAGGACCTCGCCGCAGACGGCGAAGTGGGCATCGATATAGCTGGCGTCCGTCACGTAATAGGTCGCACGGACGATATCGGCCATCTCGAATCCGCCCTCCTGCAGGGCGGCTGCGATGGTCTTGAAGCAGTTGCGTGACTGGCTCGTGACATCTGATGGCATCGTCATCGTGGTGTAGTCATAGCCGGTGGTTCCCGCGACGAAGGCGAACTCGCCGTCGATCACGGCACGGCTGTAGCCGACGGACTTCTCGAGCGGGGAGCCGGTGGAGATCAGGCGACGGGACATGGTCATGGGCCTCGACTGAAGGGGTATTTCGCGGGGTTAAAGGGCGTTTCCGGCGCCTGCGCAACCCCAAAGGAACGGGCCTCGCGCAGGCGCGGCAGGGCGTTGCCGCTCAATGCGGCTGCGGTCGTCGCTACACGAGCGATCCCTCAGGCCGCGTGCGCCTCAGGCGCGCGAACCGACCTCCGTTTGGGCAGGGCCGCGCCGGTCGGGACGATCATCCCGGCGGCGCCATCGAGCGCGCCATCAGTGAACTCGATCGCCAGCAGGCGGTTGCGCTCGAACGGGCCGGGCAGCGACAGCTCGGCGGTCTTCTCGGCTGTGAAGCCGAAGCGGGCGTAATAGGGGGCATCGCCGAGCAGGATCACGGCGCCATGCCCGCGCGCCCGGGCGGCAGCCAGCGCTTGTTGCATCAGCGCGGCGCCGATCCCGAGCTCGCGGCAGGCAGGGTCGACCGCCAGCGGTCCGAGGACCAGAGCGGGCCTGCCTCCGGCGCTGACATGCCACAGCCGCACGGTTCCCACGAGCTTGCCCTCGCGCATCGCCGACAGGGCAAGGCCTGCAGCGGGCGCGCGTCCGTCGCGCAGGCGCTGGCAGGTGCGGCCATGGCGGTTCTCGCCAAAGCAAGCATCGAGCAGCGCTTCACGCGTCGCGACGTCTCCAGCACGTTCCGCACGGATCACGAACGGAGCGGCTTTCGAGGTGAGGGCAACTTGCGGCTTCCGAGGAGCAGTCATGGCACGTCAGTCCCCGCTTGAACCGGCGTGCGCACAGCACGCCTGTCCAAGACGTCGTCAGAAATCGAGATGTTGGATGAGGAGCCGGCGGACCGGCTCCCGGGTTCGTCAGGCCTCTGGAAAAGAGAGGCGGATCAGATGTGGTACGTCCGCAGCGGCGGAATGCCGTTGAACGCCACCGACGAGTAGGTCGACGTATAAGCCCCGGTGCCTTCGATCAGCACCTTGTCGCCGATCTCGAGCGTCACCGGAAGCGGATACGGGGTCTTCTCGTACAGCACATCGGCGCTGTCGCAGGTCGGACCTGCGAGCACGCACGGGGTCATGTCCGCGCCGTCGTGACGGGTGCGGATGGCGTAGCGAATCGACTCGTCCATGGTCTCGGCGAGACCGCCGAACTTGCCGATGTCCAGGTACACCCAGCGCACCTCGTCCTCATCGCTCTTCTTCGAGATGAGCACGACCTCGGATTCGATGATGCCGGCGTTACCCACCATGCCGCGGCCCGGCTCGATGATGGTCTCCGGAATCTGGTTGCCGAAGTGCTTGCGCAGCGCGCGGAAGATCGAGCGGCCGTAGGTGACGACCGGCGGCACGTCCTTCAGGTACTTGGTCGGGAAGCCGCCGCCCATGTTGACCATGGACAGGTTGATGCCGCGCTCGGCGCAGTCGCGGAACACCTGCGAGGCCATCGCCAGTGCACGGTCCCACGCCTTCACCTTGCGCTGCTGCGAGCCGACATGGAAGGAGATGCCGCACGGCTCCAGGCCCAGGCGCTTGGCGAGGTCGAGCACCTCGACCGCCATCTCCGGGTCGCAGCCGAACTTGCGCGACAGCGGCCACTCGGCGCCGGCGCAGTCATAGAGGATGCGGCAGAACACCTTCGCACCGGGAGCGGCGCGGGCGATCTTCTCGACCTCGGCGGCGCAATCGACCGCGAACAGGCGAATGCCGAGCGCGAAGGCGCGAGCGATGTCGCGCTCCTTCTTGATCGTGTTGCCGAAGGAGATGCGGTCGGGCGTCGCACCCGCAGCCAGCGCCATCTCGATCTCGGCGACCGTGGCGGTGTCGAAGCAGGAGCCCATGGACGCCAGCAAGGCCAGCACTTCCGGCGCCGGGTTCGCCTTGACGGCATAGAACACGCGGCTGTCGGGCAGCGCCTTGGCGAAGCTCTGGTAATTGTCGCGCACGACCTCGAGGTCGACGACGAGGCACGGCTCGGTGTCGAGGCCTTCGTTGCGGCGGTTGCGCAGGAATTCCTGGATACGTTCGGTCATGGCACTCTCCAACGGTCCCAGCGACGGGAGCCGTATCAACGTGACGTCTGATGAGAGTGCTTCGGCCGCATCGCGCGATGGAGGCGCGCTGGGGCCAAAAAACTCAAACCAGACTGTGCTGCCGTGGATTGGTTGGGAGAGTTTCCCGCCCGCTCACCTGGCAATGAAGGACAAGCCTTTTCAGTAGCCCGCGCCGGCGTTGGACTGCCGGTAGAGACCAAAAAAGCCCGATCCGTCGTTGCTTTAAGTCGCGTCCCCCGTTGAGAGCGGGGTGCGCCGGTTCGCCTCCGGCTGCCAGTCACGGTTGCAAAGAGCGAAGTCACCTTCGACATGGCATCTCTTTGAGAGAGATGCTGGGCGCTCCGGGTTTGCTTCGGTCGCTCGACGTTTCAGTCTCGACTTCCGCACTTCCGAAGAGCCCCTCGGCTTCTTCACCCCTTGGCGGCTGTCCGGCCTCTTGTCCGGATACCTACCGACTGACACACGACCACAGGCACGTGCGAAATTGGGCAAGTCCGCACATAAGCGTTTTGACTCTGGTTCGCAAGAATTTTTTTAGGCTGCGGACAGGATTGCCTAACATCTGCTTGCGCACCTTTGCGCGAGCGACGCGGAAGATGAACGCGCGTTAAGTTTTCGCCGCGCAGCGCGTGCTGCCCACGCGCGAGACGCGTCAGCCGCGCTTGGTGAAGGGCTCGATGCGCTGAGCGCCGCGGATGAAGGCGGTCATCACGAGCACGCCGAGTGCGAACAGCACGGCCTGCAGGATATGGGCGCCCTGGTCGCCGAGCCCGAACAGGATCGCGAGCGCCCAGCCACCGGCAAAGGCCGCGCCGAACACCTCGGCGCCGATCAGGATGGCGGCGCTGATGACGGTGATGACGCTGGACCAGACGATCTGGCGGGACGATGAGGAAGGCGCGTTCATGGCTTCAGGGGATCCTGGCTTCGAGGGCCGCAATCTCCCCGAAAAGGCGGCCGGGGGCAAGGGCAAACGGCCCAAAAAAGCCCCACGCGTGCTATAGCTGGCCGCAACAATCGAGCCACGAAATCCGGGACTTGCGATGTCAGAAACCCGCCAAACTACGGACGCCGAGACCAATCCGCTGCTGAAGGCCTGGGTGACGCCGTTCGCGACCCCGCCCTTCGACGAGATCAAGCCGGAGCATTTCCTGCCGGCCTTCGAGCAGGCCTTCGCCGACCACGCCGCCGAGATCGCGGCGATCACCAACGATCCCGCGGCGCCCGACTTCGCCAATACCATCACGGCGCTGGAGCGCTCGGGCAAGCTCCTGAGCAAGGTCGCGGCGGTCTTCTACGACCTCGTCTCGGCGCATTCCAACCCGGCCATCCTGGAGATCGACAAGGAGGTCTCCTTGCGGATGGCGCGGCACTGGAATCCGATCATGATGAACGCCGTGCTGTTCGGCCGCATCGCCCATCTGCACGAGAACCGCGCGGGTCTCGGTCTCACGCCCGAGCAGCTCCGCCTCTTGGAGCGCACCTACACCCGCTTCCACCGCGCCGGCGCCGGCCTCTCCGAAGAAGCCAAGGTGCGGATGGCCGAGATCAACGAGCGGCTGGCCCAGCTCGGCACCGGCTTCAGCCACCATCTGCTCGGCGACGAGCAGGACTGGTTCCTGGAGCTCGGGGAGTCCGACCGCCAGGGCCTGCCGGAGAGCTTCGTCGCCAGCGCCAAGGCTGCGGCGGAAGAGCGCGGCATGGCAGGCAAGGCCATCGTCACGCTGTCGCGCTCCTCGGTCGAAACGTTCCTGAAGAGCTCCGCCCGGCGTGACCTCCGCGAGAAGGTCTACAAGGCCTTCATCGCGCGCGGCGACAACGGCAACGCCAATGACAACAATGCGACCATTGTCGAGATCCTGAAGCTGCGCGAGGAGAGCGCCGGGCTCCTGGGCTATCCGACCTACGCCGCCTACCGGCTCGAGGACTCCATGGCCAAGACGCCGGACGCGGTGCGCGGCCTGTTGGAGCGGGTCTGGAAGCCGGCCCGCGCCCGCGCGCTTGCCGACCGCGACGAGATGCAGGCGCTGATCACGGAGGAGGGCGGCAATTTCAAGCTCGCCCCTTGGGACTGGCGCTTCTACGCCGAGAAGCTGCGTCTGCAGCGCGCCAATTTCGACGATTCCGCGATCAAGCCGTATCTCGGTCTCGACAACATGATCGCCGCCGCCTTCGACTGCGCCACGCGCCTGTTCGGCGTCACCTTCGAGGAGCGCAGGGACGTTCCGGTCTGGCACCCCGACGTCCGGGTCTGGGAGATGAAGGGGCCGGATGGGAAGCACAAGGCGCTGTTCTATGGCGACTACTTCGCCCGGCCGTCCAAGCGCTCCGGCGCCTGGATGACCTCGCTGCGCGACCAGCAGAAGCTCGACGGCGACGTCGCGCCGCTGGTTCTCAACATCTGCAATTTCGCCAAGGGCGCCGGCGGCGAGCCGTCGCTGCTGTCGCCCGACGATGCCCGCACCCTGTTCCACGAGTTCGGCCACGGCCTGCACGGCATGCTCTCCAACGTGACCTATCCCTCGCTGTCGGGCACCTCCGTGTTCACCGACTTCGTCGAGCTGCCGTCACAGCTCTACGAGCACTGGCAGGAGCGGCCCGAGGTGCTGCAGAAGTTCGCCCGCCACTACCAGACCGGCGAGCCGCTGCCGGACGACCTGCTGCAACGCTTCCTCGCCGCGCGAAAATTCAACCAGGGCTTTGCCACGGTCGAGTTCGTCTCCTCGGCGCTGGTCGACCTGGAATTCCACACCCAGCCGGCCGCCGCCGCGCAGGATGTCCGCGCCTTCGAGAAACGCGAGCTGGAGAAGATCGGCATGCCCGAGGAGATCGCGCTGCGTCACCGGCCGACGCAGTTCGGCCACATCTTCACCGGCGACCATTACGCCGCCGGCTATTACAGCTACATGTGGTCGGAGGTGATGGACGCCGACGCCTTCGGCGCGTTCGAGGAGGCCGGCGACATCTTCGATCCCGCCGTGGCCAAGCGCCTGCACGACGACATCTATTCGTCGGGCGGATCGGTCGATCCGGAAGCCGCCTACGAGGCGTTCCGCGGCCGCCCGCCGGAGCCGGATGCGCTGCTCCGCCGCCGCGGCCTGCTCGAAGACGCCAGGGCAGCCTGATGAGCATGCGCGCCCTGTTCGGATACCTGCTCGCCGCCGCGATGACGCTCGCGGCCGGGGCAGCGAATGCACATCCGCATGTCTGGATCACCGCCACCAGCGAATTGCTCTATGCTGCCGACGGCAGCGTCACCGGCGTGCGCCACGCCTGGACCTTCGACGACATGTTCTCGGCCTATGCGGTGCAGGGGCTCGAGAGCAAGACCAAGGGCGCATACACAAGCGAGGAGCTGAAGCCCCTGGCGCAGACCAACGTCGAGTCCTTGAAGGAATACGCCTACTTCACCTTCGCCAAGGCCGACGGGAAGAAGGAGCGGTTCCAGGAGCCGGTCGACTATTTCCTCGACTACAAGGACACGGTGCTGACCCTGCACTTCACCTTGCCGCTGAAGAATCCGGTCAAGCCCAGGCAGCTGGTGCTCGAAGTGTTCGACCGCTCCTTCTTCATCGACTTCCAGATGGCCAAGGACAGTCCGGTCAAGCTGGTCGGTGCGCCCGCGGGGTGCCAGATGAAGCTGGAGCGGCCGAACGACGGCACCGCGAGCGCGCAGAAGCTGAACGAGCAGACCTTCCTGAACGGTGAGAACTCGAATTTCGGCATGATGTTCGCCAACAAGATCACGGTGGATTGCCCTTGAAGCCGCAACTCTCTTCGCTTGCGCGTGGGCTGCTCGCCACTGCCGCTGTGCTGCTGGTCGTGGCCGTGACTGATGCCGCCCTTCATGATCTTCTCGCGCAAAACCCGTTCGGTGCGCCGCGACCGGCGCAGGCGGCCCAGCCTGAAGCAAGCGGCCTCATCGGCTGGCTGCTCGCCAAGCAGTCGGAATTCTATCGCCAGATGTCGGCGACGATCCGCGCCGCGAAGTCCGATGGCTCGGCGGTGTGGACGCTGCTGTTCATCTCGTTCGCCTACGGCATCTTCCACGCCGCCGGTCCCGGCCACGGCAAGGCGGTGATCGCCTCCTATCTGGTCGCCAACCGCGAGACGGCGCGGCGCGGCATCGCGCTGTCCTTTGCCTCGGCCCTGATGCAGTCGCTGGTCGCGATCCTCATCGTCGGCATCTCGGCCTGGCTGCTGAATGCGACGGCCAAGACGATGTGCAAGGCGGAAGGCGTGATCGAGATTGCGAGCTACGCCCTGATCGCGCTGTTCGGCCTGCGCCTGGTCTGGGTCAAGGGCCGCACCTTCATCCGCGCATTTCAGGCCATCCAGCCGGTGCCGGCGATGGCGGGCGTGCCGCACGACCATGATCACCACCATCATGATGCGCATGATCATCATCACCACGATCACGGCCATGATCAACACCATGGCCACGGCCACGCTCACCATCACCACGGGCACGACCACGTCCACGACGAGCATTGCGGCCATTCCCACGGACCCACGCCAAGCGAACTCGCCGGCCCCGGCGGCTGGCGGCGCGGCTTCGCTGCGATCCTGACCGTCGGCATCCGCCCCTGCTCGGGCGCAATCCTGGTCCTGGTGTTCGCGCTGGCGCAGGGCCTGTTCTGGGCAGGGATCGCCGCGACCTTCCTGATGGGGTTGGGCACCGCGATCACGGTGGCGGCCATTGCTGTCGTTGCCGTCTCCGCCAAGGACATTGCCGCCCGCCTCAGCGCCGGACGCGACGGCGGTGGCGCGCTGTTTATGCGCGGCATCGAGTTCGGCGCCGCGAGTCTGGTCCTGCTGTTCGGCGTCGGCCTCCTGTTCGGCTACATTGCCGCCGAACGGACCACGTGTTTTTGAGGCGATAGATGTCGCGCGAACACTTCTGGTTCTTCCATCCGTTCCGGGTGCGCTATTCCGAGATCGACGGCCAGGGCGTCGTCTTCAACGCGCATTATTTGACCTATTTCGACACTACCATCACCGAATATTTCCGCGCGCTCGGCTTCGACCAATATGCGGATGCAAAGGCGAGCGGCATCGATTTCCACGTCGTCAAATCGCTGATCGAGTACAAGGCGCCTGTTAGGTTCGACTGGGAGCTCGACGTCGGCGCGCGCGTGGCGCGGATCGGCAATTCGAGCCTCCTGTTCGAGCTCGCCATCTTCCGGAAGGGCGGCACTGAGGCGCTGGTAACCGGCGAGATCGTCTGGGTCTACACGGACCAGAACACCCATCGTCCGGTCACGATCCCGGCATCAATGCGGGCACTGATCGCGACGCGAGAACGCCATCTTTCGGCGTGAAGCCGCTCACACCGGCAGAAACCGCTTCAATGCCGGCATGAAGAAGATGCCGAGATTGATCGCAAAGCCGATGCTCCAGAGGATCGAGCGCAGCGTCGGGCGGTTGCCGAGATACGTCAGCACATAGGCAATCCGCACGATCAGGAACAGCGCCGCGAGCTCGTCGATCAGCCGCTGCGGCGCTTCCCTGTATTCGGCGAGCAGCACCGCGAACGCAAAGAACGGAAACGTCTCGATGCCGTTCTGGTGCGCGCCGAGCGCGCGTTGCGACAGGGCGTCCTCATAGAAGGCGGGGTCGCGCGGCCGGGAATTGTCGAAGCGGCGAAACCTGATCCATTTGACCGTGACGATCGTCGACAGATAGAGCAGCAGCGCCCCGAAGACGCACCATTCCGCGAGTGTCATCCTGCCTCCCCCCGCTTGGGTGCGACCCTAGCGAACCCCGGCTCATCTTGACAAGTTCGGACCAACGCGCGACCCAACCAGTCATGAACAGCGTCCTCCCCCTCGAGACCGCGAAACCGGCCACCCGATCCGCCCTACCGCGCGTCGGCGTGCTCCTGATCAATCTCGGAACGCCCGATACGGCCGATGCTTCGGGCGTGCGGATCTACCTCAAGGAGTTCCTCAGCGACGCCCGCGTCATCGAGGACCAGGGCCTGATCTGGAAACTGGTGCTGAACGGGATCATTCTGCGCAGCCGTCCGCGCACCAAGGCGCTCGACTACCAGAAGATCTGGAACAATGAGCGGAACGAGTCGCCGCTGAAAACCATCACGCGCTCGCAAAGCGACAAGCTCGCGGCCGCCTTGTCGGACCGCGACAACGTCGTCGTGGATTGGGCGATGCGCTACGGCAATCCGTCGATCAAGTCGGGCATCGACGCGCTGATCGCGAAGGGCTGCGAGCGTATCCTGGCCGTGCCGCTCTATCCGCAATATTCGGCCTCGACCTCGGCGACCGTCTGCGACGAAATCTTCCGCGTGCTCGCGCAGCTGCGGAACCAGCCGACTCTGCGGGTGACGCCGCCCTACTATGACGACAAAGCCTATATCGAGGCGCTCGCCGCCTCGATCGAGGGCCATCTGGCGACGCTGTCCTTCAAGCCGGAGCTGATCGTGGCATCCTTCCACGGCATGCCGAAAGCCTATGTCGACAAGGGCGATCCCTATCAGCAGCACTGCATCGCGACGACCGAGGCGCTGCGCCGCCGGCTCGGCATGGACGAGACCAAGCTGCTGCTGACCTTCCAGTCGCGCTTCGGCAACGACGAGTGGCTGCAGCCCTATACCGACAAGACCATGGAGCGGCTTGCCAAAGAGGGCGTGCGCCGCATCGCAGTGGTGACGCCGGGCTTTTCCGCCGACTGCCTGGAGACGCTGGAGGAGATCGCGCAGGAGAACGCGGAGATCTTCAAGCACAATGGCGGCGAGCAGTTTTCCGCGATCCCCTGCCTCAACGACAGCGGACCGGGCATGAACGTGATCCGCACCCTGGTGCTGCGCGAGCTCCAGGGCTGGATCTGATGGGCATCCCATGAACCGCCGCCGGTGCCTGGCGCTTCTTGGGATGCTCGCGGCGCTGCCGGCCCCGGCCCTGGCGCAGCAGCCGAACGCGACACGGCGGCTCGGCGTGCTCTCGGTCACGGCTGCTGATGATGCGATCGGCCAGACGCGCAGCATGGCCCTGGTCGAAGCGCTCGCCGGCCAAGGCTGGAAGGAGCGCGACAATCTCAAGATCGATTGGCGCAACGGCGGCGGCGAGCGCGCCCGCATCGCGCAGTTCGCCGACGAGCTGATCGCGCTCAAGCCCGACATCCTGCTTGCGGTCGGCACACCCTCGGTCGAAGAGCTGCGCCGGCGCACCACGACGATCCCGATCGTGTTCGCCGTCGTCACCGATCCCGTCAGCCAGGGTTTTGTCGAAAACCTCGCGCATCCCGGCGGCAACCTCACCGGCTTTACCGATTACGACGGTCCGCTCGCCGGCAAATGGCTGGAGATGCTGACGCAGGTCACGCCGAAGGTGTCCCGCGCTGCGGTCGTCTTCAATCCCGCCACCGCGCCGTTCGCGCCACTGATGTTGCGCGCCATCGAGGACGCCGCACGGACGCTGCGCCTGACGGTCGAGCCCGCGCCCGTCCATGACGCCGTCTCGATCGGGGCGCTGGCTTCCAGGCAAGACGGCGCCATCCTGGTCCTGCCGGACTTCTTCACCATGGCCAACCGCGCGCAACTGCTCTCGGCGATCGCACAGGCGCGTGTACCCGCGGTATTCTGGAGCCGGACGTTCGTCGATGAGGGTGGGCTGATGTCCTACAGCACCGACAGCGTCGAGCAGCTTCGCCGCGCCGCGGACTATATCGATCGGATCCTGAAGGGCGCACGGCCGGCCGACCTGCCGGTGCAGAATCCCACCAAGTTCGAGCTGGTGATCAACCTGAAGGCGGCGAGAGCGCTCGGCATCACGCTTTCCCCGGGCCTGCTTGCAATTGCGAATGACGTGATCGAATGAACCCGTCCGTGACGGACGCCTCGCCCGAATTCGCTAATTTCCGCTGCTAGAGCATGATCCGGAAAAGTGTGAAGCGGTTTTCCGAAAAGATCATGCTCAAACAATAACCTAAAGTGCGATGACGATTCATCCTGATCGCATCGCGCTTTAGGCCTGCGCCCGCGCGCTTTCAAGAGCCTGTCGCAAATACATATCGCGACCGTTCTCTTGCTGTGTGTCTTGTGTGGAATTGCTCCGATACCGACGTGAATTGCGACCGCTGAACCGGTAGGATCGTGATCCCGACCAATGACAGCGCCGGAAAGGGCTTTTTCCTGACGTCTTGTCCCGGCTTGGAGGAGATATGAGCGGCTTCGACATTTTCGCGATTGTTCTGGTTTTGCTCGTCATCGTCACGCTGGTCGCCGGCGTGAAGACGGTGCCGCAGGGCTATGACTGGACCATCGAGCGGTTCGGCAAATACACCCAGACGCTGAGCCCCGGGCTCAATTTGATCGTGCCCTATTTCGATCGCGTCGGGCGCAAGATCAACATGATGGAGCAGGTGATCGACATTCCCGAGCAGGAGGTGATCACCAAGGACAACGCCACGGTGACGGTGGACGGCGTCGCCTTCTATCAGGTGTTCGATGCCGCCAAGGCGAGCTACGAGGTCGCCAACCTGAACCAGGGGATCACGGTGCTGACCATGACCAACATCCGCTCGGTGATGGGCTCGATGGACCTCGACCAGGTGCTGTCGCACCGCGACGAAATCAACGAGCGCCTGCTCCGCGTGGTCGACGCCGCGGTCTCGCCCTGGGGCGTCAAGGTCAACCGCATCGAGATCAAGGACATCGTGCCGCCCGCCGACCTGGTCGAAGCCATGGGGCGGCAGATGAAGGCCGAGCGGGTCAAGCGCGCCGACATTCTCGCGGCCGAAGGCCAACGCCAGTCCGAGATCCTGCGCGCCGAGGGCGCCAAGCAGGGCCAGATCCTCCAGGCGGAAGGCCGCCGCGAGGCCGCCTTCCGCGATGCCGAGGCGCGCGAGCGGTCGGCGGAAGCCGAGGCCAAGGCCACGCAAATGGTCAGCGAGGCCATCGCCAAGGGCGATGTCGCTGCGCTAAACTATTTTATCGCCGACAAGTATATCAAGGCATTCGGGCAACTGGCCGACTCGCCGAACCAGAAGGTCATCATGCTTCCGGTCGAAGCGATGAGCATGCTGGGCTCGCTCGCCGGCATCGGCGAAATTGCGAAGGCCACGTTCGGGGAGAGCGCGGTGGCCGCGGCCCGCCGCGGCGGCTCGGTACCGTCGTCGGGCCCGACACCGCCGTTCGTGCCGCAGCAGTAACGGGACTATTCACAGAGGTCGTGTCATGACCGACATGTTCGTATCGCTCGGCAACTGGAACTGGCTGATCCTCGGCTTCATCCTGATGGCGTTGGAGGTGCTGGCGCCCGGCATCTTCCTGTTCTGGCTCGGGCTCGCTGCGCTGCTGGTCGGCCTGATCTCGTTCGCGGCGGCGATCTCCTGGCAGGTCCAGCTCGTGATGTTCGCGATCTTTGCCGCCGCTGCCGTGCCGGTCTGGCGCCGCCTCGCCAAGCCGAAGCCGGACGCCAGCGCCAGTCCGTTCCTCAACAAGCGCAGCGAAGCCCTGCTCGGCCGCGAGTTCACGCTGGAGAAGCCGATCATCGACGGCACCGGCACCGTGCGCATCGGCGACACGGTATGGCGCGTGGCTGGGCCCGATACGCCGGCCGGCACGCGGGTGAAGGTGGTACAGGTCGACGGCGCCAACCTGACGGTCGCCGCGGCGTGAGGACTTTTCCCCTCTCCCCTTGCGGGAGAGGGTGGCTCGCCGCAAAGCGGCGAGACGGGTGAGGGGTGTCTCTCCGCGATAGCTAAGCTGAGTTCGTGGAGAGAGACCCCTCATCCGGCGCTTCGCGCCACCTTCTCCCACAAGGGGAGAAGGAACACCAGCGCGTGGCAACGAGTGATGCTCACCTTCTCCATCGCTCCGCAAACCTGTGCAGTGGCATGAAGGTCTCGCACAATTCCCGGCCCAGCGGTGTCAGTCCGTAACCTCCGCCGTCGCCCAGCTCCACGAAGCCCGCCTCGCGCAGCTCGGTCAGCCGGGCCTGCAGCACCGTGGGCGAGGCCTCGTCGCAGGCGCTGCGCAGGGCGCGCGAGGTGAGGGGCTCTCCGCGCAACTCCCACAAGATCCGCAAGGCCCAGCGCCGGCCGAGCAGGTCGAGCAAAGCCATGATCGGCCGTCCGGTGCGCGAGCCGCGGACGCGGCGTTCTGCTGTTGTCGCCCGTTTCGCCATGGTCACCTCTTGCGTCATGCTACGGATAATGTAGCGTAGTGCTACGGTAAATGTAGCAATGGAAATCGCTCATGTCCCAGGCCTCACCGCGCATCGCCCCGCTCTCGCCGCCTTATCCCCTGGACATCCAGGCGCAGTTCGACCGCATCATGCGCGGTGCGCCGCCGCTGGTGCTGTTCCGGGTGATGGCGGGCCATGACCGCGCCTGGGACAAGTTTCGCGCGGGCGGGCTGCTTGATCCGGGGCCGCTCTCGCTGCGCCAGCGTGAGATCGTCATCGACCGCACCTGTGCGCTGAACGGATGCGAATACGAATGGGGCGTGCATGTCGCGATCTTCGCCGGGCCGGCGAAGCTCACCGCGGAGGAGGTGCGTGCGACGGTGCTGGGTGATACGAATTCGGCCCTTTGGTCGCCGGCCGAGCAGGCGCTGATCGCAGCCGTCGACGCGCTGCATCATCGCGCGACACTCGCGGACGAGGAGTTCGCCGCGCTGTCGACGCATTACGACGAGGCGCAGATCCTGGAGATCATGCTGCTGTGCGGCTTCTATCGCACGGTGTCGTATCTGGCGAACGGGCTGCGCTTGCCGCTGGAGGAGAACGCGGCGCGGTTTCCGGCGCCGCTCTAGCGGCCGTCATTGCGAGGAGCGTCTCATCCTCACCGTCATTCCGGGGCGCGCGAAGCGCGAGCCCGGAATCCATCGGGCAGCGACCTCGGGGTGAAATGGATTCCGGGTTCGCGCCAAGTGGCGCGCCCCGGAATGACGGGTGAAGCGGGCTGGGCGCCCTACGCCACGCCCGCGCGCAGCAGATCGTGCAGGTGCACGATCCCGACCACCTTGCCCGCTTCCGTCACCAGCAGCGAGGTGATCTTGCGGGTGTTCAGCACCTCGATCATCTCGGTCGCGAGCATCGAGGGCGGCACGGTCTTGGGTTGCTTCGTCATGATCTCGTCGACGGTCACCGTCAGCAGATCGGGCCGCATGTGGCGGCGCAGATCGCCGTCGGTGATGATGCCGACGGCCTCGCCCGCATCGTTGACGATGCAGACGCAGCCGAGCCCCTTCGCCGACATCTCGACCACGGCTTCCGACATCTCGGTGCCGAGCGGCTTGAGCGGAATCTCAGCGCCCGTGCGCATGTAGTCGCGGACGAATTTCAGCATCGCGCCCAGCTTGCCGCCGGGGTGGAAATGCGCGAACTCCAGCGCGGTGAAGCCGCGTCCCTCCAGCAGCGCGATCGCGAGCGCGTCGCCGATCGCGGCCTGCATCAGCGTCGAGGTGGTCGGCGCCAGATTGTGCGGGCAGGCCTCGCGCGCCTTGGGCAGCTCGATCACGAGGTCGGCGGCCTGGCCGAGCGAGGACGACGCGCTCGAGGTCACCGCGATCATCGGGATCGCAAAGCGCGCCGAATAGTTCACGAGGTTCTTCATCTCCGGCTGCTCGCCGGACCAGGACAGCGCCAGGATGACGTCGTCGGGCGTGATCATGCCGAGGTCGCCATGACCGGCTTCGGCGGCGTGCACGAAGAAGGAAGGCGTGCCGGTCGAGGCCAGCGTCGCGGCGATCTTGCGGCCCATATGGCCTGACTTGCCGAGCCCGGTGACGATGACGCGGCCCTTGGCATTGCGGATCAGCTCGACCGCCTTGGCGAACGGCTCGCCCAGCGGGCCGCGCAGCGCGCTAGCGAGCGCATTGATGCCGCCGCTCTCCGTCTCCAGCGTGCGGAGCGCGGATTCGACGCTATCGGGAATGGAGCCGGATGATTGGGTCATCAGCGGTTTCGAGCTCGGCATGGTCGGGTCCAGGGAGGAGGGGCGTTCCCCATTGGCGCCTGCTTAGCACGCCCCGATCAGCGAGGCGACGCGCGGCCGGATGCCCTCAACCGGTCATTAACCATAATTGTTTTAACTCCATTAACGATGGTTCTCGCCAGCCGGCGGGGATGATCGAGAAAGTGTTTGATTTCGTTGGGGTAATTCCATCGTGGGGTCGTCTCCAGGCAGGGGCCGGAGCAAGGTCGCGCATTTCCTGCGCGCCTCTTTGCCGTGCCTCGCGCTGACCACCCTCGCAAGCGGCCCGGCGGCGGCCCAGGGGCTCACGCCCGACCTGTTCAATCCCAACCGCGGCGCCTTCGCCTCGCCTGAGACGCTGCCGACCCGCCGCACCGCCGGCGTACCCCAGGCGCCCTCCGATGCCTTGCCGAAACTGCCTGATCCCAACGCCGACCCGCGCCAGCGCCAGCAGGCGCCGGCGAGCTCGCGTGTCGGTCAGGTCCCGACCTACGGCCTGCCGGCCGCCACCGGCGCGAGCGGCTCCGGCTACGACTCGCTCAACCGCAAGCGCCAGCAGCCCAAGCTCTATCCGGGCCAGCCGAAGCCGAAGCGCGCCGCCGGTCCCGGCTCGCCACCGCCGCCGGCAACGCCGGCCACGACGCTGGGCCCGCCGCGCATCGCGCCCCCGCCGTCCGAGACGGCGCACAAGGTCCCGGTGCCGGCGGCGATGGCGGGCAACGTGCCCGGCCAGCCGCTGCGCCGTCGTCTCAAGCTCGACGAGGATCCGTTCGGTGCGGTCGGCGATTACGCCGGCAGCTTCCTGATCAAGGGCGGGCTCGAGCTCTCCGCCGGCTACGACAGCAATCCGACGCGCCTCAACAGACCGGTCGGTTCGCCCGCCTATGTCATCGCGCCCGATCTGCTCGTGGTGTCGGATTGGGAGCGCCACGCGCTGGTCGCCGATCTACGCGGCTCGTTCTCGGGCTACACCAACGACATGCCGGCGACGATCAACGGCTTGGCCTCGCCGTCGCCGGTCGAGGCCAACCGTCCCGATTTCAACGGCCATGTCGATGGCCGGCTCGACGTCACCCGCGATTTCAAGCTGACCTCGCAGCTGCGCCTGCGGCTCGCCACCGACAATCCCGGCAGCCCCAACGTGCAGGCCGGCCTGCAGAGATATCCGGTCTACGCCGCCTATGGCACGACGCTCGGCTTCGACCAGACCTTCAACCGCTTCCAGGTCGCGGCCGGCGCCACCATCGATCGCACCGCCTACACCGATTCCAAGCTCACCGACGGCTCGACCTTCAGCAACGACGACCGCAACTTCAACCAATATGGCGGCGTCGGCCGCTTCTCCTACGACCTCAAGCCCGGCCTAAAACCCTTCGTCGAGATCCAGGGCGATACCCGCGTCCACGACCAGGCTTCCGACCGCAACGGCTATTTCCGCGATTCCAACGGCGGCTATGCCAAGGTCGGCTCGTCCTTCGAGTTCTCGCGCATCCTCACCGGCGAGATCTCGGTCGGCTATTCCGCGCGCAGCTACACCGATCCGCGCCTCAGCCAGCTCGCAGGGTTTCTGACCACGGGCTCGCTGATCTGGAGCGCCAGCGGCCTCACCACGGTAAAGTTCTTCACCGACACGCAGATATCGGAGACCACGGTCCCCGGCTCATCCGGCGTCCTGGTGCGCACTTACTCCGCCCAAGTCGACCACGACTTCCGCCGCTGGCTCACCGCGGTCGGCAAGTTCACCTACGGCACGCTCGACTACCAGGGCCAGAACCGCAACGACAAGACCTACTCGTTCGAAAGCAATTTGATCTACAAGCTCAACCGCAACATCTGGGTCAAGGGCACGCTGCGCCACGACATCCTGAATTCGAGCCAGCCGGGCTCGAGCTCGCAGGGCACGGTGGTGCTGCTCGGGGTGAGGCTGCAGAATTGAGGCGCTTGTTAGCGCGTCGCACGAGACGAAGCCGAAAGGCACGGCTCTCTCCAATTGTCATTCCGGGGCGCGCCACTTGGCGCGAGCCCGGAATCCATCGGGCGTCTGGGTTGGTGATGAATGGATTCTCAGGTGCGCAATTGCGCACCATAGCTCGCGCTTCGCGCGCCCCGGAATGACATCTCAGCGCGGCAAATCCGTCTTCCCCATAAGGAACGTATCGATCGACCGCGCGCACAGCCGGCCCTCGCGGATCGCCCACACGACGAGCGATTGCCCACGCCGCATGTCGCCGGCGGTGAACACGTTGGGGCGCGAGGTCTGGTAGTCCAACGTGTTGGCCTTGACGTTGCCGCGCGGGTCGAGCTCGACCGCGAGCAGCTTGAGCAGGCCCTCGTGCACGGGATGGACGAAGCCCATCGCGAGCAGGACCAGCTCGGCATCGAGCTCGAACTCGGTGCCGGCAATCGGCTTGAACTTGTCGTCGACGCGGACGCAGTGCAGCTTCTTGACCTGGCCGTTCTCGCCCGAGAACTTCTGGGTCAGCACGGCGTATTCGCGCACCGCGCCTTCGGCCTGGCTCGAGGAGGTCCGCATCTTCAGCGGCCAGTTCGGCCAGGTCAGGCCCTTGTTCTCGCGCTCAGGGGGAGCGGGCATGATCTCGAGTTGGGTCACCGACAGCGCGCCCTGGCGCAGCGAGGTGCCGATGCAGTCCGAACCGGTGTCGCCGCCGCCGATGACGACGACATGTTTGCCGCCGGCCAGGATTTCCTGGACGCCGCCGAGCGGCTCCTCGGAGACGCGGCGGTTCTGCTGCGGCAGGAAGTCCATGGCGTAGTGGATGCCGGCGAGCTCGCGGCCGGGGATCGGCAGGTCGCGCGGGGCTTCCGCACCGCCGGTCAGCGCCACGGCGTCGTACTCGTTGAGCATCTCGCGCGGATCGACGTTGCCCTCAGCGCCGACATGGCTGTTGTAGTGGAAGGTGACGCCTTCGGCTTCCATCTGCGCCACGCGGCGGTCAATGACGCCCTTCTCCATCTTGAAGTCGGGGATGCCGTAGCGCAGCAGGCCGCCGGCCTTGGCGTACTTCTCGTAGAGGTGGACGTCGTGGCCGGCGCGCGCCAGCTGCTGCGCACAGGCCATGCCGGCCGGACCCGAGCCGATCACCGCGACTTTCTTGCCGGTCTTCACAGTCGCGACTTCCGGCTGGAGCCAGCCATTGTCCCAGGCGCGATCGACGATCGCGCATTCGATGGTCTTGATGGTGACGGGGTTGTCGTCGATGTTGAGCGTGCAGGACGCCTCGCACGGCGCCGGGCAAATGCGCCCCGTGAACTCCGGGAAATTGTTGGTCGAATGCAGGTTGCGCGAGGCTTCTTCCCAATTGCCCTGGTAGACGAGGTCGTTCCAGTCGGGAATCTGGTTGTTGACCGGACAGCCCGGCGTGCCCGGCGCGACCGAGCCGGTGCCGTGGCAATAGGGAATGCCGCAATTCATGCAGCGCGCGGCCTGGTCGCGCACCTCCTTCTCGGAGAGCGGAACGACGAATTCCTTGTAATGCTTCACGCGCTCGGCGACCGGGGTGTACTTGCGGTCGTGCCGTTCGATTTCCAGAAAACCCGTGATCTTGCCCATTAAACCCGAAGTCCCTGCCGCTTAAATTCGTCTTGTTGTTTCCTCACCGTCATTGCGAGGAGCGAAGCGACGAAGCAATCCAGTCTTTTTTCCGCGGAGAGATTCTGGATTGCTTCGCTTCGCTCGCAATGACGAGGTGTAATGCCTTACGCCCCGATCGCGATTTTCGGCTCGGCGTCCGCGTTGGCCGCCATCTCGCGCAGCGCGCGCCGGTACTCGACCGGCATCACCTTGCGGAATTTGGGCAGCCAGTCCTTCCAATTGGCAAGGATGTCGGCGGCGCGCTTGGAGCCGGTGGCTTTGGCGTGGCGCGAGATCAGGACGTGCAGCCGCTCGACGTCGGAGGCGAGCAGGTTCCTGAACACGTCGACCCGGCCATGCGCCTCGAGGTCGCCGGCATGGTGATAGGTGCCGGCGTTGATCAGCTCCTCCGACAGCACCGGCTCGAGCTCGACCATGCTGAGGTTGCACAGCTTGTCGAAGTCGCCGGCCTCGTCGAGCACGTAGGCGATACCGCCGGACATGCCGGCCGCGAAGTTGCGCCCGGTCTTGCCGAGCACGACCACGATGCCGCCGGTCATGTATTCGCAGCAATGATCGCCCGCGCCCTCGACCACGGCGACCGCGCCCGAGTTACGCACGGCAAAACGCTCGCCGGCGATGCCGCGGAAGTAGCACTCGCCCTCGATCGCGCCGTACATCACGGTGTTGCCGACGATGATGCTCTCTTCCGGCACGATGGCCGAGTTCCTCGGCGGCTTGACGATGATCTTGCCGCCCGAGAGGCCCTTGCCGACATAGTCGTTACCTTCACCTTCGAGCTCGAAGGTGACGCCGTGGGCGAGCCAGGCGCCGAAGGCCTGGCCTGCGGTGCCCGTGAGGCTGACATGGATCGTGTCGTGCGGCAGGCCGGCATGGCCGTAGATCTTGGCGACCGCGCCGGACAGCATCGCGCCTGCGGAGCGGTTGGTGCTGTTGATGGCGGCCTCGATTTTCACCGGCGCGCCGCGGTCGAGCGCTGCTTGCGCCTTCTCGATCAGCGTACGGTCGAGCACCGCCTCCAGATGATGGTTCTGGCGCTCGGAGTGATAGATCTTCTGGCCCTTCTCTTCCTTCTGCTTGACGAAGAGCTTGGAGAAGTCGAGCCCCTTGGCCTTCCAATGCGCGACCAGCTTGGTCTGGTCGAGCAGCTGCACCTGGCCGACCATCTCGTTGAAGGTGCGGAAGCCGAGCGAAGCCATGATCTCGCGGACTTCCTCGGCGACGAAGAAGAAGTAGTTGATCACGTGCTCGGGCTGGCCGGTGAAGCGCTTGCGCAGGACGGGGTCCTGGGTCGCGACGCCGACCGGGCAGGTGTTGAGGTGGCACTTGCGCATCATGATGCAGCCGGCCGCAATCAAGGGAGCGGTGGCGAAGCCGAACTCGTCGGCGCCCAGCAGCGCGCCGATCACGACGTCACGGCCGGTGCGGAAGCCGCCGTCGACCTGGACCACGATGCGGCTGCGCAGCCGCTCGCGCACCAGGGTCTGGTGGGTTTCGGCGAGCCCGATTTCCCACGGCGATCCCGCATGCTTGATCGAGGTCAGCGGCGAAGCACCCGTGCCGCCCTCGAAGCCCGCGATGGTGACATGGTCGGCGCGCGCCTTGGCAACGCCCGCGGCCACAGTGCCGACGCCGATCTCCGAGACGAGCTTGACCGAGACGTCGCCCGTCGGGTTGACGTTCTTGAGGTCGTAGATGAGCTGCGCCAGGTCCTCGATCGAGTAGATGTCGTGGTGCGGCGGCGGCGAGATCAGGCCGACGCCCGGCGTCGAGTGCCGGACTCTTGCGATGGTCGCGTCGACCTTGTGGCCGGGCAGCTGGCCGCCTTCGCCGGGCTTGGCGCCCTGTGCCATCTTGATCTGCATCATGTCGGAGTTGACGAGATACTCCGTGGTGACGCCGAAGCGGCCCGAGGCGACCTGCTTGATCGCCGAACGCATGGAATCGCCGTTCGGCATCGGCTTGAAGCGGTCGGCTTCCTCGCCGCCTTCGCCGGTGTTCGACTTGCCGCCGATCCGGTTCATGGCGATCGCGAGCGTGGTGTGCGCCTCGCGCGAGATCGAGCCGAAGCTCATCGCACCGGTGGCGAAACGCTTGACGATCTCCTTGGCCGGCTCGACCTGGTCGAGCGGGATCGCCTTGCGCTTTTCTTCCTCCGCGTTCTTGATCCGGAACAGGCCGCGCAGCGTCAACAGGCGCTCCGACTGCTCGTTGAGGATCTTGGCGAAGGCGCGGTAGCGCTCCTGCGAATTGCCGCGCGCGGCGTGCTGCAGCAGCGACACAGACTCCGCGGTCCACGCATGGTCCTCGCCGCGGCTGCGATAGGCATATTCGCCGCCGACATCGAGCGCGGTCTTGTAGACCTGCGCCTCGCCGAACGCGTCGGCATGGCGGCGCACGGCTTCTTCCGCGATCTCCCCAAGGCCGACGCCCTCGACGCGGGTGTGCGTGCCGGCGAAGAACTTGGCGACGAAGTCGGCCTTGAGGCCGACCGCGTCGAAGATCTGCGCGCCGCAATAGGACTGGTAGGTCGAGATGCCCATCTTGGACATCACCTTGAGCAGGCCCTTGCCGATCGACTTGATGTAGCGCTTGACGATCTCATAGTCGTCGAGCGAGCCGGGCAGGCGGTCCTTCATCGCGGTGATGGTCTCGAACGCGAGGTACGGATTGATCGCTTCGGCGCCGTAGCCGGCAAGGCAGGCGAAGTGATGCACTTCGCGCGGCTCGCCGGATTCGACGACGAGGCCGACCGAGGTGCGCAGGCCGGTGCGGATCAGGTGATGATGCACGGCGGCGCAGGCGAGCAGCGATGGGATCGGCACGCGGTCGGTGCCGACCATGCGGTCGGACAGGATGATGATGTTGACGCCCTCGCGCACCGCGCTTTCGGCGCGCGCGCAGAGCTCGTCGAGCACCTGGTCCATGCCCGCCGCGCCGAGACCGGCGTGGAAGGTGGTGTCCAGCGTGCGCGACTTGAAGTGCGACTCCGCCACCTCCGAGATCGAGCGGATCTTTTCCAGGTCCGCGTCGGTCAGGATCGGCTGGCGCACTTCGAGGCGCTTGGTCGTGGCCATGCCCTGCAGGTCGAACAGGTTCGGCCGCGGCCCGATGATCGAGACCAGGCTCATCACCAGCTCCTCGCGGATCGGGTCGATCGGCGGGTTGGTGACCTGCGCGAAGTTCTGCTTGAAGTAGGTGAACAGCGGCTTGGCCTTGTCCGACAGCGCCGAGATCGGCGTGTCGTTGCCCATCGAGCCTGCGGCTTCTTCGCCCGTGGCCGCCATCGGCGTCATCAGGATGGTGATGTCTTCCTGGCTGTAGCCGAACGCCTGCTGGCGGTCGAGCAGCGACAGGTTTGAGCGCACGCCTGTCGTCGGCACCTTCGGCAGGTCTTCGAGCACGATCTGGGTCCGCTCGAGCCACTCCTTGTAGGGATGGCTGGCGGCGAGCGAAGCCTTGATCTCGTCGTCCGGGATCAGGCGGCCTTGCTCGAGGTCGACCAGCAGCATCTTGCCCGGCTGCAGCCGCCACTTGGTGATGATCTGGTCCTCGGGGATCGTCAGCACACCCATCTCGGACGCCATGACGATGCGGTCGTCCTTGGTGACGAGATAGCGCGCGGGCCGGAGGCCGTTGCGGTCGAGCGTGGCGCCGATCTGGCGGCCGTCGGTGAAGGCGATCGCGGCGGGGCCGTCCCACGGCTCCATCAGCGCGGCATGATATTCGTAGAAGGCGCGGCGCTTCTCATCCATCAGGGGATTGCCGGCCCACGCCTCCGGAATCATCATCATCACGGCGTGCGGCAGCGAGTAGCCGCCCTGCACCAGGAATTCGAGCGCGTTGTCGAAGCAGGCGGTGTCCGACTGTCCCTCATAGGAGATCGGCCAGAGCCGGTTGATGTCCTTGCCGTAGAGCTCGGAGCTGACCGAGGCCTGACGTGCCGCCATCCAGTTGACGTTGCCGCGCAGCGTGTTGATCTCGCCGTTATGCGCGATCATGCGGTAGGGATGCGCCAGCGACCAGGCCGGGAAGGTGTTGGTCGAGAAGCGCTGGTGCACGAGCGCGAGCGCGCTCTCGAAGTCAGCCTCGTGCAGATCGGGATAGTACTTGCCGAGCTGGTCGGCGAGGAACATGCCCTTGTAGATCACGGTGCGGCAGGACATCGAGCACGGGTAATAGCCGGCAAGGCCGCGGTCGCGGCGCTGGTAGATCGCCTGCGAGATCGACTTGCGCAGGATGTAGAGCCGGCGCTCGAACTCGTCCTCGGTCTTGGCGGTGCCGTTGCGGCCGATGAACACCTGCATGCAGGCGGGCTCGGTCGGCTTCACGGTGACGCCCAGCGAGGAATTGTCGGTCGGCACGTCGCGCCAGCCGAGCAGGGTCAGGCCCTCTTCCTTGATCTGGTCGGCGACGATGCTCTTGATGACGTTGCGCCAGGCGGTGTCGCGCGGCATGAACAACGCGCCGATGGCGTATTCGCCGGGCGCCGGCAACTTGAAGCCGAGTTCGGAGGCCTTACGGCTGAAGAAGGCGTGCGGGATCTGCACCAGAATGCCGGCGCCGTCGCCGGCGCGCGGGTCGGCGCCGACGGCACCGCGATGCTCGAGGTTGCAGAGGATGCTCAGCGCGTCCGAGACGATCTCGTGCGACTTCTTGCCCTTGATGTTGGCGATGAAGCCGACGCCGCAAGAGTCCTTTTCCAGGCTGGGATCGTACAGGCCTTCGGCTTCGGGGCGCGAATTGTGCTCTTGAATCGGTGAGGTGATCGGATCGGTCGTTTTCGAGGCGACCGTCGCCGACAGCTCTTCTGCCACGATGTTTGCGCGCTCGAATTGCGACCCGTTCATTGTTCCTGTCCTCTCCATGCGGCAAGCTGCCTCACCGCCATCTTCGGCGCACCTTGGGCGTCCCGCGGCACCCGCTCCTGGGCCACCGCTCGTCCTCTGCGAGCCGCATTTTCTTAAATTCAGGCCTAGGCGTTCTTCGTCCCCGAGAACGGCTTTGCCTGGTACCTTGCCGGCGCTCGAGAGCACCAGTTCTCGCTGCAATCCCTATGCCGGAACCGCAAGCAAAATGAGACAGTCTTCCTGTCCTAACCATCACCTTGCCAAATTTTTGTCTAGCACACAAGCGCGCGGAAGTCCCGATTCCGCAGAAGTCAATCGATCGCTTTCCAAAAGTTGCGCAGCCCCGGTTTTGAGGCAAACACGCCCTGATCCGGCCCCGGCGGCGCCGAAATCCCAAATGAAGCTTCGGATCAACCCTTCGGAAGGCGCGCCACGCCGCGAGAAGCGAAAGAGGGCGGCCACCGGAGGGCCTGACAGGAGCGTCTGGATCATGAAGTTTTTCACAGGATGTGTGGCCGCCGCCGTGCTGGCGCTGGGTGCCAGTGCGGGGCAGGCCCAGGTTCCCGCGAGCGGTATCGCCAGAGGGGCCGTCATCGCGGTCTCGGATTTCGACGGGCCCTATGCGCCGCCGGAAGCCGCCCCGCCGCCGCGCTACGGTTATGGCTACGAGGAGCGCGGCCCTGCGCTGGCCTTGTTGCCGCCGACCGAGGTTTACGCCGTGCTGCGCGAAAACGGCTTCTCGCCGCTCGGCATTCCGCGCCTGCGCGGCGGCGTCTACACCATCGCGGTGATCGACAGAAACGGCGACGATGGCCGGCTGGTGATCGACGCCCGCGACGGGCGGATCATCCGCTTCATGCCCGCCCCTGACGCCTATGGCATGGCGCCCGCCTATGACGAGCGCGCGGTCGCGCCCTACGGGCCGCAAACCGCACTGCCGCCGACCGTGGTCCGCGGCGGCCCGCCGCGCCCGCCGGCGTCGATCCCGCATGTGGCAAGCCGCGCCGTGCCGCTGCCGAAGGCCGCCCCGCGGCGCGCTGAGACGCCGGTCGCCGCGAAGCCGGCCGCGCCCACCGCGCAGCAGGCTCAGGCAGTGCAGGCCCAGCCGGCGCAGCAGGCCGCCGTGGTGCAAGCCAAGCCGGCCGAGGCCGCCCCGCAAGCAATCGCACCAACCGTCGGTCAGGCCCGGCCGGCTCCGACCATCCTGCCGACGCAGGACATGCCGGCTGCGCAGGGGCTGGACTAAGCGTCAGCGAACGGAAAGCGCCCGAGAATCTCTCGGGCGCTTTTGCGTGAACTGACCGCGTGTCAGCTCCGCGGATACCCCGCCGCATCCAGGATCAGATTCGCCACCTCCTTCGGATGCGACACCAGCGAGAGGTGGCCGGCATCGAGCTCGATCGTGGTGGCGTTCATGCGCTTGGCGAGGAAGCGCTCGAAATCGGGGTTGATGGTGTAGTCGTTCTTCGACACCGCGTACCAGCTCGGCTTGGAGCGCCAGGCCGCCTCCGTGGTGCGGCCGGCGAAGATCGAGGCCGCCGTCGGCCATTGCACGGCGTAGAGCTCCTTGGCCTGCGCCGGCTTCACGCCGTTGGCGAAGTACTTCAGGAAGGCCTCTTCCGAGAGCTTGGTGTAGCCGTCGCGCTCGACGATGCCGGCGCGCGCCGGCCCGGCCGGAAACTGCTTCGACAGCGCCACGAAATCCTCGTTCGCATCGGGCGCGCGTGCGGCGACGTAGACGAGGCCGGTGACCTTCGGGTCGGTGCCGACCTGGCTGATCACGGTGCCGCCCCAGGAATGCGCGACCAGCACCGTCGGCCCGTCCTGCTCGGCCAGCGCCCGCTTGGTCGCCTCGACGGAGTCGCTGAGCGAGGACAGCGGATTCTGCACGGCGGTCACATGCAGGCCTGCAGCCTGCAGGATCGGGATCACCTCCGACCAGCTCGAGCCGTCGGCCCAGGCGCCGTGCACCAACACGACGTTCTTCGCTTTGACCGTCTGCGGTGTCTGGGCATGAGCGAGGTTGAGAGGAGCGGCCAAAAGGCTCGCGGCGACGAAAAGGCTGCGCCAGAGTGACATGATCTTCTCCGTGTTTTTGGTTCGATGCCCAAAGGACGGAGAGCGAGGCAACGGTGTTACGCCATCACTGCTCTGTGATGCATTGCAACGAAAAAAACGCCCCGGGGCACCGGGGCGTTTTCGCAACCTGGACGTCGCTGGGTTTGGTCGCCTGGCTCAGGCGGCCTGCGCGGCGGAGTTCTCGATCACCTGCGCCTTGGCGCCGGCGTTGATCGCGATCTGGCGCGGCTTCTTGGCCTCGGGAATCTCGCGGACGAGGTCGACGTGAAGCAGCCCGTTCTCGAGCGAGGCGTCCTTCACCTGCACGAAGTCGGCAAGCTGGAAGGCGCGCTCGAAGGCACGCGCGGCGATGCCGCGGTAGAGCACTTCGGATTTCGAGTTCTCGTTCGCGACTTTCTCGCCCTTGATCGTCAGCGTGTTTTCCTTGGCGACGATGGAGAGCTCATCCTTGGCAAAGCCCGAGACCGCAACGGTGATGCGGTAGGCGTTCTCGCCGGTGCGCTCGATGTTGTAGGGGGGATAACCGGGGCTGCCGTCGGAGCTGGCCTGGTCGAGCAGGTTGAAGAGACGGTCGAAGCCGACGGTGGAACGATAGAACGGAGTGAGATCGTAGCTACGCATGGTCAAGTCCTCCATTGAGCGACTGTTGGTAACCCGCCCGCCAATCGGGCCGGGCTTTAGTCTGTGTGCAGCCTGATGTTCCGGTTCCGAAACACTGGTAGCGGCCTGCACGAAGGTGATATGGGTGGAACGAGACGGCGTTCAAGAGGGCGGGACAGGCGCCTTTTCGGCGCTTTGGCCCCTTGATTTGCAGCACTTCCCGCCCAAGCACGCTCAATGACGCTGGTCTCGATTCCCGCCAATCCGGTCCCCGAAAACGTCGTCAGCGGCACCATCAAGACCCCTGATGGCGTCGAGCTGCGCTTTGCGCGCTGGGCGCCGCCGGCGAACCGTAAGGGCACGGTCTGCGTCTTCACCGGGCGCAGCGAGCAGATCGAGAAATATTTCGAGACCGTGCGCGACCTGCGCGACCGCGGCTTTGCGGTGGCGATGATCGACTGGCGCGGGCAGGGCCATTCGTCGCGCCGCCTGCGCGATCCGCGCAAGGGCTATGTGCGCGACTTCGCCGATTTCGAAATCGACGTCGAGACCTTCGTGCAGCAGGTGGTGCTGCCGGATTGCCCGCCGCCATTCTTCGCGCTCGCCCATTCCATGGGCGGCACGGTGCTGCTGCGGGTGGCCCATGCCGGCAAGCGCTGGTTCGACCGCATGGTGCTGTCTGCGCCGATGATCGACCTGCCCGGGCGCACCACCTCGCTGCCGGTGCGTGCGCTGCTCAAGACGATGCGCCTGCTCGGGCAGGGCGGCCGCTACGTTCCCGGCGGCAGCGACCGCCTCACCGGGCTCGAACCCTTCATCAACAATCCCTTGACCAGCGATCCCGTCCGCTATGCGCGCAACGCCGCGATCCTGGAGGAAGACCCGACGCTTGGCCTAGCCTCGCCGACGGTCGCCTGGGCCGATACCGCCTTCCGCGCGATGCACACCTTCAAGCGCGTGAACTACCCCTCCCAGATCCGCCAGCCGATCCTGATGCTGGCGGCCTCCAACGATACCGTGGTCTCGACCGCGGCGATCGAGGAATTCGCCTATCATTTGCGCGCCGGCTCCCATCTCGTGATCGCCGGTGCCAAGCACGAGATCCTCCAGGAGCAGGACCGCTACCGCGCGCAGTTCTGGGCCGCCTTCGACGCCTTCGTGCCGGGCACGCCGCTGTTCAAGTGAGAAGAGATCGGGAGCCTCCACGAGGACGATGAGAATCGGAGTCGAGGAGCGTCCTCATTCTCCGTCATTGCGAGGAGCTCTTGCGACGAAGCAATCCAGGCTATCTCCGCGGCGACAGCCTGGATTGCTTCGCTGCGCTCGCAATGACGAAGCAAGATTCTTTACAGCGTCTTCAGATACTCGATCAGGTCGTAGCGTTCGGCGTCGTCCTTGAACATGCGGCCGATGACGCCGGGGCGCTTCGACTCACCGTCCTTGCGCTCGAAGGAATGGCCGAGCACGCTGTTGCCCTGGATCGGCTTGCCGTCGGAGCCGGTCGCGGAGAACTCCGTTTCACCGGTCTTGCAGCGCTCGTCGGCGGCGACTGCGAAACCGACGGTGTCGGGGTCGTAGTCGCGGCGGCCCATGCAGAATTTTTGCGGACGCTCGTTCTGCGGCTTCAGCAGCCAGTACAGCGAAGGCA
The DNA here is from genome assembly GCF_020194135.1 of Bradyrhizobium sp. BRP23. Classification (NCBI taxonomy): domain Bacteria; kingdom Pseudomonadati; phylum Pseudomonadota; class Alphaproteobacteria; order Hyphomicrobiales; family Nitrobacteraceae; genus Bradyrhizobium; species Bradyrhizobium sp. BRP23. The sequence continues at coordinate 417,369 of NZ_JADYVW010000004.1, read as the reverse complement.
CCGAGCCGTTGTGCAGGTAAGGCGCAGTGGCCCAGATGCCGTTCAAGGGCCGCGCGCGATAGCGCGGATCGGGCGCCGGATTGAGACAGTTCTTGCGCGCCATATTCCACATTTGCGCCCGTTCGGCCTCCGGGATCTTCTCGTCGTCCATCCATTTGCGGGCGACGAGATCGACCACCGTCATGAGCCCGAGTGCATAGACCATCTCGTTGGGCGATTTGCTGGCGGTCGGGATCTCGCACTGCCACCACGTCTGCAGGTCAGCCGTGTTGACTTTCAGAAAGCCGGGCACGTCGACGGTCCGCTTGCTGAGAACGAGGGACTGCTCGGGATCGGTCTTGATCTCGTCGAGCGGGATCGTCACCGCATTCAGCACCTTGCTGTCGCCGCTCGGCTCCCAGCGCTTCGACGACCAGAAGGCCGGGGTGTTGATGTCAGGCAGATGGCATCCGGAGCACATCTCCGCGTAGATGGCGCGGCCGCGTTCGACCCGATCGGGCTTCAGCTTCCAAGCATCGCCGAGGATGTGCGAGGGCCATTTCGGTGCGAGCAGACCGCCGAACTTCGGACCATCAGCCGCCTTGAATGGATCGGGGCCTCTCAGCATGTCCTCGATCCAGCCGAGCGTCCTGATGTTCACCGAGGAGCGCCACAGCCTGTCCTGCGGATAGGCATCGGACAAATTGAGCAGCGCCGTCACGCCGAGGGCTTCGCCGGCGTTGCGGATCAGCGGCTGCTCGATCGAGGCGTCGTATTGGGCGAACTTGAACCAGGGCACCGTCCAGATCGCGGGATAGCTGACCGGCGCGTCCTGAGCGTGCAGGTTCTTCTCGAATCCCTTGACCCCGCTCATTGCGAGGTCCTGCGAAAACACCTGGTTGCCGATGCGGTTGAGGGCATCGAGCCGGCCGAACCCTTCCTCGGTGTCCTGCTGCTGCTTGCCGTCCCAAGTCGTCTTGCCTTCGATCGTTTTCTCGTAGGTCTTGGCCCAGTCGATCAGGAAGCTGCCGATCGTGCTCAGCTTCTGCTTGAGCGCGGCGCGGTCCGCCTTGCTGGCGTCGGGGCCGAGCACGCGATCGGCGAAACGCTGGAAGCGGAACGGGACGTACAGCGTGTAGGCGATCGACAGGCCGGTCGCGAGCTCGAGCTTCTTCAGGTCGGTCATCGCCGGGCCGCCGTCGAAACGGACGTCGATGCCCTGGTAATGGATCTGGCCGGTATGACAGGCGGCGCAGGTCAGTCCGATCATGTCGTCCTCGCGGCGGCTCGTCGCGGGATCGACCACGCCGGTCATGCGCGCGAAGCCGACCGGCAGGCCGTCAACGTTCTCCGCCGGCGTCCAGCGCGTCGACCAGTCCGACGCTTGCGTGGTCTCGTAGACATTGGCGTAGCCGAAGCGGCGCAGCGTCGCCGTGTCGGTCTGGATCGTCTGCGGGCTCGGGATGAAGCCGAAGCGTTCGAGATAGGCGCTGTCCTTGATCAGGCCCGGTTTGGAGAACAGGTGGAGCTGCGGCTGCTCCAGCGCCACGAACCACTCATAGGGCACCGGGAACGTCGCGGTGCCCTGGCTGGCGTGGTGGAACCAATGTCGGTCCTTGAGCGACCAGTTTTGCTCGAGCCAATAGGCAGCCTTGGTTTCGGGCATCGCCGGCAGGGGCGGCGGCAGGAGATTCACCAGCACGCCCTTCTGCGGCAGCATGGCACGAACCTGGTTGGGGAATTCGGCGACCGCGACCAGGGCGACGAGGCCGAGGCCGATGACGAACGCCGTGAGCGCGACCGCCCAGCGAAAGCGGAGCTGGCAGGACGACAGCAGCGGCTGCGATACGATCCGCTGATTGATGCGGTCGGGGAATTGGCGCTGTTCGAACAGCGTGCGCACGTCGGCCACGCTGAGATAGCGCTCTTCACCCTGCTTGCCCTTGCCGATGATCTTCAAAAGGATGGGCCATTCGAACTTCATCAGCAGCGGGTAGTACCAGCGAGCGGCGCTGCCGGCGCGCTCGAGGTTGTCACGCATGAAGGTCTTGATTTCCGCGGCGTTGAGGCCGGGCTCGCTGCTGCCGGTGTTCGGGTCGGTGTAGTTCCGGCCGAAGCTCGCGAGCCGCGCGATCTCGTCCTCGTCGATCTTGCCGTCGACGCCGAGGATGCGCGAGCCGGCGCCGCGCTTGTCCAGCGGGCCGCCGCGCAGCGCGTCGAGCTGCGCGCCCGAAAAGATGCTCTTCAGAATGTGCTTGACGCCGTTGGCGATCATCGCGACGCCGCGGACCTGGATGCGGGCCGAGACCTTCTTCAGCCCCGTCTCACCGGTCGCATTGGCGATGGTCTGCGACAGCGTGTTGAGCGGGACGGTGCCGCCCTCGACGAAGCCTTCGCCGACGAGGCCGCGCAGGAACGGGCAGGGATTGTTCGGCGAGACTGGAATCGAGGGATCGAGGGGCGGCTTCGAAGCGGGGTGATGCATGGCCCAAATCCTGAAAGCAGCGAATCTTGAAAAAGCAGGCGCGCTGTTAGAGCGCGGAAAGTCCCAACAAACCGACAGCACGATATACTACTTCAGCGTGTGACGAGTGTGGCCCATTTCACTGTCGTGTCAACAACGAGCAGGCGGTCGCACCGGAACCACGTCGGGCCTGCGGCCCTTTCGCTTAGGATTCTGCGGCCCGTTTCACGTCGCTCTGCACCAGCGTCAGCTTGCCGAGCGGCACGCCGGCCTTCAGCAGCCCCTCGCGATAATGAGCGATGTCCTCGGGCCGCTTCCAGTGGAAGTTGCGCAAGTGCCTGTCGACATTCAGCGTTGGATAATTTGCCATCAGCACGCGGGCAGCTTCGCTGGCCTCGTCGCTTCGCCCGAGCTGCGCCAACGCCGCAGCGCGGATCGCCAGCGCCTGCATGTGATTCGGGTTGATGTAGAGCTGCTCTCGCGCCCATGACAGCGTCGCGTCATATTGGCGCAGAAGGTAATGACTGAACGCGTTCAGCGCCGCCCATTGATAGCGCGGGTCGCTGTTGTCGCGTTGCGCGGCCATCGAGAACAGCTCGATCGCCTCGCGGTGCTCGCCGATCATGAAATGGCAGATGCCGAGCACGCCGCGCGCGCCATTGTCGTAAGGGTTGAGCGCGACTGCGCGCTTGGCGGCGTCCATTGCTGCCTCGTGATGACCCTCCAACGCGTGCGCCCAAGTCAGGATCGAGAACGCAAAGGAGGAGCGCGGATCCAGCCGGACGCTGGTTTCGGCGAGGCTCATCGCCTCGGCCCACATCTCGCGCGTGCCCTTGACCCAGCCGAACTGAATGCTCTGGATCTGGATCGTGGCGAGATAGGCATGCGCGATCGACAGCTTGGGATCGAGCCCGATGGCCTCGCGGAATAGGTCGACCGCGACGGCCAGATCTTCCTTGGTTTGCCGATAGTAATGCGACAGCCCCTTGAGGAAGCGGTCCCAGGCGGTGACGTCGGTCGAGAGCCGCGCCGGCGCCGAGGCCTCGGCACGGACGATCTCGGTGGCGATGGCGGCGGACAAATTGGTGGTGATCTCGTCCTGCATCGCGAACAAATCGCCGATGTCGCGGTCGTAGCGGCCGGTCCAGAGCTGCTCGCCGGTCTCCGGCGCGATCAGCTCGGCGGTGACGCGGATCTTGGCGCCGGCGCGCCGCACCGAGCCCTGGATCAGATAGGTGGCGTCGATCTCGCGCGCGATCAGCCGGGTGCCCACGTTCTTGCCCTTGAAGGCGAATGTCGAGTTGCGGCTCAGCACCCGATAGAAGGATTGCAGCGACAGCGCGTGGATCAGGTCCTCGGTGAGGCCGTCGGAGAAATATTCGTCCTGGGCGTCGCTGAGATTGGCGAAGGGCAGCACGCCGACGATGGCCGTGCGGTACTGCTGCGACAGCGCCGAGGCCTCACGGAGCTCGGGGGCAAGCGCCGGCGCGCCCTCGGGCGTCCAGGTAAAGACCCCGATCGCATCCTTGATGTTCTTGAAGCGATGGTTGCCGGCATCGGTCAGCGGCACGGCGAGATGCTTGCCCGCCTCCCGGTAGGCCTTGGCCGAGATCGCGAAGCCGCCGGGGCTCGCCACCGATTCCAGGCGGACGGCGATGTTGACATCGTCGCCGAAGACTTCGTCCTCGTCGGCGATGACGTCGCCCATGTGGATGCCGAGCCGGAACTGCATGGCGCGGTCGGCCGGCAGATGGCGGTTGCGTTCGGCCATCAGCGTCTGCATCGCGATCGCCGCCTCGGCGGCGCCGACGATCGAGGCGAATTCCAGCAGGAAGCCGTCGCCGGTGTTCTTCACGACGCGGCCGCCGTGATTGAGGATGATCGGATGGATCGCGGCACGATGGGCCTTGAAGGCGGCATGGGTGCCGGCCTCGTCGCTGCCCATCATGCGCGAATAGCCGGCGACATCGGCGCAGACGATGGCGGCCAGACGTCTTTCCATATCCTCAAAGCTCCAAGGGACCAGATGACCGGCCACAGCGTGGCGGTTGCCGCGAATCCCGCATTTCAAGAACCCCACCTTTATAGAGCAGATGCGCCGCAGCGGAAGCATGATCCGCATTGCAAATTCGAGGTAAATCCTGCGCAATCCCGGCGGTGGACGGGAACGGGCGAACCGACTAAGCGGAACCAGAACCGCCAGGACGGCAGCGGAGGACCTTCATGCTGGGCATTCACGAGATCGGGCTTTTCATCCTCTCGGGCGTGGTGCTCAACATCACGCCGGGGCCGGATTCGGTCTATGTGATCGGCCGCAGCATGCAGATGGGCTGGCGGGGCGGCGCCGCTGCCGCCCTGGGCATCAGTTGCGGCTGCTTCGTCCATGTCGCGGGCGCGGCGATCGGGCTTTCGGCTCTGCTGATGGCCTCGTCCACGGCCTTTTCGATCCTGAAGCTGGTCGGCGCAGCCTATCTGGTCGTGACCGGTCTCCAGATGCTGTGGTCGCGCCCGGCGCTGGCTGCAAGCATCGACGAGCCGGCGCGGAGCTCATTGCAGCGGGTCTTCCTCCAGGGTGTCTTCACCAACGCGCTCAATCCCAAGGTCGCGCTGTTCTTCCTCGCCTTTCTGCCGCAATTCGTCGCAGCCGATGCCCCGCACAAGCCGCTCGCCTTCCTGACGCTCGGCCTGATCTTCATCTTTACGGGGACACTGTGGTGCCTGGTGCTGGCGGCGTTCGCCGCCAGAGCCGCCTACCGGCTGCGCAAGTCCAAGGGCGCGATCGCCTGGGTCAACCGCGCGCTCGGCGGCCTCTTCATCTATCTCGGCATCCGCGTCGCCATGCTGGAGACACGGTAGCTCCTTCTAGTGAATGAGAAGCGGTCCGATCGAGGCTGCGCTCGGGAGGTTTCGATGATCCGTGGAAGCTGTCTGTGTGGCACCGTGCGGTTCGAGATCGAGAAGGTGCGCGCGCTGACGCACTGCCATTGCGTCAATTGCCGCAAGCTGAGCGGCGCGGCCTTCGCCACCTACGCGCATGTCGATGCCGACAAGTTTCGCTTCGTGGCGGGCGAGGACATGACGGCATCTTACGAATCCTCGCCGGGCAGTATCCGCTATCGTTGCAGGACCTGCGGCTGCCCGACGCCGGGCAAGGCGAGCTATCTCCCGACCGTCAGCATTCCCGCTGGCCTGCTCGATGACGACCCGGAAGTCCGGCCTCGCCTCCACGTTTTCACCTCGTCGCGCGCGTCGTGGTGGACAATCCAGGACGACCTGCCCCAGCACGAAAAATGGGTGCCGGGCTACGGGCCGAAATCGTAAGGCGCTTAAGCGAATTCCTTCGCCAGCGCGCTGCCGGCGAGGTAAAGGCCGAGCAGGATCATCGCGATCAGGAACCAGCGGCGAAACGCCTCCGCCGGCATCCGCGCCCGCACCGATTGGCCGATGAACATGCCGGCAAAGGCCATGGCGAGTCCGATCGCGCCCGGCACGACATTGGCGGGCGTGAGCAATCCGACCGCGGTCAGGTTGAAGGCGAGCGCCAGCGTCGCGGTGGTGAAAAACACCCCGAGCGCCTGCACCAGCTCGTCCTTCTCCATGCCGATCGCCTGCATGAACGGCATCGACGGGATCACCTGCACGCCTGTTGAGGCCGAAATCACCCCGGTGATGACGCCGACCACGCCGCCGACCCATTTCTCGTTCTCGGGCGCGACGCGGAAGTGGAACTTGTTCAGTCCGATCACGGCGTAGACGACGAGCAGGGCGCCCAGCACGATCGTGCCGTAGCGCGCATGCGGCCCGGTCAGCGCGCCGGCATTGAGCCAGCAGCCGACCACGGTGCCGATCATCAGCGGCCACAGCCGCCGCAGGATGTCGCGCAAATGCGGGCCGACGAAGGTCTGCCAGATGTTGGTGACGATGGCGGGAACGATGACGATGGCGATGGCGCGGCTCGGCGCCATGCTCACGGCGAGCAGGCCCATCGACACCGTCGGCAGGCCGAGCCCGACCACGCCCTTGACGAATCCGGCGAGCAGGAACACGGCGGCGATGAGGATGAGCAGCGGGTCGATCATGCCAGCACATTGACCGAAGCCGCGCCGGCGCACAATCTGGAGGTTACGGAGAGAGCCTTCGGCTTCAACGAAGGCTCAAGGAGACATCGCATGCGCTTCGACCTGGTCGATCTCCAGCTCTTCATCGCGGTCGCCGACCAGCGCAGCATCACCCGCGGCGCGGAGCGCTCGCACCTCGCGCTGGCCTCGGCCAGCGCGCGCATCAAAGGGCTCGAGGATGCGCTCGGCGTCGCGCTGCTCAAGCGCGGCCGCCGCGGCGTCGAGTTGACCGCGGCCGGCGAGAGCCTGCTCGATCATGCCAGGCTCGTGATCCATCAGATCGACGCCATGCGCGGCGATCTCGCCGGCTTTGCCAGCGGCGTGCGCGCCAGCGTGCATTTCCTCGCCAACACGTCGGGCCTGTCGGAGCATCTGCCGAAAGCGCTCGCCGGTTTCCTGCGCCAGCATCGCGACGTCGCCGTCGACATCGAGGAGCGCGAGAGCACCGATATCGCGGCGGCGATCACCGCAGGCGCCGCCGATCTCGGCTTCGCCGCCGAGCACGCGCTGCCCGACCATATCGAACGCTTTCCCTTCAGCGAGGATCGCCTGACGCTGGTGACGTCGAAACGCGGCCCGTTCGCCGGCCGCCGCCAGATCGACTTTCAGGAGGCAGGGGCTTGCGACTTCGTCGGGCTGACCAGCGCCACCGCGCTCCAGATGCACATCTCGAAGCACGCCGCGCGGCTCGGCATGCGGCCGCATTTCCGCGCGCGCCTGCGCGACTTCGACGCGATCTGCCAGATGGTCGCGGCCGATGTCGGCGTGGCGCTGGTGCCCGAAGCCGCCGCCCGCCGCTGCGCCAGGACCATGCCGCTCGCCATGATCCGCCTGCGCGATGCCTTCGCCAACCGCCGTCTCGTGATCTGCGCGCGCAGCTTCAAGGCGCTGCCAAGGCCGGCCAAGCTGCTGGTGGAGCATTTGCGAGCCGAGGCGGTGTGAGGACCTGTTACCCTCCCCTGGAGGGTCAGGACAATCGCAATTGAATTTTGCAGAGGTCGTCATGCCCGGGCTTGTCCCGGGCATCCACGTTCTTTGTGCCGCGTGGAAAGGCTTGGATGGCCGGGACAAGCCCGGCCATGACGCTGCCATAGCGGCATCTCATATGCGATAGCCCTGCCCTCCAGGGGAGGGTAAGACACCTACCTCGCCATCTCCGCTCCCGCGTCGGTGATGCAAGCCCTCCGCCCGCGCGCTACTGGTTCAAAAGCTTCAACGCTGCCTCGTGCACCCGTGCGTCGCCGGCGGCGATGATGCGGCCGCCGCCTTGGGCCGGCTTGCCTTCCCAGGTGGTGACGACGCCGCCGGCGCCGGTCACGATCGGAATCAGTGCCGCGATGTCATAGGGCTTCAGCTCGGTCTCGACCACGAGGTCGACGTGGCCCGCGGCAAGCATGCAATAGGAGTAGCAGTCGCCGCCATAGCGCGACAGCCGCGCGCTCTTCTCGATGTGGCCGAAGATGGCGCGGTCGCTCTCGTTCATCAGCAGCGGGCTGGTGGTGTAGGTCGTGGCCTCCGACAGCGAGGCGCAGCGGCGGACCTGGAGCCGGCGCTCGCCCGACGGCCCTTTATAATTGGCCGAACCGTTGTCGCCGGAAAAGCGCTCGCCGATGAAGGGCTGGTGCATCATGCCGAACACCGGCGTGCCCTTGTGCAACAGCGCGATCAGCGTGCCCCAAATCGGAAAGCCGCCGATGAAGGATTTGGTGCCGTCGATGGGGTCGAGCACCCAGACATAGTCGGCGTCCTCGCGCTCGTTGCCGAATTCCTCGCCGACGATGCCGTGCTGGGGGAAGTTGGCCTTGATCAGCCGCCGCATCACCGCCTCCGCGGCGCGGTCGGCCTCCGTCACGGGGTCGAAATCCTTGGTCTTGCTCTTGTCGTCGATCGACAGCGAGGTGCGGAAGAACGGCAGGATGGTTTCGCCGGAGGCGGTGGCGAGCCGACCGATGAAGGCGGAGAAGTCGATCACCGTCACAGGCGAAATCCTCGAAGCGAAGTTGGAGAGCTTGCCTCCTGCCTAGCTCAATTCGACTGCCGCGTGCAGCGCTGTCTTGATGTTGCTCCCTGGTATTTTGGATGCCGGGGCGGGCTGCCCCATTCCAGTCATCTGCTGGCCAAATATCGATCATGGAGTTGAAATCTTAGTTCCGACCTTGCCTTGTTCGTATGCAAATGACTATCAACCCATTGAATTCTCTTATCAAAGAAACTGAATCTGGGTTTCCATAGAAGCAACTGAGCCATGTGCGATTTGCATGGGAAACCGCGCAAAAGCCCTTGCACTTTGTGCGGCGCGGTCGCATATTGTTGCGGTGCGGTAGCGCCTCGCGTTACCGCTGCCCTCCTTGGGCGTTTCCTCCCTAGACTTGGGCCGCTTGCGTCATTCGCGAGCGGCCCTTTTTTCTGAGCCCCGCCGTTTTCATTTGGGGCGCGCAAGCTTGCGAAGCGAAAACGCAGTCGCGCGCAAGGCCTCGTCGTTTCAGAGAAGAAGCTGCGTCCTATTCCGCCGCGGCCTGGAACGGGCCGAGATCGGCGAACGGAATCGTGGTCGCCAGCACGTCGGCGAGAACGCCGAAGTCGGAGGCCACTTGCGCAAAGCGAGCGCTGCGCTCGCGCCGCCGCTCGTCCATGTAGATCGCGCGGTTGAGCTCGAGCTGCACGGCGTGCAGGCCGCTCGCGGGATTGCCGTAATGCTCGGTGATGAAGCCGCCGGCATAGGGCTTGTTGCGGCCGATCGAATAGCCGAGCCCGCTCATGGTCTCCTCGACGCGATCGGGCAAGAGCGGCGTGCAGCTGGTGCCGTAGCGATCGCCGATCACGACGTCGGGCCGGCGCGGCTCGTCCCTGCTGACGCCGACCGACGGCATCGAGTGGCAGTCGACCAGCACCACCGTGCCGAACATCTGGTGCACCTTGTTGATCAGCCGGCGCAGCGCGCGATGGTAGGGCTTGTACAACGTCTCGATCCGCCCCAGCGCATCGTCGACCAGGAGGCGGTCGCGGTAGATCTCCTGGCCGTCGCCGACCACGCGGGGAATGGTGCCGAGGCCGCCGGCGACCCGCATCGAACGGGTGTTGGCGAAGCTCGGCAGCCGGCCGGTGAACATGCGCGGGTCGAGCTCATAGGGCTCGCGGTTGACGTCGACATAGGAGCGGGGAAAGTTGACCCGCACCGTCGGAAAGCCGCGCGCGCTCAGATGGCCGATCAGCTCATCCATGAACGAATCTTCCGACCGTCGCAGCGTGGGCAGGTCGATCCGCGACGCCGCCAGGAATTCTTCAGGATAGGTCGAGCCGGAATGCGGCGAGTTGAAGATGACGGGCGCGCGCCATTCGGCAGGCTCGAAGATCTCGAAGGCTGGCGACATGTCGCCGTCAAAGCGGGTCATCTTCTCAGGCTTCGTCCCTTCGTGCCGCACGATCCGGACAAGCTCCGGGTCCAATGATTCGGCCGATCTCGCGGCTCTTATGTGTCGTCATTGTCCGGAATCGCAACCATTCTGCCAAGCGAAAAGATGTCATGGCCCCTTGGAACACGTCTTAACCGTGCAGGCATCGGGATGGGGACGCGCCGGTCCGGCTCGATTGATCTGGACCTCGTTCCGGTCCACAAAGAGCCGGCAGCGGGGCCGGCGCAGGGTTAAGATTTTCACCCCAAATTTACCCTCTGTCGGGCTTAGTGACCTCTGCTGATATCCTCTGGGGATTCGACGTTTCCTGCCATGCCAAAGATCCTGCTCGCCGAAGACGACAACGACATGCGCCGTTTCCTGGTCAAGGCGCTGGAAAACGCCGGTTTTCAGGTCTCGTCCCACGACAACGGCATGGCCGCCTATCAGCGGCTGCGGGAAGAGCCGTTCGAGATGCTGTTGACCGATATCGTGATGCCGGAAATGGACGGCATCGAGCTCGCCCGCCGAGCCTCGGAACTCGACCCCGACATCAAGATCATGTTCATCACTGGCTTTGCGGCGGTCGCCCTGAACTCGGATTCGGACGCCCCCAAGAACGCCAAGGTGCTGTCCAAGCCGGTGCATCTGCGCGAATTGGTCAGCGAAGTGAACAAGATGCTGGCGGCCTGAATCGGCCTCCTTCCGTCCTTGCGCCGGCTCCCCTGAGCCGTTATAGGGACCCCACCCGACACAAGTGGACTTTAGGGCACGTAGCTCAGCGGGAGAGCACTACCTTGACATGGTAGGGGTCACAGGTTCGATCCCTGTCGTGCCCACCACGCTTCGCCTTCGGCTTCGCGTGGCACAGCCTGGAAGATTGCGGCGAAGCGTGTCCGGCGCAGCTCGAAGAGCGAAGACGGACTGGTGCGGCTTGCTCGAAAGCTTCTAGCCCGTTGCAGCGACGCGCAATCTCGGCCGCAGTTTCCCGGCCGCTGTCCCGGATGACCCTGCACTCTATCCGGGCTACAATGACATCTCCGACACGAGGCCGCCCATGACCGTGTCCGTCATCGAGCAAGCGAAGATCCAGGCGCAGGTGCTGGTGCCGCTGATCAAGACGTTGCAGGCCGAGCTCGGCGAAGCCCGCGCCAATGCGCTGGTGCGCAAGGCGCTCGGCGATCTCTATCGCGGCTTCGGCGAGGCGTTCTGGAAGGCCAAGAACGAGAGCAATCTCGGCAAGGCCGTGTCGTCGGCCTTCAAAACTTATGCCCGCGACGATGCGCTCGCTTATGACGTGATCGAACAGACGGCGGACGCCTTCGCGTTCGACGTGACGCGCTGCGCCTATGCCGAGTTCTACAAGGCCCTGGGCGAGCCCGAACTCGGCTTCCTGCTGATCTGCACCGCGGACTTTGCGACCGCGGAGGGGTTCGGTCCCGACGTCAGGCTCACGCGCACGCAGACCATCATGCAGGGCGCCTCTCATTGCGATTTCCGCTACCGCCGGGATGGAGGCGGATCACAGTGAGAGGAGCGATGCGGACGATCTGTCTCGCCATGGCGATGCTGGCGCTGATGGCGCCGCGCGCCGACGCCGCGATCGTCGACTGGCAAGCCGAGCTCCAGCGCTGCCGCAGCTTGCGCCAGAACGTGGCGCCGCTGCTTCAGGCCGGCGAGGGGATCTCCGCCGTCGGCCGCTCCAGCAGGTCCGTCCGCCGCTGCATCTGGATCCAGCGGATGGCGGTGCGGAAGAGAATTCCCGGCGCGGAGGTGTGGTAGCCTGACCGAGCTCATGGCCCCGGCGTGACGAAGGCCGAGATGATCGTGCCGTCGTTGCCGAGCGCGATGTGCCAGTGCGAGGCTGCGCCACCCTGATGCCAGACGGAATAGACGTCCTGTCCTTGTGCGTTCACACCGAGGAATTCGATCGAGGTGATCGGACCCATTTCGGCAAGGCCCGGCTGCAGGCGCGGCAATTGCTTGCGTGTCGCCTCGGCCAAGTCGGCGCTCATCTCGCCGTAATTGGGCTGGCCCGATGCGACGCTCTCGATCAGACGGCGAAGCGCGGCCGCGGTCCCGGGATTGGCGGACCGGCTGCTCATACGAGACTCGATCGCGCGTTGGAGCTCTTGCGCCGTGCTCATGTCGATGCGTGGCATGGTGTGATCGTTGCCGTGCTGGCGCAGGATCACGGCGGTAGGCACCCCATCCGGCCCGAGGGTAAACCGTAGCTCGACATCGATCTCCCGCGCGGCGAATTCCGTTTCGCCCACCGCGTAATATTGCGCCGAGCTTTGACCGCTCAGCCGTCCGGACAGATGATCCTGTTCACGCGTCACGGTGAAGACGGCGCTATGGAATTGGTATGTTCCGGCATAACGATCCAGCACCGCCTGCGGCAACTGAGTTTCTTTGGCTCTCGAGCGGAGCTGATCCGCAGCATCGGTCTTGGTGCTTTCCTCGTTGCTGCGGCCCGAGCCGGCCTGCTCCGCAGAACGGATTCGGGCCGCCAGGACATTCCAATCGGCCAGCCCGAATAACCTCGCGATGAGCTCGAGGCTCTCGCTGACGGTGAGGGAGACCGATCGGGCGTTAAGGGATTCTCGGAGCGTCTGCGCCATGGCTTTGGCGTCGCGGAAATCGCGCATACTCTGTTCCTTTGCAACATGAACGGAGAATGTCAGGGCTTGCGTTACTGACCCGTTCGCGTGAGCAAAGGAAGCGGGCGGCGGTCCGATACACTTCACCATACCCCGAAGGGCGCAAGCGGCCGGCGGTATCAACCTTTCGAAATTTTGCTTGAGAGCGCCATGCTTGTCAACCGACGTCGTCGGCGTCTCGACAAGGATCACGCATCACTCTTCCGTTGATGCACGACGCGCAGGCTGCAGCAGCAAGTCCTTCAGTCCGGTCGGATAGAGCTTCGGCCCGCCGTCCAGGTCGAGATCGGCAAGGTCGAACCACCGCGCGACGATCTGCTCTCCATTGTCCTCGCGGAAGTCGATGCGCTCCCGGCCGGCGAATGCGCCATCCGGAAACGCGACCTCTGCGATGTACATCACCTCGTGCCCGGTCGATCCCTCGTGCACAAAGATGTTCTCCAGCATCAAGGGCTCACCCACGATGCCGACGTCGATGCCGAGCTCTTCGTTGAATTCCCGCACCAAGGCCGCGCGCCAGCTCTCGCCGAACTCGATCTCGCCGCCGAGCGGGCGCACCCCCTTGATCCGCCCCGCATCGTCGCGCACCTCGGCCGCCAGCAGCCGCCCGCCGCGCCAATGCAGGCCGATCGCGACGACGCGGATACCGGGATGTGGGCGCCAAGTGGTCATGGCGGATCGTTAATCCGTGTCGCATGCTTTCGCAACGAGGGACGAGATCGTGTGCTTGCGATGGCGAGATGAGAGACCCGTCACTCCACCAGATACTTCTTCACCGCCGCTTCGTCCCACGCGATCCCGTTGCCCGGCTCCTCGCTCGGCAGCGCAAAGCCGTCCTTGATCTGCAGCCGCGTTGCCAGCACCGCGTCGGCCCAGTCGACATATTCCAGCCAATGCGCGGTCGGCGTCACGCAGAGCAGATGCGCGCTGACTTCAGAGAACAGGTGCGACGACATCTCGATGCCGGCAGCATGGGCAAGCGAAGCGGCGCGGAGCCAGCCGGTGACGCCGCCGATGCGCTGGACATCAGGCATCACGTAGTCGCAGGCCTCTGCCGAGAGCGCGGCTTGCATGGAAAACGCGCTGTCAAAATTCTCGCCGATCTGGACCGGCGTCTGCAGCGCGTCGGCAATGCGGGCGCAGCCGGCATGATCGTCGTGGCGGATCGGCTCCTCGATCCAGCTGAGGCCCTCGTCGTCGAGCATCTCACCGCGGCGGATCGCTTCGGTGACCGTCAGCGCCTGGTTGTAGTCGCACATCAGCGTGACCTCGTCGCCGACGGCCTTGCGCACCGCGCGCACGACGGCGAGATCCTCCCGCGCATCGCGTCGGCCGACGCGGATCTTTGCGGCGTGAAACCCCTCGGCCAGCAGCTTGTGGGCTTCCTCCACCGCGGCGCCTGCCGGCATGATGCCGAGCCCCTTCGAGTTGTAGGCGCGCACCGGCTTCGGCGTGCCGCCGAGCAGGCGGGCGAGCGGCAGGCCGCGCGAGCGCGCCAGCGCGTCCCATGCCGCCATGTCGATGCCGGATTGCGCCAGCCGCTGCAGGCCGGCGAGGCCCAGCAGCGTGAAGCGCTGGCTCAGCTTGCGCTCGATCTCGAACGGCAGCAGCTCGTCGCCGGCGACGAGGTCCGACATTTCCGTGACCATCGCCGCCAGCGGCTTCAAGGCCGAGGGCGTGAGCGAGAACAGATAGGAATGACCCACCGCGCCGTGGTCGGTCTCGCAGTCGATCAGCACCAGCGGTGCCTTGGCGACCGCCCCGGTCGCGGTCTGGAGCGGCAGGTTCATCGGCACGATCACGGGACGTGCCTGGAAGCGCTTGATGCGGACGGTCTCGGTCATGGCTCTCTCCCGGCGGAGCGGATGCAGGTCGGCGCCGATCTTAAGCATCCGTGATCAAACGAAAAGGCGCTTGCTGCGACCACCATAAAATGGGGTTGCGCCGGCCGGCAATTCTTGGCTCTGTGCCGCCGCATGCATTGTCTCGGATTCTGGAAGGATTTGCGACAAAATCGCACAGAACGGAGCCACAGGGTGAAACAAGAGATCTCCGAACAACAGCGCAAGAGTGGCATTCTCACCGGCGCCGTGATCGTCTTCCTCCTGCTCGCCCTGCCGGTCGCGGTGTGGCTGGACCTGACCGAGCTCAGCAAGACGGCGCTGCGCCGGCAGGCGATCGATCTCAACTCGGTGATCACGAGCGTGCGCAGCTACTACGCCTCCAACGTGGTCGGCCGCGTGCTGGCCAATCCGAACGGCAGCACCAAGGTCGTTCACAACTACGAATCCGTGCCCGGCGCGATCCCGATCCCGGCGACGCTGTCGCTGGAGCTCGGCCGGGTGATCGGCGCCCAGCAGGAGAACATCACCTATCGCTTCGTCTCGGACTTCCCGTTCCAGAACCGCGCTCCGCACCAGCTCGACAAGTTCGAGAAGGACGCGCTCGATGCGCTGCGCCGGGATCCCGAGCAGAAGATCGTGGAGACCGAGACCTCGCTGTTCAACGACAAGGTCCGCCTGGTTGCGCCCGTCACGATGGGTCCGGCCTGCGTCAGCTGCCACAACAGCCACCCCGAGAGCCCGAAGAAGGACTGGAAGGTGGGGGATGTCCGCGGCATCCAGGAGGTGATCATCGCCCAGCCGATCGCCGCCAACATCTTCTCGTTCAAGTTCCTGCTGGCCTATTTCGTGATCGCCGCCGGGAGCGGACTGGCGTTCCTGTCATTGCAGCGACGTCAGGCGCGCCGCATCAAGAACATGAACAAGGAGCTCGAATCCGCCAACGACTTCCTGGCCTCGCTGTCGATGAAGATCTCGCGCTACATCCCGCCGCAGGTCTACAAGAGCATCTTCTCGGGCCAGAAGGACGTCACCATCCACACCGAGCGCAAGAAGCTCACCATCTTCTTCTCCGACATCCAGAACTTCACCGCCACCGCCGAGCGGCTGCAGCCGGAGCAGCTGACCCAGCTCCTCAACGAATATTTCACGGAAATGTCGGCGATCGCCCACGAATATGGCGGCACCATCGACAAGTTCATTGGCGATGCCATGCTGATCTTCTTCGGCGACCCCGAGACCAAGGGCGATCGCGCCGATGCACAGGCCTGTCTGCAGATGGCCTGGCGCATGCAGCAGCGCCTTGCCGAGCTCAATGCGAAATGGCGGGCGTCCGGCATCGAGCAGCCGTTCCGCTCGCGCATGGGCATCAACTCGGGCTATTGCAATGTCGGCAATTTCGGGAGCGCCGACCGTATGGACTACACCATCATCGGTGCGGAGGCGAACCTCGCCGCGCGCCTGCAATCGATCGCTGAGCCCGGCGGCATCGTCTTGAGCTACGAGACCTTCGCCCTCGTCAGCGACATCGTCCGCGCGCATGCGCTGCCGGCGATCACGATGAAGGGCATCAGCCGCGAGGTGATCCCCTATTCGGTGGATGCACTGAGTGACAAAGCTGCGGAGAACAGCGGCATCATCACCGAACGCGCGCCGGGCCTCGAGCTCTATCTCGATCCCGCCGTGGTGAAATCAGGCGACGCCGCACGCGTGCGCTCGCTGCTGGAGAACGCGCTGGCCTCGCTCAAGCCGGCGTGAGGGGAGCTTCTTACCCTCCCTGGAAGGGGAGGGTCGATCGCGCGTAGCGCGAGCGGGGTGGGGTGATCTCTCCCCTCGGGCGGTGTCGGATGTGGAGAGACCGTCACCCCACCCCGCTACGCATTCCGCTTCGCTACATGCGTAGCGACCTACGGGCGAGCTACGCTCGTCCCGGACCCCTCCAGGGGAGGGTAAGTGACCTCACCTTGCCGCCCCTTCCGTGAACGCCGTCTCGATCACATCCCCAAACGGCTGCCACGACCGCCCGTCGAACTGCACCAGCCGCATCTGCCTGATCGGCAGGTAGCGGTTGGGCGAGGTGTTCATCCTGATGTTGGGCAATGCGACCGAAGGCTGATAGTCCCTGAGCGAGGCCGCCTGGCGCATGATGTTGTCGCGTGAAAAATCGTCGCCGCATTGCTTCAGCACCTGCGTCAGCGCCTCGGCCGCGGCGTAGCCATAGACGGCCGCACTGTTGTTGGTGCTTTCGACCCGATGGTATTTGTCCATGAAGGCGAACCAGTCCTTCATGCCGGGATCGTCCTTCCAGGCGGGATCGCTCGGATCCTTCAAAAAGGCCGCCGAAATCACGCCGGCAGAGTTTTCCAGCCCCGCGGGCGCCATCGCGTTGGCGATCGAGGCGGAGGCATCGTTGACGATGAAGACGGGACGCCAATTCAGGGACGCTGCCAGCTTGATCACCTTGGATGCGGTCGAGGGCACGCCGAGGAAGACGAAGATGTCGGCGCCGGCGCGCTTGAGGATCGAGACGTGCCCGTCGAGATGCTCGTCGGCAAGGTCGAAGGCGATGTCGACCAGGACGTGACGATTGAGATCGCCGAGGCCTTCCTGGATACCCTTGTAGAGCATGCGCCCGAACTGGTCGTTCTGCCAGAGCACGACGATCTTCTTCCTCGGGTAAGAGGCCTGGATGTAGTTGGCATAGATGCGCCCCTCCGACCGGAACGACGGCTGCCAGCCCATGGTCCAGGGATACGCGCTCGGCTGGCTCAGCTCTTCGTCGCCGGAGGCGACGAACAGTTGCGGGATCTTCTTCTCGTTCAGGTACCAGCGCGTGGCGAGATTGCCGGGCGTGCCGAACGAGCCGAACATCAGGTGCACGCCGTCCTTCTCGACCAGCTTGCGCGTCAGCTCCAGCGCGGTCGCCGGATCGGAATTGTCGTCGCGGGTGATGAAGCGGATCTTGCGGCCATTGATGCCGCCGCGCGCGTTGACCATGTCGAAATAGGCCGCTTCCGCCTGGCCGATCGCGCCGAATTCCGAGAGCGGCCCCGAATACGGCATAACATTGCCGATGCGGATTTCCTCATCGCTTGCGGGTTGATCCGAGTGCTGCTGCCGCGACATCGCGCCCAGCGATGCGATGGCAATCACGGAAACGAACAGCATCCTGCCGATGACGCGCATGTTCGATGCCTTGTGGTTGGCCCCCAACGAGGTCGGCTCAATCCCCACCAAGGCCGCTTGATCTAGGTCAAGCGTTTGGCAATCGTGTGGCTGTCGCGCTTCGATGAATGCGGCAGGCGTGCTGCCGCAACGCGTTACGGCAACCCTCGCGCTTCCAGCTGACGCACCAGCAGCAGCGTCGGCTCCGCGAGGCTGTCGCCGGAACCATCGAGGCCGAAGGCGTTCGCGATGCCGTCGCGGCTGCGCAGCAGCGTGCTGCGCGGGCAATGGCCGGCGCCGCACAGCGTCTTCTTTAGCGTCTCGCCCTGCGCCACGAGGCCGGCGGAATCATCCGCGGCCCAGGCCAGCACGATCGGCACGTCGACATTGAGGATGCCGGGGAATACCGAGCGCTTGTCGTACTGGGTGGCGTCACCGCCGAGATAGGCCTTCTCGCTGTCGCTCGCGTCCTTGCCGACGCGGTAGATCCCGGACACCAGCACCACGCCCGCGACGTCGGCGCCGGCGGTCTGCAGCTCGGGATGCGCCAGCATGGTCGCGACGTGGAAGGCGCCGGCGCCGTAGCCGACCGCGACGATCTCGCGGGCATCGCCGTTGAAGAGGTCGATATTGCCATGAACCCAGGACAGCGCCGCGGCCACATCGGTCGCGCCGGCCGGCCAGGTCGCCGCGGGCGCCAGGCGATAATCGACGCGGACCCCGATCATGCCGTTGCGCGCGGCAAAGCACATCGCCTGGTCCTGGATCTGGCGCGACAGCTCCGGCGCTCCGCGGTCGCCGGTGAAGGTATCTCCCGTCACGAACAGCAGCACCGGCCGCGGCGTGTCGGCCTTGGTTGCGCTGGTCGCGACATCGAGCACATTGGCCTCGCTCTCGCCATAGCGCAGGCCGCGCGAGAAGGTGACCTGCTCGCATAGCCGTGCGGTGCCGCCTGCGGTGGTGTCGGAATCGGTGAGGCCCGCCTGCACGAGACCCGAGGGCGGCCGGAGCCGGCCCGGCACGGGTCCGTGCGCGAAGGCCGTGGTCATGGTCAGAAACAGGAAAAATGTCAGATAATTCTTCATGGATGTGGCGGCCTTGCGGGGCTCCATATCGGCTCGCTGATCTGGCCCGTCTTTTCAATTCATCTCATTAGTCAGCCGGCCTTGAGGCGAATTCGCGGCACCTTGGATGCGCAGCCGCCGTTTATCCCGATCCGTCAGGCCGTTGTCCAGCGCCGCCGAGGCTCGCGCCTGAAACGGCTTTCTACTTTGCATGGGGTTGTTTTCGCACCTTTTGTTTTGGCCTGGTCCGTCAGGCCCGCTTCATCGTCCGGAAGGTGATGGAATAGCGCCGCGCCGCGACCGGGGGGATGCTGTGCTCCCACTGCGACCGCGCCTCGCCGTCCATCATGTAGAGCGAGCGCGGCAGGGCAGTGAGCGTATGGCGCTCCCACTTGGCGCCGTTGCGGCGGCGGAAACGGAAAGCGCACGGCGAGCCCAGCGACAGGCCGAGCACCTTGTCGAAATGCGGCTTGTCGCGATGCCAGCCGATGCCGACGCCGACCTCGTATTCGGTGCACAGCACCTGCCGGACGCCGGCCTCCGGCAGCCCGGCCCAGGCCTCGACCTGGCGCGCGACCGGCCGCACCCAGTCCGGGATCGGATCGGCCTCGGCGAGACGCTGCAGCGTGTAGTCATAGCGATAGCCGAACGACGCCACCCGGCGGTTGCCCTCGAACGCGCCGAACTGAAAGCGCTGGAGCGGCAATGCTGCGATGCGGCCGATCAGATCCTGCTCGGCGGCATGATCGATAAAATCGTCCGTGTAGTGAAGGCCGGTCGGGCCTTCCTGCGGGTCGGCGAACAAACTTAGCTGCGTCATGCCTCGCATTTCCGTGATGGAACCTGTTGGCGTCTGATGCGACTTATCTATGACGCGGGAAGAAACGTGCGAGGCTGTCATGGCAGAGAAGCATACCGTCGATCCGGTTGAGATCATGCGGGCGACCGGTCATCCTGAGTTGGAATACGCCGCCGGCTGGACTATCGCCGGTCTCGCCACCATCGGCACCATCGTCGCCGTCTGGGTCTTTGCGATCTAGGCAACCGGAAACTGGAGCTCGAAGGCTGCGCCCTCGTCGGTCGGCTTAAGCCTGATCGAGCCGCCATGGCTCGCCATCACCGCGCGCGCGATCGCCAGCCCCATCCCGGTGCCGCCCTGGTCGCGGCGGGTGGTGAAGAACGCATCGAAGATCCTGTCGCGGTTCGGCGCCGAGATCGGCTCGCCGTCATTGCTGACCGTCACAAGCACGGTCGTCCGTGCGTCGACCGCCTCCAGCCTGATCGTGCCGGCCTTGTGCCGCACCGCATTGTCGGCGATGTGCGACAGCACGATCAGCGCCTTCTCCGAGGACATTCCGATCGCCCGGTCGAGGCTGCCGCTGGCCTCGATCGCGCTTGCCGGAAACCGGCTTCTGAGATCGGCGATCACGGGTGCCAGCTCGGTGCGCTCGTTCTGCGGCAGGCTCTCGGCGCGGGCGAGCTCCCGCAGCCGCTGCGCCATCGCCTCCAGCCGCTGGGTATCCGACAGGATGTTGGCGATGAAGGTGTTCTGCTCGGCCGGCGTCAGGCCCTCGGCCTTGCCCTGAACCGAATCCTGCAGCAGCTCGGCCGCGCCCTTGATCGAGGTCAGCGGCGATTTCAGCTCGTGGGTGAGATGGGCCGAAAAGGTCGCGATATAGTCGGAGCGCCGCGCCAGCTGCTCGGCCATGCCGAGGAAGCTGTGCGAGAGCTGGGCGAACTCGCGCGTGCCGTAATGCTTCAGCGGTTGGAACGCCTCCCGGTCGCCGCGGCCGATTCGGGCGGCGCGGTCGATCAGCTCGCGCATCGGCAGCGTGATGGTGCGTGAGAACACGAGGCCGATCGCGATGGTGCCGAGGATGACGGCAAGGCCGGCCAGCACGAACTTGGCCCGCTCCTGATAGAGATGGTCGAAAATGTTGCTCGGCGTGCGCGTCGTGTAGATCACGCCGGCGACGCGGTTGTTGACGATGACGGGCATCGCCGAAAACACGTGCACGCCGAGGCCGCGGCTGAAGGAATAGATCGGCGGCGGCGGCTTGTCCGGCACGCGGTTGCGTAAAGTCGCGCGGTATTGCCCGTGCAGGGCGTCCGCGACCTCCTCGATATGGGCGAGCGACTGCCCGACCTCCTGCCGCCCGGCAATCACCACGCCTTGCGGATCGAGGATGCGAAAGCCGGCCAATGTCACCTTCTGGGTCTCGCGGATGATCGGCGTCAGCCTGGCCCCGATCTCGACATAGGCTGCTTGCGCCTGCCCGGGCGCGGGCAATGCGTCGGGCCGCCGCCGCAACAGATCGTTCGCGGTGAGGTCGAGCGCGGGGCGGATCGGCGTGACCTGGTCACCGGGATCGGGCAGCACGCCCGGCGGCACCTCGGCGCCGAGCACGAGGCCGCTGTCGAGCCGGGCCGCGACCTCCTGCGCATAGATCGTCGCCAGCACGCGGCTCTGTGCGATCAGCTCGGCCTGGGTCTGGCGGATCAGCTGGTTGTCGTAGAGTCGGAAGAAGAACAGGCCGACCAGCGGCAATATGCCGACCGTCGCCAGCACCGTGAAGATCACGAGCGTGAGCGACGGACGCCATTTGTCGGGCGCAGCGCTCATGCCTCTTTCTCGCAGCGGCCGAGCTTGAAGCCGACGCCGTGGATGGTCTCGATCACGTTGTCGCAGGAAAGCGCCGCCAGCTTGGCGCGGATGTTGCGGATATGGCTGTCGATGGTGCGGTCGGAAACCTGGATGTTGAGCTGGTAGGCGGCCCGCATCAGCTGCTCGCGGTTGAATACCGACGTCGGCCGGGTCAGGAATGCGCGCAGGATGCCGAACTCGATCGCGGTCAGCTTCAGCGGCGTGCCGGCAAAGGACGCGACGTGCTGCTCGGGATCGATCAACAGCCCGCCTTGCGTCAGCGCGGTGGGCCCGGCCTTGGCCTCGCCGTTGCGCGGGCTGAGGCGGCGCAGGATGACATTGACCCGCGCCACCAGCTCGCGCGGGCTGAACGGCTTCGTGACGTAGTCGTCGCCGCCGATCTCGAGGCCCAGGATACGGTCGATCTCCTCGTCGCGCGCCGACAGGAACAGGATCGGCACGTCGGAGCCTTTGCGAATCTCGCGGCAGACGTCGAGGCCGTCGAACTCGGGCATGCCGATGTCCAGCACGATGAGATCGGGCCTGTCGGCGGCAAAGCGGAGAAGCGCCTCCTTGCCGTCGCGGGCCTCGATCACGTCCATGCCGGCCTTCTTCAGGGCGACGCGGATGACCTCGCGGATGTGGCCTTCGTCGTCGACGATGAGAATGCGATGCGCCAAGAAACTCTCCGTGTCCTCGTCAACTCGCCGGCTGGCTGCCGGCCTGAGCTTTCGCCTCGGCGTCCAGCCTGCGCTGGAGTCGCCAGTTGCGAAAGCCCCAGCTTCGCCAAGCCAGGTCCTGACGCTGCTGTTCTACAAGGCGGTCGCGGCGTGACACAAGGCAGCCCTCTTTGACGGCGGGCCGTAGCGCGATCGCCTTGTCGATGGCTGGCACCGCCTGCGGCCCGAGCGTCAGGAGATAGTCGATGTCGATCTGCACGCCTTTTCCCGAAACTTCCCGGCTGTGGACGACATTGTAGTCGGCGATGAAGGCGTCGAAGTTCACGAGCGAGCAGCCATAGAGCACGATCGCCAATGCGGCGAGATTGGCGCCGATCAGCCATTGATTGGACCTGTCGAGCACGATGCGCGCGACGATCAGGATCAGGCCGATCGCTACCAGTCCCATCCAGACGAACGCTGCAATCCGCCAATAGGTCAGCATGTAGATGTCGACATAGAGATCGAGCCGGCGGATGGAGGAGACGACCAGCAGCACGTTCTGTCCGACCCAGAGATAGACCAGCGGCCGGATCACCTTCGATTTCTCGGCCGGCCCGCCCGGACGCATCGCCACCAGCACGAAGGCAGCGGCGAGGAGGGCGGTCGCGATCAGCGGATAGGCGCCGCGATGGGCGTAGGTCGCATAAGTCATGTTGTCGGGCAGCGCCACGTGACCCCAGAGATAGATGCCGTCGAGAATGGACTGTGCCGCGAACAGCAGGTTGAACAGGATCAGCGAGCGCAGGATGGTGGAGGGGCCGAGAAATTCCGCCGAGACCATGGGCGGCAGCGGCGGTGGCACGGGGCCCTCGGCCACGGCGGCGGCGACGACCGCCCTGCGCCGCCAGCGCACATGGATGAACGGCCAGACCAGAGCCAGCATCAAGGTCCAGAACAGGACGCGCCACATGTTGACATAGTCGAGCATGACCTTGGGATTGAGCAGCGACACCCATTGCTCGATCACCGGATTTGCGGCGGCGAACAATGCGATGAAGACGGTGCTGAGCGCCGCGGGCATCAGCCAGAGCGCGATGCCGCGGGTGAAGGCCGACATGTTGAAGGCTTGGGGCGCATCGAGGAAGAACCTGAAGGGACCGAGCAGGAGGAAATTGCACAGCGCGCGGGCGCGGTCGGTGAGCCCGGTCGTATCGGGATTGGTTGCAAGCAACAGCGCAATCGTCAGCGACGCGACGAGGATCAGGAACGATAGCGTGTTGAGCTCTTCCATGGCCGGCACAAGGCCGAGCACGAGGATCGCGCCGCTGATCGCCGCGCGCCGCCAGTCCACGGCCGCGTGATTGAACAGCACCGACACGCAGGCGGTCGCGACCGCAAACAGCGTCAGCGACAGCCCGATCCGCTGACCGTAGAACAGCCAGTCGGCGAGCCCGGCCAGCAGCAGCGCCATTGCGAGCTTGGCCGACAGTGCAGAAGGCCTGATCGGTTGGATATCCGTCGTCGAAGCCAGGCTCGTCATGTCCAGAAAGTCTCCGTGAATGGTGGCATCACGAATTCTGAACGGCACTTGTGCAGACGGCGGGATCATCGTCTGCACGGCTTCAGGAGTTTCTTGCAGTTTTCGTGCAGGCGCGCTTTTGCCTCTCGCGCAGCGCGATTCGCTTTGCTAGGTGCGAAACATTCATCGCCCATCGCACCTGGTGCATCATGCAATTGCTCAACCGCATCGGTCTCGCCCTGCTCTGGCTCGCCGCGCCGCTCGCTGCATTTGTCGCCGCGAACAAGAACGATCCCTATCTGCTCGTGCTGCGTGGCGCCGGAAACATCTCCCTTGTCGTCGCAAGCATCGCAATCGTCGCTCTTCTGCTGCGCGGAGGTCACTGGCGCACCTTCGCCGGCAAGGCGCTCGTCGTGCTCTGGTGCGTGCCGCCTGTCTTGATGTCCGCCGCGCATCTGAAGTTCGAGCTGCGCAAGCATGACGTTCTCGGCGCCGGCGCCGCCGAAGCGCGGCAGCTCGGGCCGCACTTCATGGTCGGCTATTCCTCCTTTCCCGAGGTCGCGCGTCTCGCCAGGCAGGGCCTGATCGGCGGCGTCTATGTCACCCGGCACAACATCCGCGGCCGTGCCATCGAGACGCTGCGGGCCGAGATCGCGGCGCTGCAGGATCTCAGGCGCGCAGCCGGCCTGCCGCCGCTGATCGTCGCCGCCGATCAGGAGGGCGGCATCGTCGGGCATCTTGCGCCGCCGCTGACGAAAGTGCCGGCGCTGGCGACGCTCACGGGACTGGCTTCCGATGAGCAGCAGGCCAAGGCCGAGGAGTTCGGCCGCATCCACGGCCGCGAGCTCGCCCACGTCGGCGTCAACCTCAATCTTGCGCCGGTGCTCGACCTCAAGCCGCCGGCGCGGCGCAACCGCCTCGATTTTCACACGCTGATCGGCCAGCGCGCGATTGCGAGCGATCCCGCCGTCGTCAGCACCATCGCGAGCGCCTATGTGCGCGGGCTGGAAGAGACGGGCGTCGGCGCCACGCTCAAGCATTTTCCCGGCATCGGCCGCGTGCGCGCCGACACGCATCACTTCAGCGCCAATCTCGACACGCCGGTGAAGGAGCTGGAGGCAACCGACTGGCTCCCGTTCCGCGAGGTGCTGTCGCATTCGCGCAGCGCCCTCATGGTCGGCCACGTCACGCTCACAGCCGTCGATCCCGATCGCGCCGCCTCGCATTCGAAGCGCGTCGTCGATGGGATCATTCGTGGGACGTGGGGTTACCAGGGCGTGGTGATGACCGACGATCTCATCATGGGCGCGATCTACCAGAACGACGTCTGCAAGGCCGTGGTCGAGGCGATCAATGCCGGCGTCGATCTGCTGCTGGTCGCCTATGACGGAGCGCAGTTCTACCGTGTCTTTGCCTGCGCCCTGGAAGGATCGCGACAGGGCAGGCTCGACGCGGCGATGCTGCATGCGAGCACCGCGCGCCTGGAGCGCGGCTTTTCGACCATGCAGGCACGAGCTGCCTCACGCGCCATCAGCGTCGCCCGGCAGAACTAGCCCTTCGCGAACTGGCGGTAGTCCGGTTCACGGTGAAACCAGAATTCGTAGCCGGAGATGCCCTTTTGCATGGCAACGTCGTGGATCGGCTGGTTGAGCGGAACCACGGGGACGTCGCGCATACAGAGCGCGATGAAATCCTTCACCGTCCTGTCGTATTCGGCGGCATCGGTGGTGAAGCGCGCCTTGTCGATCAGGGCGTCTATCTCCTTGTTCTTGTATGAGGAGATGTTGAAGATCGAGTTGTTGCCGTGGAAATTCCAGTAGAAGTAATATTCGGGATAATCGAGCCAGCCGCTGAAGCGGTTGAGCGCGAGCGGCAGCTCCTTCTTGTTCAGCGTCGTGCGCCAGTTCGCGCCGGGAATCTTTTCGATTGCCGCCTTGATGCCGATCTTGGCGAGATTCTCCTGGATCAGGATCGCGGTCGGCTCGCCGACGGTGGCGGTGCCGGCGTCCAGCGACAGCATCGTCTCCAGGCCGGATTCGAAACCCGCTTCCTTC
This sequence comes from Bradyrhizobium sp. BRP23, assembly GCF_020194135.1. NCBI lineage: Bacteria > Pseudomonadati > Pseudomonadota > Alphaproteobacteria > Hyphomicrobiales > Nitrobacteraceae > Bradyrhizobium > Bradyrhizobium sp. BRP23. Next base: position 391,804 of record NZ_JADYVW010000004.1, on the reverse strand, counting down.
AGCAGAGCCTTGGCCTTGTCGAGATCGGTGACGTAAGGAAACGGTTGCGGCCACACCGGCTTTGAGACTTCGGCGGTGCCGCCATACATGGGAACGGCGCGGCCGAAGAAGGCGCTGGTCTGAATCTGCTCGTACGGCATGGCCCAGGCGATGGCCTGGCGCAGCTTGACATTGTCGAACGGCGGCTTGGCGGTGTTCAGCGCGACGTACCACAGCGCGTTCGGGATCGGCACGCCCGAGACCTTGACCTTGCCCTCCTTGATGATCTGCTCGAAATCGCGCGGGGCAAAGCCGCTGGAAATATCCGCATCGCCCCGCTCCAGCATGGCACGGCGCGTGCCGGCGGAGGGAACGTCGCGGGCAATCACGCGCTTGACCTTCGGCAGCGGCCCGCTCTTCCAGTCGTCGAAGCGCGTCAGCACGGTCTCGCTACCCGGCTTCCAGCTCTCGATCTTGTAGGCGCCGCCGCCGGCCTCGTTGTTCTTCAGCCAGGCCAGCGCCCACGGATCTTCCGGCGTCGCGTTCTTCCTGGCGAGCTCGGAATTGATGATGAAGGGCACGACGACGGCCACGTTGAACAGCAGCATCTTGTCATTGCGGACATAGTCGATACGGAAAGTGTGGTCGTCGACCACCACGAACTGCTCCGGCTTCTCCAGCGATCCCGCCGACATCTGGAAGGTCGGAAAGCCGCCGACCTTCACGGCGCGGTCAAACGACCATTTGACGTCCTTGGCGGTCACAGGCGTGCCGTCGTGGAATTTTGCGTCCTTGCGAAGCTTGAAGGTGCAGGACATGCCGTCGGCGGCGACCTCCCAGCTCTCGGCGAGCTCGGGCGCGAGCTTCTCGCGGTCATACGACAACGTGCCGTCCGGCAGTGTCTTGGCGGCGTAGGTGAGCAGGCGGTCGTAGCAATTCCAGGACAGGCCGTTCACGGTCTGGTTGGAGCCGACGCCCTGCATGTCCAGCGAATTCGGTCCCAGCTCCTGCACCACCAGCAGAGTTTCGCTGCGTCCCTGCGCCCCAGCGAGGCGTGGAGCAAAGGCTGCCGTACCGGCGACACCGAGGCCGCCGAGCATGACGCTCCGGCGGTTCAAATCGAGGGGTGAAATGCTCAAGAGTGCCTCCCGTTCCGGAATTGTCCGGCATCGAGAGGCAAGCTGTATGCCAGAGCCAGGAAGCCCCAAGCCGCCCCGCGACAAGGCGAGGCGGCTTGGATCGATAGGTGTTGCGCGTCGTCGCGGACTACTCGGCCTGCTCCAGCGCGGCGGGCATCTTCGCCACCGACATCAGCGATCGCGCGACCTGGTTGAGCAGGAGATCGGCATTCTCTTCCTCGGCGAGAGATTTGGAGAGCAGGGCGACGATCGCGCTATGGCGCAGCTGCTGCGCGAGGTTGCGCGCGGTGGTGTAGCCGGCCATCTCGTAATGCTCGACACGTTGCGCCGCAGAGATCAGCGCGAGGTCGGCGGCTGCATCCTCCTTCTCTTGGCTTTCCTTCATGACCTCCTGGCCTTCCTCGATCAGGCCCATCATGCCCTTGCAAGGCTTGGCGCGAGCGTTCTCGCCGAGCAGCTCGAAGCACTCGTTGATGCGCTCGACCTGATTTTCGGTCTCGGCCAGATGCTGCTCGAACAGTTCCCGCAACTGGTCGAAGCGGGCGGACTGCGCCATCTTCGGGAGCGCCTTGGTCAGCTGCTTCTCGGCATGGAGGATGTCGCGCAGCTCATGCAGCAGCAGATCGGTCAGGCCCGCCTCATCGACAGGCGGCGAGCTCTCCGCGACGATCGGGGTGGCAGCACCGGGATCGGCGGATTGCAGCGCAGGCGATTCCGTGAACACCCAGTCCTCGCCCTCGTTCCACGGGCCGCGGGTATCGATTTCGCCGTGGTCGCCGCTACCGGTGGAATCGTTGAAGTACTGGTTGACGAGGCCGGGCGTCGGCGCGATCCGGCCGATGCTGAAGGCCGGCTTCGACAGGCTCTCGAGCGCGCGCGCGAACGCCTTCATATGCGTAATCTCGCGCGTCATCAGGAATTGCAGCGCGTCCTTGCTGCCGGCGTCGTCGCAGAAATTGATCAGTCGCTCGTAGACGATCTTGGCACGCGCTTCGGCGGCGATGTTGCTGCGGAGATCGACGTCGAGCTCGCCGGTGATCTTGAGATAATCGGCGGTCCAGGGATTGCCTTGCGAGTTGAACAGATTAACGCCGCCTCCGCCGGCGATCGCGATCAGCGGATCGGCCTCCGCCGCCTGGCGGTCGTTGCGCGAGGGCGCAAGATGCATCCGGGCGAGGCAACCGACGACTTCGAGATGGCTGAGCTCCTCGGTGCCGATATCCATCAAGAGGTCCTTGCGGTCGGGATCCTCACAATTCAACCCTTGAATCGAATATTGCATCGCAGCCGCAAGTTCGCCGTTGGCGCCGCCGAACTGCTCGAGGAGCATATTGCCGAAGCGCGGATCGGGTTCGTCGACGCGCACGGTGAACATCAGCTTCTTGACGTGGTGATACATGGGGAGACTCGCGTGCTGGAGAGAAACTACGCGACAACGAGGCCTCCAGCCGTTCGTTCCTAAGTCTCTCCAGGATCGAGGCTGTCGTTGCCCCGGGCCTCTGCCAGGGAGCGCGATGGCTTACGGCGTCACCGCACTGCGCGCGACGGCGCGCGGAGCCGTCAGTTCCTTCCAGGTCGAATTTGCCACATGCACCGGCGAGAAGGCGGGACGTTCGACGTATTGTCCATCGCCGGCCTCGGCGCGCAGGTCGCCATCCTTCCAGACGATACGGCCGCGCGACAGCGTCGCGGCCGCACCGCCGGTGCAGGCAAAACCCTCGAACACGTTGTAATCGATCCGGCTCATCTGCCGCTTGGCGCTGATGGTCTTGCTCGCCTTGGGATCCCACACCACGATATCGGCATCCGAGCCGACGGCGACCGCGCCCTTGCGCGGATAGATGTTGAGGATGCGGGCGATGTTCGCCGAGGTCACCGCGACGAATTCCTCTTTGGTCAGCCGCCCCGTGGCGACGCCCGCGGTCCAGAGCAGCGCCAGGCGATCTTCGAGGCCGCCGGTGCCGTTCGGGATCTTCCTGAAATCGCCGCGCCCGAACCGCTTCTGCTCGGTGGTGAAGGCGCAATGATCGGTCGCAACCACCTGGAGCGCGCCGGCTTGCAGGCCGGCCCAGAGGCTGTCCTGATGCTGTTTGTCGCGGAACGGCGGCGACATCACGCGCTGTGCGGCATGATCCCAGTCCTTGTTCTGATATTCACGCTCATCCAGCAGCAGATGCTGGATCAGCGGCTCGCCATAGACGCGCTTGCCGGCGGCGCGTGCCCGCGCGATGGCCTCATGCGCCTCGCGGCAGCTGGTGTGCACGATATAGACCGGCGTGCCTGTCATATCGGCGATCATGATGGCGCGGTTGGTGGCTTCGCCCTCGACCTCCGGCGGCCGTGAATAGGCGTGGCCTTCCGGGCCCGTGACGCCGCGCGCGATCAGGGCGTCCTGCATCAGGGCGACGACGTCGCCGTTCTCAGCATGGACAACCGGCATGGCGCCGAGATGGGCGCAGCGCGCGAACGAATTGTAGAGCTCGTCGTCGTTCACCATCAGCGCGCCCTTGTAGGCCATGAAATGCTTGAAGGTGTTGATGCCGTAGGTTTTGACCACAATCTCCATCTCGTCATGGATCTGCTTCGACCATGACGTCACCGCCATGTGGAAGCCGTAGTCGCTGGCCGCCTTCTCGGATTTGTGCCGCCACTCCTGATACGCCGCGAGCATGGATTGGCCGGGATCGGGCAGGCAGAAATCCACCACCATCGTGGTGCCGCCGCTCAGCGCCGCCTTGGTTCCGGATTCGAAATCGTCGGCGGTGACGGTGCCCATGAACGGCATTTCGAGATGGGTGTGCGGATCGATCCCGCCCGGGATGACGTAGGCGCCGCCTGCATCGATGACCTCGCTACCTGTCGGCGCATCGAGCGCTGCGCCGATCGCGACGATGGTCTCGCCGTCGATCAGCACGTCCGCGCGGCGCGAATGATCGTGATTGACGACGGTGCCGCCGCGGATGAGGAGGGGCATGAGGTGCTCCGAGAGGTGAGGGACGGCTCGAAGGCTAAGCGCGCGACTGGCGATGCGACAGGTGAAATTTTAGTCAGCCGCCGCCGCTCCTTTCACGTCGTGCGCGATCAGCCCGTCGATCATCGCGCGCACGAGGCCCGTGATCTCCTTGCGCAGCGCCGGCAGCGGCACGGCCACCAGCTTCTGCTCCAGCCCGAGCGCCACCATGCCATGCACGGCCGAGAACAGGCTGCGTGCCGTGATGCCGAGTTCCTCCGGGCTGCGCCCAGGAAACAGTGCGGCCAGCGGCTGGTAGATATGACGGAACAGCTGCATCTGGTCGTGCACGGACCAATCCGGCACCAGCTTGCCCGTCTCCATCCGGTGCTCGAACAGCGCGCGCCAGAGCTGGAGGTTTTCGGCGGCGAAATCGCAATAGGCGAGGGCGATGCGGACCAGGGATTCCCGTGGCGATGGCTCGCCGGCATTTGTTGCGAGAGTCAGCGTCTCGTCGAGCCGGAGCAGCGTGCGCGAGCCGACCCGCAGGATCAGTTCGTCGACATCAGCCACGAGATTGTAGACCGCGCCATTGGCGCAGCCGATCTCGCGGGCCAAATCGCGGGTCTTGAGACCCGCCAGCCCCCGCTCGGCGATCATCTGTTCGGCCGCCTGGATCAGGGCCGAACGCAATTTCTCTCCCCGTTCCAGGGCCTTAGTCATTCTTAACCAAATTCTTGAGCGTCGCTCAAAATAATATTGAACGATGTTCAAGTTTCCTGCTACAAACCATCTGTGAGCAACGCTCATAGACAGGGAGCAACCAATGTTCAAGACCGTCGTGACCCTCTTCCGCGGCAGCGTCGCCGCTGCGGGCGAGGAACTGGAAGATCGCACCGCCCTTCTGATCCTGGATCAGCAGATGCGCGATGCAGCCGCAGCCGTCGAGCGCAGCAAGCGCACGCTGGCGCTGGCAATCGCGCAGGACCAGCAGGAAGGCCGCAAGCTCGAGGCCACGAATGCGCGTATCGCCGATCTCGAGACCCGTGCCGTTGCGGCGCTGGATGGCGGCCGCGAGGACCTCGCCAAGGAGGCCGCCGAAGCCATTGCGGCGCTGGAGGCCGATCGCGATGCGGCCATGACGGCGCGCGCGCTGTTCGCGACCGAGATCATCAGGCTGAAGCGCCACGTCGCCAACGCGCAGGCCCGCATCACCGAGCTCGATCGCGGTCGCCGGATCGCCCGCGCCTCGGAAGCGGTGCGCTCGCTTCGCCGCAGCGGCATCGAGGCCGCGCGCCCCTATGAATCGACATTGCCGGAGGCGGAGGGGACGCTGAGGCGTCTGCGCGAGCGGCAGATGGAGGCTCAGGCGGCCGACGATGCCCTGGTCGAGCTCGACGCGGCCACCGGCCCGCTCGCCACCGCCGAACGACTCGCCGAGCAGGGCTTCGGCCCGCGGCTCAAGACGACCGCCGACGATGTGCTGGCGCGCTTGAAGTCCAGGCGCATGCCGGCGGCCTGATCTCAAGTTCCAATCCGAACGCAATCATCATTCCAATCGACAGGAGACCATCATGAACCAGAATGGCCAGCCCCACAGCGGCGCCTGGGTGAGCTTCACCTACGCGTCCTTCGCAGCTTCCGCCTTCCTCGTCGCCATCGGCATCTTCTTCCTGCCGATCGACCTCTGGATGAAGGGTTATCTCACCATGGGCATCGTGATGATGATCCAGACCTGCGTCACCCTGACCAAGACCGTGCGCGACAATCATGAGAGCAGCCGCCTCGTGAACCGCATCGAGGATGCCAAGGCCGAGCGGCTGCTAATGGAGGTCTCCAAGGCGGCGTAAGGCGAACGGTCGCAGCGCGCGCTCTGGGGCGACAGGGGCGCGCGCGGCAGGCAGGGTGCATTGTGCTTCGCGTGCAGGTGCGATATGGCTCTCGCGCTTTCCAGAGGCGGAGACGAGCTTTGTCGAAACAATCCCTGCGCGAGGAGGCCGAGCGCCTGATCCGCGAATCGATGGAAAAGAAGACCATCGTGGTCAAGCAGGGCACGACCCGCATCGAGGCTGTCTGCGGCAAGTGCGGAGCGCCGAACCGGGTGCAGGCGGAGAAGGGCCAGACCCGCGTCAAGTTCGCCTGCAAGAACTGCGGGCATAAGCAAGAGACGTTGTAGGCGTCTTCGCCTCTACCCGGGTCGCTTCGGCGATGCGCAGCATCGTCTGCCGCGATCCGGGTGAGGGCCCTACGGCCTCTCCCTCACATCACCTGATGCACGTCGATCACGACGCGATCCGCATGGCGCGCCGCTGACGCCACGAAGATGTGCTCCATCAGCCAGCGGTACGTCTCGTGCCCGGTCTCGAACTTCGGCACGGTGCGGAAATAGATCAGCTTCGGATCGACCGGCTCGCCGCGCTTGAGCTTGTGCAACAGCTCGACCGGGCCGAAGCGCATACCCTTGTTCTCGACGTAGACGGTCGCACCGTCGTCGGTCTCGAAGGCGTATTTCGCTTCGAGATCGATCAACTCGTTGGGCCGGATGGTCTGGAAATCGGCGCCGAAGGGGAGCACCTTTCCGCTGACCGCGCCCGTCACCTCGCCGCCGATGATCGGAATGATGCGGCGGACGCCGATCCCGGTCTCGCCCGCGGTCACGACGTCGCCGATCCGCGCGGTGATGGTGAAAACGTATCTTGTTTCGAGGGTCGGGGTGGTCATCTCTGCCTCCAATTATCGACGAGCCTTCCCTTCTCCCCTTGTGGGAGAAGGTGGCGCGAAGCGCCGGATGAAGGGTCTATCTCCACAAGCGTGCTCGCGGAGAGAGATCCCTCACCCGTCTCGCCGCTATCGCGGCGAGCCACCCTCTCCCACAAGGGGAGAGGGGAAGCAGCCACGCCGTGCGGCATTCAATCTTGTCACCTCTAATGCGCCATCATCCGCGTCGGCAGCCAGGTTGCCAGCAGCGGGAAGGCGATCAGGATCACGAGGCGCACGAGGTCCGTTGCCACGAACGGGCTTACGCCCTTGAAGATGGTGGAGAAGGAGACGTCCTTCACCACGCTTTTTATGACGAAGACGTTCATGCCCACGGGCGGAGTGATCAGGCCGAGCTCGACGGTCACGACGATGATGATGCCGAACCAGATCGGATCGAACCCCAGATGCATGATCACCGGGAAGATGATCGGCACGGTCAGGATGATCATCGCCATGGCATCCATCAGGCAGCCGAGCACGAGATACATCACCATGATCAGCGCCAGCACGCCGTAGGGGCCGAGGCCGAGCCCGGTGAGGAATTCCGTCACCTTCTGCGGCGTCTGCGTCACCGTGAGGAAATAGCCGAAGATCAGCGCGCCGATCAGCACGGTGAACACCGCAGCCGCGGTGCGCGTCGCCTGCAGCAGCGAGGCCAGCACCTTCTCGCGGTCGAGCCGGCCGGTCAGCACGCCGATGATGAAGGCCCCGGTCGCGCCGACGCCGCCGGCCTCGGTTGGCGTGAAGCGCGGCAGGAAGGGCAGGCCGTAGAGGCCGCCGATGACGAAGATGAACAGCAGCACCGGCGCCCAGATCTCCTTCAATCCGGCAAAGCGCTCGCGCCACGGCGTCACCTTGCCCTTGGGCAGGAAGTCGGGGCGGAAATAGCCGATCAGGGAGATCGTGATCATGTACATGGTCATCGCGAGCAGGCCCGGGATGATGCCGGCGATGAACAGCTTGCCGATGTCCTGCTCGGTGATGATGCCGTAGACGGCGAGCACGGTGGAGGGCGGCAGCATCGCGCCCAGGGTGCCGCCGGCCGCGATCACGCCGGTGGCGAAGGATTGCGGATAGCCGAAGCGGCGCATCTCGGGATAGGCGACGGCGGAGAAGGTCGCGGCGGTCGCGACCGAGGAGCCGCAGATTGCGGCAAAGCCGCCGCAGGCGCCGACGGTGGCAATGCCGAGTCCGCCGCGCAAATGTCCGACGAAACCGTTGGCGGCGCGGAATAGCTCGCGGCTCATGCCGGAATTGCTGACGAAGGAGCCCATCAGCAGGAACATCGGGATGACGCCGAAGGTGTAGTCGGTCACGGTGCGCATGGTGACCTGACCGACCATCTTCAGGGCCGGTGTCGAGCCCACGAGATAGCTGAAGCCGCACACGCCGACGAGGCCCATGGCCATGCCGACCGGCACGCGCAGCAGCATCAGGGCGAACAGGGCGACGAAGCCGATGACGGCGACGGCGTCGGTACTCATGGTTACTCCGTCACCTTGATCTTGGGTTCATGCATGTCTTCGGGGTGGAAGATCAGCCGGTACGTGCGGATCGCGATCAGCAGCACGGCGCAGACGTCACCGATCCACGCGACGAGGAAGAACGGCCATGTCGGCATGTGCAGGTCGAAGGTCTGAACGTTGTCGTTGTAGGTCAGCCGGACCTTGTCGAACAGCGTCCAGGTCTGCACGGTGACGACGAACAGCAGCACCAGGGTCGCGAACACGTCGATCCAGCGCTGATGGCGCGGCCCGACATTGCCCCAGACCAGGTCGACGGTGATGTGGGTGCCGCGATAGGAGGTTGCCGCGATGCCCCAGAAAATGAGGATGCCGAGCAGCATTCGGCCGATGTCGAAGCTGTCGGGGATCGAATAGTTCAGCGTGTTGCGCAAGAGCACCGACAGGAAGATGTCGAGCGCGACGATGCCGACGAAGCCGGCCGCGATCCATTCGATCGAGTCAATCACGCGATCCATCCAGGAGCGCTTCATGGGTGTTTCCTAAGCACTGCTATTCTCATTCTCGGCTCTGGCGACGGCACTTCGCCTCTCCCGCTTGCGGGGAGAGGCCGACACGCGAAGCGTGGCGGGTGAGAGGGACTATCCACGAGTCCAATTGTCACCGTCCTGCGGAGACTCCCCCTCACCCCAACCCTCTCCCCGCAAGCGGGGAGAGGGGGAAGAGACACGGTGCGCTCCTCACCTGCTCTCAGCTTGCAAGGCAACGGCGGCAGGACCAATCCCGCCGCCGCGTTTCCTTCGCCACCGCGTCACTCCGCCAGCGCGTTGTATTTCTTCAGCGAGGCCTTGAGATCCGCGAGCGCGGCGTCGGGATCGGCACCGGCCTTCTTGGCGCCGTCGCCCCAGGTCTTGACCAGCGGCTCGGCGGCCTTCTTCCAGGCGGCGATCTGCTCGGGCGTCAGCTTGTAGACCTCATGGCTGGATTCCGCCTTCACCTTGGCGATGCCGGCGTCCTCGAACTTGCCCCAATGCTCGCCGACCGCGCCTGCCATCTCGACCGTGCAGTTCTTGTCGATCGCGGCCTTCTGCTTGTCGGACATCGCATTGTACTTGTCCTTGTTGATCACGAACACGAAGGTCGTGGTGTAGAGCGGCGCCTCCATGTCGTACTTGGTCACCTTGTCGATGCCGAACAGCACCAGTGAGCCCCAGGGGAAGGTGACGCCGTCGGCGACGCCGCGCTCGATGATGTCGCGCACTTCCGGCGCCGAGGACTGCACATTGGTGCCGCCAAGCGAGGTGACGAAGTTCGCCATGGTAGCGTGCGCCGGGCGGATCTTCATGCCCTTCACGTCCTCGGGGTTGACGATCTTCTTGGTGCGGGAATGGAACGAGGAGGGCGAGTGGACGAAGGCGAGGCAGTATTTGACGTCCTTCATCTCCTTCTCGGCAAATTTGCGATACCACGCGTCGAGCCCCATCGAGCCGCCCTTGGCATCCGAGATCAGGAACGGCAATTCCCCGGCGCCGATGATCGGGAAGCGGCCGGGCTGGTAGCCGGGATTGACATAGGTGACGTCGGCGATGCCGTCGCGCGCCATGTCGTAATGGTCGAAGGCCTTGCCGAGCTGCTGGGCCGGAAACACCTTGCCGGTAATGGTGCCGCCGGAATCCTTGTTCACCGCAGCCACCCAGTCTTCCAGCGATTTCTGCAGCGGATGCGATGCCGGCACCCAGTGCGAGACCTTCAGGTCAAATGTCTTGTCCTGCGCGAGCGCGGGGCTCACGCTTGCTGCCAGCAGCAAGGCCAGACAGGCTTTCCTCATCACGCGTCTCTCCCTTTTGCGACGGCGGGCTTCGTTGGCCCGGTCTCGTTAATTAACATGTTATCTAATTCGCCGGCGCGTTCAAGCCGGAACTGAGGCCCGCCGTGTCGCGCCATCTACGTCAGTCATGTTGCATGGATTTGTCGCTGCTCGGGCGACCACCGCTCTCCCTTTGCGCAAACGTTATATGGTATAATTATCGCCTGCGAGCCTTTGCCACAAGCAGGCTGCGGCCAAAGCCTAACAGGATCGGAAGCAGCATGTATTGCGGACAAAGGTCGCAATCGTCGGGCCGTTGCGGCGATGGCGGGGCTCGTTTCAAACATCTGCACAAATTCCGTTTAAAGCTTTGTAGGTGATGCATTCCTCGCGTCATTCGCTTCCAATGCAGCCAAGGCAATGAAGCGAGACCGCCATGACCCGCACCGACATCCCCGCCGGCTACGAGCCACATTTCCGCAAAGCGCCGCTGACCGATCCCTGGGAGCCGCTCTATTCGAAGAAGACCGATAAGGGCGTCACCGTCGGACTGCGCCTGGCGACGCCGCACACCAACGCCCGCGGATTGATCCATGGCGGGCTGATCGCGGCGCTCGCTGACGCCGCCATGGGCTACAGCTGCGCCCAGGCGACGGGCTGGACCACGTCATTCGTCACCATCTCGCTGTCGGTCGACTATGTCGGCGCCGCCGAGATCGGCCAATGGCTGGCGGTCGAGGGCGAGGCGATCAAGACCGGGAACACGATCTGCTTCGCGCAGTGCCTGGTGAAGGCGGACGACGCCGTGATCGCGCGGGCCAGCGGCACGTTTCGGGTAGTGCCGAAGAAGGGGTGAGGCCCAACTCTCTCCGTCGTCATGCCCGGGGCAAGCCCGGCCATGACGGAAAAGATCACCCAAACCTCCACTCCGCCGTCTCCACCACGAGGTCGACGAACGCGCGCACCTTGGCCGAGAGCAGGCGCGAGGTCGGGTAGACGATGTGGATCGGCAGCGCCGGCTGCTCGTATTGCGCCAGTACGATCTTCAGGCGCCCGCGCTTCAGGCCCTCGGCGGCCTGATAGGCCAGCACCCGCGTCACGCCGCCGCCGGCCTCGGCGTATTGCAGGGCGGCGTCGGCGCTGTTGCTGATGAAGCGAGGCGACAGCGGCAGCCCGATATCGCGGCCGTCGCGCAGGAAACGCCATTCGGACCAGGGGCCGAACTGGATGGTCTGGTGCGTGGCGAGCGCTTCCGGCGTCTTCGGCTCGCCGTTGCGCTTGAGATAACCGGGCGCGGCCACCACGATCCGCCGCATCTCGCCGACCTGGCGCGCCACAAGCGAGGAATCAGCGAGATGGCCGATCCGCACCGCGGCATCGACGGCGTCCTCGACGAGGTTGACGAGATGGTCGGACAGCCTGAGTTCGGCGGCGACCTCGGGATAGCGCTTGAGATAGGCGGTCATGAGAGGCCCGACATGCAGCCGGCCGAAGCCGACCGGCGCGGACACGACGAGACGCCCGCTCGGCCGATTGCGCTCCTCCCGCGCCGAGCCGTCAGCCTCCTCGACGTCGGCGAGGATGCGCCGCGCGCGCTCCAGGTAGCGCGTGCCGACGTCGGTCAGCGCCACCTGCCGCGTGGTCCGCTGCAGCAGCCGCGCGCCGAGATGCTCCTCCAGCGCCGCGATCATCCGCGTCACCGCCGACGGCGACAGCCGCAGTTTGCGCGCCGCCGGCGCAAAGCCGCGCAGGTCGGCCACGGTGACGAAGACGTGCATGGCTTCGAGCCGGTCCATGGACATTATTGCATATATTGCAATGATGAAGTGTCAAGCTGCTCAATTGTTTTAGACGCCGAAAGGTCCAGATTAGGTGCGGAAGACGCAGCAATGCGCCGGAATTTCAGGAGATGTTCCGATGACGGCAGTTCACACCTATGCCAGCGACGTGGCCTTTTCGCCGGCGGTGAAGACGATCCAGGCGCGCAAGGGCTCGCGCGAGGCCTATGCGCGCAGCGAGCAGCGCGGCTGGCGCACCGAGGTCGACGACAATCTCGCCGCGTTCCTGGCCGACGCCAACAGCTTCTATTTTGCCACGGCTTCAGCCGACGGCCAGCCCTACATCCAGCACCGCGGCGGCCCGAAGGGCTTTCTCAAGGTGCTGGACAAGCAGACGCTCGCCTTCGCCGACTACGCCGGCAACCAGCAGTTCATCACGCAAGGAAATCTCTCGGAGAATTCCAAGGCCTACATCTTCGTGATGGACTACGCCCACCGCCGCCGGGTGAAGATCTGGGGCGAGGCGCGCGTGGTCGAGAACGACGAAGCCCTGACCACGTCGCTGATGCCGAAAGGCTACCGCGCCCGGCCCGAGCAAGTGATCCTGTTCAAGATCGCGGCCTGGGACACCAACTGCCCGCAGCACATCCCGCAGAAGTTTGATGCAGCCGATGTCGCGGCCGCGCTCGCCGCGAGAGATGCGAGGATCGCAGAGCTGGAGGCGGAGCTTGCGGCGTTGAAGGGGTAGGCGGCGAGCTTAGCCTCTAACGAAAGCTGAAGCAGGCTGCGCGGTGCACCCTCTCCCCTTGTGGGAGAGGGTGGATTCGATGCGAAGCATCGAAGCCGGGTGAGGGGTTCTATCCTCTCGGACGGTCTCACGCGCGGAGAGAACCCCTCATCCGGCGCTTCGCGCCACCTTCTGCCACAAGGGGAGAAGGGAAGAAGAGCGCTGAATCGCTAAATCACACTTTCGCCTTCGTGCTGGAAGCCGAGATAGCTTGCCGCGACCCGTTCGTTGGCGGCGATGTCGCTGGCCTTGCCGCTGAGCACGAACTCGCCGAGCTCCATGACATAGGCCTGGTCCGCGATCTTCAGCGCGGCCTGCGCGTTCTGCTCGACCAGCAGCACGGAGACGCCGGCGGCGCGGAGCTCGGTGACGATGCGGAAGATGTCGGCGACGATGATCGGGGCAAGGCCGAGGCTCGGCTCGTCCAGCATCAGGAGCTTCGGCTCGCCCATCAGCGCGCGGCCCATCGCGAGCATCTGCTGCTCGCCGCCGGAGAGCGTGCCGGCGAGCTGCTTGCGCCGCTCTTTGAGCCGCGGAAACAGCGCATAGACCCGCTCCATCGAGGCTTTGGCCTTGCTGCGCTCGATCCGGAACGCGCCCAGCTCGAGATTGTCCTCGACATTCATGGTCACGAACAATTCGCGATGCTCGGGAACGAGACCGAGCCCCATCGCGACGCGGTCCTCGATGTCGAGCCGGGCGAGATCCTGCCCGGCAAAGGCGACGCGGCCCTTCAGCGGCAGGATGCCCATGATGGCCGAGAGCAGCGTGGTCTTGCCGGCGCCGTTGGCGCCGACGATGGTGACGATCTCGTTGCTGCCGACCTCGAGCGAGACCGAACGCACTGCCTCGACCTTGCCATAGGCGACATGCGCGTCGGTGACGGACAACAGGGTGCTCATGCCGCCACTCCGAGATAGGCCTTGATCACTTCGGGATTGGTCTTGATCGTCGCCGGCGTGCCCTCCGCGATCTTGGTGCCGAAATCGAGCACCACGATGCGGTCGGCAAGGTTCATCACGAAGCCCATGTCGTGCTCGACCAAAAGGACGGACATCCCGCCGTCGCGCAGCTCGCGGAGCAGTGTTGCCAGCCGCTGCTTTTCCATGTGGCGCAGTCCGGCTGCCGGCTCGTCGAGCAGCAGCAGCATCGGATCGACGCAGAGCGCGCGGGCGATCTCGACGATGCGCTGCTGGCCGAGCGAGAGCGAGCCTGCCAGCTGGTGCATCTGCTCGGCGAGGCCGACGCGCTCGATCTGGCGGGCGGCCTCGGCGAGCAGCTTGGCCTCGTCAGCGCGGTCGAGCCGCAGCATCGAGGAGATTGGGCCGGAATGGCCGCGCAAATGTGCGCCAATCGCGACGTTCTCCAGCACGGTCATGTCGGGGACGAGCTTGACGTGCTGGAAGGTCCTGCTGATACCGAGCTTGACGATCTCCTGCGGCGGCGCGTTGTCGACCTTCCTGCCGAGCACCGAGATCGAGCCCGAGGTTGCCGACAGCACGCCGGTAATCAGGTTGAAGGTCGTGCTCTTGCCGGCGCCGTTCGGGCCGATCAGCGCGACGATCTCGCGGGCCTGCACGTCGAAGGACACGTTGTTCACCGCGACCACGCCGCCAAATTGCTTTCGCGCCTTCTCGACCTGAAGCAGGACGCCGGTCTCGGCAGGCGCGCGGGTGCGATGCTCCAGCTTCAGCGAGGTGTCCGGCTTCCTGCCGTCGGTGCGCTCGGGCAAGAACGACATCAGCCAGGGCCAGAGGCCGCCGGGCGCAAGCTGCAGCAGCGCCACCAGCATGATGCCGAACACGATGGTCTCGACCTGGCCGGAGCCCGGCAGGATCAGCGGCAGATAGCTCTGCAGCACCTCTTTCAGGATCACGACAATCGCCGCGCCCAGCACGCCGCCCCAGACATAGCCGGCGCCGCCGACCACTGCGATGAAAAGGTATTCGATGCCCATATGCGCGCCGAACGGCGTCGGGTTCACGGCGCGCTGGAGATGGGCGTAGAGCCACCCGGACAGGCCGGCGAGCACCGCGGCGTGGATGAACACCAGCAGCTTTGCCCGCGGCGTGTGGACGCCGAACGCTTCGGCGGCGACATGGCCGCGGCGCAGCGCGCGGATGGCGCGGCCGGTGCGGGAGTCCAAGAGGTTCATCGTCAGCAGGGCGGAGAGGATTACGGCGACCCAGATTGCGTAATAGATCGAGCCGGGCGAGAGCATCTTGAAGGCACCGATCGACAGCGGCGGGATCGCCGAGATGCCGTCGTTGCGTCCCAGAAACTCCAGCTTGCTGAACAGGTAGAACAGCCCAAGCCCCCAGGCGAGCGTGCCGAGCGGCAGGTAATGCCCCGAGAGGCGTACGGTGATCAGCCCGAGCAGCACCGCGAGCGAGCCGCTGACCACGAGCGACAGCGGCAGCGTCAGCCAGGGCGACAGGCCATAGGCCGTCGTCAGCACGGCGGTGGTGTAGGCACCGAAACCGACGAAGGCGGCCTGCCCGAACGAGGTGAGGCCGCCGACGCCGGTCAGCAGCACGAGGCCCATCGCGACCAGCGCGGCAAGGCCGATATTGTCGAGCAGCACGATCCAGAACGGGGGCACGCCCGGGATGAGCGGGATCGCCGCCATGAGGATCGCGAAGACGAGGATGGGAAGCCGGCTCTGCATCGGGCTCAGTCCTTCTCTTCCTCGACCGCGGGCGCGGCGAGCGAGCGCAGCAGCAGCACGGGGATCAGCAGCATGAAGACGATCACCTCCTTGTAGTTGGAGGCATAGAAGGACGAGAACGCCTCGACGATGCCGACCACCAGCGCCGCGACGGCGGTGAGGGGATAGCTGACCAGGCCGCCGATGATCGCGGCAACGAAGCCCTTCAGCCCGATCAGGAAGCCGGAGTCGTAATACAGTGTCGTGATCGGCACGATCAGGATGCCGGAGAGTGCGCCGATCACGGAAGCCAGCAGGAAGGCGATCTGGCCCGACAGCGTGGTGCGGATGCCGGCTAGCCGCGCCCCGAGCCGGTTGACCGCGGTCGCGCGCAGCGCCTTGCCGTAGAGCGTCAGGCCGAAGAACAGCCAGAGCGCGACGATGAAGGCGATGGTGATGGCATAGACGGTGATGCTCTGGCCGGTGAAGCGCAATGCGCCGGCGGTGAAGGCGCCGGACAGCACGGCAGGCCCGCGCTGGCCTTCGGCGCCGAAGAACAACAGGCCAAGTCCCTGCAGCGCGAGATGGACGCCGACCGAGGCGATCAGCAGCACCAGCACCGAGGTGTGCGCCAGCGGCTGGAAGGCGATGCGGTAGAGATAGAGGCCGATCATCGCCACGATCACCAGCGACAGCGCGATGCAGACCGCGACCGGCGGCTTCTGCGCGGCGAGGGACAGGGTCAGCGCCAGCACGATCGCGGGCAGCACGACGTTGGCGATGAAGCTGCGGACGACCAGCCGCCCGTGCAGCGCCTTGCGCGCCACGAACAGGTCGAAGGCGAAGGCGCCGATGCCGAGCGCCAGCGCCAGCTTTGCCGTGCCCGGCATCTGGCCGGCGGCCAGCGAGGCATAGGTCAGCGCGCCATAGGTGACGAATTCGCCCTGGGGAATAAGGATGACCCGGGTGACGGCGAACACCAGCACCAGCGCCAGGCCGAGCAGCGCATAGATCGCGCCATTGGTGATGCCGTCCTGCACCAGGAACAGCATGATGGTGGTATTCAAGACCGGACGCTCCCCCTAATCCGGACCGGTCCCCTCGATTGCGGTGGACGGTCCGCTCACAGCCATTGAAAAACGCAGGCGATATTTGGTATGGTCCATAACAATTATCAAATATAACTTCAAGGGTGGGAACGACCCGCCCCGGAATTTAGCGGGATTACGAGCACGAGGCGATGACCGTTTCCAAAACCGCTGAAAAGTCCTCCGACAAGCCGGCCGACGTGGCCAAGGGCCGCAAGGACGCGAGCGAGCCGCAGGCGGAGGCCCTCCAGCTCGGCGAGCTTTCCGAGCAGCTCGGCTATGTCCTGAAACGTGCGCAGCTCAAGGTGTTCGAGAATTTTCTGCGCTGCATGGCCTCGCTCCAGCTGACGCCAGCGCAGTTCTCGGTGCTGCTGCTGGTCGAGAAGAACCCCGGCCGTAACCAGACCGAGATCGCCTCCACGCTCGGCATCCTCAGGCCGAACTTCGTAGCCATGCTCGACAATCTGGAGAGCCGCGACCTCTGCGCGCGGATCCGCTCCACCAACGACCGCCGCTCGCACATCCTGGTCTTGACCGACAAGGGCAAGGCCGTGCTGGCGCGCGCCAAGAAGCTCGTCGCCACCAAGCACGAGGCCCGGCTGAACGACTTGCTCGGCCAGGCCAACCGCGAAGCCCTGATCGGGATGCTCGCGAAGATCGCCAACGAGTTTTGACTCTTACCCTCCAGGGGAGGGTAAGCGAACGTCAATCCACCAAGATCGCCCTGATGTCGTTCACGTTGGTCAGCGTCGGTCCAGGCTGTAGCAGGTCGCCGGTCGCCTCGAAAAACGTGGTGGCGTCGTTGTTGGCGAGATAGGCATGCGGCTCGAGCCCCAGCGCCTTCATCTTCGCGAACGTCGCCGCATCGATCAGCGCGCCGGCGGGGTCGGTCGGGTGGCCGGCGCCGCCATCGGCGCCGTCGGTGTCGCCGGCCAGCGCCGCGATGCCGGAAGTGTCCTTCAAGAGCGAAGCCAGCGCCAGCGCGTATTCCTGGTTCGGCCCGCCGCGCCCGTTGCCGCGCACGGTGACCGTGAGCTCGCCGCCGGAGAGAATCGCGACGCGCTTGCCCTGGCTGCGTGCCTGAAGCGCCAGCCTGGCGTGATCGGCGGCGACCTCGCGCGCCTCGCCTTCGAGATCGGCGCCGAGATCGATGGTCTCGTAGCCGGCCTCGCGCGCGAGCTTGACCGCGGCGTCCAGCGACTGCTTGGGCCGCGCGATCAGCTCGAACGAGGCGCGCGCAAAGGCGGCGTCGCCCGGCTTGCAGCTCTCGTTGTTGGGATCGTCGAGCGCGCGGCGCACCGCATCGTCGATGTCGAGCCTGTATTTCGCCACGATCGCGCGCGCATCCGCCAGCGTGGTCGGATCGGGCACGGTGGGGCCGGAGGCGATCGCGGACGGATCGTCATGCGGCACGTCGGAGATCGCGAGCGTCACGATCTCCGCGGCGTTGCTGCCAGCGCGGGCGAGGCGGCCGCCCTTGATCCGCGACAGGTGCTTGCGCACGACGTTCATCTCGCCGATCGGCGCGCCCGAGCGCAGCAGCGCCTTGTTGACCGCCTGCTTCTGCGCGAAGCTGATGCCGTCCACCGGCGCGATCCAGTTGGCCGAGCCGCCGCCGGTGAGCAGCACCAGCAGGAGATCGTCCGGCCCGGCCTCGCCCGCGAGTGCGAGCGTGTCGGCCGCGCCCTTCAGGCCGGCTTCGTCAGGCACGGGATGACCGGCCTCGACCACGCGAATGCTGCGCGTCGGCACGCCGTAGCCGTGGCGCGTGGTGGCGATGCCGACGAGGCGCTCCGGCGCCAATCCCAGCGCATCGAGATAATGCCGCTCCGCGGCTGCGGCCATCGCGCCGGCGCCCTTGCCGGCCGCGAGGCAGATCACGCGCCCCCTGGGCGCAGGTCGCAGGTGAGGGGCCAGCACCATTTCGGGATGGGCGGCGGCGACGGCCGCGTCGTAGAGCGCGCGGAGCAGGGGGCGTCGGTCGGTCATGGACAATGGCCTTGCGCAGACTGGACTGGCGGCGAGGAGGTCGCCGCCATCTGCCTACCGCATCGTGTGCCAAAGCGTAAGCGCCTTCGCCGTCATTCGATTGTGCAATCGCGTGATCATAATTGCCACACAAGCAGAAGCCCCCTGCGCGATCAGCGCAGGGGGCTCGTCGTCCGGGCTTTGAAGCTTCTAGCCGCCGGCGTCGGCGCTGATCACCTCGCCGAACAGGTCCCACTTGTCGCCCTTGAACTTCATCAGCTGCAGCGAGCTGATCGGTGCGAAGTCGTTCGGCCCGGTACTGATCTTGATGCCGGGCAGCAGCACTTCGGTGCGGAAGTCCTTCAGGCTCGCCGCCTGCTTCATGACGTTCTCGCGCGTGAGATTGTCGCCGCATTTCTTCAGCACTTCGACCAGCGTCTGCGCGACGCCGTAGCCGACGATGGTGCCGCCGTCGAGCTTGTCGCCCTCGGGGAAGTACTTCGTCATGAACTCCAGGAACGCCTTCATGCCGGCGTCGTCCTTCCACTGCGGATCGGAGACGTCCTTCAGATAGGCGGCCGAGATAATGTCCTGCGAATTCTCGAAGCCGGCGGGCTTGATCACGCTGCCGACCGAGGCCGAGACGTTGTTGAGGAAGTGGGTCGGCTTCCAGCCGATCTCGGAGATCTTCTTGATCGCCTGCGCCGCGAACTTCGGCGTGGTGATGTTGATGAAGACGTCGGCGCCGGTGGCTTTCAGCTTGACGATGTGGTTGTCGATGGTCGGCTCCGACGTCTCGTAGCTTTCCTCCAGCACGATCATGCTCGCGGCCTTGGCCCCCAAGCCGTCCTTCAGGCCCTTCAGGTAATCCTTGCCGTAATCGTCGTTCTGGTAGAGCACGCCGATCTTGGCGTTCGGCATGGCCTTGAGGATGTATTTCGCGTAGATCTGCGTCTCGCTCTGGTAGTTGGGTTGCCAGCCCATGGTCCACGGGAAGTTCTGCGGATCGTTCCACTTGGTAGCGCCGGTGGCGACGAACAGCTGCGGCACCTTCTTCGAGTTCATGTATTTCTGGATCGCGGAGTTCGGCGGCGTGCCGAGCGAGTTGAAGACGAGCAGCACCTCGTCGCTCTCGACCAGCTTGCGCGCCTGCTCCACCGTCTTCGGCGGCGAGTAGGCGTCGTCGTAGGAGACGAAATTGATCTTGCGGCCGTTGATGCCGCCCTCTTCGTTGATCTTCTTGAAATAGGCGGCTTCGGTGCGACCGATGATGCCGTAGGCGGAGGCCGGTCCGCTGTAGGGCATGATGTTGCCGATCTTGATCTCGGTGTCGGTCGCACCGGTATCGTATTTTTTTTGGGCCGTTGCGGTTGAGGCCGAGGCCGCGATGAGCGCGAGCGCCAATGATGCGGCCGCAAGCTTGCCGGTGACAGCAGGCATTCCAATCTCCCTGTTTTTTCTTTGTGTGTGCGTCCCTTTTCTTGTCTCGTTTTTCTTCGCGACGCGGCCGCAATTCAATACGATTTGCCTGAACGCTTCAAGGAAAAGCCCCTGCGGCATGGCCGCAGGGGCTGCGTCTTTAGTCGATTTGGCTACATCTTGAGCAAGTGGTTAATGGTCAGCCGCCGACGTCGCCGCTCAGCACCTCGCCAAATGGCACCCAATGCTCGCCCTTGAACCGGATCAGCTGCAGTTGCGAGAGCGGCGCGAAATCGGTCGCCGAGGTGTTGACCTTGATGCCCGGCAACAAGCCCGCCGGCTCGAAGTCCTTGATGTTGGCGGCCTGCTTCATGATGTTCTCGCGGGTGAGATTGTCACCGCAGGCCTTGAGCACGTGAACGAGGCCTTGGGCGACGATGTAGCCGTACATTACCGAGGCATCGGCGCGGTTCGCTTCAGGATAGTACTTATCCAGAAATTCGTTCCAGGCGATCATCGCCTTGTCATTTTTCCACTGCGCGTCGGTCGGATCCTTGAAATATTGCGACGAGATGATGTCCTGCGCGTTCTCGAATCCGGCCGGCTTGATTACGCTGCCGATCGAGGCCGAGACGTTGTTGAGGAAGTGCAGCGGCTTCCAGCCGATCTCGGCGTTCTTCTTGATCGCCTGTGCCGCGAATTTCGGCGTCGTGATGTTGAAGAACACGTCGGCGTTGGTCGACTTCATCTTGACGATGTGGGAGTCGATGGTCGGCTCGGAGACTTCGTAGCTGTCCTCGATGACGATCATCGAGGCGGCCTTGGCTCCGAGCCCGTCCTTGAACCCCTTCAGATAGTCCTTGCCGTAATCGTCGTTCTGGTAGAGCACGGCGATCTTGGCGTTCGGATGGTTCTTCAGGATGTACTTGGCGTAGATGATCGCCTCGATCTGGTAGTTGGGTTGCCAGCCCATCGTCCACGGGAAGGTCTGCGGGTCGTTCCACTTCGTGGCGCCGGTGGCGACGAACAGCTGCGGAACCTTCTTCTGGTTCATGTACTTCTGGATCGCCGAGTTCGGCGGGGTGCCGAGCGAGTTGAAGATCAGCAGCACCTCGTCGCTCTCGACCAGCTTGCGCGCCTGCTCCACGGTCTTCGGCGGGGAATAGGCGTCGTCATAGGTGATGAAGTTGATCTTGCGGCCGTTAATGCCGCCTTCTGCGTTGATCTTGCGGAAATAGGCCTCTTCGGTCTTGCCGATCACGCCGTAGGCGGACGCGGGACCGCTATAGGGCATGATGTTGCCGATCTTGATCTCCGTGTCGGATGCGCCGGTGTCGTATTTCTTCTGCGCGAGCGCTGTCGTGGACAGCGTGGCGGCTAGCACGAGGGCAGCCGAGAAGGCCCCCAATCGCACATGCATTGCAGGCATTTTGATCTCCCTGGACAGGATTGAATGTGTCGTTTGTTCTTATTGGGAGCGATCGTTGCGCGTCGCTCCGTCACGCATTCAATACCTATCCACGGCCGTCAGCAAGAAGAACGCCTGCACGGCCCTCGCGCAGGCGGCGATCTCGTCGAAGGCGGTGCTGAATATTCCGGCGCGTGAGATTCTTTTTGCGGGGCAAACTCACCGCTTGAGTTGCTTTACGAGAAGGCGGCTATTTTGAATTGCGTCGTTCAGTGGCTCATCTCGCTCGAGATGATGTCGCCGAACAGCTCCCATTTCCTGCCCTTGAAGCGCATCATCTGCAGCTGCTCGATCGGGGCGAAATCGTCGGGCGCGGTGTTGATCTTGATGCCTGGCAGCAGCGTGTCGGGTGCGAAGTCCTTCAGGCTGGCGGCCTGCTTCATGACGTTCTCGCGGGTGAGATCGTCGCCGCACATCTGCAGCACCTTCACGATGGTCTGTGCGGCGGCATAGCCGTACACGACGCCGGCATCGAGCTTGTTGGCCCTGGGCTCGTATTGCGCGAGGAAACTGTAGAACTTCTTCATGCCGTCGTCGGCATTCCACTGCGGGTCGGAGCCGTCCTTGGTGTAGGTCGCCGACAGGATGCCTTGCGAGACTTCAATGCCCGCCGGCTCCAATACGCCGCTGACCGAAGCCGAGACGTTGGAGATGATGTGCATCGGATGCCAGTTGATCTCCGCGGCTTTCTTGATTCCCTGCGCGGCGAATTTCTGGTTGGTGAGGCTGATGAAGATATCGGCGCCGGCCGCCTTCAGCTTCACGACTCGCTCGTCGATTGCGGGCTCGGACGTGTCGTAGGCCTCCTCCCGCACGATCATCGAAGCCTTGGCGCCGAGGCCCTCCTTCAACCCGTTTAGATAGTCCTTGCCGAAATCGTCGTTCTGGTAGAGCACGCCGATCTTTCCGTTTGGCTTCTCCTTCATGATGTATTTGGCATAGATCCGAGCCTCGCTGACGTAGCTCGGCTGCCAGCCCATGGTCCAGGGATATTGCTTGGGGTCGTTCCATTTCGAGGCGCCGCTCGCCACGAACAATTGCGGCACCTTCTTCTCGTTCATGTACTTGCGGATGGCGCTGTTGGTGGAGGTGCCGAGCGAGCCGAAGATCAGCAGCACGTTGTCGCTCTCGACCAGTTTTCGCGCCTGTTCCACCGTCTTCGGCGGCGAATAGCCGTCGTCATAGGAGATGAATCTGATCTTGCGGCCGTTGATGCCGCCCTCGGCATTGATCTTGTTGAAGTAGGCTTCCTCGGTCCTGCCGATCGCAGCATAGCCGGAGGCCGGACCGCTGTAGGGCATGATGTTACCGATCTTGATCTCGGTATCGGAGGCGCCGCTGTCGTATTTCTTCTGCGCCAGCGCCTCGCCGCTCATTGCAGTGCACAAGGCAAGCGCGGCCCAGAGCGTCGCAACCTGGGAACGAACGGCGGCCATTGCTCTCCTACCCCGGGATGGATCGATCGCATTGAACAAGATTGGCGCCTGTCGTCAACAAAAAGCCCCCGCGACTGTCCGCGGGGGCTCCTCGTCCTCGATCATCGCGTCACGCGTCACTCGGAGGCGACGTCACCGCTGATGATCTCGCCGAACAGTTCCCACTTCTCGCCCTTGAAGCGCATCATCTGCAGCTGCGCGATCGGAGCGAAGTCGGTGGCGCTGGTGTTGATCTTGACGCCGGGCAGCAGCGTATCCGGGGCAAAGTCCTTCAACGAGGCGGCCTGCTTCATGATGTTGGCGCGAGTGAGATCGTCGCCGCACATCTCCAGCACCTTGGCCAGCGTCGACGCGGCGCCATAGCCGTAGACCATGCTGGTGTCCGACTTGTCGGCACCCGGCATGTACTTGTCGACGAACTCGTTCCACTTCTTCATGCCTGGGTCGTTGGCCCATTGCGGATCCGTGGAGTCCTTGGCGTAGGCGGCCGACAGCACGCCCTGCGCGTTCTCGAAGCCAGCCGGCTTCATCACGCTGCCGACCGAGATCGACACGTTGGTGAGGATCTGGAGCGGTTTCCAGCTGAGCTCGGCGGTCTTCTTGATGGTCTGGGCCGCGAACTTCGGCGTGGTGTAGATCAGCAGCACGTCGGGATTGGCGGCCTTGATCTTGACGATATGGCCGTCGATCGACGGCTCGGAGACCTCGTAGCTCTCCTCCATGACGATCATGGACGAGGCCTTGGCGCCGAGGCCGTCCTTGGTGCCCTTGAGGTAGTCTTTGCCGAAATCGTCGTTCTGGTAGAGGATCGCGATCTTGGCGTCCGGCTTCTCCTTCATCAGCCACTTCGCGTAGATCTGCGCTTCGCTCTGGTAGGAGGGCTGCCAGCCCATGGTCCAGGGGAAGTTCTTCGGGTCGTTCCACTTGGTGGCGCCGGTCGCGACGAAGAGCTGCGGGATCTTCTTGGAGTTCAGATACTTCTGGATCGCACTGTTCGAGGGCGTGCCGAGCGGATTGAAAACGACCAGCACCTCGTCGCTCTCGACCAGCTTGCGGACCTGCTCGACGGCCTTCGGCGGCGAATAGCCGTCGTCATAGGTGACGAAGTTGATCTTGCGGCCGTTGATGCCGCCCTTGTCGTTGATCATCTTGAAATAGGCTTCTTCGGTCTTGCCGATGATGCCATAGGCCGACGCCGGACCGCTGTACGGCATGATGTTGCCGATCTTGATCTCGGTATCGGACGCGCCGGTGTCGTATTTCTTTTGGGCGAGTGCAGCGCCGGAGGTGAGAGTGATGGCCGCCGTTGCCGTGATCAGCGCGGCGGCTCGCAGTGTTCTTCCAAAATACAATTCGGTCTCCTTGGTTAATTCAACGGGTCTTCAGTTCTTCCTGAGCTTGCCGACGAGTTGCTGGCCCAGGATCGCCACCTGCCTTGCGCCATGCGGCACGAGGTAGATGACGAGGAACAGCAGCACGCCGAACACTGCGCCGGAGAGGCCCTTGGAGATGCTCTCCGCCATGTTCGGCACGAAGATGATGAAGGCCGCGCCGACGAACGAGCCGGGCAGCCAGCCGACGCCGCCGACCACCATGCCGAGGAACAGCGAGATCGCGAGCGTGATGGTGTAGCTGTCGGGCGCGACGAACTGCACCGCGATGGCGCCGAGCGAGCCGGCAACGCCGGTGATGCCGGCGGACACGCCGAAGGCCAGCGTCTTGTACAGCGCGACGTTGACGCCCATGGAGGAGGCCGCGATCTCGTTGTCGCGGATCGCCATGAAGGCGCGGCCCGAGCGGGAGCGCAACAGGTTCACCGAGAAGATGTAGATCGCGACCGTCACGGCGAGCGTGAAGTAGTACAGCCACATGTCCTGCGACATCGGCAAGCCGAACGGTGCGTCCGGCTTGGTGACGACGAGGCCCTGCACGCCGCCGGTCCAGTGCTCGAGGAAGTTCAGCTTGAGCAACTGCGGCATCGCGGTCGCGAGCGCAAAGGTCGCGAGCGCGAGATAGATGCCCGACAGCCGCAGCGCCGGCTTGCCGAACAGGTAACCGAATCCGAAGCAAATCACGGCGGAGATCGGAATGGTCAGCGCGTAGTTGACGTTGGCATGTTCCATCAGCACCGCAGACACATAGGCGCCGACGGCGTAGAACGCGCTCTGGCCGAGCGAGAACTGGCCGCTTCCGCCGGTCAGGATGTTCAGCGCCAGCACCGCGAGCCCGTAGATCAGGAGCATCGTCATCTGGAAGATGATGAAGTTCTTGACGAACATCGGCACGATCAACAGCGCGGCCAGCACCACCAGCGACGTGCCGGTGCCCAGCGTCATGGCCCGCTTCGGAACCGCCTCGACCGCCTCGTGGCCCTCGGCGACGACTTCTTCTGCTGCGCTCATGATCAAACTCGCTTGACGATATGCCGGCCGAACAGACCAGCGGGTTTGACGACCAGGACGGAGATGATCAGCGCGAGCGCGATCGGGAGTTTCAGCTCATTGCCGACGCCGGGGATGTAGGTACCGGCGAGGTTCTCGAACACGCCGACCAGGAAGCCGCCGACCACGGCGCCGAACGGGCTCGACAGCCCGCCGAGCACCGCCGCGGCGAAGCCGTAGATCAGCACGCCGCCCATCATGTTCGGCTCGAGGAATACGACAGGCGCGATCAGCATGCCGGCGATCGAGCCGATCGCGGTCGCCATGCCCCAGCCGAGCGCGATCATCCAGCTCGTGTTGATGCCGACGAGGCGGGCCGATTCGGGCACCGACGCTGCGGCTCGCATCGCAAGGCCGATGCGCGTGTACTGGAAGAAGAAATAGAGCGCGAGCAGCAGCGCCACGGTGACGCCGATCATGCCGGCCTGGTGCGTCGAGATCAGCTGGCTGCCGAGGAACGGTGCGGAGCCGAACGGGGTCGGATATTGCTTGATCGTGAAGTCCCAGATCAGGCCCGCCGAGGAGTTGATGATCGCAAACAGCGCGATGAAGCCGGCGACGTTGGTGAGCACCGGCGCCTTGACGAGCGGCTTGAACAGGATGCGCTCGATCGCGATGCCGGCAACGAAAGAAAATGCCAGCGTGATCAGGAAGGCAGCCCAATAAGACACGCCCCACTGCATCAGCTGCCATGAGATGAAGGTCGAGAACATCGCCATCTCGCCTTGCGCGAAGTTGAGATGGTCGATGGCCTGGTAGATCATGACCACGGCGAGCGCCATGCAGGCATAAATCGCCCCCGTGGCGATGCCGGCCAGGACCTGGTTGGTGAACAGCTCCATTGTGCCGGCTCCCTCAGTAACCCAGATAGGATTTGCGGATTTCTTCGTTGTTCGCGATGTCCTTGGCCTTGCCCGACATCACGATGCGCCCGGTCTCGATCACATAGGCCTGGTCGGCGAGCTCGAGCGCGAGCTGGGCGTTCTGCTCGACCACCAGGATCGAGACCTTGTCCTCGCGGTTGATCTTGCCGAGGATGCCGAACAGGTCGCGCACCACCAGCGGCGCGAGGCCGAAGGAGGGCTCGTCGAGCAGCATCAGCCGCGGTCGCAGCATCAGCGCGCGGGCGACCGCGAGCATCTGCTGCTCGCCGCCGGAGAGCGTGCCGGCCTGCTGGGTATGGCGCTGCTTCAACACCGGGAAATGCGCGTACATGCGCTCGATGTCGGAGACGATGCCGGCGCGGTCCTTGCGGGTGATGGCCCCGAGCTGGAGGTTCTCTTCCACCGTCATGTTGGTGAAGGTGCCGCGGCCCTGCGGCACGTGGGCGATGCCGAACCGCACGATGCTCTCGGTCGAACGGTTGTTCAGCGGCTTGCCTTCGAACTCGACGCCGCCGGTGGAGCGCACCATGTTGCAGATCGCGCGCAGTGTGGTGGTCTTGCCGGCGCCGTTGGCGCCCAGCAGCGTCACGAGCGAGCCCTCATTGAGCGAGAAGGACAGGCCATGGAGCGCCTGGACCTGGCCGTAATAAGCGCGCAGGTCCTTGACGTTGAGCAGTGGCGTCATTGATCCTTGCTCCCGAGATAGGCCTTGATGACGTCCGGGTCCGCCTGCACCTGGGCGGGCGTGCCTTCCGCGAGCTTCTTGCCGAAATTCAGCGCGACAACGTGGTCGGCGATCGACATCACGAGGCCCATGTGATGCTCGACCAGGAGCACGGTCATATGGCGCTCGTCGCGGATTTTGCGGATGAGGTCGCCGAGCACATGAACTTCCTCGTGGTTGAGGCCGCCGGCGGGTTCGTCGAGCAGCAGGATCTTCGGATCGGCCGCCAGCGCACGCGCCAGCTCGACCCGCTTCTGCGTACCGAACGGTAGGCCGGACACGACGGTATGGGCGACGTCCTCGAGGTCGAGGTAAGCAAGGATCTCGTGCACCTTCTTGTTGATGCTGGCCTCGCTGCGCCGGACCCAGGCAAGCTTCAGGGAGTCGCTGATAATGTCGCTCGAGGTCTTCGAATGGGCGCCGACGCGGACGTTGTCCATCACCGAAAGGTTGGGAAACAGCGCCACGTTCTGGAAGGTGCGGCCGATGCCGATCTCGGCGATCCGGTGCGGCGGCCGCGTCAGGATGCTCACGCCGTCCATCAAGATGTCGCCGGACGACGGCTGGTACAGCCGCGACAGGCAGTTGAAGAGCGTGGTCTTGCCGGCGCCGTTCGGGCCGATCAATCCGAGGATGGCTCCCTTGTGCATGTCGAAGGACACGCCGTTGAGCGCGACGATGCCGCCGAACACGACGCTGACGTCGCGAACCGCGAGCAGGGGCGATCTACCCTGCGCGAGCTGTGCCTGCGTCATCTCGTCTCGCTCACGTCGTTCGGTGAGCGATGGGGCGATGCGAGCCGCTCCCGATGATGACAAAGGCTATCTGAATCCCTCGGCCACACGCGCAACTTTTCCTCCTGATTTCAGCTTTTTGCTGATGTCTTTTTTTGAATGCGGCATCAGACCCCCGAGCGCCGCCTCGATGTTCCTTACCATCGCTAAGAGACGCGGTCCAATGTCGTTGATCAAACGCTCTTCCGTGAAACGGAATGCGGGCGCGCCGCAATTGAATGCGTAAGGTCCGGTTCCGTCGTTGAGCTTGAGTGCGACGCCGGCCGCGCCGATGTCGTCGTGCCAATCGCCGACCGAAATCGCAAAGCCGTATTTCGCGACCGTCTCGCCGGAACGTTCCAAGCCCTCGCGCATCTTCGGCCAGCGGCTGCCGTAATGTTCGCGCAGGATGCGCGACACTTCGGCGCGACCTTCGTCATCGAGTGCCCAGAAATAGGCGCGGCCCATCGCGCTGGTTGCAATCGGCACGCGCGAGCCGACGTCAAGTTGAACGCCGACAGTCTCGCTGCCGCGGCTCTGCCCGAAATAGATCATGCTGTGGCGGTCACGGCCGCCGACGGCGACGGCGCCGCCGGTCGCGCGCATCACCTCTTCGCGGAACGGCTCGGACAAATGCCGAACGCCCAGATTGGCCAGCGCCGCGTAGCCGAGCGACATCGCTGCCGGGGCGAGCTGGTACTTCTCGAAGCGAGGAACCGGCGTCAGATAGCCAAGCTTGGTCAGCGTGTAGGTCAGCCGCGACACGGTGGGCTTGGGCAGATTGGTGCGGGACGCAATCTCCTGATTGCCCAGCAGGCCGTCATTGGGTTGGAACGCGCGCAATACTTCCAGTCCGCGGGAAAGCGCGACGACGAAATTCCGATCGGTCGCGGTCTTCTTTCCTGTACGCTTCATCCCTGATCTGCTTCTTGCGCGGAGTCGTTGACAACGTCCGTGCTTCAAAATAACCCTGCCGTCAAGATGCGGAATTAAATTCCGCAATGCGAAATCGAATAAAAGTAAATCCCCACCAAGGAGGGACACCGTGAGCGAAGTGGTCAAGCTTGAGCGTCATGATGAAGTCGGGATCGTCACGGTCAACAGCCCGCCGGTCAATGCGCTGAGTGCCGCAGTCCGCGGCGGCATCCTCGAGTGCATCAAAGCCGCGATCGCCGATCCCTCCATCAAGGGCATCGTGCTGACCTGCGCCGGTCGCACCTTCATTGCCGGTGCCGACATCACCGAGTTCGGCAAGCCGCCGAAGCCGCCCGTGCTCAACGACGTGCTGTCCGAGATCGAAAACTCGCCCAAGCCGGTCGTTGCCGCGATCCACGGCACCGCGCTCGGCGGCGGCCTCGAGGTCGCGCTGGCCTGCCATTTCCGCGTCGCGGTGAAAGAGGCCAAGCTCGGCCTGCCCGAGGTGAAGCTCGGACTTCTGCCCGGCGCCGGTGGCACCCAGCGCCTGCCCCGTGCGGTGGGCCCGGAGCTTGCGGTCAAGATGATCGTCGGCGGCGACCCGATCGGGGCGGCGGAGGCGCTGAAGAACGGCCTGATCGAGGAGATCGTCGAGGGCCCGGCCTCCGGCGGCGAGGCTTTCGTGCGCAAGCTGCTCGCGGAGAAGCGCCCGCTGCGCCGCCTGCGCGACGACGATTCCAAGCTCGCAGCCGCCAAGGCCGATCGCTCGATCTTCACCAATGCGGTCGCGGCCATGACCAAGAAGTCGCGCGGCCTCGAGGCGCCGTTCGCCGCAGCCGACGCCGTCGGCTATGCCATCGACCTGCCGTTCGACGAAGGCCTGAAGAAGGAGCGCGAGGGCTTCCTCAAGCTCGTCGCCAGCGACCAGTCCAAGGCGCAGCGTTACGCCTTCTTCGCCGAGCGCGAGGCCAACAAGATCGCCGGCGTTCCTGAAGGCACCAAGCCGCGGCCCGTGAACCGCGTCGCCATTCTCGGTGCCGGCACCATGGGCGGCGGCATCGCGATGTCCTTCGCCAATGCCGGCATTCCCGTCACCCTGATCGAGACCGGCGAGGAGCAGCTCAAGCGCGGCATGGGCGTGATGCAGAAGAACTGGGAAGCGACCGCCGCGCGCGGCGGCATCCCGGCCGATGCGCCCGCCAAGCGCATGGCGCTGATCAACGGCGTCGTCGGCATCGAGAATGTCGGCGATGCCGATCTCGTCATCGAGGCCGTGTTCGAGACCATGGCGGTCAAGAAGGAGGTGTTCGGCAAGCTCGACCAGTACGCCAAGCCGGGCGCCGTGCTCGCCTCCAACACCTCCTATCTCAACATCGACGAGATCGCGAAGTCGACCAAGCGTCCGCAGGACGTGCTCGGCATGCACTTCTTCTCGCCGGCCAACGTCATGAAGCTGTGCGAGATCGTGCGTGCCGACAAGACCGCGCCGGATGCGCTGGTGACTGCGGTGACCATCGCGCGAAAAATCGCGAAGGTGCCGGCCGTGGTCGGCGTCTGCGACGGCTTCGTCGGCAACCGCATGCTGGCCCAGCGCGGCAAGCAGTCCGAGAAGCTGCTGTTCGAGGGCGCGCTGCCGCAGCAGGTCGATGCCGTCGTCACCAAGTTCGGCATGCCGATGGGCCCGTTCGCGATGAGCGATCTCGCCGGCCTCGACATCGGCTGGCGCTCGCGTAAGGACCGCGGCATCAAGTCGGAGATCGCGGACGCGCTGTGCGAGGCCGGCCGCTTCGGCCAGAAGACCGGCAAGGGCTATTACAAGTACGAGCAGGGTTCTCGTGCGCCGCTGCCCGACCCCGACGTCGAGAAGCTGATCGACGAGACCTTGCTGCGTCTCGGCCGCAAGAAGCGCGTCGTCAGCGACGAGGAGATCCTCGAGCGCATGATGTATCCGATGATCAACGAGGGCGCGAAGATCCTGGAAGAGGGCATCGCCGCGCGTCCCAGCGACATCGACGTGGTCTGGCTCTACGGCTATGGCTGGCCGATCTACCGTGGCGGCCCGATGTTCTGGGCCGACAGCGTCGGCCTCAAGCACATCGCCGATCGTCTGGCCTTCTACGCCAAGGAGACCAACGATCCGAGCCTCGAGCCCGCCCCGCTGCTGAAGAAGCTCGCCGCGGAGGGCAAGACGTTTGCGTCGCTGGCTGCGGAGTCGAAAGCAGCGTGATCGGGGCTTCGTCCCAACCTTCGTCATTCCGGGATGCGCCGCAAGGCGCAGGCCCGGAATCCATAACCCCAGCTGGTGGTTATGGATTCCGGGCTCGCGACTTCGTCGCGCCCCGGAATGACGGTCTGTGTTAGTTGTTCGCTCGAGCAATCAGGAAAATGACCCATCCCGGCGAACAGTTTTATCCCGAGGGCGTGCGGTGGGACGACACCATCGTCCAGGGCACGCTGCCGGACCTTCTCGCCAAGGCCGCCGCCGATTACGGCCCGCGCACCGCGCTGGAATTCCGCGACCGGCCCATCAGCTACGCCGAGCTCGCAAGCTTGGCCGATCGCGCCGCCGCGGCGTTCCTGCGCGCTGGCATCGGCAGGAACAGCTCGGTCGCGCTGTTCCTCGGCAACACGCCCGATCATCCCGTCAGCTTCTTCGGCGCGCTGAAGGCCGGGGGCCGCGTCGCGCATCTGTCGCCGCTCGACGGCGAGATCGCGCTGACGCACAAGATCACCGATTCCGGCTCGCGCCTGCTCGTCACCTCCAACCTCCAGGCCCTGCTGCCGACCGCGCTGAAATTCCTGGAGAAGGGCCTGATCGACAAGCTCGTCGTCTGCGAGGACGATCATTGGGGCAAGGTCGGCACGCCGCAGGCGGCAATCCCCGACGATCCCCGCATCGTCACGTTCGCGGCTTTCGTCGAGGGCGCCATCGCGCCGGCGCAATGGCCTGTCGTTGCGGCCGACGACGTCGCGCTGCTGCAATATACCGGCGGCACCACCGGCCTGCCGAAGGGCGCGATGCTCACGCACGGCAATCTCACCTCGGCGGTGTCGATCTACGACGTCTGGGGCAAGCCGGCCCGTGCCGCCCGCGGCGAGACAATCGAGCGCGTGATCTGCGTGCTGCCGCTGTTCCACATCTACGCGCTCACCGTGGTGCTGCTGTCCTCGCTCCGCCGCGGCAATCTGATCTCGCTGCATCAGCGCTTCGACGTCGAAGCCGTGATGCGCGACATCGAGGTCAAGCGTGCGACGTATTTCCCAGGCGTGCCGACGATGTGGATCGCGATCGCCGCGCTGCCCGATCTCGACAAACGCGACTTCTCCTCGCTGGTCACCATCGGCTCCGGCGGCGCGCCGCTGCCGGTGGAGATCGCGAGCTTCTTCGAGCGCAAGGTCGGCAAGAAGCTGAAGAGCGGCTGGGGCATGACCGAGACCTGCTCGCCCGGCACCGGCCATCCGCCCGAGGGCCCCGAGAAACCGGGCTCGATCGGCCTGACGCTGCCCGGCATCGAGCTCGACGTCGTCGCGCTCGACGATCCCAGGCGCGTGCTGCCACCGGGTGAGATCGGCGAGATCCGCATCAAGGGCCCGAACGTCACCAAGGGCTACTGGAACAAGCCGGAGGGATCCACGGAAGCCTTCGTCGATGGCCGCTTTCTCACCGGCGACATCGGCTATGTCGATGCCGACGGCTACTTCTTCCTGGTCGACCGCAAGAAGGACATGATCATCTCCGGCGGTTTCAACGTCTATCCGCAGATGATCGAGCAGGCGATCTACACCATCCCGGGCGTGCACGAGGTGATCGTGCTCGGCATTCCCGATCCCTATCGCGGCGAAGCCGCCAAGGCCTTCATCAAGCTGAGGCCCGAGGCAAAGCCGTTCACGCTCGACGAGCTGCGCGCGCAGCTTGCCGGCAAGCTCGGCAGGCACGAATTGCCGGCCGCGGTCGAGTTCGTCGACGACCTGCCGCGGACGCCGGTCGGGAAATTGTCGCGCCACGAATTGCGCCAGCAGCAGAAACCGCTATCCGGGATTCGCGCTGCTGATGCCCCCGCAATGACGAAAATGAAGTAACGTTTCACAGGAGGATCCAATGGATCTCGCATTCACTAGAGAAGAGCAGGCGTTTCGCGACGAAGTGCGGCAGTTCTTCCGCGACAACGTGCCGCCGGATACGCGGCGCAAGCTGGTCGAGGGCCGTCACCTCTCCAAGGACGAGATGGTGACGTGGTGGCGCATCCTCAACAAGAAGGGCTGGGGCGTCAGCCATTGGCCGAAGGAATATGGCGGCACCGGCTGGACCAGCGTGCAGCACTACATCTTCAACGAGGAGCTGCAGTCCTATCCGGCGCCGCAGCCGCTCGCCTTCGGCGTCAGCATGGTCGGCCCCGTCATCTACACCTTCGGCAACGAGGAGCAGAAGAAGAAGTACCTGCCGCGCATCGCCAATGTCGACGATTGGTGGTGCCAGGGCTTTTCGGAGCCCGGCTCCGGCTCCGACCTCGCCTCGCTCAAGACCAAGGCCGAGCGCCGTGGCGACAAATGGATCATCAACGGCCAGAAGACCTGGACCACGCTCGCCCAGCACGCCGACATGATCTTCTGCCTCTGCCGCACCGACAACAACGCCAAGAAGCAGATGGGCATCTCCTTCATCGTGTTCTCGATGAAGTCGAAGGGCGTCACCGTTCGCCCGATCCAGACCATCGACGGCGGCCGTGAGGTCAACGAAGTCTTCTTCGACGACGTCGAGGTTCCCTACGAGAACCTGATCGGCGAGGAGAACAAGGGTTGGGACTACGCCAAATTCCTGCTCGGCAATGAGCGCACCGGCATCGCCCGCGTCGGCGTCTCCAAGGAGCGCATCCGCCGCATCAAGGATCTGGCTTCGAAGGTCGAATCCGCCGGCAAGCCGATCATCCAGGATCCCGCCTTCCGCGAGAAGCTGGCGGCCTGCGAGATCGAGCTGAAGGCGCTCGAGCTCACCCAGCTGCGCGTCGTCGCCGACGAAGGCAAGCACGGCAAGGGCAAGCCCAATCCGGCCTCCTCGGTGCTGAAGATCAAGGGCTCGGAGATCCAGCAGACCACCACCGAGCTTCTGATGGAAGTGATCGGCCCGTTCGCCGCGCCCTACGACGTGCACGGCGACGATGGCTCGAACGAAGCCATGGACTGGACCGCCCAGATCGCGCCGAGCTACTTCAACAACCGCAAGGTCTCGATCTACGGCGGCTCCAACGAGATCCAGCGCAACATCATCGCCAAGGCGGTGCTGGGGCTGTGATCTGCCACCTCTCCGCGATCGCGGGGAGGGCAATATTCAACCGTCATTCCGGGGCGCGACGAAGTCGCGAACCCGGAATCCATAACCCCGATCGGGAGTATGGATCCCGGGCTCGCGCTACGCGCGCCCCGGGATGACGAAGCCAAATAAGTCCGGGTACGAGGAACCAAAGAAATGGATTTTGATCTGTCCGAGGAGCAGCGGCTTCTCAAGGAAAGCATCGACGGCCTGCTGACCGATTCCTACGATTTCGAGCAGCGCAAGAAGTACATGGCGGAGAAGGGCGGCTGGAGCAAAACGGTCTGGCTCAAGCTCGCCGAGCAGGGACTTTTGGGCCTGCCCTTCAGCGAGGCTGACGGCGGCTTCGGCGGCGGCGGTGTCGAGACCATGATCGTGATGGAGGCGCTCGGCAAGGCGCTGGTGCTCGAGCCCTATCTGGCGACGGTGGTGATCGGCGGCGGCTTCCTGCGTCATGCCGGCACCGATGCGCAGAAGGCCGCGCACGTGCCCGGCATCATCGACGGCAGCAAGACGCTGGCCTTCGCCCAGCTCGAGAAGAACTCGCGCTACGATCTGTTCGACGTCACCACGACCGCGAAGAAGAGGGGCGATTCTTACGTGATCGACGGCGAGAAGTTCGTCGTGCTCAACGGCGAGAACGCGGATACCCTGATCGTCACCGCGCGCACCAAGGGCGACCGCCGCGACAAGTCAGGCATCGGCGTGTTTCTGGTTCCGGCCAATGCCAAGGGCGTCGCCAAGAAGTCCTATCCGACCCAGGACGGCCTGCACGCCGCCGACATCACCTTCACCGGTGTCGAGGTCGGTCCCGACGCCGTGCTCGGCAACCCCGAGGATTCGCTCGCGCTGATCGAGCGCGTGGTGGACGAAGCCCGCGTCGCGCTCTGCGCCGAGGCGGTCGGCCTGATGGACGAATCGCTCAAGACCACGGTCGAGTACATCAAGACCCGCAAGCAATTCGGCGTCGCGATCGGCTCGTTCCAGTCGCTGCAGCACCGCGCCTCCGACATGTTCGTCGCCACCGAGCAGGCGCGCTCGATGTCGATGTTCGCGACCATGGCGAACGACTTCGAGGACGCCAAGGAGCGCAGCAACGCGATCGCCGCGGCCAAGGTGCAGATCGGCAAGTCGCTGAAATTCGTCGGCCAGCAGTCGATCCAGCTCCACGGCGGCATCGGCATGACCATGGAGGCCAAGATCGGCCACTACTTCAAGCGCCTCACCATGATCGAGAACACCTTTGGCGACACCGACTACCACCAGCGCCGCGTCGCGGATGCGGGCGGGTTGATCTGACCTGTCATCCCGGGGCGCGCGAAGCGCGAGCCCGGGATCCATAGCCACGATCGGGAGTATGGATTCCGGGCTCGCGCCAAGAGGCGCGCCCCGGAATGACGAAGCATCTGAGGCAACACCAATGCAAAGCACCCCGTTCGATCTCACCGGGAAGGTCGCCGTGGTCACCGGCTCCAGCCGCGGCATCGGCCGCTCCTCCGCCGAGTTGCTCGCCAAGTTAGGCGCCAAGGTGGTTGTCTCCTCGCGCAAGGCCGACGCTTGCAAGGAAGTCGCCGACGGCATCAATGCCGTTGGCGGCGATGCCATCGTCATTCCCTGCAACATCGCGCGCAAGAACGAAGTCGAGGCGCTGATCGCGGGCGCGACGAAGCATTACGGCAAGATCGACATTCTCGTCTGCAACGCCGCCGTGAATCCCTATTACGGCCCGCTGCTCGACATATCAGATGAAGCCTTCGACAAGATCATGGGCTCGAACGTCAAGAGCAACATCTGGCTCTCCGCGCTCGCGATCCCGCAAATGGCCGAGCGCGGCAAGGGCTCGGTGATCATCATCTCCTCGATCGGGGGCCTGCGCGGCTCCACCGTGATCGGCGCCTACGGCATCTCCAAGGCCGCCGACTTCGCGCTGTGCCGCTCGCTCGCTGGCGAATGGGGGCCGAAAGGCGTCCGCGTCAACTGCATCGCGCCCGGCCTCGTCAAGACCGACTTCGCCCGCGCCCTCTGGGAAGACGAAGCCAATCTGAAGCGCCGCACCGCCACCACGCCGCTCCGCCGCATCGGCGAACCCGACGAGATCGCCGGCGCCGTCGCCTACCTCGCCTCCGACGCCTCGAGCTTCATGACCGGCCAAACCATCGTCATCGACGGCGGCGTGACGACGGCGGCGGTGTAGCTCTCTCTTCCCCTCTCCCCTTGCGGGAGAGGGTGGCATAGGCGGCCTTCGGCCGCCGTTCTCAAGAACGCCGATGCTTCGCATCGGCTATGGCGAAGCGGCGAGACGGGTGAGGGGTATCCCTCCGCGTGTGACTCTTTTGCGGCTGTATTCGCCGAAGCATACCCCTCATCCGGCGCCGTAGCCGAAGCCTTGCTTCGGCGTTCTTGAGAACGGCGGCCGACGGCCGCCTATGCCACCTTCTCCCACAAGGGGAGAAGGAAGGGCAGCGGCCCCCACTGATCCAAACCTTGACCTTGCCGCCCTAATCCGCTCCCTTTGGCGCGACACAATGACCCCTCCAGGGAAGACGCCCAAAGAAAACGCCAAGGTAAGCCGCCATGTCTTTCGTCCTCGCCATCGACCAGGGCACCACCTCTTCGCGCGCGATCGTGTTTCGCGGCGATATTTCCATCGCGGCGAAGGCGCAGGCCGAGTTTCCGCAGCATTTTCCGGCCTCCGGCTGGGTCGAGCACGAGCCGGAGGACATCTGGACCTCGACCGTGATGGTCTGCCGCGAAGCGATCGAGCATGCCGGGATCACCGCAAAGGACATCGCCGCGATCGGCATCACCAACCAGCGCGAGACCACTGTGGTGTGGGACCGCGCCACCGGCCAGGCCGTGCACCGCGCCATTGTCTGGCAGGACCGCCGCACCGCCGACATCTGCGCCAAGCTCAAGGCAGAAGGCCGCGAGCCCGTGATCTCTGAGAAGACCGGCCTGATCATCGATCCCTATTTCTCCGGAACCAAAGTCGCCTGGATCCTCGACCACGTCCCCGGCGCCCGCGCGCGCGCCGCGCGCGGCGAATTGATGTTCGGCACCATCGATTGCTATCTGCTCTGGCGCCTCACCGGCGGCAAGGTGCACGCCACCGACGCCACCAACGCCTCGCGCACGCTGCTGTTCAACATCCACACCGGCGCGTGGGACGACGAGCTGCTGGAGATCATCGGCGTGCCTCGCTCGATGCTGCCCGAGGTGAAGGATTCCTCCGCCCGCTTCGGCGAGAGCACGCCGGACCTGTTCGGCGGCCCCATCGTCATCGCCGGCATCGCCGGCGACCAGCAGGCCGCCACCATCGGCCAGGCCTGCTTCCGCCCGGGCATGATGAAGTCGACCTACGGCACCGGTTGTTTCGCGCTGCTCAACACCGGCACCACGCCCGTCGTCTCCAAGAACAAGCTGCTCACCACCGTCGCCTATCAGCTCGATGGCAAACGCACCTACGCGCTGGAAGGCTCGATCTTCGTCGCCGGCTCCGCTGTGCAATGGCTGCGCGACGGCCTCGGCATCATCAAGCATGCCGCCGAAACCGGACCGCTTGCCGATCAGTCGGACTCCATGCAGAGCGTCTACCTGGTCCCCGCCTTCGTCGGCATGGGCGCGCCCTATTGGAATCCGCGCGTCCGCGGCGCGCTGTTCGGCCTCACCCGCAACACCGGCCCCGCCGAGCTCGCCCATGCCGCGCTGGAAAGCGTCTGCTACCAGACCTTCGATCTCTGGGCCGCAATGCGCGCGGACTGGCCGAGTTCGGAAACCGCAAGCGTCGTGCTCCGCGTCGACGGGGGCATGACCGCCTCCGACTGGACCATGCAGCGCCTCGCCGATCTCCTGGATGCGCCGGTCGACCGCCCGGTGATCCAGGAGACCACGGCGCTGGGCGCCGCCTACCTCGCTGGCCTCCAGGCGGGCGTTTATCCCGAGCCGACCAAGTTCGCCGACAATTGGCGCCTCGAGCACCGCTTCAAGCCCAACATGAGCCAGGCCACGCGCGAGCGGAAGCTCGCCGGCTGGGCGCGCGCGGTAAAGGGCGTGCTGGCGAGCGACGAGGGGGAGGGGTAGCGGCAAATGTCGTAGCCCGGATGGAGCGCAGCGTAATCCGGGTCCGCTGTCGATGGTGGCACAAATCCCGGATTGCGCTGCGCTCCATCCGGGCTACACCACCGCCTCTACACCGTCATTGCGAGGAGCTCTTGCGACGAAGCAATCCAGACTGCCTCTGCGGAAAGATCCTGGATTGCTTCGCTGCGCTCGCAATGACGGAGTGTGGCGCTGCTGTGGTGCCTCAAACGGCGCCGCCCGCTAACCGCTAACAAAAGAAGAAACGAAACATGATCGTCCCCGACGGCTATTCCGACGTCCCGAACGGCAAGATCGCCGCAATTGTCACCCATCTAGAGATGACTGCACCGCCCGCGCGCCGCGATGATCCGCCCGGCGCCTGGACCTTGCGCAAGGTCGATGCCCCCGCGCTTCCCTGGTACCGCGATCTCTTCCGCCGCGTCGGCGAGGGCTGGCTGTGGTTCTCGCGCGCGCGCATGACCGACGCCGAGCTCGCCGCGATCATCCATGCGCCTGGAATCGAGGTCTATGCCCTCGTCCTCGACGGCCGAGACGAAGGCCTGCTCGAGCTCGACTTCCGCGAGCCCGGCCAGTGCGAGCTGACTTATTTCGGCGTCACGTCTAGCTTGATCGGCACCGGCGCCGCCCGCTTCCTGATGAACCGCGCGCTGGAGCGCGCCTGGTCACACGACGTCCGCCGCGTCTGGGTCCATACCTGCACCCTCGACCATCCCGCCGCCGTCGCCTTCTACCAGCGCTCCGGCTTCCGCCCCTTCCGCCGCCAGATCGAAATCGCCGATGATCCGCGCCTCGACGGTACGGCACCGCGCGATGCGGCGAAGCATGTGCCGATCATCGAATAGTGCGCGGCTGCCTCCTCACCGTCATTGCGAGGAGCCCTTGCGACGAAGCAATCCAGAGTGTCCGCACGGAGAGATTCTGGATTGCTTCGCTGCGCTCGCAATGACGGAGTCTGCGCTGCCGTCAATCTTCCAATTAGGGGCCGTAGCACGGATGGAGCGCAGCGTAATCCGGGGCGATTTTCCCGTTGCCGCGCACGCCGCCGTCATCCTGAGGTGCGCGCTCTTGCTCGCCTCGACGGGTGGGCTGCGGGCGCCGGTGGCCCATCCTTCGAGGCTCTCCATGCAATGCTGGCGCATCGCATGGGAGCACCTCAGGATGACGTTTGAGCTTGTGGCAGCACTGTAGCTCGGGTTGAGTCGAGCGATATCCAGAGAGAACGTTCCCGCATGTCGCTTCGCTGTATGCGGGTTCCATAAGCTTCGTCTATCTCGCAGCCTTTTGTTCTCTTACTCTCCAAGGACGATTTCCCCCCGTCCGAGACTCTGGAAGACGGACAAACGATGCGAGATAACTTGCGGTCGCTCTGGATAGCTTTTGACCTGCAATCTCTTGTTCCAAGAAGGGCATGCTGGTAAGTGATGGGGAGGAGGGGTGAGACTTGCTTACTGAACGCGAGATACTCGATGAGATTGATAACATCATCAAACGCGACCAAATCTACGGTTCTGCACACGTAAGCAGGCAGAGCGGCCGAAAGATCTTTGATTCGTTGGCGCTTCCGGGCAAGCTCTCTCGCTACATAAGAGAGTCGCGGCGCTCCTCCTTGTCTGAGTTCTCTAAGTTGACGGGCATAGGGTGAAAGTTGGCATTGTGGACATATTGATGCATTGAATGCGCCGATACGATCGGCTTGTCCCCTTCAAATTTCCGAATGATGCTTCGGCCCTTTACGTCGACAAAGCCGCGATTAAGCATCGAGTCTGCGACAGCGGAAACTCTCTTTGCGAATGGATCGTTCTGTCCGAAAACAATGCCTTGTGCCCTAGCGTAGTGATTGATGGCGATCTCCAGCAGAACGCGCATCAGAACAGCAATCGCGTTGTCGTGTTCATCGAATTCCAGGTTGAACTGCAGCTCCCGCCATATTTTTTCCGCCCGCTCCAGCTGAGGAAATTTCACGAACGGATTTTCGTCCGCTCGTGAGATTAGATTTTTCTCCTTGGATGCGCGACGCCTTTGCGGAGCTGGAGGTGGACCGTGGAGAGTCGTTTCGGTCCTTTGTCCCTGCCGGGCCGGCACATTGTCGATCGACATTCCTTCGCTTTTTAGGCGATCAAGGTACTGCCCCTTCTTCTCGTTATTCCATAAATCGCCCAGCACAACGCGACGGTTACTCAAGTCGGTGGCGATACGTTGCAAGGTGGCGAGGTTGTCGGTCCTGTTGCCCAAATATGCGAGTGAGCCGCCAGCGAACGAAATCCCAGCGCGCCTTCGAATTGGCTCGGAGCTCAGAAGCCGCTCTATGTTCGACCAAGGAAGTGCGGCCTCCGGAGGGAGCAAGTTCTCAGATTTTAGAGCTTTCTCTATGGTCTCACCGAGGCCAATGCTTTCCTTTCCGGTTCGTTGTAAGAAGTTTGATTTCCCCTCCGGGTCCCATTGGCTTTGACCAACGCCTTCTTGACTCCCGGTGTGTCGCCGAAAGAGCTTTTCATCAATCACGGAGAGGTCGTTCTCGATCTCGCAGTCAATCGTTGTGAAAGCACCGAGAACCTCTTCAGAAGAGAGTTCAAGAAAGAACTCCTTCCATTTTGCGCTGGGCGCTAGGTCGGGGTTGGCCAGGAGCTTGATGCAGCAAGTCCTGCGATTCCCATCGAACACCGTGTAGGTATCGCGATCTTGACGAACAAGCGGGCTTTCATAGAGACGTTTCGTCCTCGCTAAATCGGCCGCGAGAGCGCGCATATGCATCGTGCGGTTTTCAAGCAACCAGTGGATAGCCGCTGATTCATCTCGCAGTGCGCCATGTCTGTCGTTGTGTGGATTAAGCCGAAGGCTCGATACTTCAATGGGAGCGATTTCCATCAATTCACCCCAGCTAAGAACAAAATATGGCTCAACCTTGAATTGCTCTTAGGATAACGTCAAGTCAGCGGTACGCCAGTCGTTGCTCAAAACACCTCCTGCTTCCCCCGCGCCAGCGAAAAACCCCGCTGCATCGCGTTGAAGCACGTCAATCCCGTCTGCTCCGACCGGCACGTGAATCCCCCGCGCTGCCACACCTCGCCATAGGCCAGCACCGGCAGCGAGGGGTCCATCACGGTGTCGCCGGCGCAGATGCGGCCTGCTGCGCCCTTCGCGCTCATCTCGAAGGCGTGGCCCCAGTCGAGCTCGCAATCGGCGGGCCGGCGCGGGCGCACGTCCATGTTCATGATGTCGCAGCGGAGCACGCCCTGTCCGTTGTCGGTGAAGAACTGGCAGGCGATGTTCTTCGACGGCGTCAGAATGCCGATCGGGCGGTCCTGCGCTTGGGCGGCGCCGATCATCGGCAGCAGGATCGCCATCAGGACCAGTCCGCGCGGTCGCGTCATGTCATTCCCGCTCAGCTCTCGAAAGTCACCGCCGTCGTGTTTGCCCCGCAGACCAGAACTGCGATGCGCTCGCCGGCCGAGGGACGATAGCGGCCGGAGAGCACCGCGGCAAATGCAGCTGCGCCGCCGGGCTCGGCCACGAGGCGCAAGTGCGACCACAGCGCGGACTGGGCCTGCCGGATCGCATCGTCGCTGACCAGAACGACGCGCTCGACATGGGCCCGCGCGACCGGAAACATCAGCGCGCCGACGCGCCGCGGCGCCAGGCTGTCGGCGGCGATGCCGCCGGCCGGCGCATCGACCGGCGCGCCCGCCTCGAACGCTTTGTGAAGGGTCGGCGATTGCTCCGGCTCGACCGCGACGATGCGTGTCCGGCCGCCGTACCACGCCGCAATGCCGCCGATCAGCCCGCCGCCGCCGACCGCCACCAGCAGCGTGTCGATGCCGGGCGCATCCTGCTCAAGCTCCAGCCCGACGCTGCCCTGGCCGAGCAGGGTTTCGGCTTGATCGTAGGCATGGACGGCCAGCGCGCCGGTCTGCGCGACATGCGCCTCGCTCGCGGCGAGCGCATCGGCGTAGCGGCTGCCGGCGATCACGAGCTTTGCGCCATAGGTCCTGATCCGCTCGGCCTTGGCCGGCGAGGTGATGTCGGGCACGAAGATCGTGGCGGGAATGCCGAGCCGATGCGCGGCATAGGCAACGGCGGCGCCGTGATTGCCGCCGGACGCGGCGACCACACCGGCCTGCGGCACCTGCCGCAGCAGCAGATTGGCGAAGGCGCCGCGCGCCTTGAACGATCCGGAATGCTGCAGCATCTCGAGCTTGAACGTGACCGGCGCGGCCGGCAGGCCGAAATCGGCGAGGTCGGCCTGAACAAGCGGCGTGCGCCTGATATGCGGACGGATGACCGGCTCGGTCGCCGCGATCCGCTCCCGTGTGATGTCCATTGTCGCTGTCATGATGCCGTCCAGGATAACCCAAGTGAGAGTTGACATCAATTAGGTAATTAGCAAAATGGCTAAATGAAATTTGCCGTCGCCTTGCGCGCGCTCGCCAACGAACGCCGCCTGCAGATTCTGGAATGGCTGCGGGATCCGCGGCGGCATTTTCGCGAGCAGGAAGACGGCGACCTGGTCGAGGACGGCGTCTGCGGATTGCTGATCGCCGAAAAGCTCGGGGTCAGCGCGCCGACATTGAGCGAGCACATGCGGGTGCTGACGGCGGCCAAGCTGGTGCGCGCCAAGCGGATCAAGCAGTGGACGATGTACAAGCGCAACGAGACTGCCATTGCCGCGATCAAGCGCTCGATCCAGGACGGCCTTTGAGCGCAAGGCCATCGCGGGCGTCGTTGCGGCCGGCGCAATGCTCCCTTTCCGAGATATTTGTTGCGCCGCGCCGAGCTGGTCGTGGAGACTGATCGGCCCTGTCGTGTTCAATGATCGAGAAGAGCGAGAACCATGTTCCTGATCGGCCAATATGATTCCCCCTTCGTCCGCCGCGTCGCGATTGCGCTCCGGCTTTACGGGCTCGCCTTCGAGCACAGGCCATGGTCGACCTTCGGCGATGCCGACAAGATCGCGCCGTACAATCCGCTCCGCCGCGTGCCGACCTTGGTGCTCGACGACGGTGAGGCTTTGATCGAGAGCACGATCATCCTCGATTATCTCGATGACCTCGTCGGCGCGGACAAGGCCATGCTGCCGCGCGGCGGCACCGAGCGGCGCAGACATTTGCGCATCTGCGCGCTCGCTTCCGGCCTCGGCGACAAGGCGGTGAGCCTGCTCTACGAGCGCGTGCTGCGGAAGGAGCAGCTCGCGCTGTGGGTCGAGCGTTGCCAGGCGCAGATCGCGGACGTGCTGAAAGTGCTCGAGGCCGAGCGCGCCAGGGTGACGACGCCGTATTGGCTGGGTGACCGCATCGGCCACGCAGACGTTGCCGTCGCCTGCGTCGTCCGCTTCACCCGCGAAGCGCATCCCGACCTGTTCGATGCCGCGCGCTATCCGGCGCTCGCGGCCCATAGCGAGCGTTGCGAGGCACTGGCGCCGTTCAAGGAGATCGTGCAGCCGCTGTCCCCTCCGAAGGGGTGAAGCGCTCTGTCATTCCGGGGCGCGCGAAGCGCGAGCCCGGAAATCCGTGCAGCGGATGATGTGGAGCAATGGATTCCGGGCTCGCGCCAAGAGGCGCGCCCCGGAATGACAGCGCGGGGCCTGGCGAGAGTATCGGACGGCCACCGCAGCCCGATGATGCCACAATACCCCTGTTTTGCCCGACGCCGCAACCGTGTTTTCGGCAAGTCAGAAAACGTCAAGCCTTTTCAACCCCATCGCTACTGTGCATGGGGTTGTTTTTCACGTTTGTGTTTCGGCGGCGTCTACCCCGCGCCGGCGCGCTTCTTCTGCCAGACCAAGTGCACCGCGCAGGTGCAGCCCGGCGGATGCAAGGCGAGGTCTTTCGGCATTTCGTCGTTCGCCGGCGTGGCGGCGAAGGGCTTGTCCTGCGACGGGATGTAGTTCAGCACCGGCGCGAGCCAGCGCTCGGCTTCGGCCACGCTCATGCCCTTGCGCGCGGCGTAGTCCTCGACCTGGTCGCGCTCGATCTTGCCGACGCCGAAATAATAGCTTTCGGGGCTGGCAAAATAGAGCCCGGAGACGGACGAGCCCGGCCACATCGCAAAGCTCTCCGTCAGCTTCACCCCGGCGGTGGCTTCCGCGTCGAGCAGCTCGAACAGCGTCGCCTTCTCGGTATGATCGGGCTGCGCGGGATAGCCGGGCGCGGGGCGGATTCCGGAGTACTTCTCCAGGATCAGCTCCTCGTTGGAGAGCGCCTCATCCGGTGCATAGGCCCAGAACTCGCGGCGGACGCGGGCGTGCATGCGCTCGGCAAAGGCCTCGGCGAGGCGATCGGCCAGCGCCTTGCAAAGGATCGAGGAATAGTCATCATTGGCCATCTTGAATCGATCGGCGACGGC
Source organism: Bradyrhizobium sp. BRP23 (assembly GCF_020194135.1). NCBI lineage: Bacteria > Pseudomonadati > Pseudomonadota > Alphaproteobacteria > Hyphomicrobiales > Nitrobacteraceae > Bradyrhizobium > Bradyrhizobium sp. BRP23. Next base: position 347,630 of record NZ_JADYVW010000004.1, on the reverse strand, counting down.
ATCCTCGCCGATCCCGGCGGTAACGACGAAGCCGCCGATGTAGTCGGGCACGCCGGCCGGCGCGATGAAGTCGGAGAGGGCAGCGTTGAAGCGGCCCTCGCGCTTCTCCAGTTGCTGGCGCAGCGTGTGCAGCGTCGCGATGCTCTTGGTCCTGTTATCGTCGGCATAGAGCACGATGTCGTCGCCTTGCGCATTGGCCGGCCAGAAGCCGATCGTCGCGCGCGCCCTGAACCACTTCTCCTTGACGATGGTGTCGAGCATCTTGCGCGCATCGTCATAGAGCGAACGCGCGACCTCGCCGACCTTGGCGTCGTCGAGGATGGCGGGGAAGCGTCCGGCGAGCTCCCAGGTCTGGAAGAACGGCGTCCAGTCGATGCAGTCGACGAGCTCGGCGAGATCGTAATCGTCGAAGCTCTTGGTGCCAAGGAAAGTCGGCTTCACCGGCTTGCTCGTGGCAAAATCGACCGGCACGCGGTTGGCGCGGGCATCAGCGAGCTTCAGCCGCTTCTTGTCGGACTGCGCGCGCAGATGCGCCTCCGAGATCTTTGCGTATTCGGCCCGCACCTCGGCCGCATAGGCCTCGCGTTTCTCCGGCGAGAGCAGCGCGGAGGCAACGCCGACCGCGCGGCTGGCGTCGTTGACATGCACGACCGGACCGGCGCGATAGCTCGGGTCGATCTTGACGGCCGTATGCACGCGGCTGGTGGTGGCGCCGCCGATCAGGAGCGGCAGCCTCAAGCCTTCGCGCTGCAACTCGCCGGCGAAGAACGCCATCTCGTCGAGCGAGGGCGTGATCAGGCCTGACAGCCCGACGATGTCGGCCTTCTCCGCCTTCACGGTCTCGACGATCTTGGCAGCCGGCACCATCACGCCGAGATCGATGACCTCGAAATTGTTGCACTGGAGCACGATGCCCACGATGTTCTTGCCGATGTCGTGGACGTCGCCCTTGACCGTCGCGAGCACGATCTTGCCGGCGGACGAGGAGCCCTCGGTGCCGATGCCGCTCGCAAGGTTGCGCGCCTTCTCCTCCTCCATGAACGGCATGAGGTAAGCGACGGCCTGCTTCATGACGCGGGCAGACTTCACCACCTGGGGCAAAAACATCTTGCCGTCGCCGAAGAGATCGCCGACCACGTTCATGCCGGCCATCAGCGGGCCCTCGATGACGTCGAGCGGGCGCGAGGATTTCTTGCGGGCTTCTTCAGTGTCCTGCTCGATGAACTCGGTGATGCCATGCACCAGCGAATGCGACAGCCGCTTCTCCACCGGCCATTCGCGCCAGGCGAGATCGGCTTCCTTGCCTTCGGTCTTCTTGCCGCGGAATTTTTCGGCGAGAGCGAGCAGGCGCTCGGACGCGCCGGGATCGCGGTTGAGGACGACGTCCTCGCAGGTCTGGCGCAATTCGGGATCTATGTCGTCATAGACGATCATCTGTCCGGCATTGACGATGCCCATGTCCATCCCGGCCTTGATGGCGTGATACAGGAACACCGAGTGCATGGCCTCGCGCACCGGCTCGTTGCCGCGGAACGAGAACGACAAATTGGAGACGCCGCCCGAGACATGCGCGCCCGGCAGGTTCTGGCGGATCCAGCGCGTCGCCTCGATGAAGTCGACGCCGTAATTGTTGTGCTCCTCGATGCCGGTCGCGATCGCGAAGATGTTCGGATCGAAGATGATGTCCTCAGGCGGGAAGTCGACCTTGTTCACCAGGATGTCGTAGGCGCGCTTGCAGATCTCGGTCTTGCGCGCGAACGTGTCGGCCTGGCCGACCTCGTCGAACGCCATGACCACCACAGCCGCGCCGTGGCGGCGGGCGATCTTGGCCTCAAGGATGAACTTCTCCTCGCCTTCCTTCATCGAGATCGAGTTGACGACCGGCTTGCCCTGCACGCATTTCAGGCCGGCCTCGATCACCGAGAATTTCGAGGAATCGACCATCACAGGCACGCGCGCGATGTCGGGCTCGGCGGCGAGGAGATTGAGGAACGTCACCATCGCCGCTTCGGAATCGAGCAGGCCCTCGTCCATGTTGACGTCGATGATCTGGGCGCCGTTCTCGACCTGATCGCGCGCGACCTGGAGCGCGGCGGTGTAGTCGCCAGCGGTGATCAGCTTGCGGAAGCGGGCCGAGCCGGTGACGTTGGTGCGTTCGCCGACGTTGACGAAGGGGATCGCGTCGGTCAGCACGAACGGCTCGAGTCCGGAAAGCCGCAGGCGCGGGGTGATCTCCGGCACGATGCGCGGCTTGTGCGGCGCCACTGCCGCGGCAATCGCCGCGATATGGTCCGGCGTCGTACCGCAGCAGCCGCCGACGATGTTGACGAGGCCATCACGCGCGAACTCGCCGATCAGCCGCGCCATGTATTCGGGCGTCTCGTCATACTGGCCGAACTCGTTCGGCAAGCCGGCATTGGGATAGGCGCAGACCAGCGTGTCGGCGACGCGGCCGATATCGGCGATATGCGCGCGCAGGTCTTCCGCGCCGAGCGCGCAGTTGAAGCCGATGGTGATGGGCTTGGCGTGCCGCACCGAATTCCAGAACGCTTCCGGCATCTGGCCCGACAGCAGGCGGCCGGATTTGTCGGTGATGGTGCCCGACACCATCACGGGCACGTCGATGCCGAGCTCTTCGGTGATCTCGGCGATCGCATAGAGCGCCGCCTTGGCGTTGAGTGTGTCGAAGATGGTCTCGACCAGCAGGAGGTCGACGCCGCCGTCGATCAGCCCGCGGATCTGCTCGCCATAGGACTTGCGCAGATCGTCGAAGGTGACGGCGCGGTAACCGGGATTGGAAACATCGGGCGAGATCGAGGCCGTGCGGTTGGTGGGGCCGATGGCGCCGGCGACGAAGCGCGGCTTGCCGTCCTCGGCTTCGACGCGCCGTGCAGCATTGCCGGCGAGGCGGGCGCCTTCACGCGCCATCTCGTAGACGATGTCGGTGAGGTCGTAATCGGCCTGCGCGATCGAGGTCGTCGAGAACGTGTTGGTCGCGACGATGTCGGCGCCGGCGCGCAAATACGCGGCGTGGATGTCCTCGATCGCCTGCGGCTGGGTCAGGATCAACAAATCGTTGTTGCCGCGCAGGTCGCGATGGAAGTTCTTGAAGCGCTCGCCGCGGAAGGCTTTCTCGTCGAGCTGCAGATTCTGGATCATCGTGCCCATGGCGCCGTCGAGCACGAGAATGCGCTCGCGCGCGGCAGCGAGGAGGGCGGTTCGCTTCGGAGAGACGGTCACGGTCATGTTCTCTTACGCCGCCTTCTGCGCGCTCTTGGCGCGAATGCCGAGCAAATGGCTGATCGCGAACACGAGATCGGCACGGTTCATGGTGTAGAAATGGAAGGTGTCGACGCCGTGCTTGGCGAGCTTCTGCACCTGGCCGGCCGCAACGGTCGCGGCCACCAGCTTGCGCGTTTCGGCATCGTCATCGAGGCCCTCGAACTTCGCCGCGAACCAGTCCGGCACCGTGGTGCCGGCACGCGTCACGAAATTGCGCGCCTGCTTGAAATTGTGCATGGGCATGATGCCCGGCACTACGGGGATGTCGATGCCGTGCGCACGCACGCGGTCGAGGTAACGGAAGTAGAGATCGTTGTCGAAGAACACCTGCGTGATCGCACGCGTCGCGCCGGCATCGACCTTGGCCTTGAGCGTGTCGATATCGGCATCGAAGTCGCGCGCTTCGGGGTGCTTCTCGGGATAGGCAGAGACCGAGACCTCGATGTCGCCATGCCGCTTCTTGATGCCGGCGACGAGCGCGGCCGAGCTCTGATAACCCTCGGGATGGCTCGAATAGGGCGTGCCGATGCCGCCGACGGGATCGCCGCGCAAGGCCACGATGTGGCGGACGCCGACCTCGTGATAGCGGTCGACGATCTCGTCGATCTCGCCGCGCGAAGCACCGACGCAGGTCAGATGCGCGGCGGGCAGCAGCGCGGTCTCCTTCAGGATGCGCGTGATGGTCGAATGGGTGCGCTCGCGGGTCGAGCCGCCGGCGCCATAGGTCACCGAGACGAACTTCGGCTCGAGCGGGGCCAGCCGGTTGATGGTCTCCCAGAGATTGCGCTCCATCTCTTCCGTCTTAGGCGGAAAGAACTCGAAGGAGATCGCGGGCCGCTTCAGGTGCCTGTCCTGCCGGTCGGCTGTCGCAGGCGTCGTCAGGTCAGTCATGGCGCCACTCACTCCAATGTCAGGCCGGCAATCGGGGTCTAGCCTCGGAGAGCTAAAATACGGCAAAGGCCCCTTGATCGACAGCCCATCATGCATGGGAAGTTGCCCATTCAGGTGCAGTTAGACGGGTCATTCTTGCGGATCATGTTTTGGGTGGGAAGCGCGCTGCATGACATAATGTGTTGAATTTTCAGATATTATCTCTCGTGAGCCATCTTTTATGAACGGTTTTCTTGGTGGGCAGATCAGAATCGTCTGCAAAGTAGCGGCGGTTGTCCCAACTCCAGCCGCTGGCGTGCCAGCCCGTCCGTACACGTCAGGCCTGCGCAGCCTGCCCATTGTCGCCGCGACCGCCTCGATTACCTTAAGCCGCGATGATCCCGCTCTCCGTCCTCGACCTCTCCGTCGTCACATCAGGCACCAAGCCCGCCGCGGCGCTGCGCAACAGCATCGATTTGGCGCGTCACGTGGATGGCCTCGGCTATGTCCGCTACTGGCTCGCCGAGCATCACAATCTCGCCTCCGTCGCGAGCCCCGCGCCCGACCTGATGATCGGCCAGATCGCGGCGGTGACGAAGCACCTCCGCGTCGGTTCCGGCGGGGTGATGCTGCCCAACCATGCGCCGCTGGTCGTCGCTGAGCGCTTCAAGATGCTGGAGGCGCTATTTCCGGGCCGGATCGATCTCGGTCTCGGCCGCGCGCCGGGCACCGATGGTGCGACGGCTTACGCGCTCAGGAGCCGGCTCGACCGCCGCGAGGGCGACGATTTCCTGGAGCGGCTGCACGAGTTGATCCTGTGGGAGACGCGCGAATTCCCCGCGGGGCACCCCTACAACAACGTCGTCGCAATGCCCGACGACACCAGACTGCCGCCTATCTGGCTGCTCGGCTCCAGCGATTATTCCTCGGAATTGGCCGCCCAGGTCGGCATGGGCTTCGCCTTCGCCCATCATTTCGCGTCCCACGACGCGATCGATGCGATGGTGCATTACCGCAATCGCTTTCAACCCTCGGCCTGGCGTGCGAGCCCACATGCCATTCTCGCGGTCGCCGTCATTGCGGCCGATACCGACGAGGAGGCCGAAAGGCTCGCCTCGTCCTTCGACCTCAACCGTCTTCGCCGCGACCGCGGTCAATATCTGCCGCTGCCGAGCGTCGAGGAGGCGATGGCCTATCCGTATACGGACGCCGAGCGCACCTCGATCCTGCGCAACCGCTCGCGCCTGTTCGTCGGCAGTCCCGCGACGGTGCAGAAGAAGCTGCAGCCGCTGATCTACGCAAGCAAGCCGGACGAGCTGATGGTGATCACGGCGGTATATGACCACGCGGCGCGAAAGAAGTCGTATTCGCTATTGGCGGAGGCATTCGGGCTCAGAGCGGCGGGGTAGCTTACCCTCCCCTGGAGGGGGCGGGTCGATTGCGCGCAGCGCGAGCGGGGTGATCTCTCCACTGGGGCAGTATTCGACGTGGAGAGACCGTCACCCACCCCGCTACGCATTGCGCTGCGCTCCATGGGGAGCGACCCACGGGCGAGCTGCGCTCTCCCGGACCCCTCCAGGGGAGGGTGAGGGATCAATCCTGCACTTCGCTGAACGTGGCGCGGAACGGATGGCCCGGATATACCCCGACGATGCGAAATTCGCGCGAGAAGAATTTCAGCTCCTCGATGGCGAAGGCGAGGCCCTTGTCATCGGGATGGCCGTCGACGTCGGCATAGAACTGCGTAGCGAAGAAATTGCCGTCGACCATGTAGCTCTCGAGCTTGGTCATGTTGACGCCGTTGGTGGCGAAGCCGCCGAGCGCCTTGTAGAGCGCCGCCGGCAAATTGCGCACCCGGAACACAAAAGTCGTGACGAGCGGCCCGGTGCCTTGGGGCGCCCATTTCGGCTCGCGCGCCAGCACCACGAAGCGAGTGGTGTTGTGGGCCTCGTCCTCGATGTCCTCGGCGAGGATGTCGAGACCGTAGATCTTTGCAGCAAGGCGCGAGGCGATCGCGGCCACCGTCTTGTCCTTGCGCTCCGAGATGTCGCGGGCGCTGCCGGCGGTATCGGCATGCACGATCGGCTTGATGCCGAGCTTGCGGATGATGCGCCGGCACTGGCCGAGCGCATGCACATGGCTCTCGACGCTCTTGATGTCTTCGAGTTTGGTGCCCTTCACGGCCATCAGCTGATGCCGGACCGGCAGAAACCATTCGCCGACGATGAAGAGGCCGGACGCCGGCAGGAGGTGATGGATGTCGGCGACGCGGCCGGCGACCGAATTCTCGATCGGGATCATGCCGAGATCGGCCTCGCCCGACGAGATCGCCGACAGCGCGTCTTCGAATGTGGCGCAGGGCATCGGTTCGGCGTCGGGATAGGCCTCGACGATGGCGATGTGGGAATTGGCGCCAGGTTCGCCCTGGAATGCGATCTTCATCTTGCTCATGCTCGGCCTTGTAGCAGCGGCTCAGGATTTGGAAAGGATGCTGCGCGCGGTCTCGAGGTCCGCCGGCGTATCGACCCCGCGGGGCACGGTGTCGACGATGGTGAAATCGATGCGCATTCCGGCCTCAAGCGCCCGGAGCTGCTCGAGCTTCTCCTGCAATTCCAGCGGAGACGGCGGAAGAGAGACGTAGCGCTCCAGCGCGGCGCGGCGAAAGGCATAGAGGCCGATATGGTGGTAACGCGGTCCGTCGCCGGTCGGGGCGGTCGCGCGGGTGAAATAAAGTGCGCGCATCCGCCTGCCGCCAACCGAGGTTCCGATCGCCTTCACCACGCTTGGGGCGAGATCCTCTTCCTCGGTGTGGATCCGCGAGGCCAGCGTCGCGATGTCCACGGCCGGGTCTTGCAGCGGCGGCAGCACCTCGCGGATGTTGTCGATCGTGATGGTCGGGAAATCCCCCTGGACATTGACCACGATCTCGGCCTTGCCCTCGGGATCGAGCTTCTGCATGGCCTCGTGGATACGGTCCGAGCCGGAGGGGTGGTCGCCGCGCGTCATGACGGCCTCGCCGCCATGGGCGGTCACGACCGAGGCGATCTCGTCGGTGTCGGTGGCCACCGCGACCCTGCCGATTGCGGCGGCCTCGGCACGGCGCAGCACATGCACGATCATCGGCAATCCCGCGATATCGGCGAGCGGCTTGCCGGGCAGACGGGTGGCGGCCATGCGAGCCGGGATCAGCACCAGGATGCGGGGATCGATCATCGGGTTCAAAGGTCTGAGGTCAAGAGCCTGAAAACGGAGCGTTTTCCGCACCGGGACATGGGGTGGGGACGGGCCTGAAGCCGGATCGCTTATACGGGTTGCCAGACCCCGGGCAAACCGATATCTCAATGGCAAAACTCGGGGAAACAATAAGGAACGTTTGATTCTCCGAGGCTCGTCCTGCGGCCATCCGGGCCGCTGTTTCCTTCTTGCGGTGGGGCCTGGCCGGAAATGGACTCTTTCGAACTCAACAAGATTCTCGGCGCCGTGTTCGGTACCTGTCTCTTCCTGCTGGTGACGAGCTTCACCGCGAGTGCGCTGTTCTCCCCCAAGATGCCGGAAAAGCCGGGCTTCGAGATCGCGGTCAAGCAAGATGCCGGCTCCGGCAAGGAGGGCGCCGCCGCCGCACCGTCCGAACCGATCGAAAAGCTGCTCCAAACCGCCTCCGTCGAGAAGGGCGCCGCGGCCGCCAAGAAGTGTGGCGCCTGCCACACCTTCGAGAAGGGCGGCCCGAACCGGGTCGGTCCGAACCTCTATGGCGTCGTTGGCGAGCCCAAGGGCCAGGGCCGTGGTGGCTTCAACTTCTCGGCAGCCATCAAGGCTAAGGGTGGCAACTGGAGCTTCGACGACCTCAACAAGTTCCTCGCCAATCCGAAGGGCTTCATTCCGGGCACCGCGATGGGCTTTGCCGGTGTTGCCAAGGATTCCGAGCGTGCCGATATCATCGCCTATCTGAATTCGCAGTCGGAGAAACCTCAGCCGCTGCCGACGGCGTCAAAATAAGGTCCCAAGAACCGGCGCTCGAATACGGCCAGGCTGAAAAGTCTGGCCGTTTCCTTATCCGGGCCTCGCGGCGACGTTATCGGGGCGTTTGGCCGCATCCGATAGGCCGGCCGGGCTTCCAAGATGAGGAAAAAGCAACATATTCGGTCGAAACCTCGCCTATATTGGGAACTTAAAGGAGTAGCCTCCTTCAAGACAGGGATGTTGATTTGGCCATTACCCGACGCGATCTCCTGCTCACCGGCACTGCAGCCGCAGCGCTTCCAGCCCTTGGCTCCCTCGCGGGCGTTCCCGTCGGCGTGGCGCATGCGCAATCAGCAACTGAGCTGCCTTCCGGCGGGTTGCCTTGGCGCCACGCGCTGTCGCTGTTCGGAAAGGTCAAGTACCCCGCCGACTTCAAGCGCTTCGACTACGTCAATCCGGACGCCCCCAAAGGCGGTGTCGCGCGCCAGATCGCCGTCGGCACGTTCGACAATTTCAACATCGTTGTCTCGGGCGTGAAGGGCCAGGTCGCTGGTGCCGTCGCGTTCATCTATGAATCGCTCCTGACGCAGTCGCTCGACGAGGTCTCGACCGAATACGGCGCGCTGGCCGAAGCGGTCAGCCATCCCGACGATTTTTCCTTCGTCACCTATCGCCTGCGCCCGCAGGCGAAATGGCATGACGGCAAGCCTGTTACGCCGGAGGACGTGATCTTCTCGCTCGATTCCTTCAAGAAGAACCATCCGATGTACTCGGCCTATTACAGCCATGTGGTGAAGGCCGAGAAGGTCGGCGAGCGTGACGTGAAGTTCGTGTTCGACGCACCCGGCAACCGCGAGCTGCCGCTGATCGTGGGACAGCTGATCGTCCTTCCGAAACATTGGTGGGACGGGACGGACGCGCAGGGCCGCAAGCGCGATATCGCCACCACCACGCTGGAAGTGCCGCTCGGCTCGGGCCCTTACAAGGTCAAGGAATTCGTCGCAGGACGCTCGATCGCGCTGGAGCGCGTCAAGGACTATTGGGGCCGCGATCTTCCCATCAATGTGGGCCGCAATAATTTCGATGAGCTGCGCTACGAATATTTTCGCGACGGCACCGTTGCGATCGAGGCCTTCAAGGCCGACCAGGTCGATTGGCGCACCGAGAACAGCGCGAAGAGTTGGGCGACCGCCTATGATTTCCCGGCCGTGACCGAAAAGCGGGTGATCCTCGAGGAATTCGTCAATCGCAGCTCGGGCGTGATGCAGGCCTTCGTGCCGAACCTGCGCCGCGCCAAGTTCAGCGATCCGCGCGTGCGTCGTGCGCTCAACTACGCGTTCGACTTCGAGGAGATGAACAAGCAGATCTTCTACGGCCAGTACAAGCGCATCAGCAGCTATTTCGACGGCATCGAGGAGCTGATGGCAACGGGGTTGCCGCAGGGTAAGGAGCTCGAAATTCTCGAGACCGTCCGCGCCCAGGTACCGCCCGAGGTCTTCACGACGCCCTACACCAATCCTGTCGGGGGTAATCCGGAGGCGGTGCGCGACAATTTGCGTGAGGCGCTGCGCCTGTTCAAGGAAGCCGGCTACGAGGTGCGAGATCGCAAGCTCGTCGACGTCAAGACCGGTGCGCAGTTCTCGCTGGAATTGCTCAACTCGGATCCCAGCTTCGAACGAATTACGCTGTTCTACAAGCCGTCGCTGGAGCGGCTCGGCATTGCGGTGAGCGTTCGGACGGTCGATCCGACCCAGTATGAGAACAGGACGCGCGAGTGGGACTTCGACATCGTGACGAACTCCTGGGGCGAGTCGCAATCGCCGGGCAACGAGCAGCGCGAGTTTTGGTCCTCCAAATCGGCCGACATCGCCGGGTCGCGCAACATCGCCGGTATCAAGAATCCGGCCGTGGACAAGCTGATCGAGCGGGTGATCTACGCCACTGATCGCGACGATCTCGTCGCGGCCACCAAGGCCCTCGACCGCGTGTTGCTGTGGAATCACTACGTCGTGCCGCAATGGACCTACAACAAGGTGCGCACCGCGCGCTGGGATCGCTTCGGCCGGCCGACGGAATTGCCCAGGTATGGTCTGTCCGGCTTCCCGTTCATCTGGTGGTACGACGCAGACAAGGCGGCACGGATCGCAAAGAAATCGTGAAGGACAATCCCCGCATGACGCAGATGTCACGCCGCCATGTGCTGGTCCTGGGTGTTGGCGGCGCCCTCGGGGCGTCCGTCGGCGCGCCGCTGCTGCGCAGCGCGCGAGCATCGGAAGCGGCGACCGAGGCGCACGGCATGTCGGCATTCGGCGATCTCAAATATCCCGCCGACTTCCGTCATTTCGATTACGTCAATGTCGACGCGCCGAAAGGCGGCACGTTCTCGCTAATCCCGTCGGTGCGGGCCTACAATCAGTCCTACCAGACCTTCAACTCGCTCAACGCCTTCATCCTGAAAGGCGACGGCGCACAAGGTATGGGTATGACGTTCTCGCCGCTGATGATCCGCGCAGCTGACGAGCCCGACGCAATGTACGGGTTGGCGGCCAAATCCGTGCAGATATCGCCGGACAAGCTGGTCTACCGCTTCGCGATGCGACCCGAGGCGAAATTCCACGACGGGACCAGGCTCACCGCCCACGATGCAGCCTATTCGCTGACGACTCTGAAGACCAAGGGGCATCCGCTGATCACCGTGCAGATGCGCGACATGGTCAGTGCCGAAGCCTTCGACGATGCGACGCTCGTCGTCACCTTCGCCAAGGGGCGTGCACGCGACGTGCCGCTCTATGTCGCCAGCCTGCCGATCTTCTCGAAGGCGTACTACGCCTCCCGCCCGTTCGATGAATCGTCGCTGGAGATTCCGCTCGGCTCGGGCCCGTACAGGGTCGGCAGGTTCGAGGTCAATCGCTACATCGAGTTCGAGCGCGTGAAGGACTGGTGGGCCGCTGATCTGCCGCCCTGCCGCGGCAGCTATAATTTCGATGTCGTCCGCTATGAATTCTATCGCGACCGCGACGTCGCCTTCGAGGGCTTTACCGGCAAGAGCTATCTTTATCGCGAGGAGTTCACTTCGCGCATCTGGGCGACGCGCTATGACTTCCCCGCGGTGAAGGAAGGCCGAGTCAAGATGGAGGTCGTGCCCGACGATACGCCCTCCGGTGCGCAAGGCTGGTTCATCAATACGCGGCGCGACAAATTCAAAGACCCCCGCGTGCGCGAGGCCCTGATCAACGCTTTCGATTTCGAATGGACCAACAAGACAATCATGTACGGCGCTTACGCTCGTACGGTGTCGCCGTTCCAGAACTCGGACCTGATGGCCGGCAATGCGCCGCCTTCGCCGGAAGAGCTGAAGCTGCTGGAGCCGTTTCGCGGCCAGGTTCCTGACGAGGTGTTCGCGGCGCCGTTCACGCCGCCGGCCTCCGACGGCTCCGGACAGGACCGCAGCCTGCTCCGCAAGGCGCAGCAATTGCTGACCGAGGCCGGCGTGCCCATCAAGGACGGCAAGCGGGTGCTGCCGAACGGCGAATCATTCAAGATCGAGTTCCTGCTGGATGAGCCCTCGTTCCAGCCGCACCACGCGCCTTACATCAAGAATCTCGCGACGCTCGGCATCGAAGCGAGCGTGCGCCTCGTCGATGCCGTACAGCACAAAGCCCGGCAGGAAGATTTCGATTTCGACATGACCATCCAGCGCTTCAGCATGTCGGCGACGCCAGGCGATGCCATGCGCGCGTTCTTCTCCTCGCAGGTCGCAAACACCAAGGGCTCGTACAATCTGGCTGGCGTCGCCAGTCCGGCGATCGACGCCATGATCGAGAAGATCATGGCGGCCGACAGCCGCGAAGACCTGACCGTCGCCTGCCGCGCCTTCGATCGCCTGTTCCGCGCCGGCCGGTATTGGGTGCCGCAATGGTACAACAAGACGCACCGGCTGGCTTATTGGGATCAGTTCGGACATCCGCCGAAGCTGCCGCGCTATGCCAACGGCGTCGGCGCGCCCGACATCTGGTGGTATGAGCCCGCCAAGGCGGCCAAGCTCGAGCAGGCAAAATAGCCATGAGCGCCTATATCGCCCGCCGCCTCCTGCTAATGATTCCGACCCTGCTTGGGATCCTCTTCGTGTCCTTCGTCGTGGTGCAATTCGCGCCGGGCGGCCCGGTTGAACGCGTGATCGCGCAGCTCTCGGGCGCCGACACCGGCGGCACCTCGCGCATATCGGGCGGCAGCGATTTTGCGCAGCGCGCGCCGGGACAGGTCGGTGCGGGCGGCGATTCCGTCAACTCGAAATATCGCGGCGCGCAGGGCCTCGACCCCGATTTCATCAAGAAGCTGGAAGTGCAGTTCGGCTTCGACAAGCCGGCGCCGGAACGCTTCCTGCTGATGGTGTGGAACTTCGCCCGCTTCGATTTCGGCAAGAGCTATTTTCGCGACGTCAGCGTTCTGCAGCTCATCAAGGAAAAGCTGCCGGTCTCGATCTCGCTTGGCCTCTGGCTAACACTTCTGACCTACCTGATCTCGATCCCGCTCGGCATTCGCAAGGCCGTGAACGACGGGGCGCGGTTCGACACCTGGACCTCGACGGTGCTCGTGCTCGGCTATGCCATCCCCGGTTTTCTGTTCGCCATTCTCCTCATCATCCTGTTTGCCGGCGGCTCCTTCTTCAACTGGTTCCCGCTGCGCGGACTGACCTCGGACGGCTGGTCGCAGTTTCCCTGGTATTGGAAGATCATCGATTATTTCTGGCATCTGACGTTGCCGCTGATCGCCATGGGGCTAGGTGCCTTCACCACCATGACGTTCCTGACCAAGAACTCGTTCCTGGATGAGATCCGCAAGCAATACGTCATGACCGCCCGCGCCAAGGGCTGCAGCGAGAACCGGGTGCTCTATGGCCACGTCTTCCGCAACGCGATGCTGATCGTGATCGCCGGCTTCCCCGGCACTTTCATCCACGCCTTCTTTTCCGGCTCGCTGCTGATCGAGACCATCTTCTCGCTGGACGGGCTCGGACTGCTCAGCTTCGAGAGCGTGCTCAATCGCGATTATCCCGTGGTGTTCGGCACGCTCTACATCTTCTCGCTGGTCGGCCTCGTGATCAACCTGATCTCCGACCTGACCTATATGTGGATCGACCCCCGGATCGATTTCGAAGCGCGGGAGGTCTGATGACGATCACCGCGCCGACGCCGATTGAGACCACAGCGAAGTCGCCGCTCGGCGATGCCGTTCCGATCACGCGCAAGCCGTTCGCTCCATCGCCGCTTAACCGGCGGCGGTGGCAGAACTTCAAGGCGAACCACCGCGGCTACTGGTCGTTCTGGATCTTCATCGGCCTGTTCGTGATTTCGCTGTTCGCCGAGCTGATCGCGAACGATCGGCCTTTCCTGATCAAGTTCGATGGCCGTCTCTATTGGCCGGCTTTCGTCACCTATTCGGAGACGACGTTCGGCGGCGATTTCGAGACGGCGGCCGACTATCGTGACCCCTACTTGCAGAAGCTGATCAAGGAGAAGGGCGGCAGCATCGTCTGGCCGCTGATCCGTTACTCCTACGATACCCACAATCTCGATCTGCCGACGCCGGCGCCGTCGCCGCCGACCTGGATGCTGACGGAGAAGCAGTGCAAGCCGGTGGTGGAGAAGAAGGGACTGAAGAGCTGCCGCGATCTCGAATACAATTGGCTCGGCACCGACGATCAGGGCCGCGACGTGGTGGCGCGGCTGATCTACGGCTTCCGCATCTCGGTGCTGTTCGGCCTTTGCCTCACCATCGTTTCGTCGGTCATCGGCATCGCGGCGGGTGCGGTGCAGGGCTATTTCGGCGGTTGGGTCGATCTGATCTTCCAGCGCTTTATCGAGATCTGGACCGCGATTCCATCGCTGTATCTTCTCCTGATCCTGTCCTCGGTGCTGGTGCCCGGTTTCTTCGTGCTACTCGGCATCTTGCTGCTGTTCTCCTGGGTCTCGCTGGTTGGCCTCGTGCGGGCCGAATTCCTGCGCGGGCGCAATTTCGAATACGTCCAGGCGGCACGTGCGCTCGGCGTCTCCAATCCTCTGATCATGTTCCGCCACCTGCTGCCGAACGCGATGGTCGCGACCATGACGTTCCTGCCGTTCATCGTATCGAGCTCGGTGATGACGCTGACGGCGCTCGATTTCCTCGGCTTCGGCCTGCCACCGGGATCGCCCTCGCTCGGCGAATTGCTCTCGCAGGCCAAGGCCAATGTGCAGGCACCGTGGCTCGGCTTCTCCGGCTTCTTCTCGGTCGCGATCATGCTCTCGCTGTTGATCTTCATCGGTGAAGCCGTGCGCGACGCCTTCGACCCGCGCAAGACGTTCAGGTAAGGCCATGGATGCGATCAACCAGCCCCTGCTCGCCGTTCGCGACCTCTCGGTGGCCTTTCACCAGGGCGGCGCCACCACGCTCGCGGTCGACAAGGTCTCGTTCCAGATCAAGCGCGGCGAATGCGTCGCGCTGGTCGGCGAGTCCGGCTCCGGCAAGTCGGTCAGCGCACTCTCGATCCTGAAGCTGCTGCCGTATCCGAATGCCTCCCATCCCTCCGGCAGCATCCGCTTCAAGGGCCAGGAGTTGATCGACCAGTCCGAGCAGCAGATGCGGGAGATCAGGGGCAGCGACATCTCCATCATCTTCCAGGAGCCGATGACCTCGCTCAATCCGCTGCACACGATCGAGGCGCAGATCGGCGAGATCATCCAGCTGCACAATCCGACCAGCAATGCGCAGGCCCGCAAGCGGACGCTGGAGCTCTTGACCCAGGTCGGCATTCCCGATCCAGAGACGCGGCTGAACAGCTATCCGCACCAGCTCTCCGGCGGCCAGCGCCAGCGTGTGATGATCGCGATGGCGCTCGCCAACGAGCCGGACCTTCTGATCGCGGACGAGCCGACCACGGCGCTCGACGTCACCGTGCAGGCGCAGATCCTGGCGCTGCTCGCCGAGATCCGCGCGCGGCTCGGCATGAGCCTGCTGTTCATCACCCACGATCTCGGCATCGTGCGCCGCATTGCCGACACCGTCTGTGTCATGAAGGGGGGCGTGATCGTCGAGCAGGGTCCGGTCGAGCAGGTCTTCAAGACCCCGAAACATCCCTATACACGCGACCTGCTCGCGGCGGAGCCCAAGCCCGATCCGGCGCCGCCGCAGCCGAATGCGCCGGTGGTGATGTCGGCCAATGACCTAAAAGTCTGGTTCCCGATCAAGCGCGGCCTGATGCGCAAAACGGTCGGTCACATCAAGGCGGTCGATGGGGTCAGTGTCGCCGTACGCAAGGGCGAGACGCTCGGCGTGGTCGGCGAATCCGGCTCGGGCAAGACCACGCTGGGGCTGGCGCTGCTGCGGCTGATCTCCTCGAACGGACGCATCGTGTTCTTAGGGAACGACATCCAGGGCCTGCGCTTCAAGGAGATGCGTCCCTTCCGGCGCGACATGCAGATCGTGTTTCAGGATCCGTTCGGCTCGCTCTCACCGCGCATGTCGGTCGCCGACATCATCGCCGAGGGCCTGTCCGTGCATCAGCCGGCGCTCTCGCGCGAGGAACGCGAGGCGCGCGTGGTTAAGGCACTCGAGGATGTCGGACTCAATCCGGAGACGCGCTTCCGCTATCCGCACGAATTCTCCGGCGGCCAGCGTCAGCGCATCTCGATCGCGCGCGCGATCGTGCTGGAGCCTGATTTCGTCGTGCTGGACGAGCCGACCAGCGCGCTCGACATGCTGTTCCAGGCGCAGATGGTCGATCTGTTGCGCGAGCTCCAGCGCAAGCGCGAGCTCACCTACATGTTCATTTCGCACGATTTGCGTGTCGTCGCCTCGCTCGCCAGCCACCTCATCGTGATGCGCGGCGGCAAGGTGGTCGAGGAGGGGCAGGCGGCCGAATTGTTCAGGAATCCGAAGACGGATTACACCCGAGCGCTGTTCGCGGCCGCGTTCCGGCTGGAGACGGCCGGGAACGGGGCGGTGGCGACGTAGCGCTCCGTCAGAGCCGCTTGATCGCGACGACCTCGCTGCCAGCCGCCTTGATCCGCGCGATCGCCGGCTCGATCGGCTCGATCACCGTTGCCATGTGATGCGCATTGGCGTGAACCATGGTGGTGGCGTCGCGCACGATGGCGACATGACCTTTCCAGAAGATCAGATCGCCGCGCTGCGAGCTGCTCCGCTCATGCGGCTCCAGCGTGCGGCCGAGACCGGCGAGCTGCATGTCGCTGTCGCGCGGGCAGCCGATCCCGGCTGATGTCAGCGAGAGCTGGACGAGGCCGGAGCAATCGATGCCAAAGCTGCTCTTGCCGCCCCAGAGATAGGGCGTGCCGACGAAGCGCTCGGCCACCGCGACGAAATCCGGCTCGCGATGATCGAGCGGGATGAGATGCGTTCTCGGCAGATATCTGCCGTCGTGCGTCACGGCGAAGCTGCCGTCCTCGCGCGCCACGGCAAGCTTCGATCCCATCACGAGCGTGTCGGCCGGCGGCAGCTTGATCGAGGGGCCGGGGAACGCAAACGTCCGCAGTGCGCCGACCACGTGCGTTGGGGCGGCCGACGGCTTTGCGAGCGCCGCATCCGGGAGCCAGCCGACATAGCCATCGCTACTGAGCTGGCCCCAGGCCCAACCCTCGCCGTTGCGGTCGTAGATGGTGACGCGTTCGCCGCGCAGCGCTTCGGTCATCAACGTCGCGTTCGAGGACGGCTGCTCGCGTATGGGCGCGATCGGCTCGACGACCTCGAACTCGTCACCCTCGACGAAGCGCTGCGCCTCGACCTTGCCTTCGAGATATTTGGCGGCAAGGTCGCCCCGCGCCGGCGTCAGCCTCGGGTCGTGTCCTGGATCAGGCATAGCGCTCGCTCAGCAGTGCGTAGATGGCGCGTGCGGCCTGGCATTCGCCGCCCTCGGGCCGCGCCGGCTTCGCCGACGGCGTCCAGCCATAGATGTCGACATGGAGCCAGCTCTTGGCGTGCTCGACGAAGCGTTGCAGGAACAGCGCGCAGGTGATCGAGCCGGCGAAACCGCCCGAGGGTGCATTGGTGATGGTGGCGGTCTTGGAGTCCAGCCAGGCATCGTAGGGCGGCCACAGCGGCATGCGCCACAACGGATCGTTCTCCCTCATCGCGCAGCGGGCGAGGTCGGCAGCCAGCGTCTCATCATGGGTGTAGAACGGCGGCAGATCCGGCCCCAGTGCGACGCGGGCCGCGCCGGTCAGCGTGCCCAGGTCGATCAGCAGATCGGGCTTCTCCTCATCGGCCAGCGCCAGCGCGTCGGCGAGAACGAGGCGGCCTTCGGCGTCGGTATTGCCGATCTCGACGGTGATCCCTTTGCGCGAGGTGAAGATATCGAGCGGGCGGAAGGCATTGCCGGCGACGGCGTTCTCCACCGCCGGAATCAGCACGCGCAGCCGCACCTTCAGCTTCGCATCCATCACCATGCGCGCCAGCGCCAGCACGTTGGCTGCGCCGCCCATGTCCTTCTTCATGATCAGCATGCCGCTCGACGGCTTCAGGTCGAGCCCGCCGGTGTCGAAACAGACGCCCTTGCCGACCAGCGTCACCTTGGGATGATCAGGATCGCCCCAGACGATGTCGATCAGCCGTGGCGCGCGGCTGGAGGCCATGCCGACGGCGTGGATCAGCGGAAAGTTCTTCGCCAACTCCTCGCCGACGGTGCAGGAAAAGCTCGAGCCGAACTCGGCGGCGAGCGCTTGCGCGGCTGCGGCGAGCTCATCCGGGCCCATGTCGTTGGACGGCGTGTTGATGAGGTCGCGCGCGAGCATTGCCGCATCGGCAATCCGATCGATCTCGGCCGCGTCGACACTGTCAGGCGGCACCAGCCGGATCTCGGGACGATCTGCCTTGCGGTAGCGGGCAAAGCGGTAGCAACCCAATGCGAAGGCGAGCGCGGCCAGCCGCGCATCGTGCGGTGCATTGGCAAACCGATAGGTGCCGGGCGGCAAGAGGCCGGGCAGGGCGCCGGGCCGAAACAGGTCGCGCGATCTTGCATCCTCTTCCTCGAGCCCGAACAGCACCTGCGCAATGGTGCCGTCGGTCGCGGGCAGCGCCAGATAGCTGCCCGGCTTGGCGGCGAAGGCGCTGGCACGCGCGAACTGGCGTTGCGGCGGCGGCAGCGTCTCGGCGACCTGATCCCAGCTCGATTTGGTGACGAAGGTGATCGGGGTGGCGGTGGATGACGTCTCGAAGACAGAAGGCATTGGCGGGTCCGGATCGTCAGTTCAGGCGAGTCATGCGAACGGACGAGACTTCGCAGAGTTTGGCCGCCGCTGCAATCGGCTTTGCCGTCACCGTTCAGCGAGCCGCTACTCGCCGCAAGGTGGGCATGCGGTTCGATGCGCTCGACGAGATCTGCAAGCGGCTTACGATCGAATATCGACCGGGCGCGACGAAACCGTCCGCGGACAAATCTCGTATCTCACGCCGAGAGCTGCCGTTCGCAACGCCACGGCCGCAGGGCTTTACTAGCGCTTAGGTTGTGGCATTATCGACGAACATTTTAGATTGTGTCGCTTGTTCTGCATGAGCCCGAACGCAGACACGCGGCGGTATGGTGCCTGCCCAGGTTGGGTCGATACGGCTGAATCTGCTCGTCGAAGCATTTTTCTCATTGTTTGGGCGGCGCAGCATATGCAGATGAGCGGCGCAAAATGGATAGATCGTTCGTTGTTGCGCAGATTTCCGACCTGCATCTGGACGGGTCGGGCCGGCTGCTTCCGGCCATCGAGACGCTCAGGGCCGCGATTTGCGAGAAGATGGCGGCTGCCGCGAATGTTCCCGATCGCATCCTGCTGATCACGGGCGATCTGGTGGACGACCCAACGCCGCGCGCGCTCGACGAGGCGCTCGCCGTCATCGCATGCTTCCGGCAGACGGGGCTATTCACCGACATCCAAGCCGTGGCAGGCAACCACGACGTCAAGCGGCCGAGCCAGCGTGCGGGCCGTCACGACGCCTACGATTACCTGCACCTGCCGCGGACGGCGAAGAATGTCTATTACCGTCAGGCAGGCCTCGACCTGGTGCTGCTCGATTCCAATCGCGCCAACTTGAAGGCGCTCGCGAGCGGCAAGATCGACGAGAGCGCTTACAAGGCGATGGTCGCCGATTCCGCCCGGCTGAGCGCCGAGGTCGCGGGAAGCATCGGTTCGGCCGGGTGCGCCGACTACGCCGAGCCGGCGGAAAATCTGGTTCGTGTGCTGGCCCTGCACCATCACCCACTGCCGCAGGCCACCGGCGAAGGAAAGCGCTTTCTAGGCATGCCGGACGAGCCGCTGATGTATCTCGCCGCACCCGCGACCTTCCTCGAGGCCGCCACCTCGCTCAACGTGGATCTGGTTCTGCACGGTCATCGCCATGTCGAGGGGCTGACCCGCTATTCCATCCCCGACCCGCGTGCGACGTCGAGCGAGAGCGGTGAGGCGTTCTGGCGCACGATCTACGTGCTCTCCTGTCCGTCCTCGACCGGGCAAGCCGGCGACGATGCCGGTTTCAACCTCGTCCATTTCGGCCCCGCGTCCCATACCGGCCGCAACGAGCACCGCTTCGCGATCACCCGCTATACGAGGCTCCGCAACGATGCGGCCTTCAGGCCGCTCGATTCCAACCTGCCGGGCGGCGTCATCAGGCTGCCGGCGGGGCGGGATTTTTCGCGCGATCCGGCCGTCCAGTCGGCGATCGAGGCGGCCTCGTCCCGCACACTGAAACGCGACCAGGTCGCGGCGATCGTCCGCCGGCTGTTCATGCGTGGCAGCTTTTACGATGAGGCGGAGCCGAACTGGGCGATAGCGCTCTACACCTACATGGTCTCGGCCCATGCCTGGGCGGAG
The DNA here is from genome assembly GCF_020194135.1 of Bradyrhizobium sp. BRP23. Lineage (NCBI taxonomy): Bacteria > Pseudomonadati > Pseudomonadota > Alphaproteobacteria > Hyphomicrobiales > Nitrobacteraceae > Bradyrhizobium > Bradyrhizobium sp. BRP23. Next base: position 327,669 of record NZ_JADYVW010000004.1, on the reverse strand, counting down.
CTCGAGCGTAAGGCCGCGAGATCCCGGCCGGGATTCGACAGCGACGCGCTCGCCGCGGTGAAAACGTTGCTCGGCCGATTGATCGAGCAATCCGCTGACGTGCTCGGCATCGATCGCGCTCAGCTCGATGAGCTCTACGGGAGAGGCCTGATCAATTGTAACGACTTCCTGCGTCAGGTGCCGCGGCTGCCTTCTGAAGGTGTCGACGTTCAGCGGCGAGGGCGGCAGAGGCTGCAACTGCTGCTGGAGCTGGATCAGCAGGTGCAGGCGCTCGGCCCCGATCTCGGCCTCGGCGGCAAAGCGCCGCCGCAACCATCGCCGGCGTGAGAGAAGCGCGTCTGAGCGCTGTTAACCGGCCGTTAGGGTTAACATTCTACTGCTGACACGTTCGGCTCGATCGAGCAGCTCGAGAGTCAAAGCGTCATGCGTCAACGGATCAGGCTTACCCGGCTACTTGCTTCGACGTCGCTGGTCGCGACGGTGGCGATGAGCCTCGGCGGCTGCACGGCGATGTCGAAGCTCTCGGAGGTGACGGGCTCGGTCGGCCCCCGGGCGGACGCGGCCTCCGCCGATCGCGCGCCCACCGATCCGGCGCGTGCGGTCGAAGCCTATGGCGAGCGCTACCGCGCCAATCCCAAAGATGCCGACGCCGCGCTCGCCTATGGACAGGCCTTGCGTGCCAACGGCCAGCGCGCCCAGGCCGCCGCCGTGCTCGAGCAGGCGACGATCGCCAACCCCGGCAACAAGGCGCTGCTTGCCCAGTACGGCCGCGCACTCGCCGACAACGGCAATTTCCAGCAGGCCTTCGACGTGCTGTCGAAGGCGCATTCGCCCGACAATCCGGACTGGCGCCTGCTCTCGGTGCAGGGCACCGCGCTCGACCAGATGGGCCGTCATGAGGAGGCGCGATCCTATTACGCGAGCGCGCTCAAGATCGCACCGGGTGATCCCGGCGTGCTCTCCAACCTCGGCCTGTCCTACATGCTGTCGAAAGAGCTGCCGAAGGCGGAAGAGGCGCTGCGGCAGGCGCATGCCTCGCCGCGTGCCAGCGCCCGGGTCCGGCAGAATCTCGGCTTGGTCGTCGGCCTGCAGGGCCGCTTCGCGGAGGCGGAGACCATCGTCAAGGCGGACCTGCCGCCGGACCAAGCTGCGGCCAATGTCGCCTATCTCAAGGAGATGCTGAGCCGTAGCGAGGCCCCGCGCGGCGCGCCGAAGCGGACGCCGGTCGCTTCGCTGAGCCAGCCCGGCTGATCATCTGACTTCCTGGCCTTGGTGGCGGACCGTACGGTCCAGCCCGGCTCATTGCATCTCGGTGACCTTGATGGCGGTGGGTCCGAGAATGACCACGAACAGCACAGGCAGGAAAAACAGGATCATCGGCACCGTGAGCTTCGGCGGCAGCGCGGCCGCCTTCTTCTCGGCCTCGTTCATGCGCATGTCGCGATTTTCCTGCGCCATGACGCGCAGGGAATGGCCGAGCGGAGTGCCGTATCGTTCCGCCTGTTGCAGCGCCAGACACACCGACTTGACGCCCTCGAGCCCGGTGCGCCGTGCCAGGTTCTCATAGGCGACCTTGCGATCCTGCAGGTAGGACAGCTCGGCCGTGGTCAGGGTGAACTCCTCCGACAGCGCGATCGACTGGCCCACGATTTCGGTCGCAACTTTCCGGAATGCCATCTCGACCGACATGCCCGATTCGATGCAGATCAGGAGCAAATCGAGCGCGTCGGGAAACGCACGCTTGATCGAGAGCTGGCGCTTGGAGATCGCATTCCTGAGGAACAGCATCGGCGCCTGGAGGCCGAGATAGGCGGCGCCGATACAGATGCCGATCTTGATCGGCATCGCCTGTTGCATGTTTCCGATCACGAACACGTAGAGGGCCGAGCCGATCAAGAACACGATCGGGGCGACCATGCGGGCAAACAGGAAGGTGATGTAGGGCGCCTGGCCGCGGTAACCCGCCATGATGAGCTTGTCCCGCGCAGCCTCCTGCGCGAGCCACTTGGTCAGGTTGAAGTCCTCGACCACCTTGGAGACGAGTTGCTTCGGCGTCTGGCGCAGTGAAACCTTCTCGCTCTTGTTGAGACGCTCACGCTCGCGCTGCCGGATGCGTTCACGCTCGCTCGCCACCGCCTTCATGCGCTTGGAGAGGCCCTCGCCGGCGAACAACGGCATCACCAGCGTATAGACGGTGGCGCTCGCGGCGATCGCCGCGAGCAGCATGGTCATGAAACGGACGTCGTGCAGTTTCGAGACGAGGAATTCGACCATGCAACACCGTCAGAAATCGAAGTTGATCATCTTCTTCATCACCAGGATGCCGATCGACATCCAGACGACGCAGCCGACCAGCATCAGCTGGCCGGTGGGATGAGTCCAAAGCACCGAGATGTATTGCGGCGTCGTGAGATAGACCAGGAACATCACGATCGGCGGCAGCGAGCCGATGATGCCGGCCGAGGCCTTGGCTTCCATCGACATCGCCTGGATCTTTTCCTTCATCTTCTTGCGGTCGCGCAGCACCTTGGAGAGGTTACCGAGCGCTTCGGAGAGGTTGCCGCCCGATTTCTGCTGGATCGACACCACGATCCCGAAGAAATTGGCTTCCGGCAGCGGCATGCGCTCGTAAAGCCGCGCGCAGGCCTCGCCCAGCGGCATGCCGATCGCCTGCGTCTCGATGATGGCCAGAAACTCGCTGCGCAGCGGCTCGGGCGAATCGGCGGCTACGACCTTGATCGATTCGAACAGGGGCAGGCCTGCCTTGATGCCGCGGACGATCACGTCGACCGCGTCGGGCAGTGCAGCCAGGAACTTGGTTTCGCGACGCTTCTTGAGGAAGCCGAGTGCCCAGCGCGGCAGGCCGAAGCCGCCGGCAAAGGCAAGACCGGCGGCGCCGATCAGGCCGCCGCCCGCGAACATAGCGGCCGCGAAAAAAACGCCGGCCACCACGGCGGACACGGTCCAGAACTTCTGCGGCGTCCAGTCGAGCCCGGCCTGCGACAGGCGGACGCTGAGCGGAGCGCTCTTCTCCTGGGCGCGCCGCGCCTCGAGGTCCTTCAGCGTGGACTCGACCTGCTCGCGGCGCGAGCGCTGGGTTTTCTCGGCCTGCCGGGCCGTGGGCGCTTCGGCGCGCGCGACCGAGGCACGGCGGCTTTCCGCCTTTCGCTCCCCAGACAGCACCGGATAGAGGAATACCCAGGCGATGCCACCAACTGCTGCGGTGGCGAGGAAGGCGAGGGCGAGGACCTGCATGTTCATGGCGCTGCCAATCTGCTCACGTCTTCGGCGCGACTTCCGCCGCGTCGAGCGCCGCGGCGAGGCGCTTCTCCTCGCCGTAATAACGGGCGCGTTCCCAGAACTTCGGACGGCCGATGCCGGTTGAGCGGTGCCGGCCGATGATTTTGCCGTTGGCGTCCTCGCCGACCATGTCGTAGAGGAAGATGTCCTGGGTGATGATGGTGTCGCCTTCCATGCCCATCACCTCGGTGATGTGGGTGATGCGGCGGGAGCCGTCGCGCAGGCGCGCGGCCTGGATGATGACGTCGATCGAGGCGCAGATCATCTCGCGAATTGTTCGCGACGGAAGGGAAAAGCCGCCCATCGTGATCATGGATTCGCAGCGCGACAGCGCCTCGCGCGGGTTGTTGGCGTGCAGCGTGCCCATCGAGCCGTCATGGCCGGTGTTCATGGCCTGCAGCAGGTCGAAGGCTTCGGGTCCGCGGACCTCGCCGACGATGATGCGTTCGGGACGCATACGCAGGCAGTTGCGCACCAATTCGCGCATCGTGACCTGGCCCTCGCCCTCGATGTTGGGCGGACGGGTTTCCAGCCGCACCACGTGAGGCTGCTGCAGCTGGAGCTCGGCGGCGTCCTCGCAAGTGATGACGCGCTCGTCGTGCTCGATGTAGTTGGTGAGGCAGTTGAGCAGGGTCGTCTTGCCCGAGCCGGTACCGCCGGAAATCAGCACGTTGCAGCGGACGCGGCCGATGATCTGAAGGATCTCGGCGCCTTCCGGCGTGATCGCGCCGAACTTGACAAGCTGATCCAGCGTCAGCTTGTCTTTCTTGAATTTGCGGATGGTGAGCGCGGGGCCGTCGATCGACAGCGGCGGCACGATGGCGTTGACACGGGAGCCGTCGGCGAGGCGCGCGTCGCAGATCGGCGAGGATTCGTCGACGCGCCGGCCGACCTGGCTGACGATGCGCTGGCAGATGTTGAGAAGCTGCTGGTTGTCGCGGAAGCGGATGCCGGTACGCTGGATCTTGCCGCCGACCTCGATGTAGACGGTGTTGGCGCCATTGACCATGATGTCGGCGATGTCGTCGCGCGACAATAGCGGCTCGAGCGGGCCGTAACCGAGGACGTCGTTGCAGATGTCGTCGAGCAGCTCCTCCTGCTCGGCGATCGACATCACGATGTTCTTGATCGCGATGATCTCGTTGACGATGTCGCGGATTTCCTCGCGCGCGGACTCCGAATCGAGCTTGGCGAGCTGGGCGAGGTCGATGGCCTCGATCAGCGCGCCGAAGATGGTCGCCTTGACCTCGTAATAATTGTCCGAACGCCGGCTCTCCATGGCCGGAGGTGGCGGAGCCTTGGCGGGCGCAAGCGGCGGCGAGGCGACGGCCGGCGGAGGCGGAGCGCGCGAAACCGTCGGCGCCTGAGCCGGGGCAGGCTCGAGCGACACGGCGCCGGGCTTGGGTGCCCGAAGGTCGGTGTCTGTTCCGCTACGCTTACCGAACACTTAACAACTCCATGCGGCGGCTTATCTTCCCCGCAACTTCTCAATCAGAGGTGAAAGCAGGGACGACTTTTGCTTCTTGGTCTCGCTGCGGCCGGTCAGGCGCTGGGCGATCTGCAGGAACATCTCGATCGACTTGTGGTTGGCGGAGATCTCCGCGATCATCTGGCCGTTGTTGGCCGCCGAGCCGAAGATCTGCGGTTCGAACGGGATCGAGACGACCGGCTGGCTCTCGATTGCCTTGGCGAACTCCGCGGCGGCGATCTCGGGCCGTTTCGGCACGCCGACCTGGTTCAGGCAGTAGAGCGGCGGCCGGTCATTGGGGCGGGCGGCCTTCAATAGATCGAACAGGTTCTTGGTATTGCGCAGATTGGCGAGGTCCGGGGCGGCCACGATCAGGATGTCGTCCGCCCCGATCAAGGCGCGCTTGGTCCAGCCCGACCATTGATGCGGAACGTCGAGCACGATGCAGGGCATGGTGGAGCGCAGCGTGTCGAATACGGCATCGAAAGCGTCAGTGCCGAAATCATAAACCCGGTCGAGCGTCGCAGGCGCCGCCAGCAGGCTGAGATGGTCGGTGCATTTTGACAGCAGGCGGTCGATGAACGCGGTGTCGACGCGGTCAGGCGAGAACACGGCGTCGGCGATACCCTGCGGCGGATCCTGGTTGTAGTCGAGCCCGGCCGTGCCGAAGGCGAGGTCGAGATCGGCGACGACGGCGTCCATCGCGAGGTCTCGCGCGATCGCCCACGCGACGTTGTGCGAGATGGTCGAAGCCCCGACGCCACCCTTGGCTCCGACCACGGCGATGATGCGGCCGACTGCCTTGGCTTCGGGGGCCGAGAACAGGTTGCAGATCGAGCGTACGACGTCGATCGCGCCGACCGGCGCGAGCACGTAATCGCTGACGCCGCGGCGCACCAGCTCGCGATAGAGCGTGACGTCGTTGATGCGGCCGATCACCACCACGCGGGTGCCGGCATCGCAGACAGTGGCGAGCTGGTCGAGTCCGCCCAGCAGGTCGTTGCGACCGTCGCTCTCGAGCACGATCACGTTCGGCGTGGGAGCCGAGCGGTAGGCTTCGATCGCGGCCGCCATGCCGCCCATCTGGATCTTCAGGTGAGCCTTGCCGAGACGGCGATCCTCGCCGGCCGACTGCACCGCGGCGGCCGTCTCCACGGTTTCGCAGAAGGCCTGAACCGAGACGCGCGGCGCGGGCGCAATATGCTCCTCGACCGGCGGAGGAGCTGCTGCCGGCTGCTCTTCGTGTGTCTGGCGCGCGTAACTGATCATTTGCCGGTGTCGCTGAGTTTGGCCCTGTCGGCCTCGGGATAGGTGGTCGCCGTCGTCGTTCCCTTGCGATACTTCTCGAACCCGGTGATGCGCCGCGGCGTGTATGACGGAGTTTCGGGCCGCGGCTGCTCAAGATCCGACGGATTGTCGACCATGGCCGCGAGGTTGCGCTGATAAGCGCAGCCGTAGTTGTAATAGTCCTTGTTCTCGAACCAGCGCTTGTTCTTCATCGAGGGTCCGATGTCTTCCGGCCACAGGCCGCAGGGACCGGCGACTGCGGCAATCCTGGAATAGGTGAGCCGGATCGGGGGGAGGAAGCGCTTGTCTTGCGGCTGGTAGGGGTGAAGGCTGACGCCGCGCGGCGGAACGCCTGCCGCCGCCAGCATCGCCTGGATCTCACGCATCGTATCGGCGACCGGGCGAGCATTGGGCGTATTGGAAGGCACGTCGATGCGAATCGCGCCGGTGCCTTCTTGCAACCACGCCGATGCCACGCCCATCACGTCAGCGCGTTGGGCCGCGGTTAATCCGCCGCGGGCATGACCCACGAAGACGACGATCGAGCGATTCTGCTCCTCGACCGCGATCGGATGGCGCTGCTTGTAGTCGTCGGGAATGGACGCCGTGAGGACTTCGTCGTGCTGGCAGCCCCCGACCGCGAGCGCGAGGCCGATGAGCGCGCCACCGAGGCTGATGGCGCGCTTGCGAAGCTGGGGTGGTCTCGTGATCATCGTGAAATCCCCGTTCCGCCTCAGTCGGTAATGAAGCCGTAGGTGCCGCGGTAGTTCTTGGCCGCTTCGGTCCGGCCCGGCACGCCGTAGATCCGGTTGATATTGCCGATCAGCTGCGCCTGCGGATCCGCAGGCGGGGCGAAGCCGTCATCCGGCCGCGACAGGTCCTTCGGCGCCACCGCGCGGACCACATAGGGCGTCACGATCACGACCAACTCGGTTGCATTGTTGACGAAGTCGCGGCTGCGGAACAGCGTGCCGAGGATCGGGAGCTGCATCAGCCCCGGCATTCCGTTGACAGCTTGCTTGGTCTGCTGCTGGATCAGGCCGGCCATCGCCATCGCGCCGCCGGACGGAATTTCCAGCGAAGTCTCTGCGCGGCGTGTCTTGATTGAGGGTACCGTCAGCGAGTTGACCGTGTTCGAGGTCACCGCCTGCGACAGCGTGATCGCATTCTCATTGGACAGTTCGGAGACCTCGGTCATCACCCGCAAGCTGATCTTGCCTTCGCTCAGGACCACAGGCGTAAAGTTGAGTGAGATGCCGAACTTCTTGAAGCTGATCTGAGTGGTACAGACGCGCGTGACGGGATCGCACGAATAACCTGCGGGCACCGGAAATTCGCCGCCGGCGAGAAAGGTGGCGGACTCTCCGGAGATCGCGGTCAGGTTCGGCTCGGCAAGCGTCCTGATCACGCCCGCGCTCTCCATCGCACGCAGGGTCGCCTGCACCGAAGGCGTCGCGCCGAAACTCGCAGTGAGATTGTTGCCATCCACCAGATTACGGCCGAGGGCCGTGAACGGGTTGGAGTTGCTGAAGCTCACCACCGATGTGCCGTAGTTGAGGTTGGCGGTGAGGTCGATACCGAGCTGCTTGACGATCGTACGCGCGACTTCGGCAACGGTCACCTTGAGCATGACTTGGTCGCGGCCGCGCACCACGATCGAGTTCACCACCTTGTCGACGCCGCCGGCCAGGCGCGCAGCGAGCTCGTTGGCCTGTTGCGCCTCCATAGGGTTGGCGGCCGTGCCGGACAGGACGATACCGTCGCCCAGGCCGTCGATCTGGATGTCTGAGTTGGGCAGAACCTGCTTCAGTGCGGCCCGCACGCCGTTGAGGTCGCGCTTCACCGCGATGTCGTAGGCCGCGATCTGCTGCCCGGCGGAATCGAAGAACACGATATTGGTCTGGCCGACCGCGGCGCCGATGATATAGGCGCGCTGTGCGGAGCGGACCACCGCATTGGCGATCTTGGGATCGGCGACCAGCACGTCCTTGATGTCGCGCGGCAGGTCGATCACGACCGACTTGCCGATGCCGAGCGAGAGGAAACGCGCGTTGATCTGGCCGTCCGCCGCGGCCTGCGGCACAGGGCGGTAATCGGCGGCGACCGCCGGGGCGATCGCCGGGTTGAGCGCCAGCGCGAGGGCGGCCGAAAACGACAGGGCGCGGACCAGTGAGGTCCGCATCGTCGCCGAATCTGCCCTGTATTTGATGTCGACTGTCTTCATCGTGCCTTAGCCGTCTGACTTGGAATGCCGTAGCGAATGATTGAGACACCGTCGCGCTTCTGCGCGGAGTCATCGAGCGTGATCTCGCTCATCTTGACGTCGACGATGCTGCGCAGCGCTAGCGACAGCGTGCCGCTCTGACGAGCCGCGGAGAGCGTTGCGGTCTGCGCGGGATTGAGCTCGAGGGTGACGGTCTTGCCGATCACCGCGTTCTGCCCGTCCTTCTCCTTGGGTGCCTGGTCGATGGCCAGGACCCGGATATTGGCCAGGATGATCTCGGAGGTGACGATGTCGGGAGCGCCGCTGCTCTGATCCGGGTTCTTGAGCCGGCGGGTGAGCAGGACGTCGACGCGGTCGTTGGGCAGGATGAAGCCGCCCGCGCCGGTCTCCGGCGAGATCTCGGTCGAGATCGCCCGCATGCCGGTGGGCAGGATTGCCGCCATGAAGCCGGAACCTTCGGCCTTGACCAGCTTCTGGTCGCGGATCGGCTCACCCTGGATGAAAGGCGCGCGCGCGATCGAGCCGGTCACCTGGGTCGCACCGTCGGGGCGCTCGTTGCGTCGGATGAAGGTGGCGCTGGCGGTCGCGGTCGGCCAGGTCTGCCATTGCACGTCTTCGGGCTTCACAGTCTGGCCGAGGCCGATATCGTTCTTGGCCACAAGGACGTCGACGGTCGGCAGCTGCGCGACCGGAACCGGAGGCGGCGCAGAATTGTCGGAGCCGCTCGCCAGGTACGCGGCGACGCCGCCGGCGCAGATGGCGACCGTCAGGACGACAATGCGTGCCCTATTCATACGCTTCAACTTTCCAACAATACGCCGCGACGCTGCCGCCGCCGTGATCGGCAGTTGACCAGCTATTCGTCAAAGCATGGTTAATGAGGCGTATCTAAATCGCCTTAACGCCGGGTTTACCCGGGGCGTTCAGCGCAGCGCGAGGCGAGCGAGGTCGATCGCCTTCACCCATTCGGTCTCCGGGTAGACCATCAGCGCGCTCAGCGCGAGCGCGATGCCGTAGGGAATGCCGCTCTCCTTGGCGTGCAGCCGTGCGAGCCAGGCCTGTCCTGCCAGCCCGTAAGGCAGCGGCCACTGCCGGAACTGCAGCAGGAGCAGCGTCAGCGCGCCGCCGAACAGCGAGGCGTAGAGCAGGAAGTTCATCAGATGTGGGAAGCCGAACCAGAGCGCGACGGAGGCCGCGACCTTGGCGTCGCCGCCGCCCACCCAGCCCATGGCGAAGCAGGTGAAGGCCACGACCAGAACGAGCGCACCGGCGCCGACATGACTCAGCATCTCGTAAGGTGCCATGCCCCCGGCGAGGGCGAGCGCGCAGAAGCCCGCCACCAGCGCCAGGGATACGCGGTTCGAGATGGTCATCGTGAAGAGATCGCTCGCGGCGGCGAACGCCATCAGGGCCGGGAAGAGCAGAAGGCGCGCAAAGTCGAGAATCATGGGCTGCGTCTTGAGGCCTGGGTTTGTCGCGGGAGCTGCTTCGGGCGATGCTAGCGCGCGATGCTAAACAAACCGACAACGGAGGCACGGGCGCGCCGGGGCCTCGGCCGACGAACGCGCTTTCACCAGAAGCTGGCAATACGTGCGGCGAGCGCGACCGTCGCAACCAGCAGCGCAAGGCAGATCCAATAGACCGACGAGCCGGCCTGCGCCGCTTCCGCCTCGTGCGCCGCGACCGCGGCATCGGTTCTGAACTCGTGCAACGCCACTGGAACTCGCCGTCTTCAGAAAAACAAACGCCCCGGAGGTCCGGGGCTTTTGCCGTCGTTCGTGGACCCGCTTACTTCAGCGAGGTGCTGATCGAGCTGAACTTGGCGTTCAGCGTGGTGCCGAGATTGTTGACGACGGTGATGATGGCCAGCGCGATGCCGGCGGCGATCAGGCCGTATTCGATGGCGGTGGCGCCGGATTCATCCTTCGCGAAACGCGCAATCAAGTTCTTCATGAACAAAACTCCGTCTGGGTGGGGACCGCCTCGTTCGGCGCTGTCGTTGACGCGACGACCATGAGAGCCGAGCTCTTTCGGGAGAGTTAATTCGACCGGGTAATCCCACGTCCGGCGCGATGCTTTTGCCCAGAGTGAATTTCGCCTTAAGACGGCACCTGCAAATTCGTTGCGGTTCCGGATGCGCCGCCAACGCGGCGCGTGCTTCACCCTCCCTTAAATTTCGCGGAGTAGGCCTTGAGCTACAGCGGAATTCGCGGAGAGAGGCGACGATGTCGAGCCTGCCCATGCAAGTCGCCTTGATGCTCGGCGAGACCATCGTCAAGGTGATCCCGGTCACCTTGGTGCTCGCGGCGGTCTTCACCGTGCTGGAGCATTTCTGGGCCTGCAATCCCGGCGCGCCGTGGTGGCGCAAGCGGGAGATCGTCACCGACATCTGCTACTGGTTCTTCGTTCCGGTGTTCGCCCGCACCATGCGGATCGGGCTGCTGGTTGTCGGTGCCAGCGTCGTCTTCAACATCCACGACGCCGACGAGCTCATCGCCTTTTACGACAATGGCCACGGTCCGCTGGCGCAGCTGCCGCTGTGGCTGCAGGCCGTGCTGTTCCTGGTGCTGTCCGATTTCATGCTGTATTGGCTGCATCGGCTTTTCCACGACGGCGGCTTCTGGAAATATCACGCCATCCATCATTCGTCGGAGGAGATCGGCTGGATCTCCGCGGCGCGCTTCCATCCGGTCAATCTCTTGCTCGGGACGATCAGCGTCGACGTCGTGCTGCTGATGGCAGGCATCTCCCCGAACGTCATGGTCTGGGTCGGCCCGTTCACCACCTTCCACTCGGCCTTTGTGCACGCCAACCTGAACTGGACTTTCGGACCGTTCAAATACGTGCTGGCGACGCCGGTCTTCCATCGCTGGCACCACACCTCGCTCGAAGAGGGCGGCGACACCAATTTCGCCGGAACGTTCCCGATCTGGGACGTGCTGTTCGGCACCTTCCGCATGCCGGAGGGCAGGCTGCCACAGGATTACGGCAAGGACGAAGCGGCCATGCCCAAGGAGATCGGGGGCCAGCTCGCCTATCCGTTCCGGCACTAAAGCATAATCCGAAAAAGTGCGAAGCAGTTTTCCGGAAAGATCATGCGTAAACAACAACCTAAAGCGCGATGACGATTCATCCAAAACTCATCGCGCTTTAGGGGGGCGGGCCCCGCAAATGTCCGTCCGTTCAAACAATACGCGGCGAGTTTGCGGAACGTTCACGAATTAAAGGCAGGTTAGCCGGGTCGGGCACCGGCTCCGCTGTATTCGTCGCTTCTGCCGGTTTGTGACGTCCCGGGGGTAAGAGTATGCGTAAAGAAATGCTGCGCCGTCATGTGCGCGTCTGTGTTCTGGTTGCCGCTGCGGTGCTGGCCTCGCCGGCCGCCAGCCTTGCCGAGCCCGTCGCCGATACCATCGCCGTCAATGTCGACCAGGCCAAGCTGGTGCGGCTGCCCGGCAAGGTGGCGACCATCGTGGTCGGCAATCCCCTGATCGCCGACGTCACGCTCCAGCCCGGCGGCATGATCGTCGTGACCGGAAAGGGCTACGGGGCCACCAACTTCATCGCGCTCGACCGCGGCGGCGAGATTCTGGTGGACCGCCAGATCCAGGTCGAAGGTCCGAGCGACCGGCTCGTCACCGTCTATCGCGGGGTCGAGCGGGAGTCCTACAGTTGCGTGCCGCTTTGCCAGCGCCGCGTGACGCTCGGCGACAGCGACACCTATTTCAACAACGCGATGAGCCAGGCCGGTACGCTGAGCAGCAGCGCCAGCGGAGGTGCGGGTGCCGGCGCGGCTGCCAAGCCAAACTAGCCCACGGGCGGGCCTCGATCCCGCCAAGCCGCTCGATTCGAGGGCGGCACCTCGTTGCATGCCGTGCTTCCTCCCGCTTGCGGGCGCTGGTTAACGCGGTGTTAACGGCGCGGTCCGCCGGAAGCGGATCGTCTGAAACACTTAGACAATCAGTTTCCGCTATTGAACGGGCAGATGATCGCCGGCCGCTGGGGAATTTGACGAGATGCCATCGCCTGCACCTACGAGGTTCACGCTCCGGAAAGCGCTGCTCCGGTTTCGCGGCAACCGCCGCGGCTCCGCAGCCGTCGAATTTGCGCTGGTCGCACCGATGTTCTTCGCGCTGCTGTTCGCGATCCTCGAGACGGCGCTCATGTTCTTCTCCAGCCAGGTGCTCGAGACCATCGCGCAGGACTCCGCGCGCGCGATTCTAACCGGCCAGGCTCAGGCGCAGGGCGGCTCGGTGGCGGCCTGCCAGTCCGCGCCCAACACAGTCGCTGCATGCGATCAGACGACGTTCAAGACCTTCGTCTGCAGCAAGATTCCGGCGCTGTTCGATTGCAGCAAGCTGTACGTCGACGTCGTCAGCACCAGCTCGTTCGGGACGCTCAGCCTCACCAATTTCGGCAATTCCTGCACCTTCAATCCCTCCGGGATGCAGTACAGTGCCGGAAGCTCCGGTCAGGTCGTCGTGGTGCGCCTGTTCTATCAATGGCCGCTCATCGTCACCGGCCTCGGCTACAACGCGGGATGCAGCAACAAGCGGCTGATGGTGGCGACGGTGGCGTTCAAGAACGAACCCTTCTGAGGCAGATGGATCTGGGCGGACCGATGCGGGCGATTGCGAACATCTGGAGGAATGCACGCGGCTCCGTGCGCGGCTTCGTCGCCGACAAGCGCGCGCTGGCGGCGACCGAATTCGCGATCATCGTACCGCTGATGCTGGTGATGTTCTTCGGCACTGTCGAATTTTCGTCCGCCGTGGCGATCGACCGCAAAATCACGTTGATCGCGCGGACATTGTCCGATTTGACCTCGCAGTCGACCACGCTCAACGATGCCAGCATGAAGGATACGTTCACGGCAAGCATCTCCGTCGTCATGCCTTACGACGCTGCGCTCGTGAAGGGCACGATCTCCCAGATCTACATCGACGCCAACAGCATCGCCAAGGTCCAGTGGAGCAGGGCCGGCACGATTGCGAGCGGCGCGACGCAAGCCACGCTTGCGACCTCGGCTCGGAACGCCGGCGACACGGTCACCACGATGATTCCCCCGGCACTCTTGATTCCGTCGAGCTATCTCATCCTGAGCGAAGCCAACTACACTTACACGCCCACCATCGGCTACGTGTTGAAGTCGAGCGTAACCCTGAGCGATCTCTCCTACACGCGGCCGCGTCAGGTCACCTGCGTGCCCTACAACAACGTGCCGTCGACGTGTTGAGATCTGTCAGCCGCCCGTGACATGAAAAAAAGGCCGTGCGTTGCGCACGGCCTTTGTGCTTTGGCTCGCTGATCGGGCCGGCGCCCGGCGGGCTCAGCCCGCAGCGCGCAGGTTGTCCGCCGCCGACTTGCCGGAACGGCGGTCGGCCACGATCTCGTAGGAGATCTTCTGGCCCTCGCGGAGCGAGCCGAGGCCGGCGCGCTCCACGGCGCTGATGTGAACGAACACGTCCTGGCCGCCATCGTCGGGCTGAATGAAGCCATAGCCCTTGGTTGCGTTAAACCACTTCACGGTTCCCATGCTCACGGGGGTAGTCCCTCTCAGATAACACTATGTCGGAGCCCGCTCGCGCGGGCAGGGTTAGATCGAATTTCTGGAAGGGTCGTCAGCGTGTCTGAACCGGCTGTACCGGTGGATGCCAATGTCGTCCGGCCGAAAATCGATTAATTCATTTTATCGGAAGCAGCGGTTCGAAACAATCCGGACGCGCACGATTTTTTGATCCGCCGTGATGTCAACGGCGGATCACCTAACAGATCGGAATTCGAACCCGCGCCGCAGCCGACTAGCGGCGGCGGAATTGGCCGCCGCGCTGTCCGGGACGGGGCGGTCCGCCCGGCGTGCTGGGACGTTCGTCCTTGTGGCGGAAAATCAGCCGGCCCTTCTCGAGGTCATAGGGCGACATCTCCACCGTCACGCGGTCGCCCGCGAGCGTCTTGATGCGGTTCTTCTTCATCTTGCCGGCGGTATAGGCAACGATCTCGTGTCCGGCGTCGAGCTGCACGCGGTAGCGGGCATCGGGGAGGATTTCGGTGACCAGTCCTTCGAACTGGATCAGCTCTTCCTTAGCCATTGATATCTCCAGGTCGTGGACGGCTAGTGCGAATAGGGTTTGCGGTTCGGTTGGCTGTTTGGCCGACTCTGGCGGCGCAAAAAGGCAACGCCTTGTATCCCATCAGGGGTCCCGGCGCTATGCGCGGAACGCTGTTCCGGACGGTCGACAGGCGATGAATGCATCTTACCACCGGAGCGGCGGCGGCGAGAACCCTTGGGGGCATTCGGGCCACTGCCGGGCCGTCCGTCCGCATGCCTTGCCTCGGCGTGGCGTCCCTCACCGTGCCTGCCGTCGCCTTGCTTGCCGGCACTATGGTGGCGCCCGTCGGCATGCCGTTCGTCGGCGCGACGTCCGTCACCGTGGCGTGCGCCTTGCGGGCGCTGGCCCGGACGACCGCCCGGCCGGCCCTGTCGTTGCTGCGACGGGGCGGGACCGGCATCGCGGCGGCCGGCGTCGGTGCGGTGGTCCTCCCGCGGCAGGGCGACGCGAATCAGCCGCTCGATGTCGCGCAGATAGCCGAGCTCCTCGCCGCCCGCGACCAGCGAGATTGCGGTGCCGTCGGCTCCGGCGCGCGCGGTGCGGCCGATGCGGTGGACGTAGGTCTCCGGCACGTTCGGCAGGTCGAAGTTGATGACGTGACTGATGCCGTCGACGTCGATGCCGCGGGCGGCGATGTCGGTGGCGACCAGGGTGCGGATCTCTCCCGAGCGGAACTGGGCCAGCGTGCGCTCGCGATGGTTCTGCGACTTGTTGCCGTGGATGGCGTTGGCGGCGATCCCGGCCTTGGCCAGCGTCTTCACCACCTTGTCGGCGCCGTGCTTGGTGCGGGTGAAGACCAGCGCGCGGTTGATCGCCTCGTCCTGCAGCAGCTTGGTCAGGAAGGCCGGCTTGGCCGCGAAGTCGACCTGCAGGATGCGCTGGTTGATCCGCTCGGCGGTCGAGGACACCGGGGTCACCGCGACACGGGCGGGGTCGCGCAACATGGAATCGGCGAGCTCGGCGATGTCCTTCGGCATGGTGGCCGAGAAGAACAGCGTCTGCCGCTTGATCGGCAGCTTGGCGACGATTTTGCGAATGTCGTTGATGAAGCCCATGTCGAGCATGCGGTCGGCTTCGTCGAGCACGAGGAACTCGACGCTTGAAAGCTTCAAGCCGTTGCTCTGCACGAGGTCGAGCAGGCGGCCGGGGGTGGCGACCAGCACGTCGACGCCCTGCATCAGCGCACGGACCTGGCGGCCCATCGGCACGCCGCCGATCGCGAGCGTCGAGGACAGGCGGATGTGGCGGCCGTAGGCGTTGAAGCTGTCGAGGATCTGCCCGGACAGCTCGCGGGTCGGCGACAGCACCAGCACGCGGGCGGTCTTGGGCTGCGGCTTGATGCGGTTCTCGAGCAGACGATGCAGGATCGGCAGCGCGAAGGACGCGGTCTTGCCGGTACCGGTCTGGGCGATGCCGACGACGTCGCGGCCGGTCAATGCCAGCGGGATGGTTTGGGCCTGGATCGGAGTGGGGGTGACGTAATTCTCTTCACGAAGAGCGCGCGCGATGGGTTCGGCGAGGCCGAAGTCCTGAAACGAAGTCAAAAGAGGGGTTCTTTCCATGTCAAAAGCGAACGCCCGGCGCATCAGCGCGGCGCGCGCAAAAGGGTGTCGAGAAGACACCTGCGTGTTTGGGGTGTCGGATGGCTTGGATGATATGGGGCAAGCCAGAGGCCCGTAGAGGGCTTAAGAACACGCGGCTCGCTACGACCCCTTGATTCGCAAGAGGTCTCGGACGCTCATATGGAACATCGAGGGGGCGCTTTCAAGGCACTTGCCTCCAAAACAGCGGGTGCGGTGCAAAAATACTGCTGCCAGAAATTTAGCCAGAATTGGCGATTTGCTTAGAAAGTAGTCTGACTGCCGCTTTCGCATACATTTATGTTGCCTATGATTTAGGCTGCAAGACTGCGGAGAAACTTCGATTTCTGCCAATTAGTTTTGCAAATTCAATAAGTTGATGGGTGCCCAGCCCATGGCATGGTTCTTGCGATTCCGTTAACCGCAGGCGGCCGTGGGGCCGTTTCGCAGCGTTTTTCACGTCTGCGTCAGGGAGATGAGGCACTCATGTTTAACAAATCCACTCACGATATAGCGGCGTCATTTAGCCGCCGCGGCGTGCTCGCTGCGACCGCCGGACTGATGCTCGGTCTGGCTTCATTGACTGGCGCAAAGGCCGCCGACGACACCATCAAGGTGGGTGTACTCCACTCCCTGTCCGGCACCATGGCAATCAGCGAAACCACGCTGAAGGACACCATCCTCTTCCTGATCGACGAGCAGAACAAGAAGGGCGGCGTGCTCGGCAAGAAGCTGGAAGCCGTCGTCGTCGATCCCGCATCGAACTGGCCGCTGTTCGCCGAAAAGGCGCGCGAGCTGATCACCAAGAACAAGGTCTCGGTCGTGTTCGGCTGCTGGACCTCGGTGTCGCGTAAGTCGGTGCTCCCGGTGTTCAAGGAGCTCAACAGCATCCTGTTCTACCCCGTGCAATACGAGGGTGAGGAGAGCGAGCGTAACGTGTTCTACACGGGGGCTGCGCCGAACCAGCAGGCGATCCCTGCCGTCGACTACCTCATGAAGGACGAGAAGGTGAAGCGCTGGGTGCTCGCGGGCACCGACTACGTCTATCCGCGCACCACCAACAAGATCCTGGAGGCCTATCTGAAGTCCAAGGGCGTCGCCCAGGAAGACATCATGATCAACTACACGCCGTTCGGTCATTCCGACTGGCAGACGATCGTGGCCGACATCAAGAAGTTCGGCTCGGCCGGCAAGAAGACCGCGGTGGTCTCGACCATCAACGGCGACGCCAACGTTCCCTTCTACAAGGAGCTCGGCAACCAGGGCATCAAGGCCAAGGACATCCCGGTGGTGGCGTTCTCGGTGGGTGAGGAAGAGCTCGCCGGCATCGACACCAAGCCGCTGGTCGGCCACCTCGCCGCCTGGAACTACTTCCAGTCGATCAAGTCGCCGGAGAACGAGAAGTTCATCAAGGCGTGGCAGGCCTACACCAAGAATCCGAAGCGCGTGACCAACGATCCGATGGAAGCGCACGTGATCGGCTTCGACATGTGGGTCAAGGCGGTCGAGAAGGTGAAGTCGACCGATCCCGACAAGGTCATCGACGCTCTCCCGGGCATCGAAGCCAAGAACCTGACCGGCGGCACCTCCAAGATGCTCCCGAACCACCATATCACCAAGCCGGTGTTCATCGGCGAGATCAAGGGCAACGGCCAGTTCGACGTGGTCTGGAAGACCCCGACCCTCGTCCCCGGCGACGCCTGGTCGAAGGAGCTCGACGGCTCCAAGGACCTGATCGGCGACTGGGTCGGCAAGAAGTGCGGTAACTTCAACACCAAGTCCAACAAGTGCCTCGGCTCGGGCTCCTGATCCCGATCTGACGCTCCATTGCAAGACCGGAGAGGGCGGCGATCCCGCCGCCTTCTCCACTCATTTCTGCCGGGGTCATTCACAGTGCCAGCCCATTTGTCCGCTCGTCTCTGTTCGCTTGCACTCTCGTTGTTCCTGATTGCGTTCGCGCTGCCGGCCTTCGCCGGTCCGTTCGAGGATGCGGTCGCCAAATTCGCCAACGATGATTTTTCCAACACGGAAGAGGCGATCGGTGTGATCGCGGGCAGCGGCAGCAAGCTGGCTTTTCCGATCATCAATGCGCTTCAGGACGGTCGCCTCATGGCCGATCCCGACAGTAAGAAGGTCTACGTCACCGATGCGGACGGCAAGTCGATCGACGCTGCGACCGGCGAGGCCGTTGCCAGCGTTCCCGACAGTGCGAGCGCGGTTCGCCTCAACAACCGCCTGCGCCGCAGCGTCGACGCCGCACTCGGGAGCCTGACGCTGCAGTCTCCGGATCTGGGAACGCGCCTGCAAGCCGCGCAGTCCGTCTTCAAGTCGCACGAGGAGACCGCGCTCGAGGCGGTCGATGCCGCGCTTGCCAAGGAAGCCAACAAATCCGTCAAGGCGGCGCTCACTGAGGCCCGAGCCGCGATCCTGCTGTTCAAGTCCGACGCCACCGAGGTCGAGAAGCTCGAAGCGGTCGCAACCCTCAAGGCGCGGGGCGACCAGGATGCGCTGGCGCTGCTCACCGGAATGGGCGACCAGCCGGCCTCGGTCACCAAGGCCGCCGCGAGCGCGATCGGCTCGATCCAGAATTCGCTCGCGGTCTGGTCGATGGTGCAGAATGCCTGGTACGGCCTCTCGCTCGGCTCGGTGCTGCTGCTCGCCGCGATCGGGCTCGCCATCACCTTCGGCGTGATGGGCGTCATCAACATGGCGCATGGCGAGATGGTGATGATCGGGGCCTACACCACCTTCGTGGTGCAGGAGGTGATCCGCACCCGCTATCCCGGCCTGTTCGACTATTCGCTCTTGATCGCCGTGCCGCTCGCCTTTCTCGTCGCCGGCGCGATCGGCGTCTTGATCGAGCGCAGCATCATCCGCTTCCTCTATGGCCGCCCGCTGGAGACGCTGCTCGCGACCTGGGGCCTATCGCTGGTGCTGCAGCAGGCGGTACGCACCATGTTCGGCCCGACCAATCGCGAGGTCGGCAACCCCTCCTGGATGAGCGGCGCGTTCGAGCTCGGCCAGATCACCATCACCTATAACCGGCTCTGGATCCTTCTCTTCACGCTCGCCGTGTTCGCGATCCTGCTCGCGATGCTGCGCTACACCGCGCTGGGCCTCGAAATGCGCGCCGTGACGCAGAACCGCCGCATGGCGGCTTCCATGGGCATCGCCACCTCGCGCGTCGACGCGCTGACCTTCGGCCTCGGTTCGGGCATTGCCGGCATCGCTGGCGTGGCGCTGTCGCAGATCGACAATGTCAGCCCCAATCTCGGCCAGAGTTACATCATCGACAGTTTCATGGTCGTGGTGTTCGGCGGGGTCGGCAATCTCTGGGGCACGCTCGTCGGCGCCTTCACGCTCGGCATCGCCAACAAGTTCCTGGAGCCGGTCGCCGGCGCCGTGCTCGGCAAGATCGCGATCCTGGTTCTCATCATCCTGTTCATTCAAAAGCGGCCGCGCGGCCTGTTCGCGCTCAAGGGCCGTGCGGTGGAAGCATGACCCCTCACATGCTGACGCGATCGCTGGACCGCAGCGCGACGATCTTCCTTGCCGTCGTCGCGGCCTGCGGCATCCTCATTCCGCTCTCCAACCTGCTGCTTCCCGCGGGCTCGTTCCTGCAGGTGCCGACCTATCTCGTCGCGCTCTGGGGCAAGTATGTCTGCTACGCCATCCTGGCGCTGTCGATCGACCTGATCTGGGGCTATTGCGGCATCCTCTCGCTCGGTCACGGCGCCTTCTTCGCGCTCGGCGGCTACGCCATGGGCATGTACCTGATGCGGCAGATCGGCACCCGCGGCGTCTACGGCAATCCGATCCTGCCCGACTTCATGGTGTTCCTGAACTGGGAGAAGCTGCCCTGGTACTGGTACGGCTTCGACATGTTCTGGTTCGCGGCGCTGATGGTGCTGGTCGTACCGGGCCTGCTCGCCTTCTGCTTCGGCTGGCTCGCCTTCCGCTCACGTGTCACCGGCGTTTATCTGTCGATCATCACGCAGGCGATGACCTACGCGCTGCTGCTCGCCTTCTTCCGCAACGACTTTGGTTTCGGCGGCAATAACGGCCTGACCGACTTCAAGGACATCCTGGGCTTCAACGTCCAGGCGGAGGGGACGCGCGCCGCGTTGTTCGCGCTGAGCTGTCTGGCGCTGATCATCGGCTTCCTGATCTGCCGCGCCATCGTCTCCTCCAAGCTCGGCAAGGTCTTGATTGCCGTGCGCGACGCGGAATCGCGCACGCGCTTCCTCGGCTACCGCGTCGAATCCTACAAGCTGTTCGTGTTCACGGTGTCGGCCTGCATGGCCGGCGTTGCCGGCGCGCTCTACGTGCCGCAGGTCGGCATCATCAACCCGAGCGAATTCGCGCCGGGCAATTCGATCGAGGCGGTGATCTGGGTCGCGGTCGGCGGCCGCGGCACGCTGGTCGGCGCGGCGCTCGGCGCCGTCGTCGTCAACTACGCCAAGACGTTCTTCACCTCGGGCGTGCTCGCGCCGTACTGGCTGTTCATGCTGGGCGCGTTGTTCATCCTGGTGACGCTGCTGCTGCCCAAGGGCATCGTCGGCACCTTCAACGCCTGGTGGGATCAGTCGAAGGAAAAACGCACCCCCGCGACTTCCGTGAGCGCCGCGGCCGAAGACGGCGTCACCGAACCCAAGATGGCGGAGTAAGCGGTCATGAACGTCATGGACACCCGCGCGACCTCCGCGATGCTCTATCTGGACGGCGTGCACGTCTCCTTCGACGGCTTCCACGCCATCAACAATCTATCGCTGACGCTCGAGCCCGGCGAGATGCGCGCCATCATCGGCCCGAACGGCGCCGGCAAGACCACGATGATGGACATCATCACCGGCAAGACCAAGCCGGATGAAGGCACCGTGCTGTTCGACGGCGTCACCGACCTGACGCGCCTCGACGAGACCCGCATCGCCGAGCTCGGCATCGGCCGCAAATTCCAGAAGCCGACCGTATTCGAGAGCCAGACCGTGCAGGACAACCTCCTGCTGGCGCTCAATGTCGACCATTCGGTCCGCGGCACGCTGTTCTGGCGCGGCAGCAAGGCGGAGTCCGAGCGCATCGACAAGGTGCTGGAGACGATCCGCCTCACCGAGGCCCGTAATCGCCTCGCCGGCAGCCTCAGCCATGGCCAGAAGCAATGGCTGGAGATCGGCATGCTGCTGGCGCAGGACCCGAAGCTGCTGCTGGTCGACGAGCCCGTCGCGGGAATGACCGACGTCGAGACGCATCTCACCGCCGAGCTGCTGAAGGAAATCAACAAGACCCACACCGTCATGGTGGTCGAGCACGACATGACCTTCGTGCGCGAGCTCGGCGTCAAGGTCACCTGCCTGCACGAAGGCACGGTGCTCGCGGAAGGGACCATCGACCAGGTCTCGTCCAACGAGAGGGTCATCGAAGTGTATTTGGGAAGGTAGCGAATGGCGAATAGGGAATGGCGAATGGACTGACCGCTTCTCCTATTCGCTACTCGCCATTCGCTATTCGCTCGCAAAGGTGTTTCCGATGCTTGAAGTGAAAGACATCAACCTGTTTTACGGTGCTGCCCAGGCGCTGCGCGGCGTCTCGATCTCGGCCGAGCCCGGCAAGGTCACGTGCGTGCTCGGGCGCAACGGCGTCGGCAAGACCTCGCTGCTGCGCGCGATGGTCGGGCAATATCCGATCTCGTCGGGCGCAATCGTGTTCGACGGCAGCGATATCACCGGCCTCAGGCCGTACGAGCGGGCGCGCAAGGGCATCGGCTTCGTGCCGCAGGGCCGCGAGATCTTCCCGTTGCTGACAGTCGAGGAGAACCTCAAGACCGGCTTCGGTCCGCTCAAGCGCGAGGACAAGCACATTCCGGACGACGTGTTCTCGCTGTTTCCGGTGCTGCAATCCATGCTGGGCCGGCGCGGCGGCGACCTCTCCGGCGGCCAGCAGCAGCAGCTCGCGATCGGCCGCGCGCTGGTGATGCGGCCAAAACTACTTTTGCTCGACGAGCCCACCGAAGGCATCCAGCCCTCGATCATCAAGGACATCGGCCGCGCCATCTCGTACCTGCGCAACCTCGGCAACATCGCCATTGTGCTGGTCGAACAATATCTCGACTTTGCCTGCGAACTCGGCGACAGTTTCGCGGTGATGGATCGCGGCGCGGTGAAGTTCACCTGCGACCGCTCCAATCTCGATCCGGGCGAGATCAGCCGCCAGATGGCGCTGTAAGCCGGAACAGACCTGCCGCGACCGGTTGGGGGAGACGGATGCGCAGCGAATTGTCAGCCACGTCCACGCTGTTCGAGGCCAACCGTGCCCGTGGCACCGTGCGCTTCGACGTGCATGCGCGCGACGGGGTGACACGGCGCGGCACCTTGCATGAATCCGGTTCGCTCCGCGTCCGCTTTCCCTCGCCGGAAGATCAGGGTCTGTCCGGCGTGTTCGTCAACACGGCCGGCGGTGTTGCCGGCGGTGATCGCTTTGATATCGAGATAGCGGCGGCGGATGCAGCGCGGCTGACGCTGACCACAGCGGCCGCCGAAAAGGTCTATCGCACGCCCGGAGCGGCAGCGCAGCTCAACATCGCCCTGAAGGTCGGCGCGGACGCGCATCTTGCCTGGCTGCCCCAGGAGACGATTCTGTTCGACCGTGCCCGCGTCCAGCGCCGCTTCGACATCGACCTCGACGAGGCGGCCTCGCTCCTGCTCTGCGAGATCGTGGTGTTCGGCCGCACCGCCATGGGCGAGCGGATGGAGCAGGGCGAGTTCGTCGACCGCTGGCGGCTACGCCGCGGCGGGCGGCTGGTGTTCGCCGAGACGGTCCGGCTCGACGGCGATATCGGTGCCAAGCTTGCACGGCCCGCGGTCGCCAAAGGTGGCGCGGCGATCGGCACAGCCCTGATCGTGCCCGGCGACGAAGCCCTGGTCGAGCGCATCCGCGAGGCGTCGGAATCGTTCTCCGGCGAAGCCGGAATCTCGGCCTGGAATGGCTTTGCAATGGCGCGGTTCTGTGCCCAAGATGCGGCGCGCTTGCGCGCCGACATGATGACGGTGCTGGCGCGCACCGGTGCGGCCCTGCCGCGGCTCTGGCTGAACTAGACTGGTTGAATTGACGTGTTGAACGGAAGAGATGTCGCATGAATCTGTCTCCCCGCGAAAAGGACAAGCTTTTGATCTCGATGGCGGCGATCGTGGCCCGCCGCCGGCTGGACCGCGGCGTCAAGCTCAACCATCCCGAGGCGATCGCGATCATCTCCGACTTCATTCTGGAAGGCGCGCGTGACGGCCGCACCGTCGCCGAGCTGATGCAGTCAGGCGCGCAAGTTCTGACCCGCGACCAGGTGATGCCGGGCATTCCCGAGATGATCCACGACATCCAGGTCGAGGCGACTTTTCCTGATGGCACCAAGCTCGTCACCGTGCACGAGCCGATCAGGTAGGAGCAGAGCATGATCCCCGGCGAACTCTTCATTCAGGACGGCGAGATCGAGCTCAACGCCGGCCGCAAGACCGTGACGCTGACGGTCGCCAATACCGGCGACCGCCCGATCCAGGTTGGCTCGCACTACCATTTCTTCGAGACCAATCCCGCGCTGAAGTTCGACCGCAAGAAGGCGCGCGGCATGCGCCTCGACATCGCCGCCGGCACCGCCGTCCGCTTCGAACCCGGCCAGACCCGCGACGTTCAACTCGTCGCCATGGCGGGGAAGAAGACGATCTACGGCTTCCGCGGCGATGTGATGGGGAAGCTGTGACCTCCGCAGGAACGAGCACGCCGCGGCATGGTTGAGGCGGAAACGGAGGTAATTTCCATGCTCTCGCCAATCCGCCTCGTCTCGGAAGCTGCCGAGCTCGCCGCGCAGCGCCATAACGGCATGGCGCGCAAGGGCCGCGGCAACGAGCCCTATATCAATCATCTCGCCGAGGTCGCGAACCTGCTCGCGACCGCGACCAACGGCGCCGATGCCGAGCTGGTCGCGGCCGGCTGGCTGCACGATACCATCGAGGACACCGACACCACGCGCGAGGAACTCGCGCAGAGATTTTCCGATCGGGTCGCGTCCCTCGTTGCCGAGTGCACCGACGACATGAGCTTGCCGAAAGCGAAGCGGCGGCAGAAGCAGATCGAGGACGCGCCCCACAAATCGCCGGGCGCCAAGCTGATCAAGATCGCCGACAAGATCAGCAATACGGGCGCGCGCATTCAAACCGATCCGAGTGCTGGGGAGCGCGAAGATCTCGCCGACTATATCGCCTGGGCCACGCAGGTCGTGGCGGGGTGCCGCGGCGGCAATGCGTGGCTCGACGAAAAATTCGATGACGCCGTGAAAGCAGCAAAGGCCTTGCTGTGACCAACCAGACATTCAATCGCAAACGGGGCTTGTGATGTCCGTCAAGATGAAGCGTTCCGTCTATGCCGACATGTTCGGCCCGACCACCGGCGACAAGGTGCGGCTGGCCGACACCGACCTCATCATCGAGGTCGAGAAGGATTTCACCACCTATGGCGAGGAGGTGAAGTTCGGCGGCGGCAAGGTGATCCGCGATGGCATGGGGCAGTCGCAGGTCACCAACAGGCAGGGCGCGGCCGATACCGTCATCACCAATGCGCTGATCGTGGACCATTGGGGCATCGTGAAGGCCGACGTCGCTATCAAGGACGGCATGATCGCAGGCATCGGCAAGGCCGGCAATCCCGACATCCAGCCCGGGGTCACCATCATCATCGGCCCCGGCACCGACGTGATCGCGGGTGAGGGCAAGATCCTCACCGCCGGCGGCTTCGACAGCCACATCCATTTCATCTGTCCGCAGCAGATCGAGCACGCGCTGATGTCAGGGGTCACCTCGATGCTGGGGGGCGGCACCGGCCCGTCGCACGGCACCTTCGCGACCACCTGTACGCCGGGGCCCTGGCATATGGGGCGGATGATCCAGTCGTTCGACGCCTTTCCGGTCAATCTCGGCATTTCCGGCAAGGGCAACGCCTCGCGGCCCGCCGCGCTGGTCGAGATGATCAGGGCCGGCGCCTGTGCGCTGAAGCTGCACGAGGATTGGGGCACCACGCCGGCCGCGATCGACAATTGCCTGTCGGTCGCCGACGATCACGACATCCAGGTGATGATCCACACCGACACGCTGAACGAATCCGGCTTCGTCGAGGACACGATCAAGGCCTTCAAGGGACGCACCATCCACGCCTTCCACACCGAAGGCGCCGGCGGCGGCCATGCTCCTGACATCATCAAGGTCGCCGGCCTGAAGAACGTGCTGCCCTCGTCGACCAACCCGACGCGGCCGTTCACCCGCAACACCATCGACGAGCATCTGGACATGCTGATGGTGTGCCACCATCTGGATCCGTCCATCGCCGAAGATCTGGCGTTCGCCGAAAGCCGCATCCGCAAGGAGACGATCGCGGCCGAGGACATCCTCCACGACCTCGGCGCGCTCTCGATGATGTCCTCGGACTCGCAGGCCATGGGCCGCCTCGGCGAAGTCATCATCCGGACCTGGCAGACCGCGGACAAGATGAAAAAGCAGCGCGGGTCGCTGCCGCAGGACAAGGGCAAGGACAACGACAATTTCCGCGTCAAGCGCTACATCGCCAAGTACACCATCAATCCCGCCATCGCGCATGGCGTGTCGAAGCTGATCGGCTCGGTCGAGAAGGGCAAGATGGCCGATCTCGTGCTGTGGTCGCCGGCCTTCTTCGGCGTCAAGCCGGACTGCATCGTCAAGGGCGGCACCATCGTCGCGGCGCCCATGGGCGATCCCAACGCCTCGATCCCGACGCCGCAGCCGGTGCACTACCAGCCGATGTTCGGCGCGTTCGGCAAGGCACGTACGGCCTCCTCGGTGGTGTTCACTTCCAAGGCCGCGATCACCGGTGGCCTCGCGCGCAAGCTCGGCCTCGAGAAGAAGCTCTATGCAGTCCAGAACACCCGCGGCAAGATCTCCAAGAAGAGCATGATCCACAACGACGCGACGCCCGATATCGAGGTCGATCCGGAGACCTATGAAGTGCGCGCCGATGGCGAGCTCCTGACCTGTGCTCCGGCGGAGGTGCTGCCGATGGCGCAGCGATATTTCATGTACTGAAATAGCGCCTCGACGCATGTCCCCGGCGGTGTCCGGGGACGGCTTTTTGCGGTTTTGCGTTCGGTCCCGCCTGGTCTAATGTCCCGCCCGGTATCGTAACCCTCAGAAGAAAAGCCGGGAGGATTTCTCGTGATCTACGTCGTTGCAACCTTGACCATCAAGCCCGAGACGCGCGCCGAATTCATTGCAGCCGCCACCGCCTGCATCAAGGAGACGCGGAAAGAGCCCGGCAATATCGCCTATGACCTGCATGAGAGCGTCACCGACCCTGCCAAGATGGTGTTCGTCGAGCAGTGGGAGAATATGGAAGCGCTGGGGCCGCATCGCGCTGCCGAGCACATGAAGACGTTCGGCCGTGTTGCTGTGAAATGCTTCACGGCGCCGCCGAAGATCGAATACATCACGCCCGAGAAGGTCGAGACACGGTAAAGAGGTAAGACGCATGATCCGGGCGACGCAGGTCAGGGGACAGCACCGCTTCACGGAAGCACCAGTGGACACGGTCGTGCTCGATTTCGACGATCGGCACCGCCGCCGCATGGCGATGACCGGAACGCGTGGTCTCGAATTCCTGCTCGACCTGGAGCATGCCGTCGCGCTGCGCGGCGGCGATGCGCTGGTGCTTGAGGACGGAAGGCTGATCGAGGTGGTCGCGGCGCCCGAGCCGCTGCTCGAAATCCGCGGCCGCGATCCGCACCACCTCGTCCGCGTCGGCTGGCATCTCGGCAACCGTCATCTGCCGACCCAGATCATGGCCAAGGCCCTGCGCATCCGCCGCGATCACGTCATCGAGGCGATGGTGAAGGGCCTTGGCGCGCGTGTAATCGAGATCGAGGCGCCGTTCGATCCCGAAGGCGGCGCCTACGCCGATGCCGGCCACGCGCATGGACACGACCATGCGCATCACGATCACGGCCATCATCACCATGACCATGGTCACCTCCATGATCATGGCTCGCACGACCATAGCCACGAGCACCACCATCACCACGACGAGCATTGCGATCATCCCGACCATCACCACGGCCACAAGCATGCTCATGACCACAAATGAGCCGGTCGGCGCCGGTGATCTTGCCGAGGGCGAGGCGGCGGCGCTGTACCGGCTGATGACCTGGCTTTCGCCGGCATTTCCCGTCGGCGGCTTCTCCTACTCCAGCGGCATCGAATGGGCGGTCGAGGCGGGCGACGTCACCGACACGACCACGCTGGCGGATTGGCTCGATGCGATGCTCGGCGACGGCTCCGGCTTCTGTGACGCGACGTTTCTGGTCCACGCCTATCGCGCCACGGAATCGGGCGAGACGGCCGCTTTGAACGAGATCGCCGAGCTCGCGAGCGCCTTCGTGCCGTCGCGCGAGCGGCAGCTGGAGACGACCTCACAGGGCCGCGCCTTCATCGATATTTCGCGCGCCGCGTGGGATGCCGACGGACTGGACGCGACGGTCGCGGCATGCGGCGCGCCGCTAGTCTATCCGGTCGCGGTCGGTGTGGTTGCCGCGATGCACGCCGTGCCGTTGGCGCCGACGCTGCACGCCTTCCTGCATGCGCTGGTCTCGAACTGGATTTCCGCCGCCAGCCGGCTCATTCCGCTCGGCCAGACCGATAGCCAGCGTGTGCTGGTGAAGCTGGAAGCCGCCGTCGCCGCCACCGCCAATCGCGCGCTGAATGCAACCTTGGACGATCTCGGCAGCGCGACGTTTCGCGCCGATCTCGCCAGCTTGCGGCACGAGACGCAATATACCCGCTTGTTTCGGTCGTGAGCGGTGCGGCCGTCAAGTCATCAGGAGAGAACAAGTCACATGGCGAAATCTCACGGTCCCTTGCGTGTCGGCGTCGGCGGTCCGGTCGGATCCGGCAAGACCGCGCTGATGGACCTGCTCTGCAAGACCATGCGCGAGCGCTATGACATTGCGGCGATCACCAACGACATCTACACCAGATGGGATGCGGAGTTCCTGGTGCGTTCGGGATCGCTGACGCCGGATCGCATCGCCGGCGTCGAGACCGGCGGTTGTCCGCACACGGCGATCCGCGAGGATGCCTCGATGAATCTCGCTGCGGTCGCGGACATGCGCGCCAAGTTTCCCGGACTTGACCTCGTGCTGATCGAATCCGGCGGCGACAATCTCGCTGCCACTTTTTCCCCGGAGCTGGCCGACCTTACCATCTATGTCATCGACGTCGCCGCCGGCGACAAGATCCCGTCCAAGGGCGGCCCGGGTATCACCCGGTCCGACCTCCTGGTCATCAACAAGACCGACCTTGCGCCCCATGTCGGCGCCTCCCTGGAGAAGATGGAGACGGATGCCAGGCGCATGCGCGGCGAGCGGCCCTTCGTCATGACCAACCTCAAGAAGAGCGAGGGGCTCGACCGAATCGTCGGTTTCATCGAGGCCAAAGGCGGCCTGAAACGGGCGGGCTGACCGGACGCGACCAGTTGGCGCAGGCGTTTTTCGCCGTTAACGCCTGGGCCATGCCGCAACCGCGGAACAAATCTCGCACACGGCGATTAACTACCTCCGGCGCCCGGGGCGAAGATCATCCCGGCCAGACCATCGGCCGGGCGGATTAAGCTTTTCAGGCGACCCAAGTTGCGTACTGATGCCTCCTCCTTCATTATCTCCGCCACTGGGGTTTACCCTGCTTCGGCCTCTGGCCGTTCGAGCGGCGTTCATGTGCTCCGTGTTCATTGCCGACTTCCTGCTTTCGCCTGAGTAATCGCGTGGTCAGGCTGGGTTTCATCATCGGCTTCATCGCTCTGCTCGGGGCCTTGCTCTCCGGGCTTGCGGCTTATCGCGTCCACGACCAGGAGCTGGCGCTGGACCGGATCGCGCTGGCGCGTGCGATCGACGTGCATGCGAGCCTGGTTCAGGACCGCCTGACCGAGCGGGAGCTGCTCGCGCGTGTCGCCTCGGGCCTGTTCCGCGCGCCGTCGGTGATCAAGCCGAACATGCTGGAGCCGCTGCGCTCGGCGATCTACGCCTTCAAGACCGACTTTGTGGTGGCCGGCTGGATCGCCCGGCTGAAGCCGAACGAGCTTGCGGACGCGCAAGCCGCCATCGCCAGCGCCGGCTTCCCGAATCCGCAGATCCGCTCGTTTGACGACAAGCCGATCAATCCTGCCGATGTCACCCAGCCGATCGACGTGCTGTTGGATCTCGAGCCGCGCAGCAACGAGACCACGGCCTTGCCCGGCCGCAGCTACGATCAGGATCCGGTTCGCAGCGCGATGCTCACGCGGGCGCGCGCCCAAAAGAGGTCGGTTGCCTCCGACCCGGTGCCGTTGATCCGCGGAAACGGTCCGATCGGCATCATCGTGGCCGCGCCAGTCGTTCCCGAGGGGGCGACGGAGCCGGCCGGCTTCGTCACGTTTTCCTACGAGCTCGCCTCGCTGATGCTGGCCAATGACGACATGTCGCTGTTCGCGGTGGCGCTCAGGGATCCGCGCAAGGACGGCGGCGAGCTGATCGCCAATGATCAGGGCGTGGTCTCGACGCGGATCGCGGCGGCGGACGGGGCGCCGTCGGCGACGCGCACGGTGAGCTTCGGTGGCCGCGATTGGCAGCTCGGCTATTACGCGAAGACCAATTCGGTGCGCCGCGCCGAGCAGACCGCCATCATCGTGGCGGCGATCGGCTTTGCCATCACCGCAATGGTGTGCGGCCTGTTCGGTTACGTCGCCTACAACAATCTGCGGCTCAGCCGGGAGATCCAGGTCAGGATCGGATTCGAGCGGCGGTTGACCGCGGTGATCGACGAGCTCAACCACCGCGTCAAGAACATCCTGGCGGTGATCCAGTCGATCGTGACGCGCACCTTGCGCCACGGCTCGGATATCGATATTGCGCGCGAGCTCCTGATCGGGCGCATCCACGCCATGTCCAATGTGGTGTCGCTGCTCAGCGAGAGCCAGTGGCAGGGTGTCAAGTTGAAGGGCCTGTTCGAGGCGCGCGCGATTCCGCATGCCGATCGCATCGCCGTCACCGGCCCCGACATCGCGGTCAGCGCGCGTGCCGCACAGAGCCTGTCGCTGCTGTTCTTCGAGCTCGCCTCGCATTCCGACGAGGGCCTGTCGCTGGTCGGCAAGCATCCGCACATCACCGCCAACTGGACGGTTACCGGCGAGGAGGGCGATGAGGTCTTCCATTTCCGCTGGGAGGAGTTCAACACCAGCGAGGCGACGCGCCGGCCCGATTCCGATTTCGGCCTGATCCTGCTCGACCGCGTCGCGCCCGAGGCGCTGGGCGGGACCGCCAAGCGCTTCTTCACCGACGTCTCCTACGTCTATGAATTGACCGCGCCGATGGAGACGGTGGTCGACATGACCGAGCGCGACCGCACGGATAAAATCTCGGCGCCGGTCAGGCCGGTGCGAAGTTAGCCCTTCGGCCGCAACACCAGATCGACGAGGCTGCGCGCGTAGCCGGGTGTGATCGGTGCGATGCCGAAGATATAGCGGTAGAACAGGCTGCCATAGATCGCGTCGTAGAGATTCTCAGGAGGACCCTCGGCCTGAATGCTGCCGTCCTTCTGGCCGGCGGCGATCATGTCCACCAGCGCGTCGCGGCGGAATTGCAGGTAGCGGGCGTAGAACAGCTCGGCCGACCCGGTCTTGGAAATGCATTCGGAGACGACGGCGAGCTGGACCTTGCCGAACTCGCCCTGCAGCGCCTCGGCATAGGCGGCGGCGTGGCGCCGCGCGCGCGCCGCGGGCGTGCCGGCGCTCGCGGGCGGCAGCGGCAGCATTTGCGCGGCATGGTGGAGGAAGGCGTCGATCAGCAGCGCTTCCCGCGACGGCCACCATTTGTAGATCGTCATCTTGGACACGCTGGAGTGGCGTGCGATCGCATCGATGGTGGTGGCGGCAAGGCCGGTGGTCGCCATCAGTGCATAGGCGCTTTCGAGGATGGCGTTGGTGGTCTCAATCGACCTTGGCCGGCCGCGCCGGGGCGCGCGCTCCGCCTCTTCACGCCCGTCTTTCGCCATCGCCACGCCCGGTCTCCTCACGCAGGGTCCCGGCATAGCCCAGGGGCGGCATTCGGCCTAGCAGAATCGCACGATTTCGTCGCGAAGCGATCAGCTCTGGGCCTGCTGCCGCAGGGCTGCCGGCAGATCCTGCCGTTTCGACCAGGCGATGTAGTAGGCGAGCCCGGTCATCGCCGCGAAGCCGGTGATGCTCACCGCCACCTGCATCACCGCCAAGTTCGGCCCGGTGATCAGGATGAGGTGGCCAGCGAAGGATAGGAACACGGCGACGCAGAATACCGCGAGCCATTCCTCACCACATGCGATCACCGCTTGCAGCGGTTTCCATCTCAGGCCGGGGTGATCTGCCGGAATGAGATGGGTGGCAATGAATGCGAGGGCGAGGAAGTGGACCACCCGATAGGGAGCGAGGTTTTCCTTGTCGGTCGGAGCGATGCTGTTGAGGAGCAGATCGGGCAGGTAAGCCGACAGCGCCGGCGAATGGCGCATCAAGGTGACGGCCATCGCGAAGACCAGGTAGGCGCCGGCGAGGATCCGCAGCCAGGACATGCCGTGCAGCGCACGTCCCGGAGCGCCCGCCACGGCGAACCAGCCGCCCAGCACCATCAACATCTGCCAGCACAGCGGATTGAAGGTCCATTCCCCGTCCGGATAGATCCGAAAATTCCAGTCGAACCAGCGTGCGGCGAGATACAGCGCGACCGATGCCGCCAGCGTCAGGTTCGGGCCCCGCAGCAGGCCCCACAACGCGAACGGAAAGAACGCCATCAGCGGGACCATCAGCTGCAGCAGGTCGAGGTTCAGCGGCTCTTCCTGGAGCACGAGACCGCGGACCAGGATGCGCAGTGGATGCTCGAGAATTCCGGAGATGTTGTATTGGTGGATGATCTCCGGCGCCATCGATTGCCTGGCGACATAGGCGATGGCATCGATATAGATCACGAACAGTACGACATAGGCGGCATAGAGCCGCCAGACCCGGCGAAAGATGCGCGTCGCCGCGACCAAGTAGCCGCGTTCCAGCGCCATCCTGCCATGGATGATGGCAACCCCATACCCCACCACGAACACGAACAGGTCCGCCGCGCCGCTGAAGCCGAAATTGCGCAGCGTCAGCAGGTTGACGACGTTGTTGGGAATATGGTCGACGAATATGGACCAATTGGCGATGCCGAGCGTCAGATAGAGCCTGGCGTCATGCTGGAATGCGGCGAGGTTCGCCTTGACGGACGGTTTCATTGAGCAAAATAGTTTTGGGAATCAGGATGATGCTTTTAACGGCAACCGCCTGCTCGTCCGAGTAGCGTTTGCGTGAGCAGGGAAGAACCGCGCCAAACGGCGTCAAATGTGCCGTTTGCTCTATGAAATGCAGATATATGCGCGCGCAGTAATTATAGCGCCGGACCTCTACTCGGCAGGTTCGGCCGACACTTCGTCGGACACGCCGGCGCGGCTCGCCAGGATGCCAAGGGCGACGCCCCCGATCGCCAGGATCGGCAGCAGCCGCTTGACGCCGATGGCACGAACGATCTGGAGCCCGGTGGCGAGGAGCATCGGATCTGCAAGCATGCTCTGCGCGGCCGATTTCGCGGCGCGCTCGGCCGCGATCTGGGCGCGTTTCTGCACCTCGCGCTTGTAGCTCCAATAGGAGCCTGCCGCGGCCAGGGTCAACAGGAAGAAGATGCCGGCGCCGGCAAGACAAGCCTGCACCGGGCCATATTTCTGCAGCACCCAAATGAAGACGGCGGCACAGAGGAAGCCTGTGGTCACGAGCAGCGCGAAGGCAGCGCCCGCGGCAAGGGAGGTCAGCCGAACCGTCGTGCCGGTTGATGCGCTGATGCCGTCGATGATGCGCTGAAACATGGCCTTGCTCCTCAATCCCCGCCAGCCGAATGGTCACGAGCCGACAGCGGCGGAGTGCCGCCGCCGTATCAAATGGGCGTCGACATCCTTAGCGACGCCAGGCGACGCCGATCAGGAAGCCGATGCCGAGCGCCAGCCCGACGGTCGCCAGCGGCCGCTGCGTGATCGCCTCTTCCAGCGTCTCCTCGATCGAGCCGTAGGCGTCATGTGCAGCTTCCATCATCGCGCTGCCGCGCTCGGACATGTCGTCCATCGCGGAGTCCATGTTCTCGCGCGCCTGGCGATAGCCGCGGCGAGCCTGCTTGCTGGTGGAGTTGGCGAAAGTATTGAGCGCGTCGGTGATCTGGTCGGTGAGGGCGGCGATATCGCTTTTCACGGCTGCTACATCCTTTTCGAGGCGGTCTCGGGTGGCTTTGTCGGTCCAGTCTCTCATCCCGGCTTCGGCATTGGGCGTGGACATCGGGAGCTCCGAACTGTTGACGGCTGAGATGGGCGGAGAACGTTTCGTCGCCGGGTAAGTTCCGTTCGCTGAAACCGGTCAGGCTTGCGGCAGCTGCGGCGAATTCTCCGGCAGCAGGTGGTCCTTCAGGATCAGCGCGACGATCAGGAGCGGCGACGACAGGAACGCGCCCATCGGCCCCCACAGCCAGGTCCAGAACGCGAGCGCGAGCAGCACGGCGAGCGCGTTCAGGGCGAGCCGCCGCCCGATGATCGTCGGCGTGATGAAGTGACCCTCGAGAAAGGTGAGGCCACCGAAGGCGAGCGCGGCCATCAGGCCGCCGCCGAGGGTCGGGAAGGCGATCAGCCCGACCACGACCAGCACCACGAACATCGCCACGGGCCCGATGATCGGGATGAAGTTGAGCGTGGCCGCCAGTGCGCCGAGCCCGGCGGGATTGGGCATTCCGGTCAGCGCACAGATCAGGCCGGTGGCGACGCCGACGCCGACATTGATGAGGGTGACGGTCAGCAGATAATTGCCGAGATGGACCTCGATCTCGTTGAGGATCCGGAGCGTGCGCAGCCGCGCGTCGTGATTGCTGAAGGTCATGATCATGGCCCGCCGCAGGTCGCGCCAGCTTGCGATGAACAGGATCAGGGTGACGAAGAACAGCAGGAATTCGGTAAAGGTCGGTGACAGGAATTCCAGCGTCGGCTGCACCCACTCGATCTTGGGCATGTGCAGGCTCGGCAATCCCTCCGAGCCGCCGAGCATGGCTTGCAGCTCCCGCCAGAGCGCAAGCGGCCGGTCGAACACGTGCAGCTTGTCCTTCAATTGCGCGCCGAGCTCTGGCAGGCGCGTGCTCCACGCCATGACTGGCGAAGCGATCAACGCGACGGCGAAAGTGACCACCGCGCTCACTGCGACCACGATCAGCACGGCGCCGACGCTGCGTGGGACCTTGCTTCGCTCCAGGAAGGTGGCCGCCGGAGACAGCATGGTCCCGATGACGAACGCCATCACAACCGGCAGGAAGAACGCCCGGCCGACATAGAGCACGGCGACGATGGCGATCAGCAACAGCCCGGCCAGCGCGAACGCGACGAATTCAGTGCGGCGGATCACCGGCGGCAGCTCGACATGGCTCTCGGGAAGCGGATCGCCTTCGCTGTTGCCGGAAATCAAACGTTCACTGGGTAGGACGCGCACAATATCTCTCCCGCACGGAATCCGTGATCCGCGCGCCCATTGATGACGTGACTAATGCTTGGGCGGCGTGCTGGTTCCATCGCGGCTTCGTGAACGGATGCTCGCTTGACTGTGACGTCGCTGCCGCACGCTGCGCCGGAACTTCGATCGAGGCGGCGGAGTTTGTTGAGGCAGCGCATCACCTGATGCACATCCAACGGGGCAGCTCATGACAAAGTTGTTTGCAGTCCGTCGCAGCTTCTCGCCGCGCGCCGTCGGCGCATTCGCCTTCGCAACCGCTCTTCTCGCAGTGCCGGTGGGCACCGCGAGCGCCCAAACCTTCGGCTATGCGCCGATGCAGCGGGTGTACCCGCAGGACCTTTATTCGCAGGGCCAATACTTGCAGGGCCAACACTTGCAGGAACAAGGCTATTCGCAGGATGACATCAACGGGGCGCCGCAGGTCGCCGATGAGGATGCCCAATTGCCCGACCGGCTGCGCAGGCAGATCGTCGGCTTCGACCGGAGCGAGCCAGCCGGTACCATCGTCATCGATACCAACAGCACCTATCTCTATTACGTGCTCGGAGGCGGCCGCGCGATCCGCTACGGCGTCGGCGTCGGCCGCGAGGGCTTTACCTGGTCGGGCGTGCAAAGCGTCAGCCGCAAGGCCGAGTGGCCGGACTGGCATCCGCCGGCCGAGATGATCGCGCGCCAGCCCTATCTGCCGCGCTTCGTCGCCGGCGGGCCCGGCAACCCGCTCGGTGCGCGCGCGATGTATCTCGGCTCGAGCCAATACCGCATCCACGGCACCAACGATCCCTCCACCATCGGCAAGTTCGTCTCGTCCGGCTGCATCCGCATGACCAACGAGGACGTCATGGATCTGTACAGCCGCGTCAATGTCGGCGCCAAGGTCGTGGTGCTGCCGAAGAACGCGCCGTTAATGGCGAAGGGAGGTGATCCCGTGCGCAAGCGTCCGGCCGTGACGACACTGCCTTCGGGTCGGCAGGCGCTGAACATGACCACGTCGGCCGTGAATTAGTCTGCGAGGTCCTATGGCGAGACGGCTGATTGACAAACTGGCGGGCGGAGCGGCGATTGTCGTCGTCGTCTCCACCGGGCTGGCGATGGCGCCGTCGGCGCATGCGCAGGATTTCTTCTCGGGCCTGTTCGGCGGCTTTCGGATGCGGCCGCCGCCGGAAATCCGGATGCCTTTCCCCACCGACGATATGCCGCGCTATGAGGCGCCACGCCAGCGCGCGTCCTACGGCGGCGGCACCGCCTATTGCGTGCGCAGCTGCGACGGTCGCTACTTCCCGGCACAAGGCAATGATGCCGAGAGCAAGGCGCAATCCTGCAAGAGCTTCTGCCCGGCCTCGGAGACCTCGCTGGTCTATGGCGGCAACATCGACGATGCCGCGACTGAGAAGGGAAAATCCTATTCGGACTTGCCAAATGCATACCGCTACCGCAACGAGATCGTCGCGGGCTGTACCTGCAACGGCAAGGACCCGGTTGGGCTCGCATCAGTCAAGGTCGAGGACGACCCGACCCTGCGCAAGGGCGACATCGTCGCGGGCGCCGGCGGCCTCGTGGTCGCCAGCCGCAACGCCAATGACCGCCGTGGCGTCGCGATGAATTTCTCGCCGCTGCCGGAATCGGTGCGTGCCAGATTCCGTCAAGTCCCGGTGGTGGCGAAGGAGTAGGGAGCGCTCTATCGGACGGCGTCCGAACCTTGTCGGACGGCCAAATGCTGGACTAGGCCCGCCGCGGGACGTTGCGCGGCAGGGTTTCCGAGATGGAACCGGCTTGGGTGCAGCGCGTTAGAACAGCGTAGCAATTGCCTGAAGGGGGCCTCGCGATGCTGGTCGGCGTACTCGTCACCTTTCTCGTCGTCATTCTCGTGCTCTATCTCATCAACATGCTGCCGATGGATGGCCGCGGCAAGCAGATCGCGCGCGTGATTGTCATCATCATCGGCATCGTTTCGCTGCTGAAATACCTGGCGGTGTTCTAGCAATCGCAGCCCGGACAAGCGAAGCGGTATCCGGGCCGCAACGAAGGCCCCGATCGCACCTCACGCCATCCGGGGCTACACCTCAAATCAAAAGCCCCGGCGTGAGCCGGGGCTTCGTTCGTGCCGCTTCAGTGCAGCGACTTCAGCCAGTCGTCGACGTCCTGACGAACCTGGTCCTTGGCCTTGCCGTAACGCTCCTGCAACCGGCCCTCGAGCTGCTCGCGGCGGCCCTCGATCAGTTGGAGGTCGTCGTCAGTGAGCTTGCCCCATTTCTCCTTGGCCGATCCCTTGAACTGCTTCCAGTTTCCTTCGATCCGATTCCAGTCCATGACCATCTCCCGTTGGTTGATGGCCCGACAACGCGAGGCGCACGCAGCCTGTTCCGTGACACAGCGCGACGTTTCCCCAACAAAAAAGCCCCGGGTTCGGCCGGGGCTTTCGATGTTCCGTGACTCTGCTCAGCCGAGCGCCTCTTTATCCAAGAGCCTCTTTTATCGAAGAGCCTCTTTGTGCAAGAGCCTTTTTATGCAAGAGCCTTGGCCTCGCGGCGGCGCGCGGTGAGGATGTATTCGGTGTAGCCGTTCGGCTGCTCCCGCCCCTTGAAGATGAGGTCGCAGGCGGCCTTGAAGGCGACGCCGTCGAAGGCGGGCGCCATCGGCTTGTAGATGGGATCATCCGCGTTCTGCTTGTCGACGACGACGGCCATACGCTTAAGCGATTCCATGACCTGCGCCTCGGTGATGACGCCCTGATGCAGCCAGTTGGCAAGGTGCTGGCTGGAAATGCGCAAGGTGGCGCGGTCTTCCATCAGGCCGACGTCGTGGATGTCGGGCACCTTCGAGCAGCCGACGCCCTGGTCGATCCAGCGCACGACATAGCCCAGGATGCCCTGGCAATTGTTGTCGATCTCCTGCCTGACGTCATCGGGCGCCCAGTTCGACTTCGACACCGGAATGGTGAGGATGTCGGACAGCTTTGCGCGCGGTCCGCCCTTGGCGAGTTCCTCCTGGCGCGCGATGACGTTGACCTGGTGGTAGTGCAGCGCGTGCAGCGTCGCCGCGGTCGGCGAGGGCACCCAGGCGGTGGTGGCGCCGGCCTGCGGATGGCCGAGCTTCTGGGCCAGCATGTCCGCCATCTTGTCGGGCGCGGCCCACATGCCCTTGCCGATCTGGGCGTGGCCGGGCAGGCCACAGGTCAGGCCCATGTCGACGTTCCAGTCCTCATAGGCCTTGATCCAGGCCTGCGCCTTCATCTCGTTCTTGCGGATCATCGGGCCCGCTTCCATCGAGGTGTGGATCTCGTCGCCGGTGCGGTCGAGGAAGCCGGTGTTGATGAACATGATGCGCTTGGAGGCGCGCTGGATGCAGGCCTTGAGGTTGACGGTGGTGCGTCGCTCCTCGTCCATGATGCCGACCTTGAGCGTGTTCTCGGGCAGGCCGAGCATCTTCTCGACGCGGTCGAAAATCTCGCAGGTCAGCGAGACCTCGTCCGGGCCGTGCATCTTCGGCTTCACGATGTAGGCAGAACCGGTGCGGCTGTTCTTGACCTTGGAATTGCCCTTGAGGTCGTGGATCGCGAGCAGGCCCGAGACGGCGGCGTCCAGCAGGCCCTCCGGAACCTCTTCGCCCTTCTCGTCGAGCACCGCGTCCGTGAACATGTGGTGACCGCAATTGCGCATCAACAGCAGGCTGCGGCCGTGCAGCTTGAGCTCGCCCTTGCCGTCCGGCGTCTTGTAGAGGCGGTCGGAATTGAGCGAACGCGTCAGCGTCTTGCCGCCCTTCTCGAAATCGGCCGACAACGTGCCGTTCATCAGGCCGAGCGTGTTGCGGTAGACCAGCACCTTGTCCTCGGCATCGACCGCGGCGACCGAGTCCTCCATGTCCAGAATGGTGGAGACCGCAGCCTCCATGATCATGTCGGCGACGCCGGCCGGATCGTCCTTGCCGATCGCGCTGCTGCGGTCGATCTTGACCTCGATATGCAGGCCGTTGTTGACGAGCAGCACGGCGCTCGGCGCGGCTGGATCGCCCTGGAAGCCCGCGAACTGCGCGGCATTCTTCAGCGCGGTGGCGTTGCCGCTCTTCAGCTTCACCGCGAGCTGGCTCGCGACGACGCTATAACCGGTCACGTCGGTGTGGCTGCCGGTCGCGAGCGGCACGGCGTTATCGAGGAACGCCTTGGCCTTGGCGATCACCTTGTCGCCACGCGCCTTGTTGTAGCCCTTGCCGCTCTCGGACGGGTCGTGCGGGATCGCATCGGTGCCGTAGAACGCATCATAGAGCGAGCCCCAGCGTGCGTTCGCCGCGTTCAGCGCGTAGCGCGCATTGGTGAGCGGCACGACGAGCTGCGGGCCGCAGATCTTGCCGATCTCCTCGTCGACATTGGCGGTCTCGACCTTCTGCGTCGCCGGCTCCGGGACGAGATAGCCGATCTCCTTTAGGAAGGCGGTGTAGGCATTGAGGTCGAACGCCTTGCCTTTATTGGCGCGGTGCCAGTCGTCGATCTTGGCCTGCAGATTGTCGCGAAATGCGAGCAGCTCGCGGTTCTTCGGTCCCAACTCCTTGATGATGCCGGCAAGCCCGGCCCAGAACGCATCCGGCGCGATCCCGGTTTTCGGGGCCGCTTCCTTGGCGATGAAGTCAAACAGGACGGGTGCGATCTTCAATCCGTGGGCGTCGACGCGTTTCATGATGGGCTTTCTTGTTGGAAATGGCTGTTTTTGGCTGCTTTTGACCCGACAGCAGCAAAATGCGCCCGCGCGGGGCAGCTTTCGGGGGCCTATTAGCCCCAAAAAAGAGGCCGTGAGAAGACCCCCGGGAGCTTGTCAAAATGTCAAGGAGAGGTGGGAGACGGTCCCACGCACCGGTGTCATTCCCCGCGACCCGGCTACGCTAAGGCTTCGCCGAGGTTGAGGTCTAGGGGCGCCGAAGCTTTAGCGAAGGCGGCAAGCGGGGAATCCAGTACGCTGCGGCTTCTTAGTATTCCAACGCTGTCTCTGGAATACTGGGTCGCCCGGCCGAGCCGGGCGACGACTAGGGCGGCCTCAAATGTTCGCGGCGAGGTCCACGAGCTCGTCGAACAGCACGCCTGATGCCTTCAGCATCTGCTCGATCTCGTCGGCCGCTTCCGCAACCGTCCGCTTCGACGTATCGATCACGAGCTCGGCGGCCTCAGGCTTCTCGTAGTCGTTGCCAATGCCAGTGAACGAGGCGAGCGCGCCGGCGCGGGCTTTCTTGTAATGGCCCTTGGGATCGCGCTCCTCGCACACCTCGGCGGGCGTCGCGACATGGATTTCGCGAAACGCGGTGTCGGCGATGCGACGCGCGGCGGCGCGATCTTCGCGCGCGGGCGAGACCGCCGCGACGATGGCGATGTGGCCGTTGCGGGCGAGATGCGTCGCGACCTCGGCGAGGCGGCGGATGTTCTCGCTGCGATCAGTGGCGGAGAAGCCGAGATCGCTGTTGAGCCCGGCGCGCAGCGTGTCGCCATCGAGCAGGATCGGCGAGCCGCCATTGGTGAAGAGACGCCGCTCCAGCGCCCGCGCCAGCGTCGACTTGCCGGAGGCCGGTAGGCCGGTAAGCCAGACCACGGCGCCATTGTGGCGGTAGCGGGCCGAGCGCTCGTCGCTGCGCAGCGCCGATTCCACCGGCACGATGTCGACAGGCACGGCACGCTGGCCGGCATCGACCGACAGCACCAGGCCGCCGCCGGCGATGCGTCCGGACACCTCGATTACGAGGCGGCCGGTGCGCGGATTTTCGGTGTAGGGATCGGTCGCGATCGGATTGGACAGGGAGATGTCGATCTCGCCGACATGGTTGCGACCGATCGCCTTGTTCTCGCTGCTTGAGAGCTCGCCGGGATCGACCGCCTTCTCGATGGCGACCACGGTGGCGCGGCTTTCCTTGGGGCCGCAGCGCACCAAAAGCTGGTCGCCTTTGGCAAGCGGCTTGTCGTGCAGCCAGAAGATGCGCGCGCGCAGCCGCCGCGTCTCGCGCGGGGCGCTGCCCGCATGCGCGATGATGTCGCCGCGCTCGATGAACAATTCGCGGTCGAGCGTGATGCCGACCGAGCGGCCCGCGCCCTGCCGTCCCGCGACCGGCGTCATCGGCCAGCTCTCGACCGTCTTGATCTTGGCGATCTTACCGGCCGGCATGATCACGATCTCGTCGCCGGCAATCAGGCTGCCGGATTCAATGCGGCCGGCGACGATGCGGCGGTCGTCGAACTTGTAGATCGCCTGCACCGGCAGCCGCAGCGCCAGCGCTTCCAGCGGACGCGCCGGCTCGAGGTGATCAAGCGCCTCGACCACGGTCGGTCCCTTGTACCAAGAGATGCGGTCGGTGCGCATCGCGACGCCGTCGCCGTCACGCGCGGAAATCGGGATCACGGCCGTGGGGGTCACGCCGAGGCCGTTCAGATGCGCGGAGATCTCGTCGCTGATGTCCTTGAAGCGTGCGGCGGAGAAATCGACGCGGTCCATCTTGTTGACGACGACCGCAACCTGCTTCACCCCGAGCAGATGCAGGAGATAGCCGTGCCGCCTGGTCTGGTCGCGCACGCCCTCCAGCGCGTCGATGATCAGCACCGCACCGTCGGCCTGCGAGGCGCCGGTGATCATGTTGCGCAGGAATTCGGCGTGACCGGGCGCATCGATCAGCACGATGTCGCGCGAATTGGTGCGGAAGCGGATCTGGGTGGTGTCGATGGTGATGCCCTGGTCCCGCTCGGTCTGCAGCGCGTCGAGCAGGAACGACCATTCGAACGGCATGCCGCGCCGCGCGCTGACAGCTTTCAGCATTTCGAGCTTGCCCTCGGGCAGGCTGCCGGTTTCATGCAGGAGGCGGCCGACCAGGGTCGACTTGCCGTGGTCAACATGGCCGACGATGACGATGCGGACCTGGGGACGCGTGGTGCCGTTCGGCGTGCCGGGCGAGGCTGACGTGACGATCATGTTCATGGCCGCGTCCTTGATCAGAGATAGCCGGCGACGCGAAGGCGCTCGAAGGCGTCCTCGGTCTCGTGGTCGAGCGCGCGCCCCGAGCGCTCCGGCACCTTGGTCTGTTCGAGCTCGATCAGGATCTCGTCGATGTTCGAGGCATTCGAGGCAACCGGATTGGTGATGTCCTGGTCACCCAGCGAGCGATAACGCTTGCCGTTCTTGGCGAGGTACAGCGGAATGATCGGGATGTTCTCGCGCTTGGTGTAGGCCCAGATGTCGGCCTCGGTC
Source organism: Bradyrhizobium sp. BRP23 (assembly GCF_020194135.1). NCBI lineage: Bacteria > Pseudomonadati > Pseudomonadota > Alphaproteobacteria > Hyphomicrobiales > Nitrobacteraceae > Bradyrhizobium > Bradyrhizobium sp. BRP23. The sequence goes on along the minus strand of NZ_JADYVW010000004.1, from coordinate 285,880 downwards.
CAATGCAGGATCGGATGGATGCGCAGATGCGCGCCTTGCGGCGGCGAGGCGTTGAAATGATCCCAGAATTCCGGCGGCTGGTCGCGCACGTCCCAATTGCCCTCCAAGCCGCGCGGCGAGAACACGCGCTCCTTGGCGCGCGTTGCTTCCTCGTCGCGGCGGATGCCGGCGATCAGGCCGTCAAAACCATATTTTGCGAGCGCCATCTTGAGGCCCTCGGTCTTGCGCGCGGCGGACCGGGCGGCCGGCGGCAGCGTTGGGTCGACGGCATCGATCGGCGGGCAGGGCTCGACGCGCAGATCGAGATCCCATTCCTTGCCGTAATGATCGCGGAAGCGATACATCTCCGGAAACTTCTTGCCGGTATCGACGTGAAGCGCCGGGAACGGCATCTTGCCGAAGAAGGCTTTCCGCGCCAGCCAGATCATGACGTTGGAGTCCTTGCCGAGTGACCACAACAGGGCAATCTTCTTCAGCCGGGCAAAGGCCTCACGGAAGATGTAGATGCTCTGCGCTTCGAGCTGGTCGAGATGGTCCATGCTCGAGGCAAGTTCGGCAGCAAATTCTTGCGCGCGCACGCGCTCAGCCAGCGCCGGATTGCTCAGTCGATCAGCAGCGGAATCGTCCTTGAGAAGATGCATCTCTGCCACTTTGCGTTTGGAGGCGAAAATTCTATAGTTGCGGTGCGGAAGAGAAGAAAAAATTTTCTCTTTGCGCGCTCGAAACGAGACATATATAGAAAATAATTCCAGTCAACCCCGTTTGTGGGGAAGCGAGTATCACATGCGGTTCTTGCCGGTGTTTCTCGATCTCAAGGCCGGCCCGGTGGTCCTCATCGGGACGGGCGAGCTTTTGCGCGCCAAGCTGCGCGTGCTCGCCGCTGCCGGCGCGCGCCTGCGCGTGCATGCGATCGACGGCAATCATGACCTTGGCCGGGGCTCCGAAGACTCCGCGCGCATCGAGATCGCGGCGGGCGATCCGCTCACGGCGGATCTTTCCGGCGTCATCGCCGTCGTTTGCGCCGGCGCAGGCGATGTCGGTGTCGCCATGTCGGCTCGCGCCAAAGCGGCTGGCCTGCCCGTCAACGTCATGGACGACCTCGAGCATTCCAGCTTCATCTTTCCGGCCATCGTCGATCGCGGCGATGTCGTGGTCGCGGTCGGCACGGGCGGCACCTCCCCGGTGGTGGCGCGGCGCGTGCGCGAGAAGATCGAGGCGCTGCTGCCGGCGCGCATTGGCGAGCTCGCCGAGTTCATCGGCACCTTCCGCAAGTCGATCAACGAGCGCATCGCCGAGTTTCCGTTGCGCCGCCGCTTCTGGGAGCGCGTCATCGACGGTCCGATCGGCGCCGCCGTGCTCGCCGGCCGCAACAGCGAAGCCGATGCATCGCTCAAGGCGATCTCCGATCCCACCGCGTTCGCGCGCGCCGACAAGCCGGAAGGCTCCGTCGCGCTGGTCGGCGCCGGACCCGGCGATCCCGATCTGCTCACCATCAAGGCGCTGCGCGCTTTGCAGGACGCCGACATCGTCTTCCATGACGAGCTGGTCTCGCCCGAGATTCTCGACCGCATTCGCCGCGACACCACGCGCGTTGCGGTCGGCCGCCGCGTCGGCAAGCCCGGCACCGGCCAGGACGCCATCAACAAGCGCATGATCGAGGCCGCGCAATCGGGCCAGCGCGTCGTGCGGTTGAAGGGCGGCGATCCCTTCGTGTTCGGCCGCGGCGGCGAAGAAGTGGAAGCGCTGCGCGCCGCCGGCATCGCCTATTCGATCATTCCCGGCATCACCGCAGGGCTCGGCGCCGCCGCCGATTTCGAGGTGCCGCTCACTTACCGCCACGAAGCGACCCGCATCACCTTCCTCACCGCACACAAGGGCCGCGATGCAGAGAACGTGGATTGGTCGACACTGACCGACACCAAGATGACCGTCGTGGTCTACATGGGCATGACCGCAGCGCCCGCCGTGCGCGCAGGCTTGTTCGCGGCCGGCCGCTCGCCGGAGACGCCGGTCGGCGTGTTCGCCCGCGTCACGCGGCCCGATGCGCAAGGCGCAATTGGCACGCTGCGCGATCTGCCGGAACTGGTGCGGCGGATCCATGGCGGTCCCGCCATCCTCATCATCGGCGACGTGGTCCGGCATGCCGGCTCGCTTCGCCGCCAGACACCCAAACAAATCATCTCTGACCTATTGGATGCAGCCGAATGACCTCTCCGCTCGAACAAAAGAAGATCCGTATCGCCGGCCCCTCGGTCGTGACCGCCAACCGCACCTGGGACGGCATCGTGGTTTACCGCACCGCCGCCAACAGCTGGTCCGCCGAGCTGTCGGAAGCCGCGATCGTGCGCAACTCCGACGAGGCCAAGGCGTTGCTTGCGGAAGCCGTGGCCGATGACGTCGGCGCCATCGGCCCCTATATCGCGCCGGTGCAGATCGGCGACGATGGCAAGGTCCAGCCCGGCAATCTGCGCGAGCAGATTCGCCGCACCGGCGTCACCATCGGACAGCCGGCCCAGGTTTAAGGCACCCACTTATGTATGCTTACGACGAAATCGACCGCACGCTCGTCAACGAGCGCGTCTCGGAGTTCCGCGACCAGGTGAAGCGGCGCCTTTCCGGCGAGCTCACCGAGGACGAGTTCAAGATCCTGCGTTTGCAGAACGGCGTCTATCTGCAGCTGCACGCTTATATGTTCCGCGTCGCGATTCCCTATGGCACTCTGGCGACGAACCAGATGCGGGCGCTCGCCCATGTCGCGCGCAAATACGATCGCGGCTACGGCCACTTCACCACGCGGCAGAATATCCAGTTCAACTGGATCAAGCTCGCCGAGCTGCCGGATGCACTCGAAGACCTCGCCAAGGTCGGCATCCACGCGATGCAGACCTCCGGCAACAACATGCGCAACGTCACCTCGGACCAGTGGGCCGGCGTCGCGCCGGGCGAGATCGAGGATCCGCGCATCTGGTCGGAGCTGATCCGCCAGCACACCACGTTGCATCCGGAATTCTCGTTCCTGCCGCGCAAGTTCAAGATCGCGATCACCGCCTCGGACCACGACCGCGCCGCGATCAAGATCCACGACATCGGCCTCCGCTTGATCAAGAACGAAAAGGGCGAGACCGGCTTCGAGGTTTTGGTCGGCGGCGGTCTCGGCCGCACGCCGTTCATCGCCAAGACCATCAAGCACTTCGTGCACGGCCGCGACATCCTCAGCTACATCGAGGCGATCTTACGCGTCTACAATCAGTACGGCCGCCGCGACAACATCTACAAGGCGCGCATCAAGATCCTGGTGCACGAGCTCGGCATCGAGAAATTCTCGCGCGAGGTCGAGGACGAGTGGCAGCACATTCGCAACTCCTCGCTCCAGATCGACGAGGAGGTGATCGAGGACATCCGCTCGCGCTTCACTTATCCGGTCTACGAGAAGCTGCCGCACATGCCGGACGAGCTGCGCCAGGCCGCGGCCGACCCTGATTTCGAGGCATGGCGCAAGAACTCGGTGGCCCCGCACAAGGTGCAGGGTTACTCCATCGTCACGATCTCGCTGAAGCCGACCGGCGGGCCTCCGGGCGATGCCACCGCCGAGCAGATGGACGCGCTGGCAGATCTTGCCGACAAATATTCCTTCGGCGAGATCCGCGTCGGCCACGAGCAGAATCTAGCGCTGCCGCACGTCGCCAAGCGCGACCTGCCGGCACTGTGGAAGGCGCTCGACAAGCTCGGGCTGGCGACGCCCAACGTCAACCTGATCACCGACATCATCGCTTGCCCCGGGCTCGACTATTGCTCGCTGGCGAATGCCCGCTCGATTCCGATCGCGCAGGAGCTGACGCGGCGCTTCGCCAATCACGAGCTCGCTAACCTGATCGGCCGTCTGCACATCAACATCTCCGGCTGCATCAATGCCTGCGGCCATCACCATGTCGGCCATATCGGCATTCTCGGCGTCGAGAAGAACGGCGAGGAGGTCTACCAGATCACCATCGGCGGCCGTGCCGACGAGAACGCCGCGCTCGGCACCCTGATCGGTCCCGGCGTCAAGTTCGACGAGGTCGCCGACGTGGTCGAGGATATCGTGGAAGCCTATCTGGCGCTGCGCGAGCGGCCCGAGGAACTGTTCATGGACACGGTGAAGCGCCTGGGCGTCGAACCCTTCAAGGAGCGCGTCTATGCCACTCGTTAATGGCGGAAAGATCACGGACGACCGCTTCGTCAAGCTCGCCGTCGACACGCCGCTGCCCGAGGGCGGCGACATCCTGGTGCCCGCCGAGCGCTTCCTCGGCGAGGCCGAGGGCTTGCTCAAGCGCGCCGGAAAGGTCGGGGTGATCTGGCCCAACAATCGCGACATCGCCGAGCTCGTGCCGTATCTCGGCCAGATCGCCGCCGTCGCGCTGGTGTTCCCGACCTTCCGTGACGGGCGCGCCTACAGCCAGGCGCGGCTGCTGCGCGAACGTTACAACTACCGCGGCGAATTGCGCGCGACCGGTCAGGTGCTGCGCGACCAGTTCGTGTTCATGCTGCGCGCCGGCTTCGATGCCTTCGAGGTCAAGAAGCAGGCCGATGCGGAGGCCTTCATGCAGACCGCGAAGCGCTATTCGGTGTTCTACCAGCCGACCGGCGATGGCCGCATCACCGCGCTGCACCGGCGCATGCAATTGCGCCACTCCGAAGGGGTCGGCACGTGAACGCGATCGCGCCTCAGGTTTCGCCCGTGTCTGCGCTACCTTCGGCGGACGAGCTCGATCGCGCCTTGCGCGATGCCTCGCCTGCGGAGGTCATTGCCGCGGCGCTGAAGACGGTCGGGCGCGAGAAGCTTGCGCTGGTGTCCTCGTTCGGTACTGAATCGGCGACGCTGTTGAAGGTCATGTCGGATGTCGATCCCGCAATCCCCGTGATCTTTCTCGACACCGGCTGGTTGTTCGAGGAGACGCTGGCCTATCGCGATACGCTCATTGCGACGCTGGGCCTGAAGGACGTTCGCTCGATCAAGCCGGCCGAGGAGACGCTGTTGCGCGAAGACCCCGACCGCGACCTCTGGTTCTCCGATCCCGATGCCTGCTGCCGCATCCGCAAGGTCGAGCCGCTGGCGCGTGCGCTGAAGCCGTTCGGCGCCTGGCTCAACGGCCGCAAGCGCTTTCAGGGCAATGCGCGCGCCGACATTCCGGTCGTCGAGGACGACGGCGCGCGGCTGAAGTTCAATCCCTTCGCCAACGTCTCGCGCGAGGAGATCGAGGCGATCTTCACCCGCGCTAAATTGCCGCGGCACCCTCTGGTTGTGTCAGGATTCCTGTCGGTTGGGTGTATGCCTTGCACCAGCAGAACGACTGAGGGCGAGGATGCACGCGCCGGCCGGTGGCGCGGCCGGGCCAAGACAGAATGCGGCATCCATACGATGAAGACTTCGTAGCACAGTCACGCTGCGAGCTAGCGAACAAGAAAATCGGGTTCCGTTGACACAAGAGCGTTTCGCCACGAGTTATGCCTGCCGTCGATGACGCCGATGTCGTCGAGGTGAATGGAGATGGACATGATGCGCCGTATCGTTCCGCTCGCCGCAGGATTGCTCGCGACGGGGTTCTGGGCAGGCTCGGCTCTGGCCGCCGACATCAATTTGCTGAACGTGTCGTACGATCCGACGCGCGAGCTCTATGTCGAGTTCAACAAGGCGTTCGCGAGCGCCTACCAGAAGGAAACCGGCAAGAGCGTCGAGATCAAGCAGTCGCACGGCGGCAGCGGCTCGCAGGCGCGCGCGGTGATCGACGGCTTGCAGGCCGATGTGGTGACGCTTGCGCTGGCCTATGACATCGACGCTATCGCGAGCAAGCGCCTCACCGCGACGGATTGGCAGAAGCGGCTGCCGCAGAATTCGTCGCCCTACACGTCGACCATCGTGTTCTTGGTGCGCAAGGGCAATCCCAAGGGCATCAAGGACTGGGATGATCTGATCAAGCCGGACGTTGCCATCATCACCCCGAACCCGAAAACGTCGGGCGGCGCGCGCTGGAATTATCTGGCCGCCTGGGGCTTTGCGCAGATGAAATACGGTTCAACCGACAAGGCCAAGGACTTCGTTGGGAAGCTCTTCCAGCAGGTGCCGGTGCTCGATACCGGCGCCCGGGGCGCCACTGTGACCTTTGTCGAGCGCGGCGTCGGTGACGTGCTGCTCGCCTGGGAGAACGAGGCGTTCCTGGCCCTCAAGGAATTCGGTGCGAACAAGTTCGAGATCGTTGCACCGCCGCAGTCGATCCTCGCCGAGCCGCCGGTCGCGATCGTGGACAAGGTTGCCGACAAAAAGGGCACCCGCAATGCGGCTGACGCCTACCTCCAATACTGGTACACCAAGGAAGGGCAGGAAATCGCCGCGCGCAATTTCTACCGTCCGCGTGATGCCGAGACCGCCAAAAAGTACGAAAATGCCTTCGCCAAGGTCGAGCTGTTCACGATCGACGACGTCTTCGGCGGCTGGACCAAGGCACAGAAGGAACATTTTGCAGACGGCGGCGTTTTCGATCAGATTTACAAGAACTGATCGGGCGCTGTCGTAGGGGGCTTTAGCAGGGGGCCTGGTGAGCGCACTCGCAGCACGACGCCGGACATTGCCGGGCTTCGGTCTCACCATGGGACTGACGCTTTCCTGGCTGTCCGTGATCATCCTGATTCCACTCGCCGGCCTGTTCCTGAGATCGCTTGAGCTCAGCCCCGAGCAGTTCTGGAACATCCTCTCCAGCCGCCGCACCCTGAACGCGCTCCGCGTCTCGTTCGGCCTCGCCTTTGCGGCGGCTTGCGTCAATCTGGTGATGGGCAGCATCATCGTCTGGGCGCTGGTGCGCTACCGCTTCCCCGGCCGCCGCATCTTCGATGCCATCGTCGACGTGCCGTTTGCGCTGCCGACGGCGGTGGCCGGCGTCGCGCTGACGGCGCTGTTCGCCGAGAAGGGCTGGCTGGGGGCGCCGCTCGCCGCGCTCGGCCTCAAGGTGGCGTTCACGCCGGTCGGCATCTTCGTCGCCATGATCTTCATCGGCATTCCCTTCGTTGTCCGCACCGTGCAGCCGGTGCTGCAGGATCTCGACCCTGAAATCGAGGAAGCCGCGGGCAGCCTGGGGGCCAGCCGCTTGCAGACCATCGTTCGCGTGATCCTGCCTTCGCTCGCGCCGGCGCTGCTCACGGGCCTCGCGCTCGCCTTCGCCCGCGCGGTCGGTGAATACGGCTCGGTGATCTTCATCGCCGGCAATCTGCCCAACGTCTCCGAGATCGCGCCGCTCTTGATCGTGATACGCCTGTCCGAATTCCGTTACGCCGATGCGACCGCGATTGCGGTGGTCATGCTGGTCGTCTCCTTCGTCATCATCTTCGCGGTCAATCGGCTCCAGCGCTGGGCGCAGAGCCGGATCCCGGCGCGCTGAGGGCGGACCATGACGATGCAGATCGCAGATTCCGTGTCGCTCTCGGCCTCCGACTCGCAGGCACGCGCGCACGCGGCGGCGGCGCGGAACAATTTGCGCACCGAGCCGCGCGCCGTCCGCATCGTCATCATCACGCTGGCGTTGCTGTTTCTCACCGTCTTCGTCGTGCTGCCGCTGGTCGTCGTGTTCGCGCAGGCATTTTCGCGCGGCATCCTCGCCTATTTCGCCGCGCTCGCCGAGCCGGAGGCGATGGCGGCGATCAAGCTAACGTTGATCGTCGCGGCGATCTCGGTCGGGCTCAATCTGGTGTTCGGCCTCGTCGCCGCCTGGGCGATTGCAAAATTCGAGTTTCCGGGCAAGACCTTCCTGATCACGCTGATCGACCTGCCATTCTCGGTCAGCCCGGTGATCTCGGGCCTCGTCTTCGTGCTATTGTTCGGCGCGCAAGGCTATCTCGGCAGCTGGCTGCGCGAGCACGACATCCAGATCCTGTTCGCGGTCCCCGGCATTGCGCTCGCCACCACCTTCGTGACCTTCCCCTTCGTGGCGCGCGCGCTGATCCCCCTGATGCAGGAGCAGGGCACGCAGGAGGAGGAGGCTGCGATCTCGCTCGGCGCCTCCGGCCTGCAGACCTTCTTCCGCGTCACCCTGCCCAACATCAAATGGGGCGTGCTCTACGGCGTCCTGCTCTGCAACGCGCGCGCGATGGGCGAGTTCGGTGCGGTCTCCGTCGTCTCCGGCCACATCCGCGGCGAGACCAACACCATGCCGCTCTTGGTCGAGATCCTCTACAACGAATACCAGTTCGTCGCCGCTTTCGCGATCGCCTCGCTGCTCGCAATGCTGGCGCTGATCACGCTGATCGCAAAAACCGTTCTCGAACGTCATCTCGACGAAGGACAAGACGCCAGTGACCATTGAAGTCAAGAATCTCGTCAAGAAATTCGGCAGTTTTGCAGCCCTCGACGGCGTCGATCTCAAGGTCAATGACGGTGAGCTGCTGGCGCTGCTCGGCCCGTCCGGCTCCGGCAAGACCACCTTGCTGCGGATCATCGCCGGCCTCGATTGGCCTGACTCGGGCGAAGTCTCCTTCAACGGTGAGGACGCGCTGGCGCAAGGAGCCCGCGAGCGCCACGTCGGCTTCGTGTTCCAGCACTATGCGTTGTTCCGCCACATGACGGTGTTCGAGAACGTTGCCTTTGGCCTCCGCGTGCAGCCGCGCGCGGTCCGAAAGGATGAGGCCGCGATCCGCTCGCGCGTCAAGGAGCTGCTCGATCTGGTGCAGCTCGACTGGCTCGCCGACCGCTATCCGAGCCAGCTCTCCGGCGGCCAGCGTCAGCGCATCGCGCTCGCCCGTGCGCTTGCGATCGAGCCGCGCATCCTCCTGCTCGATGAACCCTTCGGCGCGCTCGACGCCAAGGTGCGCAAGGAGCTGCGCAAATGGCTGCGCTCGCTGCATCACGAGATCCACGTCACCTCGATCTTCGTCACGCACGATCAGGAGGAGGCGCTGGAAGTCGCCAACCGCGTCGTGGTGATGGACAAGGGACGGATCGAGCAGATCGGCTCGCCCGACGACGTCTACGACAATCCGGCGACTGCGTTCGTGCACGGCTTCATCGGCGAATCCATCGTGCTGCCGATCCAGATCGGCGATGGTGCGATCCGGCTCGGCGACCGGCAGCTCGATCTGGCGGCCGATGGGCTTGCGCCTGGCGCGTCGAAGCTGTTCGTGCGGCGACATGACATGCTGGTCGGCCCGCCCGGCAGCGGCGCCTTCGAGGGTGCGGTCCAGCACGTCCGTAATTTCGGCCCGGTGCAGCGGGCGGAAGTAGCCCTGTCCGGCGGCGAGACCATCGAGATCGACGCCCCCCGCGACAAGGAACTGCGCGCCGGCGACACGATCGGCCTCAATCCGCGCCGTTACCGAATTTTTGCGGGCTAGGCCCGCCGTCATTCCGCCCCCGGAATGACGGCTCAAATTCTCTTCAAAATTCACCTTTCAGCCATTGTTGGTATGCAACAACAGCCCCTCATTTGGGGGCCCGATTCATGCGCGCTGCGGCCGCAATTCTCATCATGTTGCTGCTCGCCGGTTGTGCCGGCAACGAAGCACCGGTCCAGCAGCCGTCGATGTATGCCGACATGGCGGTGCCGGGCTCCAAGCTCGACGTCCAGGCAGCTGCGATCATGATCTCGCAATACCGCCAGAACAACGGGCTCGGTACGGTCGTGGTCGACCCGGATTTGACGCGGCTCGCCGAATCCCAATCGGGCGCGATGGCGGCGGCCAACAAGATGGACCACGACGTCCGCGCGCCGCTCGCCAAGCGTCTGGCCTCTGGCGGTTATCCTGCCACCGTGGCGGTCGAGAACATTTCGGCCGGCTATCATACGCTGGCGGAAGCGTTTTCCGGCTGGCGCGACTCGCCTCCGCACCGCGCGAACATGCTCAAGAGCGGTGTCACAAAATTGGGCATCGCGGCGAGCTATGCTCCAGGCACCAAATACAAGGTGTTCTGGACCATGATCCTGGCCTCCACCGAGCCTCGATAAGCCAGACTTGATCCCGGGGATGCATTGACGTCGCGGCGGAGTGTCGCCACGGTGGCCAGCCTTTTGCTATTGTTCCCGCATGACCGATCATAGTCCGGAAACCGCAACAATCCCCACGAATGCGCAGCGCGTCCTGGTCCTCCAGGGCGGCGGCGCGCTCGGCTCGTACCAGGCTGGCGCCTTCCAGGCGCTGTGTGGCTACGGCTTCGATCCGGAATGGGTCGCCGGCATCTCGATCGGCGCGGTCAATGCCGCCATCATCGCCGGCAATGAGGGGCACACCCGCGTCGAGCGGCTCAAGGAATTCTGGGAAATGGTGTCGGCCCCGGTGCCGTGGAAGCCGGTCGGCAAGAGCGACCGCAGCCGCGAGCTGTTCAATTCCACCAGTGCCGCGCTGATTGCGACGTTTGGCGTGCCCGGCTTCTTCACGCCACGCATTCCGCCGGCGCCGCTGTGGCCGCCGGGGCATCCCGAGGCCGAAAGCTATTACGATACCTCGCCGCTGAAGAAGACGCTGGAGCGTCTCGTCGATTTCGACCGCATCAACGATCTGAAGACACGCCTGTCGGTCGGCGCGGTCGGCGTCACCTCGGGCAATTTCAGATATTTCGACAATTACGCGTTCAAGAAGCTCGGCAAGAAGATCGGCCCCGAGCACATCATGGCCTCCGGCGCGCTGCCGCCGGGCTTTCCCTCCGTCGTCATCGACGGCGAGCATTATTGGGACGGCGGCATCGCCTCCAACACTCCGCTCGACTACGTGCTCGATGCCGAGGTCGAACGCGACATGCTGATCTTTCAGGTCGATTTGTTTTCCGCGCGGGGCGACCTGCCGAACTCGCTGCTGGAGGCGGCCGAGCGCGAGAAGGACATCCGCTATTCCAGCCGCACGCGGATGAACACCGACAAGAACAAGCAGCTGCACAACGCCCGCAGGGCCGTGCGCGATCTGATCGGCAAATTGCCGGACTATCTCAAGAACGATCCTTCCGTCGAATTCCTGGCGAAGGTGTCGCGCGAAAGCACCGTCACCGTGGTGCATCTGATCTACCGCAGCAAGAACTACGAATCCTCGTCCAAGGATTACGATTTCTCGCACATTGCCATGGTCGAGCATTGGGAGGCCGGCGTGCGTGACGTGCACCTGTCGATGCGCCACAAGGACTGGCTGGAGCGGCCGCAGTCCGGCGAGACCATGGTGACCTACGATCTCACGGGGGACGTCACCGCGCCCCCGGCAAAAAGGAGCGAATAGAATGGGTACTCTGTCAGGCAAGAACGCCCTCGTGACCGGATCGACCAGCGGCATCGGGCTCGCTTACGCGCGCGCCTTCGCCGGCGCCGGTGCCAACGTCGTCATCAACGGTTTCGGCTCGCCGGAGGACATCGAGAAGGAGCGCGCCAAGATCGAATCCGATTTCGGCGTCAAGGCGGTCTACTCGCCCGCCGACATGACCAAGCCCGCCGAGGTCGCCGGCATGATCGCGCTCGGCGAGAAGACGTTCGGCTCGGTCGACATCCTCGTCAACAATGCCGGCATCCAGTTCGTCTCGCCGATCGAGGAATTCCCGCCGGAGAAATGGGACCAGATCATCGCGATCAATCTGTCCTCGGCCTTCCACGCCATCCGCGCCGCAGTGCCCGGCATGAAGAAGAAGGGCTGGGGCCGCATCATCAACACGGCGTCGGCGCACTCGCTGGTGGCCTCGCCATTCAAGTCGGCCTACGTCTCGGCCAAGCACGGCATCGCCGGCCTCACCAAGACCGTGGCGCTGGAAGTCGCGACCCACAAGATCACCTGCAACTGCATCAGCCCCGGCTACGTCTGGACCCCGCTGGTCGAGAAGCAGATCCCCGACACGATGAAGGCGCGCAATCTGACGCGCGAGCAGGTCATCAACGACGTGCTGCTCGATGCGCAGCCGACCAAGGAGTTCGTCACCTCCGAGCAGGTCGCCGCGCTCGCCCTGTTCCTGTGCAGCGACGACGCCGCCCAGATCACCGGCACCAACCTCTCGATCGACGGCGGCTGGACCGCGGAGTAATTCGTGCCGACCTGACAACTCTCGGTCATGCCCCGCGAAGGCGGGGCATCCAGTACACCGCGGCCTCTCGGTTAATCACAGCCGCCTCGGAGTACTGGATCGCCCGGTCAAGCCGGGCGATGACAGCGAGAGTGGATCGGCGTTTTCGATCGTCGTCTATTTGCCGAACGCCAGCACGTGCAGCCCCAGCCGCTGCCGCACGATCCAGAACAGCAGCACCGTCTCGAAGGTGAGGGAGATCGAGGTTGCAGCCGCGGCGCCATGGCCGCCGTAGCGCGGCACCAGCGCGATGCAGAGCACGAGGTTCATCACGAAGGCTAGCGCATAGGCGAGCGCGCAGATCTTCTGCTGGCCGAGCATGTTGAGCAGGCGCTCCACCGGACCGATCGCGGCGCGCACGACGAGGCCGATCGCGGCCACGAACATGATGTCGTAGCCGATCACGAATTGTGGTCCGAACAGCCAGAGCAGCGGCTTGCCGAGCGCGAGCAGCACGATGGTCGCGGCCAGCGACGGCCAGAAAGTCCAGGTGATGGCATGCGCGACGTAGGCCGACAGGCGCGCCTTGTCGCCGCTGGCATTGTATTCGGCGAAGCGGTGTGCCGTCGTGGCTGACATCGCGTAATGGATGAACGAGACCAGCGCCAGCGTCTTCACCACGGCGAAATAGACGCCGACCTCATCCGAGGGACGGAATTGCTGCAGCACCAGCACGTCGGTGTAGGACAGGAGCAGGTAGAAGCTCTCGACCAGCAGGATCGGCAGCGAGACGGCGAGCCAGCCCTTGACGTCATAGGCCTTCGGTCCCGGTGTGATGTGATCGGCGAGCTTGCGGTTCAGCACCACCATCTGCCCGGCCATCGCGATCCATACCGCGCAAAGGCTCGCCACCATCGCGGCGACGGCGCCGAGGTGATAGCCGAGCAGGAAGGCGAGCGCCGTGATGCCGATGATCAGCGCCTGGCGGATGATGAATTGCGGCATCAGGCCGAGTTGCATCCAGTCGTGCGAGCGCGCGATGCCGTCCTGGGTGTTGGCGACCACGAAAGCGGGCAGCGTCATGCAGCCGATATAGAGCGGCAGCACCTCGGCGGGATCGATCCAGGGCGACAGCAATTTGACGATGCCAGCAAGGCCGAGCGACGTCAGCGTGGACACGGCAAAGGTCAGCCAGCGGCTGCCGGACAGGAAGCCGCGCAGCAGCGCGTGCGCGCCGTTGGCGCGGTACTCCGGAATGATTTTCTGCGCGGAGGCCGAGATGCCGAAATCCATCATGCTGCCGAGCAGCAGCACCCAGGTCCAGACATAGACGTAGATGCCGTAATCGGACGTGCCCATCCAGCGCGCCAGCAGCACCTGCGAGACATAAGCGAGGCCGGCGCTGATGACGCGGATGATGAAGATGGTGCCGGCGAGCCGGCGCGTCAGCGACGCCTCGCTCGATCCGCCCGCGAGCCTGGCGCGCAGCCGCGCGATCAGCCCGGCCGGTCCGGTCGTTGCGGGTTCTGCATCCATCACGGCCAATTCGAACAATCCCCAGCGACCTGCAGCGGCAGGCGAGGGATTAGCAACCATTCGTTAAGATTCGGTTGGGCGGACGCTAGTTCAAATTCGTGTTGAACTCGTACGCCTTCTCCGGCCCGACCAGCGTGAACTTCAGCGCTGCACCTTCGGGCTTGGCGCCCGGCGGCAGCCCGTCGAGCTCGAACGAGAAGCGCACGACCCCCGGCGGGCTGGGCTGCACCGGCGCCGGAATCGGCAGCGCCCAATCGGGCGTCGGGCCTTCCACGAACAGATTGACCTTGCGGCTGTCCGGCGCCACCACATCGACCACTACGTTCTTGGGCCCGTCCCGCTTGACGTCGCGAATGGTGAGCGGATTGGGGTCGCCGATATTGGCGGGCTTCGGCACGGTGTCGAGCGCCGCTCGCAGGTTGGCGTCCTCGGTCGAGGCGACACTGTTGAAGCCGAGCTCGGCGCTGGCCTCCACGGGAATGCAGAGCTTCTCGCAGACCGCGTAGTTGATCTCCGCGCGCAAGGTCACCGGCTTGTCCGCGGCCTTGGCGACGATGCGCAGGGGCAGCACGACCTGGTCGCGATAGCCGATGGAATGGCCGCCTGCGCCGTCGTCGAACTTCAACGGTGCCGGCCACATCACCGTCACCGCCTCGACATTGTCGGACTTGGAGAAGTCGAACCGGGGTGGAACGCCGGAATCGCCGGGCGACCGCCAGTAGGTCTTCCAGCCGGGCTGCAGCTGGAAGGCGATACCGCCGAGCAGCACCGCGCCGCTGCGCGAGCCCGCCAGGAGCCGCACCGCGGAATGTCCATCGCGCTGCCAAGGCGATGCGTCATCGGCACGGGCCGCGATAGCCAACGACGACGCGAGCAGGGTTGTCGCGACGCCAATCGCCGCACGCAGGGGAACAATGCTGGACATGGCACGTCTTTACAGGGTCACCTAGGGCCAAACCATTGAATTGCTTGTGATGGATGCACTCGAATCAACTCGCCGCAAGCCTTGATTTGACAGCCGCCCGGCCCGACATCAGGATAGGAATTGAAACCGGAGTGCTCGAGCGATGGCTCCCACAGGCAAGAGGACGGGCGAAAGCACCCGCAGCTCGGGCGCCGCGCTGCCCAGTTCCGGCGGCTATCTCGACGGCCGGCTCCTGATCGCAATGCCCGTGATGGGCGATTCCCGCTTCGAGCGCTCGGTGATCTATCTTTGCGCCCATTCGGCGGAGGGGGCGATGGGCATCATCGTGAACCACCCCGCCGGCAGCATCGATTTCCCCGAGCTCTTGCAGCAGCTCGGCATCATCAAGAAGGGCGAGCACATCAAGCTGCCGGAGAATGCCGAAAGTATGAAGGTGCTGCGGGGCGGGCCGGTCGACACCGGGCGCGGCTTCGTGCTGCATTCCAGCGACTTCTACATCGAGAACGCCACGCTGCGGATCGATGACGGCGTCTGCCTGACCGCGACGGTCGACATTCTGCGCGCCATCGCCAACGGCTCCGGCCCCAAGCACGCCATCCTCGCGCTCGGCTATGCCGGCTGGGCGCCGGGCCAGCTCGAGACGGAGATCCAGAGCAACGGCTGGCTGCATTGCGACGCGGACGCGGATCTGATTTTCGGCGACGACGTCGACGACAAGTACAACCGTGCTTTGCAGAAGATCGGTATCGACCCCGGCATGCTCTCGAACGAGGCCGGGCACGCGTAGCGTTATCGGCCGCTATTGCCACACTCTCCACTGCCCTCAGTTATTCTCCGCTGTCGTCCCGGATCGGCGCTTCGCGCCGGACAACGCTACGCGTTGCCCAGCGCTCCGCTTGTCCGGGACGGCGACCGAATTTGTGGCTACTCCGACCCGGCCTACTCCGCCGCCTGCTGCTGCACCGTCGGCTCCGTCCCCGCCACCGTCGCGCGGCGCATGTCGCGGGGCTGGGACTGGTCGTAGCGGCGGACGCGGTGCATGGTCTGGCGGTTGTCCCACATCACGAGGTCATGCAGCTTCCATTTGTGCACGTAGACGAACTCGGGTTGCGTGGCGTGCTCGGTCAGATCGCGCAGCAATAGCCGTCCCTCGGGCATGCTCATGCCGACGACCTTGCCGGCATGCGATGACAGATACAGCGACTTGCGGCGATGCACGGGGTGCGTGCGCACCAGCCGTTGCAGCACCGGCTTGAACATCTCCTTCTCTTCGTCGGTATATTCGGTGAAGCCGAGCGATCCCCGCGAATACATCAGCGAATGCTCGCAGACGAGGTCCTCGATCTCCGCCTTGGTCTCGTCGTCGAGCGCATCGTAGGCTGCACGCATGTCGGCGAATTCGGTGTTGCCGCCCTTCGGGTTCACCACGCGCGCCGACAGCAGCGAGAATTTTGCGGGGATCGGACGGAACGAGCTGTCCGAGTGCCACAGGCAATTGCCGAGGTTGAACAGATTGGCGCGGCTGTCCTTGGGCAGCGGCTTGCCGTCCTTGCCGAGGTTGGAGACGTCGTTCAGGCCTGAGGTGAGGCGGTGTTCATCCGCCTTGGTGATGTTGCCGCCGCGCGCCTCCTCGCGCTGGCCAAAATTCAGCGCGAATGCCATCTGCTGCTCGTCGGTGATGTCCTGGTCGTGGAAGACGAGCACCGCGTACTTGTCCATGGCGGCCTCGATCTCGCGCGCCTGATCCGGCGTGAGCGGCTTGCGCAAGTCGAGGCCGGACACCTCGCCGACGAAATGTTTCTGAAGCTGCCGGATGGCGATGGTCATTGCGTTCCTCCCGCATCTACGAGCGGTTTCCCCGCTCTGTTTGTGGAAAAAATGACTCCCGCATCCGGCGATGTCAACGCGCCGCGCGCATGGCTCTCACGCGTTCCGCGCCATCAGCCCGCCATCGACCGGGATCACCGCGCCGGTGAGGAAGGACGCCGCCGGAAGGCACAGGCTCAGCGTCATATGCGCGACCTCTTCAGGGTCGCCGTAGCGGCCGAGTGCGGTGCGGCGCTTGGCGTAGATGGTCTTGTGCTCCTCCGGGATGCGATCGGTGATTTTTGTGCGGATCGGTCCGGGGCAGATGCAGTTGACGGTGATGCCCTCGCGGCCGAGCTCCACCGCCAGCGAGCGGGTGAGGCTCACGACGCCGCCCTTCGCGGCCGAATAGGGGCTGTGCAATGCGGTGGCGCCGAGCGCCTCGGTCGAGGCTATGTTGACGATGCGCGGGCTCTTCGACTTGCGCAAGTGCGGCAGCGCGGCGCGGATGATGCGTGGGTGCGCCGTCAGCATCACGGCGATGCCCTTCGCCCAGGCGTCCTCAAAGCCCTCATCGTCGATCGCGACGCGCACGGAGATGCCGGCATTGTTGACGACGATGTCGAGGCCGCCGAAATGCGCGGCGACATCGCCGACCACGCGCTTGATCTCGCCGCCGTCGGCGACGTCGAGCTTCCACGCCCTTGCCGCGCCACCGCTTGCCGCAATCTCCCTGGCGACGTCCTGCGCGCCTTGCTCGTCGAAATCCGTGACGGCGACGTTCGCACCTTCGTTTCCGAATACGCGCGCAGTGGCGCGCCCCATGCCGCTGGCTGCGCCAGTGACGAGCACGGTGAGCCCCTTCACGGACCGGCTGAGCTCCCTGACGTCGGACATGCTGTTCCCTCGCGCCGAGCTGGTTCTTGTTGTGATTGACAAGGCTGGCATCGATCCGCAGACAGGTCAAACAAGCAGAAAACAAAAGGGGAGGCCGACAATGGCAAATGAGCTCGATTACTCAGGCAAGCAGGTGCTGGTGGTCGGCGGTTCCAGCGGCATCGGCAACGGCATCGCGCAGGCCTTTCGCGCCAAGGGCGCAGCTGTTGCCGTCTGCGGCACGCGTGCTCGCGCAACGGAATATTCAGCCGACGAAGGCTCCGATCTCGAAGGTCTTGCTTACGCGCAGCTCGATGTCGGCAATTCCGGTGCGATCGAAGCATTCAAGCCGTCGTTCGACCGTCTCGACATCCTGGTGCTCGCGCAGGGCGCGGTGATCTACCGCCGCGGCGAATTCGAGATGGCGGGCTTCCGCAAGGTCGTCGAGATCAATCTGATGAGCCTGATGGCCTGCGCGACGCGCTTTCATTCCATGTTGCGGGACGCGAAGGGCGCGCTGATCATCGTGTCCTCGACCGCGGCCTATCATTCCACCATGGGCAATCCCGCCTACAACGCCTCGAAGACCGGTGCGGTCGGATTGACGCGGACGCTGGGCGAGGCCTGGGCCGAGGACGGCATCCGCGTCAACGGCATCGCGCCAGGGCTCGTCGACACCAAGATGACGAAGGTGACGACCGACAATCCGAAGCGGCTCGAAGGCGCGCTCGCACGCATCCCGCTGCGGCGATTGGGTACGCCGGCCGACATGGCGGGCGCGGCGCTGTTCCTGGCCTCGCCGCTGTCGTCCTACATCATCGGTCAGACGCTGGTCGTCGATGGCGGCCTGATTCTATAGGAGAGCCTAAGGAACCGCGCTGCGTCTGATCGGTTACTTCGGCTGACCACCGAGGAGGATCATCATGGACACGGATCGGATTGTTGGATCGGCGAAGGAATATGCCGGACGCGCGGAAGGCGCGATCGGAGACATGGCAGGCGATGCCAAGACGCAGGCGTCGGGCAAGGCGCGGGAAGCCGCGGGCACGGTGCAGAATCTCTACGGCCAGGCCAAGGATGCCGTGCGCGACGCCACGGACACCGCCGCGGGCTATGCCAAGGACGCCTACGAGAACAGTGGTGAGACTTTCCGCGACGGCTCGAAGGCCATTGCGCAGAAGGTGCAGGACAATCCGCTCGGCGCGCTGCTGGTTGCCGGCGGCATCGGCTTCGCGCTGGCGCTGCTGATGTCGCGTCCCGCCCGCCGCCCGCCGTCACGCTGGCGCTATTACGGCTAGTTGCCGAAACGCCTGTCACGCGTGCCCCGGCTCAGCGATGCAGCGTAGAACCCTCATCGCTGAGCCGGGGTCATTTTTTCTGAATGCAGCACGAATTGGGTCCCGGCTCTGCGCCGCATCACCAGAAGGTGCTGCGTTGCGTCCGGGACACGAGACCTTGCCTTACCGGAACATCTCGGCGGAACGGCCGACGTTAGCCGGCGGACGCGGGATCCCAGGATTGGGATTCGGATTGCGCGGCCCGGGCGGCGGCGCCATTTGGCGCGGCGGCGGGGGCTGTGGCGAGCCGAAGCCGAAGAAATCACGGAATGTGGGCGTTGCCTGGGCCGGCAGTTGCGGGGCGACCTGCGGCTTCTTCGGCGCGAGCTTTGGCGGTGCGATCGCGGCGGCCGCGGCCGATACGCCTTGAGCTGCCCCGCCGTCCGGCGTCGTTGCCGCCATCGGCGTATCGCCCTTGGCCTGCTCGCGGCCGACTTCCCGGCGCGGCCAGGCATAATCGTCGGCGCGGCCGGCGGGGGCTGCCAGCGGTTCACCCTTCACCATCGTCTTGGCGGCGAGCGCATCGACAGCGGCGGGACGCGTGCCCGGTCCGCCCAGCAATTGATCGGTCGAGATCGAGGCTGCAACCAGCGGCACGATCGGCCCGGCCAGCGGACGCGGCGCGGGCTTGCCCGGCTCGGCGCTGGTGTCGGGCGTCGCGGGCTCGCTCGGCAGCGCGATCGGGCCGGAGCGTCCGGCAAGCAGGCGCGTGATCTCGCGCTCGACATAATGCGCGAGCTTGCGCGCGCCGGCCTTGGTGAAATAGATGCCGTCGGAGCTGCGGAGCTGGCGGATCTGGCCTTCGAAGTCCGGGCCCTTCTGCAGGAAGCGGCCGGCTTCGTCGACGAAGCCGTCCCATACGTCGACATAGGTGATGCCGGCCTTGGCCGCGCCCTCACGGTACAGCGAATCCAGGAACAGCGTGTCCGCGGTGCCCTTCGGTCCGCGGACCGCGGGCAGGCCGACCCAGAGCACCGGCACGCCCTTGGTTTTGAGGACGGCCGCGAGCTCCTCGATCTTCTTGCCGTAGAGCTCGACCCAGCGCTCGTCACGGAATTCGTAGAGGCCGTTCGGATTGCGCGCGGTCTTTTCCGGCGCGGCTGCCGGCGTGTCGGCATTGTCGGCGTCGTCCTGCGGCAGGTCGGCGTCGGCAGGCTTATCGTCCGGCTTGGCGGCGCTGTCGCCGGGCTTGGCGTCGCCGGGCTTGGCGTCGCTGGGCTTGCCTTGCGGCTTTGCGCGCGCACCCTTGTCGTTCTTCTTATCTTTGTCCTTCTCCGCGGCCGGCTTATCGGGTTTGTCGGCGGCCGGCTCGCGGATCGCGACGCGGTCGTTGAGGCCGAGCATGACGACGATCACGTCGGGCTTTTCGGTCTCGAGAATGCCCTTGGCCGCCGCGGCCCAGTCCGCGGGCTCGCCCTTGGGCTGGTACCTGATCAGGCCGGACGTGGTCTTGTGCTTGCGGATCACGCCCATGTCGGGCTGCTCGGCGTAGGCGTCTTCGAGGCCATAGGCGAGCCAGTCGGCCATGGCATCGCCGATCACCAGCACGTTCTTCTCAGGAATCGTGTCGCGCTTGGCCGGTGCCGGCGCGCGCGAAAAATCCTGGCGCGGCGCCTGCGGCGGCGGCTGGAAGGGTGCGAAGAAGTCGCCGCCGAACCATCCGCCACCTCCGCCGCCCCGTGGTGGCGGTGGTGGGGCCGAACGCTGCGGCGGACCGCCGAAGCCAGGGAAGTTGAAGAACTGCGCCGAAGCGGGTGCCGCCACCGACACCAGGATCGCAAGCGCCGTCCCCAGCGCGATCAACGGGCCGGTCTCGGTCAGCGCCTTGAACAGGGACTTCTTCGACATGCGATCTCGGGCACGCGCAATGGGGGATCGGAGTTAGCTCAATATAATAACGGAATCAGGCGCCAAACGGGCAAATTCCATCGCAGATTCTTGTCCATAGACCGGGGAACACCAGTCCCGGTCAAGGCTATCAGCCAAAATCCCCCTTCAAGGTTACTTCGAGCGCGATTTTACCGCCCGCGCAGCCGGTCCAGCACGTCGGAGGAGGCAAAACCGTCGGCGGGGACCCCGATCGAGGCCTGGAAATTACGCAGAGCCTCCCTGGTCAGGCCGCCGAATTGGCCGTCCGGGGTGCCCTTGTAGTAGCCGCGCTGAGCCAGCAGCTGCTGCAGCTCCAGCCGTTCGGTGCGGGACAGCTCGCGCTCCTGCCGCGGCCAGGGCTGCACGAAAGGCTGTCCCCCGCGCAGGCGGTCGGCGAAATGGCCGATCGCCAGCGCATAGGCTTCCGCCGGGTTGTACTTCATGATGACGCGGTAATTCTGCAGCATCAAAAAGCCCGGTCCCTGCGCGCCGGCGGGTGCCAGCAGGTAGGCCTTGTCCGCAGGATGCGGGAAGGCCTGGTTGTTCGGACGCTTGAGCCCGAGCTTCTCCCATTGCGCGATCGGCATCGCCTTGGCGCGGTCGGCCAGCATGTAGTTGAAGCCTTGCGGCACCACGACCTCGTAGCCCCAGGTCTGGCCTGGCTGCCAGCCGTCCTTCTTCAGATTGTTGGCGGTCGACGCGATCAGGTCGGTCGGATTGTCGACGACGTCGCGCCGGCCGTCGCCGTCGCCGTCCACCGCGAAGCGCTTGAACGCGGTCGGCATGAACTGGGTCGGGCCGAAGGCGCCGGCCCAGGAGCCGCGCAGCTGCTCCGGACGCAAATCGCCGCGGTTGAGGATCTCCAGCGCGGAGAGGAATTCGTCCTTGAAATAGGCTTGGCGGCGGCCGATGCAGGCGAGCGTCGCGGTCGATTGCAGCACGCTGCGATCGCCGATCTGCGTCGAGTAATTGGACTCGATGCCCCAGATCGAGGCGATGATGTAGCGGTCGACGCCGGTGGCTTTCTCAGTCGCGTCGAACTGCGCCTTGTATTTGGCGAGGACCTCGCGGCCCTTGGCGAGGCGGTTGTCGTTCACCAGAATGTCGAGATAGGCCCAGATCGACTTGGTGAATTCCGGCTGCGAATCCATGAGGTCCATGATGCGCAGGTCGGGCGACAGTCCGGCGGTGAAGCGCTGAAAGTTCTCCTGCGTGACGCCGCGCCGTGCGGCATCGGGCCACATCGCAGCGACGCAATTGTTGAAATTGCCGGCAGCCTCGCGGATCGCGGCGGCCGTCATCAAGGGATGGCCGGAGGCGCCGTCCTCGCCGCTCCACGGCAATGGACCCGTCGGCGCGCCGCTCGGGCCCGGCGAGGGCTGCGCCGGTGCCGGGTTCGATCCGGAGAAGATGCCGCCGAACAGGTTGGACAGGCCGTTCTGCGCCTGGGCGTGTGCGCCGGCCGGCAGCAGCAAAGCGGCCGCAACGACTGCGCCGCCAGCCCGTCTCGCCAGTCCTGCCATTGATTGCATCATGTTCCACCCGTCGGCCTGAAAAACCCGCCACAGGAGGCCTGGTTAGCGTTGCCAATAGCTTAACAAAGGTGAAATTTTGGTGGCGGCCTTTTTCTTAACTCCGTCGGGGCGAGGCCCCACATCCGCCTTTGTTGGCGGCTGCAAACAGGCTAGCAAGGATGCCATTGCTCCCGTCCCATGTGCCCCAAGGTATTCGATCGATCCCATGAAGATTCGCAAAGCCGTATTCCCCGTCGCCGGCCTCGGCACCCGCGTTCTGCCTGCCACCAAGGCGATGCCGAAGGAAATGCTGACCATCGTCGACAAGCCGCTGATCCAATACGTCTATGACGAGGCGAAGGAAGCCGGCATCGAGCACTTCGTCTTCGTCACCGGCCGCAACAAGGCTGTCATCGAGGATCATTTCGACCGGATGTTCGAGCTCGACACGACGCTGGCCGCGCGCGGCAAGAAAGCCGAGCAGGATATCCTGGCGCAGAACCAGCCCGAAGCCGGCGCGGTCAGCTTCACCCGCCAGCAGGCGCCGCTCGGCCTCGGCCACGCGGTCTGGTGCGCGCGCGACATCGTCGGCAACGAGCCGTTCGCCGTCGTGCTGCCGGACGAGCTCGTGCTCAACACGCCCGGCTGCCTGAAGCAGATGATCGAAATGGCGTCCTCGCTCGGCGAGAAATCCAATCTGATCGCGGTCGAGGCGGTGCCCGATCACCTGACCCATCAATACGGCATCTGCGGCGTCGGCAAGCGCAACGGCAAGATGTTCGAGGTCGACGGCATGGTCGAGAAGCCGGCCAAGGGCACCGCGCCCTCCAACCTTTCGATCACCGGCCGCTACATCCTGCAGCCGGAGATCTTCAAGATCCTGGAGACCCAGGAGCGCGGCGCCGGCGGCGAGATCCAGCTCACCGACGCCATGATCGGGCTTGCCAAGACGCAGAAATTCTACGGCGTCGAGTTCGAGGGCGAGCGCCATGATTGCGGCTCCAAGCCCGGCTTCCTGCGCGCCAACATCGCCTATGGCTTGAAGCGGCCAGAATTGCGCGACGGCCTGGTCGCGGAGATGAAAAAGTATCTGGGGCAGTAGCTCCCGCCGTCATCGCGAGCCAACGGATCCGCGCGAAGCGCGGCCCAGAAGTGAGCCTCACGCCACCAGCGACAGCTGCGGCAGGCTCGCCACCACCGACTGGTTGCGCCCGCCGGCTTTGGCGGCGTAGAGCGCCTTGTCGGCGGCGGCAACCAGTAGCGGCCAGTCCATGCCGGCGGCGGGGACGAGGCTCGCGATGCCGCAGGACACCGTCGACATCGCCTGATCGTCGGACCAGCCCTGCACCTTGAGGCGGATCATCTCCGCCACCTTGTGGGCCTCAGTGGCCGAGGTGTTCGGCAGCAGCACGGCGAATTCCTCGCCGCCGTAGCGCGCCGCGCAATCGCCGGCGCGGCTCACCGAGTCGGAAATGCAGATGGCGATGCCGACCAGCACCTGGTCGCCGGCCTGATGGCCGAACGTGTCGTTGTAAGCCTTGAAGTGATCGGTATCGATCATGAGCAGCGCGATCGGCGCCTTCTGGCGCATGGCGCGCCGCCATTCGACGTCGATGACGGAATCGAATTTGCGGCGGTTTTTCAAGCCCGTGAGCGCGTCGGTCGTCGCCAACTCCTCGAGCTTGCGCTCGGCCTCGGCGCGCCGGCCGATCTCGCGCGCGAGCACGAGGGTCGATCCCAGCACGAACAGGATGAGCGCCAGCACCACGGTGCCGATGCGGAGCGCCTCCCTTTGCCAGAGCGCGAACACCGCGGCCAAAGGCTTGCCGGCGACCACGAACAGCGGACCATTGTTCTTGCTGCGGACATAGAGCCGCGGCGTCGCATCGACCGGGCCCTGTCCCGAATAGGCGGCGCCGACCCTGAGATTGTCGGCCTTCCAGTTCTGACGGTCGTTCAGGTTCGTGCCGATGATGTCGAGATCGAACGGCCGCCGCATGATGATGGTGCGGTCGCGCTTGAGCACGGTGATGGTGTCCTCAGGGTCGAGGTTGAGCCGATCGAACAGCTCGTGGAAATAGCTGAAGCGGATCGAGCCGGCGACCACGCCCATGAAGCCGCCGTCAGCGTCACTGATGCGCCGGCTCAACACGATCGAGTAGGCGCCGCGAAACAGCATGGGACGGCTGATGAACAGCTCCGTGCCGGGATTATCCCGGTGGACCTTGAAGTAGTCCTCCTCGCTGCGGTCCTCGGGCAGGGGATCGAGCGTGGACGCATCGATGGTCAGCCGGCCCTCGGCGTCGAACACCTGGATGGCGCCGAAATGTTTGGCGGTGGTCGCGTGGTCGAACAGGATCAGGTGACGGATCGTCTTTGAGACCGTCGCCAGCTCGGGCAGCAGCATGTTGCTGGCCACCGCCTTCAGCGACAAATCGTAGATCTCGACGTTGCGGCTGACGTCGGACTCGATCGTGGTCGCGAGGTTCTCCAGCGTCTGGCGGGCGAGTGCCTCCTCGCCGCGGCGCATGTCGAGCATGACGTTGACGCAAATGGCGGAAAAACCGATCACCGTCACCACGGACGAGATGATCAGCAGCTTCGCCGAAATCCGCCACGGCCGGCGGGCCGCAACGTCGCGCCATCCAGAGAACATTGTTCGCTCCTGTCCATAGTGGATGCGCCCGAAAGCTTGCGTAGTGTTTAAGCCGCGACGGCGCTGCCGCAATGAGTTAAGAATCGGTTTATGCGGCTGACGGTTTTGAGCAGCCTGACTTCGCCCCGGACGAGAGGACGAGTGTGAACGACTACGACGCGTTGCGCGATTATCTGCTGCGGCAGAAGCAGGAGGAGCTCGTGCTGAGCTTTGAGCAGATCGAGGAGATCATCGGCGCGGCGCTGCCGCGCGCGGCCCAGCGTGCCTCATGGTGGGACAGCCTTCGCAGCCCCGACATCCAGATGCCGCAACGCGAAGCCTGCCTCGCCGCCGGCTTCGTGGCGACACGCATGCCGGACGGCCAGAGCGTCCGGTTCAGGAAGCAGAAGGGTGAGCGGCGGCGCTAGTGCGTGACTTCCCTTCTCCCCTTGCGGGAGAAGGTGGCGCGAAGCGCCGGATGAGGGGTATGTCTCCGCGCATTCAGATGGATTTGGACGTGGGGAGAGATACCCCTCACCCCCGCTCGCTTGCGAGCGGACCCTCTCCCGCAAGGGGAGAGGGGAAGATCAGCTGGCAGCTTCCAGCCGCACTTCCGTGAGCAGCCGCATCGCCGCGTCCGCGTCCATCGGCTCGCCGAAGGCAAAACCTTGCGCGTATTCGCAGCCCATCTGGTAGAGCTCGACGGCGTCCGAATCGGTCTCGGCGCCTTCGGCGACGACGTCCATGCCGAGGTCATGCGCGAGCGCGATGATCGACTTCAGGATCACGGGGCGGGTGCCGCGGCTGGTGGTGCGTACGAACGACTGGTCGATCTTGATAGTGTCGAACGGGAAGCGCTGCAGATAGGCCAGCGAGGAGTGGCCTGTGCCGAAATCGTCGAGCGACAGCCCGGTGCCGAGCTCGCGGATCCGGGTCAACATCTGGGCTGCGTGCTCCGGATTCTCCATCACCAGCGATTCCGTCAGCTCGAGCTTGAGCGTGCCGCGCGCCACCGAGGAGCGCGACAGCACGGTACGGACATCGTGGATCAAATCGTGGCGCAGCAGCTGCCGCGAGGAGACGTTGACGGAAGCGAAGATCGGCTCGCGCGAGCGCATCGCCCGCTGCCACACCGAAAGCTGCTTGGCGGTCTGGTCGAGCACGAACATGCCGAGGTCGACGATCAACCCGGTCTCCTCGGCGATGGTGATGAACTCGGAGGGCGCCATGCGTCCGAGCTTCGGGTGGTCCCAGCGCGCCAGGGCCTCGAAACCGGCGATGGAGCGATCCTCCAGCCGCACGATCGGCTGGTACAGGATCGTGATCTCCTGGCGCTCGATGGCGCGGCGCAGTTCGCTCTCCAAGGTCAGGCGGTCGGTCTTGCGCGCCCGCATCGCCGGCTTGTAGACGTCGATGCGGTCGCCGCCGATCCGCTTGGAGTGATACATCGCCAGCTCGGCGTCCTTGATGATCTCGTCCGTGAGCTGGGTTTGCGGATCGGACAGCGCGAGGCCGATCGACGCGGTGAGGAAGATCTCGCGGTCGTTGAAGGCGATCGGCGCGCGGATGGTCTTGCGGATGGTCTCGGCGAAAGCGGTGATGCGGGCCGGGTCCTGCTCCGACAGCAGGATCAGGCCGAATTGGTCGCCGGCCATCCGCGCCAGCGTGTCCTGCGGCTTCAGGATGCGGGTGAGGCGGCGCGCCAGCGTGAGCAGGATGGAATCGCCGACTGCAATCCCGACGGAATCGTTGACCTGCTTGAAGCGGTCGAGGTCGATCACCATCAGCGTCGGCCGCAGCGTCGGCATGGTCTTGGCGAAATGCGCGACCGCGCCCAGCCGGTCCATGAACAGTTTTCGGTTGGGCAGGCCGGTGAGATTGTCATGCACGGAATCGTGCAGCAGGCGCTCCTCGGCGTTGCGCAGCTCGGTGACGTCGGTCAGCGTGCCCACCACGCGCGAGACCTCCCCGTCCGAGCCGACCACCGGGCGCGCCTTGAGCGCGAACCACATGAAATGACCGTCCGGCGTGCGCAGACGGAAATCCTGCACCAGGCGGCCGCGGCGCTGGTCGAGCACGCTGTCGAGCGCGGCGCGGAAACGGTCCTGGTCGAGCGGATGCAGCACCTCTAGCCAAGACGCCGCCGGGCCTTCCAGCGTGCCGCGCTTCAGCCCGAGCAGGGCTTCGGTCTCGGGACTGGTGAACACCTTGTCGGCGGATACGTCCCAGTCCCAGATCAGGTCGCCGGAGCCGGCCAGCGCCAAAGCGCGCCGCTCGATGTCGGAGACGACGCCCGTGCTGGCGCCGCCGCCGGCAAAGGCGTGCTGCATCACCGTAAAGCCGATCAGCATCACGATCAGCACGAGGCCGCCGAGCAGGGCCGGGCCGACGATGTCGTTGGTGACCGAGCCCGCCACCGTCATGCCGGCCGCGACCACCCAGACCACGAGCAGGAACCAGGTCGGGATCAAGAGCACGGCGCGGTCGAAGCCGTGGGTGGAGAGATAGACGATCAGCGCGAAACCGGCGAAGGCGATCAGCACCAGCGAGATGCGTGCGATGCCGGAAGCCACCGCCGGGTCGAACAGCGCGAGCGCCACCAGCGAGCCAAGGAACGCGAGCCAGCCGACCGTGATGTGCGAATAGCGCACGTGCCAGCGGCTGAGATTGAGATAGGCGAACAGGAACACCAGGAGTGTCGCCGCCAGGATCGCTTCGCCCGCCGCGCGCCAGATGCGCTCGGCGTTGTTCGACATGTCGAGCACCTTGCCCCAGAAGCCGAAATCGACGCCGATATAGACCAGCACCGCCCAGGCCAGCGCCGCCGCGGCCGGGAACATGATGCTGCCCTTCACCACGAACAGGATGGTCAGCACCAGCGCGAGCAACCCGGAGATGCCGATCACGATGCCCTGGTACAGCGTGAACGAGTTGACCTTGTCCTTGTAGGCTTCCGGCTCCCACAGATAGAGCTGCGGCAGCTTGTCGGTGCGCAGCTCCGCGACGAAGGTGACGACGGCGCCGGGGTCGAGCGTGATGCGGAACACGTCCGCGGTGGCGCTTTCCTGCCGTTCCGGGCGGTCGCCGATCGAGGGCGTGATGGTCGCGATGCGCGACAGGCCGAGGTCGGGCCAGAGCAATCCCGAGGAGACGATGCGGTAATGCGGAGCGACGATCAGGCGGTCGAGCTGGTCGTCGGTGTTGTTGGCGAGCGCGAACACCACCCAGTTCTGTCCGCCCTCGCGGGCGCGCACCTCGATGCGGCGGACGATGCCGTCGGTGCCGGGTGCGGTGGAGACCTGGATACGATCGGCATCGCTGCGCTGATGCTCGAGCACGCCGGTGAGGTCGATCGCGGGCGCGTCGCTGCGGACGCTGACGGCGTCGAGCGCGCGCGCAGGATACGCGGCGACAAGAATCATGAGGCCCAGCGCGATGGGCGCGAGGCACCTGATCAGACGCAAGGTCAGTTCTCCGCGTTCGACGCAAACTCGTCAGTGCAAGGCAAATCTAGAAGGCGATTTCAGACCGGACCGATGCGGTTCGGTGCGTCGCGATAGATGCCACGAAAGCGAGGAAAATCAAAGGGTTTCCGGCTTGCCCTGTGGGCCAGCGGCCTAGGCCTCCAACACAATTTTGCCAATATGTGCGCTCGTTTCCATGCGCCGGTGCGCGTCTGCCGCCTTTTCCAGCGGGAAAGTGCTGTCCATCACCGGCTTGACGCGGCCTTCGCGCAAAAGCGGCATCACTTTCTGCTCGATCGCGGCCACCATCGCCGCCTTGTCCGCATTACTACGGGGGCGCAAGGTCGAGCCGGTATGGGTCAGGCGCTTGACCATCACCTTGGCGATGTTGACGCTGACCTTGGGGCCGTTGAGGGTCGCGATCTGGACGATGCGGCCGTCGACCGCGGCGGCATCATAGTTGCGGTCGACATAGTCGCCGGCGACCATGTCGAGGATCAGGTTGATGCCAACGTTGTTGGTCTCCGCCTTCACCACGGCGACGAAATCTTCGGTCTTGTAGTTGATGGCGCGGTCGGCCCCCAGTTTGAGGCAGGCGTCGATCTTGTCATGCGATCCCACGGTGACGAACACTTTCGCACCGAAGGCTTTGGCAAGCTGAATGGCCATGGTGCCGATGCCGGACGAGCCGCCATGGATCAGCAGCGTCTCGTCGGCCTTGAGGCCGCCGCGTTCGAACACATTGTGCCAGACCGTCATCAGTGTTTCCGGCAGCGCGCCGGCTTCCTTCATCGACAGCGCCGGCGGCACTTTCATCGCCTGGGCGTCCTGGGCGATGCAGTACTGCGCATAGCCGCCGCCGGCGACCAGCGACATCACCTTGTCGCCGACCTTGTGCCGCTTGGCGTTGCTGCCGACCGCGACGACTTCGCCTGATATCTCGAGGCCGGGCAGGTCGCTGGCGCCGGGCGGCGGCGGATAGGCGCCGGAGCGCTGCGCCACGTCGGGCCGGTTGACGCCGGCAGCTTCGACCTTGACCAGGATCTCGTCGGGACCGGGCTGCGGAACACTGCGTTGCTCCGGCACCAGCACCTCCGGCCCACCGGGCTTGGAGATGGCGACCACGGTCATTTGCGCGGGCAGCTTGTCCATGATGTGTCCTTGAGCAAAAGTGCGGGAGGAAACGAGGCCCTTGCTTAGCCAGCGCGGTGCAGGCTGGCAACCGCCTTAGGCCGTGTGGTCCGGTCCGCGGACGAGAGGAGCAACGACGATGCCGATCGAAGACGACGATCGCCCACGCAAGAAGATCAGTCATGAAATTGGGCAGGACCTCTCACTTTTGTCAGTGGAGGAACTGACCGAGCGCGTGGCGCTGCTCAAGACCGAGATCGCAAGACTGGAAGAAGCCGCCACCAAAAAGCGCGCCTCGCGCGATGCGGCGAACAGTATTTTCAAGTCTTAGTGGTCGCCACACAGCGACTGTCGTCCCGGACGCGTGGGCCGAACTTTCCCCGCCTCGTCATTCCGGGCTCGCGACTTCGTCGCGCCCCGGAATGACGACGGAGAGTCTGTTCCCGCAGCACACTCGGCCACTGGCTCACATGACTAATGAACTCTGAAAAAATTAGCTCGTTTACTTCAGATTAAGCTTTCGGGTTTATGACTGGAACTGTCCTCGTTTGGACACCGAGTGGCTCCTGTCCACTCTGTTTGACGCCTCCCTGTTATCAACTTTCAAAGCCGCCGGTCTCCGGCGGCTCTTTTTTTGCGTTCACTGCTCGGTTTGCACCTCTCATCCCGGTTGCATTCGAAAGAATTGACCCGCGGAAACCATATCCGCGCTTGTCACTGGACTCCGCGTCCCGCCCGCGCAATGATTTGTTCATCATAAGCCGGCGGCAAAGCCGGGCAGTCAAACAGTTGCGTAAGAGGCGTTAACCATGGAACGTTTGCAGGCCGACGGCGCGCTCGTTCAGCTCAGTGAGCGATTCACCAATTCTGCGGCGTTCGGCAATTTGTTCCGTGAGGGCATGGACCTCGTCGAGGAGACCGCCGCCTATCTCGACGGCGCCGGCCGCGTTGAGGCCAAGGCGCTCGACCGCGCCGTCAGCCTCACCTATGCGACCGAGAGCATGCGCCTCACGACGCGCCTGATGCAGCTCGCCTCCTGGCTGCTGCTGCACCGCGCGGTCAAGGAAGGCGAGATGACGCTAAGCCAGGCCAATCGCGAGAAGACCAAGGTCAAGCTCACCGCCGCCGATCCCGGTCCCGCCGACACCATCGAGAAGCTGCCCGCGCAGCTTCAGGACCTGATCCATCGCTCGATGAGCCTGCAGACCCGCGTCCGCCGCCTCGACAGCACGATCCACACCCCGCCGGCCGAGCAGGCCACGATCGGCAACCCGCTGGTGCCGCACCTCAACGCGCTGAAGGCCGCGTTCGAGCGGTAGGGTCTATCAACAATCGTAATTCCGGGACGCGCCTCTTGGCGCGGGCCCGGAATCCATACTCCCGATCGAGGTTATGGATTCTCAGATGCGCAATTGCGCATCGTAGCTCGCGACTTCGTCGCGCCCCGGAATGACAGCCCCAAAACAAAAACGCCCCCGGTCTCCCGGGGGCGTTTTCATCTCCAGCCTTGCGGCCGGCTCAATCCTTCTTGAGAAAGCCCGAAAACTTCTTCTGGAAGCGCGAGACGCGGCCGCCGCGGTCCATGATCTGGGCGGAGCCGCCGGTCCAGGCCGGGTGCGACTTCGGGTCGATGTCGAGGTTCAGCGTGTCGCCTTCCTTGCCCCAGGTCGAGCGGGTCAGGTACTCGGTTCCGTCGGTCATGACGACCTTAATCGTATGATAATTCGGGTGAATTTCGGCTTTCATGGCAATTCCTCGGCGCTCCGGCGCCTTCTTGGGTGGCTCGCGAATGACGGATTTGGGCGGCTCTATACCTCACGAAACCCCGCAAAACAAGCCATGCCCGCGCGCTGGACCGGGTTTGCCCCTAAGGGACTTCCCGGATTTGCCACTACTCCTGCACCGGCCTATTGGGAGCAGATCAATGCAACGGGTCGGATCTCATGAGCGCAGTGGAACGGCTGGATGACCACGATGTCGAACGGCCCGCAATGAACGCCGCAGACACTCCCTCGATCGAGGCCGAGCTGATCGAAGCGCCGGCCAAGGGCCGCGCCAAGCTGCGGCCGCTGCTCGCGCTCGCGCCCTATGTGATCCGCTATCGCGGCCGGGCGGCGCTGGCCTTCGTTGCGCTGACGATCGCAGCGTTGACCACGCTGCTGGTGCCGGTCGCGGTGCGCCGGATGATCGATTTCGGCCTGACGCCCGAGGGCATCGAGCTGATCAACAGCTACTTCTCGGTGATGCTCGCGGTCGTCGCCGTGCTCGCGATCGCCAGTGCCGCGCGCTACTACCTTGTGATGACGATCGGCGAACGCATCGTCGCCGATCTCCGGCGCGACGTCTTCGCCCATCTATTGTCGCTCTCTCCCGCCTTCTTCGATTCCGCCCGCAGCGGCGAATTGATCTCGCGCCTCACTGCCGACACCACCCAGCTGAAATCGGCGGTCGGTGCCTCCGTCTCGATCGCGCTGCGCAACCTGATGATGTTCCTCGGCGCGACGGCGATGATGGTGATCACGAGCCCGAAGCTGTCGGGCTTCGTGCTGCTGGCCATCCCTTTGATCGTGCTGCCGCTGGTGGCGTTCGGGCGCTGGGTGCGGCGCCTGTCGCGCAATGCGCAGGACACGCTCGCCGACGCCTCCGCCTATGCCGGCGAGCTGGTCGGCGCGATCCGCACCGTGCAGGCCTATACCAGCGAGCAATTTGCCGAGAAGCGTTTCGGCGGCGAGGTCGAGCAGGCCTATGAAGCCGCGCGCACCTCGACCCAGGCCCGCGCCGTGCTCACGGCGATCATCATCTTCATCGTGTTCGCAAGCGTGGTCGCCATCCTCTGGATCGGCTCGCATGACGTGCTCACCGGTGCGATCACGCCGGGCCGGCTCGGTCAGTTCGTGCTGTATGCGGTGTTTGCCGCAGCGGGCCTCGGCCAGCTCAGCGAGGTCTGGGGCGAGGTCTCGGCGGCGTCGGGCGCGGCCGAGCGCCTGTTCGAGATCCTCCACGTCAAGCCCGAGATCACCGCGCCTGCGACGCCGCTTGCGCTGCCGGTGCCGGCGCGCGGCGAGGTCGGCTTCGATCGGGTCAGCTTCGCCTATCCGGCGCGGTCCGACGTCAAGGTGCTCGACGCGGTGTCGTTCACCGTGCGCCCCGGCGAGAAGGTCGCGATCGTCGGTCCCTCCGGGGCCGGCAAGAGCACCATCTTTCATCTGCTGCTGCGCTTCTACGATCCGCGCAGCGGGACGATCTTGCTCGACGGCGTGCCGGTCAAGTCCGCCGACCCCGGCGATTTCCGCGCGCGCATCGCATTGGTGCCGCAGGAATCCGTGGTGTTCGCCGCAAGCGCCCGCGAGAACATCCGCTTCGGCCGGCCCGATGCGACCGATGCCGAGGTCGTGCGCGCCGCCGAGCTCGCCCATGCCGCCGAATTCATCCGCCGCCTGCCTGAAGGTTTCGAGACTGCGCTCGGCGAGCGCGGCGTGACGCTCTCCGGCGGCCAGCGCCAGCGCATTGCGATCGCACGCGCCATCCTGCGCGACGCGCCGCTGTTGCTGCTGGACGAAGCCACCTCCGCGCTCGACGCCGAAAGCGAGACGCTGGTGCAGACCGCGCTGGAAGAGCTGATGCGCCACCGCACCACGCTCGTCATCGCCCACCGCCTCGCCACCGTGCTCTCCTGCGACCGCATCCTGGTGATGGACCAGGGCCGGATCGTCGAGCAGGGCACGCATGCCGAGCTCGTCGCGGCGAACGGGCTCTATGCGCGGCTGGCGCGGCTGCAGTTCGAGGGCGCGTAGACGCCTCACACGGCGGAAAGTACCGGGGACCTCACGCCTTCCACACCATCTTCAACACCGGCCGCCCCGAGGTCGGGTTCACGTCGTCGCCCGCATGGGCGAAGCCGCTACGCTCGTAGAAGCGGATCGCGCGGGCATTGTCCTTGTTGACGAGCAGCGTGACGCCCGAGGGCGACAGGCGCTTGGCCTCGTCGACCAGCAGCCTTGCCGCGTCGGAGCCCCAATGCGCGGGATCGACGACGAGCTGGTCGAGATAGCCTTCGCCGTCGACGGTGACGAAACCGACCAGCGCGCCGCCCTGCTCCGCCACCACGATCTGGGCCTTCGGCACCAGATCCCTCAGCCAGCGCTCGCGCCACCATTCGAGCCGTGCGGCGAAGTCGATCTGCGGATAGGCCTGCTGCCAGGTGCGATGCCAGAGATCGATCGCGACGGCTTCGTCTTCGGGTCGGTAAAGGCGGAGGTGGAGCGCGCTCACTACCGCTCCGTCAGCTTCAGCTCGATGCGGCGATTGCGCTTGTAGGCCTCCTCGGTGTTGCCGGTATCGAGCGGCTGGAATTCGCCGAAGCCGGCCGCGACGAGGCGCTGGGCGGGCACGCCGAGCGAGACCAGATATTGCACCACTGAGATCGAGCGCGCCGCGGACAGGTCCCAGTTCGACCTGAAGTTCGCGCCGCTCACCGGCCGCACGTCGGTATGGCCGTCGACGCGCAGCACCCAGGGGATGTCGCTCGGGATCTTCTTGTCGAGCTCGATCAGCGCCGCTGCCAAGGTGTCGAGCTCGGCGCGGCCCTCGGGCAGCAGCACCGCTTGTCCCGTGTCGAAGAACACTTCGGACTGAAACACGAAGCGGTCGCCGACGATGCGGATGTCGGGGCGGTTGCCGAGGATGGCGCGCAGGCGGCCGAAGAATTCCGAGCGGTAGCGCGACAATTCCTGCACGCGCTGCGCCAGGGCGACGTTGAGGCGAGAGCCCAGGTCGGCGATGCGGTTCTGCGATTCCTTGTCGCGCTTCTCGGAGGCATCGAGCGCCTCCTCCAGCGCCGCCAATTGCCGGCGCAGCGCGCTGATCTGCTGGTTCAGCACCTCGATCTGCGCCAGCGCCCGCGCCGAAACCGCCTTCTCCGAGTCCAATGCCTTGCCGAGCTCGGCGGTCTTGCCTTGCGCATCGTTGCCGGCGGCCGCCAAGCCGTCATAGAGACCCTTGATGCGGTCGCGCTCGGACTCGGCCGAGGCGAGCCCGGCTTTCAGCGACGAGACCTGGTCGTCGAGGGTGAGCTTGCCGAGCTTCTCCAGCGACAACAGCTCGTTGAGCTGGGCGATCTTGGCGTTGAGCTGTTCCAGCGCCTTGTCCTTGCCGGTGACCTCCTGCGACAGGAAGAACTGCACCACGAGGAATACCGACAGCAGGAACACGATCGACAGCACCAGCGTCGACAGCGCGTCGACGAAGCCGGGCCAGTAGTTGAGACCGCCTTCGCTGCGGCGGGCGCGGGCAAGGGCCATGTCATCCGTCTCCACTCTTGTGTCCCGGACGCGGTGCAGCGTGCAACGCTGCTGCGCAGAGCCGGGACCCATCTTGTCCCTGACGCTGGGCCCCGGCTCAGCGATGCATCATTTCATCCTGCGTCGCGTCCGGGGCACAACACCGTCTCAACTCTTCTCGGGCTGGCGCGCGATCCGCTCCAGCAGGCGGCGGATCTCGCGGTTCTGCTCGCCCTGGCCGTCGGCCCATTCGCGGATCATCTGCTGCTCGGTGCGCATGTGCGAGACCAGCGCCTGGATGGCTTCGGCAAGGCTCGCCATCGCCGCGGTGGTGCCGCGGCCGGCGCTGCCTTCCTCGAGTACGGACCGCAGCCGTTCGACCGCGGCCTGAAGCTCGCCGCTGGCGACGCCGCCGCCGGTCGCGACAGGCGCCTCGCCGTTGCCATACTCGCGCACTGTGGTGGCGAGCCAGTCTTCGAGATCGGTGTAGAAGCGGTTCTGCGCCTGGCTCGATTGCAGATCGAGGAAGCCGAGGATCAGCGAGCCGGCAAGGCCGAACAGCGAGCTGGAGAAGGAGATGCCCATGCCGCCGAGCGGGGCGGCGAGACCTTCCTTCAGCGTGTCGAACAGCGCCCCGGAGTCGCTCCCGACCTTGAGCCCGTCGATCACCTTGCCCACCGAGCCCACCGTCTCGATCAGGCCCCAGAAGGTGCCGAGCAGGCCGAGGAAAACCAAGAGGCCGGTCATGTAGCGGGAGATGTCGCGGGCCTCGTCCAGGCGGGTCGCGATCGAATCGAGCAGGTGCCGCATCGTGGTCTGGGTGATGGTCATCCGCCCTGAACGCTCCCCGCCGAGGATCGCAGCCATCGGCGCCAGCAGCTTGGGGTGGCGGGCCGGCGCCAGGCCGGGATCGGCGACGCGGAAATTGTTGACCCAGGAGACTTCGGGATAGAGCCGGATGACCTGGCGGAAGGCCAGGATGATGCCGATGAACAGCACCCCTCCGATCAGGGCGTTGAGCCCGGGATTGGCGAAGAAGGCCTGGACGATCTGCTTGTAGAGCACCACGCTCACCAGCGTGCACAGCACCAGGAAGACCAGCATCCGCACCAGGAAGACGCTGGGCGAGGACAGTTTGGTGTACTCGATGTCCATGGTGGATCGGGAAGTGCCAGACCGCATGCCGGTATCATCCGTTACGTAAAGCTTGCTTGCGGCGCGCACTATGGCACAGCGCCGGCCCAAAAAAAGCGCCGGATGCGCCGATTTCGGGGACAGCTCGGGGAACCCGGACCGGAAGCGGTGCTTTGATAAGCAGGTCTCTGCAGAAGTTCGCCATTCGGGGGGCGCATGAGCGTCGTTTCCG
This sequence comes from Bradyrhizobium sp. BRP23, assembly GCF_020194135.1. Lineage (NCBI taxonomy): Bacteria > Pseudomonadati > Pseudomonadota > Alphaproteobacteria > Hyphomicrobiales > Nitrobacteraceae > Bradyrhizobium > Bradyrhizobium sp. BRP23. The sequence goes on along the minus strand of NZ_JADYVW010000004.1, from coordinate 250,153 downwards.
CGATCATCGGGACTGCCGAGCGTGTGCCGCTGCCGGACGTGGTGATCCGCGCCGCGATCCAGCGCCTGTGCTCCCGCATGGCGACGCGCCTGTCCGGGCTGGGCCTCGGCGACGATGCCGCCTTCGCCGGGCGGATGATGCTGCGGCCGATCGCCGAGGGCGCGGCAGCGGGGCATGACGAGGTGCCCGCGGCCTTCTTCGCCGACTTGCTCGGCCCCAACCGCAAATTCTCCTCCTGCTTCTACAAGACCGACGCGACCAGCTTGCGGGAGGCGGAGGAGGAGGCGCTGCGCCAGACCGTCGAGCATGCCGGCCTGACCGACGGCCAGGCCATTCTGGAGCTTGGCTGTGGCTGGGGCTCGCTGTCGCTGTGGATGGCACGGCAATTTCCGCACGCGACGGTGACGGCGGTCGCGGCCTCGCAGGCGCAGCGCGCCTCCGTCGAGGAGGAGGCGCGGCGGCGCGGGCTGCTGAATCTGCGCGTGGTCACGGCCGACATGAACGTGTTCGCGCCCGATGGCCAGTTCGACCGCATCGTCTCGGTCGAGATGTTCGAGCGGATGAGCAACTGGCGCAAGCTGATGACGCGCGTGCGGTCATGGCTCGCGCCGGAGGGACGGTTCTTCATGCACGTCGTCACCCACCGGTCCGGCTCGCATCTGCCTGACCCGGCCGATCGCGACGACTGGATCGCGCAATACGTCTACACAGGCGGGCTGATGCCGAGCCATCACCTCGTCAGGCAGTTCGACGATATCTTTGCCATCGAGAAGGAATGGTGCTGGAGCGGCACGCACTACCAGCGCACCGCCAACGACTGGCTGGCCAATTTCGATGCCCATCGCGAGGCCATCGAAGCCTCCTTGCACGGGGTCCACGGCGAGGAGACCGCTCTCTGGATGCGTCGCTGGCGCTGGTTCCTGCTCGCGACCTCGGGCCTGTTCGGTTACGCCGACGGAACAGAATGGGGCGTCAGCCATTACCGGATGATGGCCGCCGAGTAATTGCGGTGTTCCGCCGCAGCACGCGCCGGTGGAACTTAGATTCACAATCAAGTTACACCGCAAAAGCTTTCTGATTTCAACGGGATAAGCTGTGTGACAATGAGCCGCCCGCGCCATGCGTTGCATCGCAGCAGATGCATTCTATTTTGGCGGCATCAGCCGCGTGCAAAAGGTCCAGAACGGGCTTCGCGCGAGCATGATCAGTTTCAACAATCGGGGCATCCCACTTCATGTTTGGAATTCGAGCGCGATCGGCATGCGTTGCAATGATGCTCGCGGCCCTTGCGCCGCTGCTGGGTGCTTGCGAGGAATCCAGTTCCGCGGTGTCCGCCGCCCAGCCGCCTGCCCCTGACGTCAGCATCGTTATCGTCAAGCCGCAGCCGCGCGCCGTGGTGCGCGAGCTGCCGGGCCGCATCGCCCCGACCCGGGTCTCCGAAGTCCGGCCGCGCGTGTCCGGCATCGTGGTAGAGCGCCTGTTCCGCCAGGGCAGCGAGGTCAGGGCCGGCGATCCGCTCTACCGCATCGATCCGCGCCCGTTCGAGGTCGAGGTCATGGCCAACGAGGCCGCGCTGGCGAAGGCCGAAGCGGCATTGGCGCAGGCCAAGCAGCAGGCGCATCGTATCGCCACCCTGACCAGGGATCGCGCCGCGCCCGAAGCCGAGAACGAGAAGGCGATTGCGGCCGAACGCCAGGCCCATGCCGAGGTCGAGGGCCGCAAGGCCGAGCTCGCTCGGGCCAGGCTTAATCTCGACTACGCCACCGTGCGTGCGCCGATCGACGGCGTGGTCGGCGCGGCCCTCGTCAGCGAGGGCGCGCTCGCCGTGCAGAACGAGACCAATCTCGCCACCATCCAGCAGCTCGATCCGATCTATGCCGACTTTACCCAGTCGGTGACCGAGCTCAACCAGCTCCGCCGCGCCTTCGAGACCGGCGACCTCGATCGCATCGCCGCCGATGCCGCCAAGGTGCGCCTCGTGCTCGACGACAACACCATCTATTCGCTCGACGGCAAGCTGCTGTTCTCCGACGCCAAGGTCGACGCCCACACCGGGCAGGTGACGTTGCGCGGCGAGTTCCCCAATCCCAAGCGCGAGCTGCTCCCGGGCATGTATGTCCGGGTCCGCATCGACCAGGGTCTCGATTCCGATGCGATCGCGGTGCCGCAGCAGGCGATCCAGCGCAATGGCGGCGGCGGCAGCGAGGTGTTCGTCGTCAAGGACGACAATCACATCGCGGTGCAGCCGGTGCGCACCGGCTCGGTGCAGGACGGCCTCTGGTTCATCACCGAAGGCCTGAAGTCCGGCGACAAGGTCGTGGTCGAAGGCTTCCAGAAATTCGCGGCCGGCGACAAGGTCAAGCCGCAATCCTGGTCGGAGGCGGAAGCGACCGCAGACAACCGGCACGCTCAGCAGCTCACGCGGTAACGCTCCGCGCAGCAAGTGTCGTCCTTAACCTGAGGAGCCCGCTGCAAGCGGGCGTCTCGAAGGATGGCCGCGGGAGAGAGCCGGGCCTTCATGGTTCTCGCGGCGATGCGCGGCATCGTCCGGAGCGCGCGTTCCGCGCTCCTCACCATGAGGGTCTAACCGAACAACGAGGATAAAACGGCCAATGCCGAGTTTCTTCATCGACAGGCCGATCTTCGCCTGGGTGGTCGCGCTGTTCATCTGCTTGATCGGCGCGATCGCGGTGCCGCTGCTGCCGATCGCGCAATATCCGATCATCGCGCCGCCCTCGATCTCGGTCTCGACCAGCTATCCCGGCGCCTCGCCGGAAAACCTCTACAATAGCGTCACGCGGTTGATCGAGGAGGAGCTCAACGGCGCCGCCAACATCCTCAATTTCGAATCGACCAGTGACTCGCTCGGCCAGGTCGAGATCATCGCCAATTTCCAGCCGGGCACCGACACCAGTGCCGCCTCGGTCGAGGTCCAGAACCGCATCAAGCGCGTCGAGGCGCGCCTGCCGCGCGCGGTGATGCAGCAGGGCATCCTGATCGAGGAAGCCTCGAGCGCAGTGCTGCAGATCATCACGCTGAACTCGACTGACGGCAGCCTGGATGAAGTCGGCCTCGGCGACTTCATGATCCGCAACGTGCTCGGCGAGATCCGCCGCATTCCCGGCGTCGGCCGCGCCACACTGTACTCGACCGAGCGCTCGCTTCGTGTCTGGGTCGATCCGGCCAAGCTGGTCGGCTATGGCCTGACCGCCGACGACGTCAACAAGGCCATCACCGCGCAGAACGCGCAGGTCGCTTCCGGCAGCATCGGCGCCGAGCCGTCGACCTCGAACCAGCGCACCTCGGCACTGGTGCTGGTCAAGGGCCAGCTCTCCTCGCCCGACGAGTTCGGCGCCATCATCCTGCGCGCCAATGCCGACGGCTCGACCGTGCGCCTGCGCGACGTCGCGCGCATCGAGGTCGGCGGCCTCAGCTACCAGTTCAACACGCGCCTCGACGGCAAGCCGACGGCGGGCCTGTCGGTCCTGATGTCGCCGACCGGCAATGCGCTGGCGACCGCCAGCGCAGTCGAAGCGAAGATGAAGGAGCTGTCGCGCTTCTTCCCGGCCAACATCACCTACGAGATCCCCTACAACATCACCCCTGTGGTCGAGGCCTCGATCGAGAAGGTGCTGACGACGCTGGTCGAAGCTGTGGTGCTGGTGTTCGTGGTGATGTTCTTGTTCCTGCAGAACATCCGCTACACCATCATTCCGACCATCGTGGTCCCGGTGGCGCTGCTGGGCGCCTGCTCCACTCTGCTGCTCGCCGGCTATTCCATCAACATGCTCTCGATGTTCGGCATGGTGCTCGCGGTCGGCATCCTCGTCGACGACGCCATTGTCGTGGTCGAGAACGTCGAGCGGATCATGGCCGAGGAAGGCCTGCCGCCGAAGGAAGCGACGCGGAAAGCCATGTCGCAGATCACCGGCGCCATCATCGGCATCACGCTGGTGCTGATGGCGGTGTTCGTGCCGATGGCGTTCTTCCCGGGCTCGGTCGGCATCATCTACCGCCAGTTCTCCGTCACCATGGTCGCCGCGATCGGCTTCTCCGCCTTCCTGGCGCTGTCGTTGACGCCGGCGCTGTGCGCGACGCTGTTGAAGCCTGTGGCAAAGGGGCACGGTCATTCGACCAACTTCGTGTTCGGCTGGTTCAACCGCATGCTCGAAGGCGTCAAGGAACGCTATTCACGCACCGTCGGCTTTTCGCTGAATCGCACCGGCCGCCTGATGCTGGTCTATGCCGCGCTGCTGGTTGGCCTGTCCTGGGCCTTCGTCAACCTGCCCGGCGGCTTCCTCCCCGTCGACGACCAGGGCTTCATCACCACCGACGTGCAGACGCCCTCGGATTCGTCCTATGCCCGCACCGAGGCCGTGATCGAGAAGGTCGAAAAATATCTCGCCGCGCGGCCGGGCGTCGACAACGTCACCTTCCTCACCGGCTTCAGCTTCTCCGGCCAGGGCATGAACACCGCGCAAGCCTTCATCACGCTGAAGGACTGGTCGGAGCGCGGGCCGAAGGACTCCGCTGCCGCGATCGTCAACGACGTCAACCGCGACCTGGGCTCGTCGATCCGCGACGCAAAAATCTCGGCGCTGCAGCCGCCGCCGATCGACAATCTCGGCAACTCGTCCGGCTTCTCGTTCCGCCTCCAGGATCGCGGCCAGAAGGGCTATCAGCAATTGATGCGCGCCGCCGACCAGCTGATCGCGGAGGCCAATGCCAGCCCGGTGCTGCAGAAGGTCTATATCGAAGGCCTGCCCGAGGCGGGCGTGGTCAATCTCATGATCGACCGCGAGAAGGCCGGCGCGTTCGGCGTCACCTTCGAGGACATCAACAACACCATCTCGACCAATCTCGGCTCGAACTACATCAACGACTTCCCGAACCGCGGTCGCATGCAGCGCGTCGTGGTGCAGGCGGACGCGCGCGACCGCATGCGGGCCGAGGACATCCTCAATTACAACGTCAAGAACAGCCGCGGCCAGCTGGTGCCGTTCTCGTCCTTCACCACGATCGAATGGGCGCGCGGCCCGACACAGATCGCCGGCTTCAACTATTATCCGGCGGTGCGCATCTCCGGCGAGGCCAGGCCCGGCTTCACCTCGGGCGATGCCATCGCCGAGATGGAGCGGCTCGCCGACCGGTTGCCGCGCGGTTTCGGCTATGAATGGACCGGACAGTCGCTGCAGGAGAAGCTGTCGGGCTCGCAGGCGCCGTTCCTGCTCGCCCTGTCGGTGTTCGTGGTGTTCCTGTGCCTCGCCGCGCTCTACGAGAGCTGGACCATTCCGCTCGCGGTGCTGCTCACCGTGCCGCTTGGCATCGTCGGCGCGGTCACTGCCGCTATGCTGCGCGGCCTGCCCAACGACGTCTATTTCACCGTCGGCCTGATCACGATCATTGGCCTCGCCGCAAAGGACGCGATCCTGATCATCGAGTTCGCCAAGGATCTGCGGAAAGAAGGCAAGCCGCTGGTCGAAGCCACCATCGAAGCCTGCCGCCTGCGCTTCCGTCCCATCTTGATGACCGGCCTTGCCTTCATCTGCGGCGTGCTGCCGATGGCCATCGCCCACGGCGCCGGCGGCGCCAGCCAGCAGGCGCTCGGCTCAGTGGTGATGGGCGGCATGATCGCGGTGGTGATCCTGGCGCTGTTGATGGTGCCGGTGTTCTTCGTCTCGGTGCAGCGCGTGCTGGGCGGAGACAGGGAGCCGAACGCGGCGCGGGACGCTGAAGCGCACGGCCGACCGGCGCGGGCGCACACAGGCCACTGATGCACCCCCGTCATTCCGGGGCGTGCGAAGCACGAGCCCGGAATCCAGCGGGCCACCATTGACGAGGATCAATGGATTCCGGGCTCGCGCCAAGAGGCGCGCCCCGGAATGACAGGGGAATGTGGAGCGCGAGCTTCCGCCTTAAGCCGGCTTCCGCAAGATCTTCACCAGCTCCCCGTGCACGTACTCATTCCCGCACACGACGTGCCCGGTGACCAGCGGGTCGCCCGGCGTTGCGATATCGCTGATGGTGCCGCCGGCTTCGCGCACCATCAGCATACCGGCCGCGATGTCCCAGGATTGCAAATCGCGCTCCCAATACCCGTCGAGCCGGCCGGCGGCGACGAAGGCGAGATCGAGCGAGGCAGCGCCGAAACGGCGCAAGCCGGCGACGCGGTCCTGGATCGCGGTCATCTCGCGGCGGAATTCCTGGTGGTCGCCGCGGCCGATATGGGGCAGGCCGCAGGCCACCACGCATTCGCTCAGCTGGCGGCGGCCGGCGACGCGCAGGCGCTGGTCGTTGAGGAAGGCGCCCTTGCCGCGCTCGGCGATGTAGAGCTCGTCATTGGCGGGGTTGTAGATCACGCCCGCAATCACGGTGCCCTCGCGCGCAAGCCCGATCGAGATCGCGAATTGCGGGATGCCGTGCAGGAAGTTGGTGGTGCCGTCCAAGGGATCGACGATCCAAGTGTGGCTCTTGTCGGTGCCCTCGCGGTTGCCCCCTTCCTCGCCGATGAAGCCGTAGCCGGGCCGGGCCTTGGCGAGGTCCTGGTAGAGGATCTCCTCGGCGCGCTTGTCGGCGAGCGAGACGAAATTGGCCGGTCCCTTCAGCGAGACCTGGAGATGCTCGATCTCGCCGAGATCGCGCTTGAGGCTGCGGCCGGCGCGGCGCGCCGCCTTGACCATGACGTTGATAGTGGCGGAATACAGCATATGCTTCTGGTCTTGATCGGGGAGAGGGGCGCGGAAACGCGCCTGTTTGGGGGACTGGGTGCCCCGTGAGGGGCCCCGCGTCAAGTCATTTGGACCCGAGCCACTTCCTGGCGGCGGCCTCGGCCTTGGCGCGGTCATCGGCCGGCAGATCGGAGAGCTGCTTGTCGAGCTCGGGGTCGCCCTTGCCGGCGGTCTTGGCCACCAGGTGCCATTTGAAGCCTTCGATCTTGTCCACGGGCGTGCCGACGCCGTTGATCAGCACCCAGGCCAGCCGGTTCTGCGCGATCGCGCTGCCCTGGCGGGAGGCCTTGCGAAGCAGGGCGACGGCTGCCGGCTGGTTCTTCGGCGTGCCGGTGCCGTTGAACATCGCGATGGCATATTCGACCTCGGCATCGACATTGTCGGCGATCGCGGCGGCCTGGAGCAGCCGCACCGCGCGTTCGGGGTCCTTCGGCACACCGGTGCCTTCCTTGTAGAAGGTCGCGAGCGCGTATTGCGCTTCGGGCAGGCCTGCATCGGCGGCTTGGCGCAGCAGTTCCGCCGAACGCCGGACGTCCTGCGGCAGCGTCTGGCCGTCCAAATAGAGCAGAGCAAGGTTGTAGGCCGCCTTGGGCTCGCCGAGCTTGGCGGCGGAGGCCATCAGCCTGACCGCCTCGCTTTTGTCGACCGGGCCGCCGCGGCCGGAGATGCGCAGCATGGCGAGCGCGAACATCGCCTCGCGATCGCCGGCATCGGCGGCGCGCTTGTACCATTCGGCCGCCTTGGCGTAATCGCGCCTTATGCCCATGGCATTGGAATAGAGCTCGCCGAGCATGGTCATCGCCTTGGCATCGCCCGCTTGTGCGCGCACCGTGGCGAGCTCGAACGCGGTCTTGTATTGCCCGCGCTGATAGGCGCCGAACACGAGGTCGACGTTGGGATCGTCGGACGGCGGCGCGGGGATCACGGTTGCCGGCTTGGGCGAAGCGGACGGCTTGGGAGATGCCGTAGGCTTCGGCGCCGGTGCTGCCTCTTTCTTCTTGGCAGGGGCGGGCGGCTTTGGCTTCTGCTTCTCTGCCGGTGCGCTCGGCGTCGTCGCCGGCGGGGTGATCTGCAGCTGCGCGGCCGCGGGCACTGTCAGCAGCAGCGTGGCCAGCATGGTGATGCAGGGGAGCTTCATGTCGGGCGCTAGCCGTGCTCCTGGCTCGCAGGATCTTGGCCCGCAGGATCTTGGCCGGCCAGCGCCGTCGCATGGGCCTTCTTGATCGCGGCATCGACCTCGATCAGTGCGGCCTTGGGCCCGCGCGGATCGGCCCAGATGAAGTCGCCGACCAGCACGAAATCGGCGCCGCTGGCGGCGAAATCGTAGGCCTCGTCCAGCGTGGTGGCAAAGCCGACGCAGGGCGGCTCGAACAGCTCGGCCCACCAGTCGAGCCGCTCGGCGATCGCTTGCGACGACGGCCGCTGGCCTTTCGCATCGGGCTCGCCGAACAGCACGTAATCCGCGCCCATCTCGCCGGCATCCATGGAGTGGTGCCGCGTCGTCAGCCCGCCGACACCGGCGATGCGATCCGGCTTGAGCGACGGCAGCGCCTCCTTCAGCGCGGCGATGCCGGGCAGGTGCGCGCCGTCGGCGCCGCCGCGCGCGACGATATCAGGATGGCCGTCGACGAGGAGTGCCGCGCCCGTCTTCTGCACCGGCGGCGCCAATGCCTTGACGCGCGAGATCATGCCGCGCTGATCGGTCTCCTTCAGCCGCAGCAGCACGGCGGCGATGTCGGCGGACGCGATCAGCCCCGGCAGCTCGGCGACCAGCGTCGCGGGATCATCGACGACGGGCGTCGCGAGATAGAGACGCGGCGCCGGGCGCGGCGGAGGCGGTTTGTTCGACAAGGTCTAGGCTGCCTTCTGTTCCAGGCTGCTTTGCCATTCGCCCTTGGAGGCGAGGCCGTTCATGCGCGCGCGATGGCTGAAGGCGCGCTGGCCGGCCGCGACATTCTCAGGCTTGCCCGACCAGGCCTTCTGCGGCGCGGCCTGCAGCGCGCGGCCGTAGGAGAAGGTCAGGCCCCAGGGCAGCGGACCGAGCTTGTGCATGGCGTTGAGATGCGCGGTCGCCTCTTCGTCCGACTGGCCGCCGGACAGAAAGGCGATGCCGGGCACCGCCGCCGGCACGCAGGCCTTCAGCAGCCGTATCGTCTTCTCCGCGACCTCCTCGACCGAGGCCTGCTTTGCGCATTTCTTGCCTGATATCGCCATGTTCGGCTTCAGCACCATGCCTTCCAGCGCCACGCGCTGCACGCGCAATTCCTGGAAGGTCTTGTTGAGCACGCGTTGCGTCACCTCATAGCAGCGCTCGATGTCGTGGTCGCCGTCCATCAGCACCTCCGGCTCGACGATCGGCACGATCTGCGCGGCCTGGCACAGCGCGGCATAGCGCGCCAGCGCGTGGGCGTTGACGCTGATCGCCGTCATCGAGGGAATGCCGCTGCCGATGTCGATCACCGCGCGCCATTTGGCAAAGCGCGCGCCGCGCTCGTAATATTTCTTCAAGCGTTCGGCGAGCTTGTCGAGCCCGACCGTGACTGTTTCACCGGGGCACATCGGCAAGGCCTGCGTGCCCTCGTCGACCTTGATACCGGGAATGGCGCCGGCCTGCTCGATCAGCTTGACCAGCGGCGTGCCGTCCTTGGCATTCTGCCAGATCGTCTCGTCATAGAGGATCACGCCGGAGATGTACTGGCTCATGGCGTCCTTGGCGCGAAACAGCATTTCGCGATAGTCACGGCGGTTCTCTTCGGTCGATTCCACGCCGATGGCGTCGAAGCGCTTCTTGATGGTGCCGGAGGATTCGTCGGCGGCAAGGATGCCCTTGCCGGACGCGACCATGGCGGTCGCGATCTTGTTGAGCTCAGTCAGATTCATCGAGAGGTCCTCCCAAAACGATTCTGCCCTTGCCCGTGAAAATAGACCGTTCTCGGGCAATTGCCGAGTTATCGTTCGTCGCAGGGTAAAGGGTCTTTCTGTCATTCCGGGATGCGCCGAAAGGCGCAGGCCCGGAATCCATAACCCCAGGCTGTGGTTATGGATTCCGGGCCCACGCTTCGCGTGTCCCGGAATGACGGGAGGATGTGACGGAGGCCTTAGGCGACCCGGGGATCGAGCTCGCCCTTGGCGTAGCGCTTGGCCATCTCGGCGGTGGTCAGCACCTTCTTGATCTTGGAGGCCTGGCCTGCGGTGTTGAACTCCTGCAGGCGCTGCTTGCACAGCTTGGTCATCGCCTCCATCGCCGGCTTCAGGTACTTGCGCGGATCGAACTCTTCCGGGTTGTCCTTCAGAACTTTCCGGATCTGGCCGGTCATCGCCATGCGGTTGTCGGTGTCGATGTTGATCTTGCGCACGCCGTTCTTGATGCCGCGCTGGATCTCGGCCACCGGCACGCCCCAGGTCGGCTTCATCTTGCCGCCATAGGCGTTGATGATGTCCTGCAGGTCCTGCGGCACCGAGGAGGAGCCGTGCATGACGAGATGCGTGTTCGGCAGCTTGCGGTGGATCTCCTCGATCACGTTCATGGCGAGGATGTCGCCGTCGGGCTTGCGGGTGAACTTGTAAGCGCCGTGCGAGGTGCCCATCGCGATCGCGAGCGCGTCGACCTTGGTCTCCTGCACGAACTTGACGGCCTCGTCCGGATTGGTCAGCAGCTGGTCGTGGCTGAGCTTGCCTTCGGCGCCGTGGCCGTCTTCCTTGTCGCCCATGCCGGTTTCGAGCGAGCCGAGCACCCCTAACTCGCCCTCGACCGAGATGCCGCCGAGATGGGCCATCTCGGTGACAGTCTTGGTGACGCCGACATTGTAGCCCCAGTCGCCGGGGGTCTTGCCGTCGGCCTTGAGCGAGCCGTCCATCATCACCGAGGTGAAGCCGGCCTGGATCGCGGTCATGCAGGTCGCCGGCTCGTTGCCGTGGTCGAGATGCACGCAGACCGGAATGTGCGGATAGATCTCGGTCACCGCGTCCATCATGTGCTTGAGCATGACGTCGTTGGCGTAGGAGCGCGCGCCGCGCGAGGCCTGGATGATGACGGGGGCATCGACCTGGTTGGCCGCGTCCATGATGGCCAGCGCCTGCTCCATGTTGTTGATGTTGAAGGCCGGTACGCCGTAATCGTTCTCCGCCGCGTGGTCGAGCAATTGACGTAACGTGATCCGAGCCATCTGTCTTTGTCTCCCGTTGGGGCCTCAAAGGCCGCTTGATTACTTGCTACGCAGAACTTCAACGCCGGGCAGGGGCTTGCCTTCCATCCATTCAAGGAACGCGCCACCGGCGGTCGACACATAGGTGAAGTCTCCGGCCACATGGGCCTGGTTGAGCGCCGCGACAGTGTCGCCGCCGCCCGCGATCGAGATCAGCTTCTTGGCCTTGGTGCGCTCGGCGGCGTGCTTGGCGGCCGCGACCGTGCCGCGGTCGAACGGCTGCATCTCGAATGCGCCCAGGGGGCCGTTCCAGACCAGCGTCGCCGCATCGTCGATCGCGGCATGGACGCGCGCGATCGATTGCGGGCCGACGTCGAGGATCATGCCGTCGGCCGGGATCGCATCGAGCCCATAGGCATGCGACGGCGCGTTGGCGGCGAAGTGATAGGCGACGGTGGCGTCGACCGGGAGGATGATGGCGCAATTGGCGGCTTCCGCCTTCTCCATGATGCGCAGCGCGGTGGCGGCGAGATCCTTCTCGGCCAGCGACTTGCCGACCGCAACGCCCTGCGCGTGCAGGAACGTGTTGGCCATGCCGCCGCCGATCACGAGCGCGTCGACCTTGGTGACGAGGTTTTCCAACAGGTCGATCTTGGTCGAGACCTTGGCGCCGCCGATGATGGCGATCACGGGCTTGCTCGGCGAGCCCAGCGCCTTCTCCAGCGCGTCCAGCTCGGCCTGCATGGTGCGGCCGGCATAGGCCGGCAGCTTGTGGCCGAGACCTTCGGTCGAGGCGTGGGCGCGGTGCGCGGCCGAGAACGCGTCATTGACCCAGATGTCGCCGAGCTTCGCGAGTTCCGCGACGAAGGCGGGATCGTTCCTTTCTTCCTCTTTGTGGAAGCGGGTGTTCTCCAGGCACAGGATGTCGCCATCCTTCAGGCCGGCGACCGCCTTGGCCGCGGGCTCGCCGATGCAATCCTCGGCAAACGCGACGGGCTTCTTCACCACCTTCGCCAGCGCCTCCGCGACGGGCTTGAGCGAGTCCTTGGCGTCGCGTCCCTTCGGCCGGCCGAAATGCGCGAGCAGGATGACCTTGCCGCCCTTGTCGGCGAGCTCGGTGATGGTCGGCGCCACGCGCTCGAGCCGGGTGGCGTCGGTGACGCGCCCGCTCTCCATGGGCACGTTGAGGTCGACGCGCAGCAGCACGCGCTTGCCCTTCACGTCGACGTCGTCGAGGGTGCGGAATTTAGCGGGCATCGTTCATCATCCGTGCGTCGGAGTGTCGGAATCGGGGGGAGGCGAATGGCCGTGGTCGCCGCTCCCTCCACCGTCTTTCGGAGACTTCACTGCGAGGCCCCGGCGAAATCCGTACGCGATCAACGCGATCAACAGTATGACGCCAGGGATGCCAATCCAGTGAGGAAGCACCTTGGCTTCCCTCAGATCACCTTCGCCATCGCGGCGGCGGTGTCCGCCATGCGGTTCGAAAAGCCCCACTCGTTGTCGTACCAGGACATCACGCGCACCAGCGTGCCGTTCTGCACCTTGGTCTGGTCCTCGTGGAAGGTCGAGGAGTGCGGGTCGTGGTTGAAGTCGATCGAGACGTTCGGCGCATTGGTGTAGCCGAGGATGCCCTTGAGCTGCTGCTCGCTGGCGCGCTTCATCGCCGCGTTGATCTCCTTGGCGTCGGTGGCGCGCTTGGCGACGATCTTGAGGTCGACGACCGAGACGTTCGGGGTCGGCACGCGGATCGCGACGCCGTCGAGCTTGCCCTTCAGCTCGGGCAGCACGAGGCCGATCGCCTTCGCAGCACCCGTCGAGGTCGGGATCATCGACATCGCCGCCGCGCGGCCGCGGTAGAGATCCTTGTGCATCGTGTCGAGCGTCGGCTGGTCGCCGGTATAGGCGTGGATCGTGGTCATGAAGCCGGTCTCGATGCCGACGAGATCGTTCAGCACCTTGGCAACCGGCGCAAGGCAGTTGGTGGTGCAGCTGCCGTTGGAGACGACGAGGTGATCCTTGGTCAGCGTGTCGTGGTTGACGCCGTAGACGATGGTGGCGTCGGCGCCGTCGGCGGGCGCGGAGACCAGCACGCGCTTGGCGCCGGCGGTCAGATGCGCGCTAGCCTTGTCCTTCGAGGTGAAGATGCCGGTGCATTCCATCGCAATGTCGACGCCGAGATCCTTCCAGGGCAGCTTCGAGGGATCGCGCTCGGCGGTCACCTTGATCTTGCCGTTGCCGAGGCTGATGGAGTCGCCGTCGACGGTGACGGTGCCGGGAAAGCGGCCATGGACGCTGTCGAAGCGGAGGAGATGAGCGTTGGTCTCGACCGGGCCGAGGTCGTTGATGCCGACGACCTCGATGTCCTTGCGGCCGGACTCGGCGATAGCCCGCAGGATGTTGCGGCCGATGCGGCCAAAACCGTTAATTCCGACGCGGACTGCCATGTTTCGTCTCCTTCAATGACCGTTGTCATCCCGCACAACGCGCTATACGCGCCTGCGAGGGTTTTTTAGGGGCGGACGCCCGGTTCGGCCGGGCGGTGCTTGATCATATGGGAGATTAGGTAGTCCTTTTTTGCGGCAAGCTCAACTCTCAGGAAACGCGCTTCAGCACAGCGTTAACCGCGGCCTCGGCGGTAATGCCGAAATGCTTGTAAAGCTCCTTGGCAGGGCCGCTTTCGCCGAACGAATGCATGCCGATGAATTCGCCATCCTGGCCAATCACGGCGTCCCAGCCCCAGCGCACGGCGGCCTCGACCGCGATCTTCACCGGCGCGTTGCCGATGATGGCGGCGCGCTTGGCCTCTGGTTGCGCTAACAACAGCTCCAGCGAGGGAACGGAGACAACGCGCGAAGCGACGCCGCGTTCCGCCAATTGTTTCTGGGCCGCGACCGCGATCTCGACCTCCGAGCCCGAGGCGAACAGCGTCGCCTTGGCTTCGCCCTGGGCGGCGACCAACTCGTAGGCACCAGCCGCGCAGGGATTGTCGTTCGGTGCGGTGGTCCGCAGCTGCGGCAGGTTCTGCCGCGTCAGTGCCAGCACGGTCGGGCCATCGACGCGGTTGAGCGCGAGCTCCCAGCACTCGGCGACTTCCATCGCATCGCAGGGCCGGAAAACGCGCATGTTGGGAATGGCTCTGAGCGCGGCGAGATGCTCGACCGGCTGATGGGTCGGACCGTCTTCGCCGAGACCGATCGAGTCATGGGTCATGACGTAGACGACGCCGGCGCCCATCAGCGCGGCAAGGCGCATCGCCGGACGCGCATAATCGGTGAAGACGAGGAAGGTCGCGCCGTTCGGTGCGAAACCGCCATGCAGGAAAATGCCGTTCATCGCGGCCGCCATGCCGTGCTCGCGGATGCCGTAATGGATGAAGCGGCCCTTCGGCGTCTTGGCCGAGAAGGCGGTCGCCGACTTCGCCTTGTTGTTGTTGGAGCCGGTGAGGTCGGCCGAGCCTGCCAGGAATTCCATCGGCATGGCGCCGGCGATGACTTCGATCACCGCTTCCGACGACTTGCGGGTGGCCGCGGTCATCGGCTTTTCCAGCAGCTCCTTCTTGTAGGCGCGAACGGCCTTGGCGAGCGAAGCGGGACGCTCGTGACGCAGGCGGCGCTCGAACTCGGCGCGCTTGCGGCTGCCGAGCTCACCGAGCCGCGCTTCCCATTCCTGGCGTGCCGCGGCGCCTCGGCTGCCGGCCGCGCGCCATGCCTTCAGCACGTCGTCGGCGACCGCGAACGGCTCGAGCGAAATGCCGAGATTTTCCTTGGCAGCCTTGAGCTCGTCGGCGCCGAGCGCTTCGCCGTGCACCTTCGAGGTGCCTTGCTTGTGCGGCGCGCCGAAGCCGATCGTGGTGCGGCAGGCGATCAGCGTGGGCTTGCTGGATTTCTTCGCGCGCGTGATAGCATCGGCGATCGCGGCCTGGTCGTGGCCGTCGATCTTCTCGGCGGCCCAGCCCGCCGACTTGAAGCGCTTCACCTGGTCGACGGAATCGGAGATCGAGGTCGGGCCGTCGATCGAGATGCCGTTGTCGTCGTAGAGCACGATCAGCTTGTTGAGCTTCCAGTGCCCGGCCATCGCGATCGCTTCCTGCGACACGCCTTCCATCAGGTCGCCGTCGGAGGCGAGCACATAGGTGTGGTGGTCGACGATCTTCTTGCCGAACTCGGCCGCCAGCATCTTCTCGGCCAGCGCCATGCCGACCGCAGTCGAGATGCCCTGGCCGAGCGGGCCGGTGGTGGTCTCGATGCCCCTGGTGCGGAAGTTCTCGGGGTGGCCGGGGGTCAGCGAGTCGACCTGGCGGAACTGCTTGATCTGGTCCAGCGTCATCTCGGCATTGCCGGTCAGATACAGCAGCGAATAGAGCAGCATCGAGCCGTGGCCGGCCGAGAGCACGAAGCGGTCGCGGTCCGGCCAGGCGGGCGCGGCGGCGTCGAATTTCAGGAATTGGGTGAACAGCACGGTGGCGATGTCGGCGGCGCCCATCGGCAGGCCGGGATGGCCCGATTTCGCCTTCTCGACAGCGTCCATCGAAAGGCCGCGGATCGCGTTGGCCATACGGGTGTGATCGACCTGCGTCATGTCTGAAATCCGTCTGAAATGAAGCGCTTGGCGATGGTTGCCCGCGCGGGGAGAAGCCTGGCGGCCACTGAAGGTTGGCGCTGGGATAGCACCTCGGTTCCGGGAGTCCAAGGCAATCGAACGCCGGTTTGGCCGCAAAAGTTGCCTGTGTGGACATCGGTTTTCCGCCGGGATCGCGCCGGGCGGAAGCGACGCAGCGACACGTCGTCCCGATTGAACAGTGCATAGTTTTGCGGCGGCGTTGCGCTTGGCTAGCTTGCTTTGTAAATTTCTGCTTCTAACCGCTTGCCGAACCGAGTCTTTTGCCGGACGGCAAGCTCCAGGGAAAGGCCACTGGGCAAAGGCCGCCAGGTTCCGCCGCTGACTGCATGAACGATCGCGTATCCAACAGTTCCGCCATGACGGAGTCGTCCGCCGTCGAGATCGAGATTGCGACCCGCAGACTCATGGCGGCGCTCGATGCGCTCGAAAGTGCGGTGGAGCGGCGTCGCGATGCCGATCGCGACGAGAACGAGCTTGCGGCGCGCATCCAGGCGCTCGGCGCGGATCGCTCGCGTCTTGCCGACGAGCTCGACGGCGCGCTGGTGAAGGCACGCAAGCTCGAGCGCACCAATCGCGAGATTTCTGACCGGCTGGATTCCGCGATCGTGACGATACGCTCGGTGCTCGATACCGGAGAGGACGGATGAGCCACATCAACGTCACCATCAACGGCCGGCAATATCGCATGGCCTGCGAGGAGGGCCAGGAGGTGCGGCTGCTCAAGCTCGCCGAGACGCTGGAGACGCGCATCCAGTCGCTGCGCGGAAAATTCGGCGAGATCGGCGATGCGCGCCTCACCGTCATGGCTGCGCTCACCGTGTGCGATGAGCTGATCGACACCACCAACCGCGTCCGCACCCTTGAGCAGGAATTGACCGAGCTCAGGGATTTCCGCAATGCCGCCGTCGAGCGCGCCAGGATGACGCAGACCGCGGTGGTCAACGCGCTGAACGCCGCCGCCGAGCGCATCGAGAAATCGACCCAGGTCCTGAACCGGACGGTGGGGAACGGCATCGCGATCGGCTGAAGCTCGATAGGAGCCGTGCCCTTACCCTCCCCTGGAGGGCCCTGGAGGGGGAGGGTCGATCGCGCGTAGCGCGAGCGGGGTGGGGTGATCTCTCCACACGAACAGTGCCCGTGGGGAGAGATCACCCCACCCCGTCTCACATTTCGCTGCGCTCCATGTGAGCCGACCCACGGGCGAGCTTCGCTCGTCCCGGACCCCTCCAGGGGAGGGTAAGAAAGCGCGCAGCGGAAGCCGCACTCTCGTCGCACTGGCGATTCGTCAGTACAGTTGTTACATTGCCTGCGCGAGGCTGCGACGTGCGTCAGGAGCCATATATCCCCGGGGCCTTATCGATCCTTTAGGGAACTGTCCCTGGCCGGGCCCGTGGGCTCGGACATATGGTGCCCACCTACTTTCGTAGGGAACTCCGGGATCGAGTGCTTCAACGGCGTTCGCGGCTTCGCACTTTCGTTTGCTTCGTTTGTGCTTGTTGAAACGACTGCGGCCAATTCAACAGGTGTCATTCCCCGCGAAGGCGGGGAATCCAGTACGCCGCGGCCCTTGTGTGAATCACCACCGCCTCTGGAATACTGGATCACCCGCCCCAGTGCGCAAGGGCGCACAAGGCGGGTGATGACGTGGGGACCAAAGCACATGTCCAACTCCAAAGCCGAGCTCCGTGCCAAAGCCCTCGCCAAGCGCGATGCGCTGAGCGAGAAGAAACGCATCGCGGCCGCCGCAAAGCTCGCCAAGCGCGGGCTACCGTTCAAGCTGCTGCCCGGCAGCATCGTCTCCGGCTATTCGCCGATCCGCAGCGAGATCGATCCGATGCCGCTGCTTGCGAGGCTCGCGGAAGAGGGCGCCAGGCTGGCGCTGCCCTGCGTCACCGCGCGCGGCCAGTCGCTGATCTTCCGTCTCTTCCATCCGAACGACCGCCTGATGCTCGGCCCGCTCGGCATTCCCGAACCTTCACCTGCTGCGGCCGAAGTCATTCCCGACATCATGCTGACGCCGCTCGCCGCCTTCGACCGCCTCGGCCATCGCATCGGCTATGGCGCCGGGCATTACGATTTCACCTTCGCGCATTTGCGCAAATCCAAGCACATCGTCGGCATCGGCCTTGCGTTTGCAGTGCAGGAGATCGAGGCGGTTCCGGCACTATCCCACGACGTGGCGCTCGATTATGTGCTAACGGAATCGGACGTGTTCGATTTCCGGAGTTCTGAAGTTGCGCATTCTCTTCGTGGGTGACGTCGTCGGCCGTAGCGGACGCGAGGCCGTCTCCGAATATCTGCCCGGCATGGTCAAGGACTGGTCGCTCGATCTCGTCGTCGTCAACGGCGAGAATTCGGCCGGTGGCTTCGGCATCACGGAAGCGATCTACCAGGAGTTTCTCGAGGCCGGCGCCGACGCGGTGACGCTCGGCAATCACTCCTGGGACCAGCGCGAGGCGCTGGTGTTCATCGAGCGCGCCGACCGCCTGGTGCGCCCCGCCAACTATCCGCGCGGCACGCCCGGCCGCGGCGCCGCCTTGGTCGAGACCAAGAACGGCAAGCACGCCCTCGTCGTCAACGCGCTCGGCCGCGTCTTCATGACCCCGTTCGACGATCCCTTCGCCGCGCTCGAGCGCGAGCTTGGCGCCTGTCGGCTCGGCGTCGCCGCCGACGCCATCGTCGTCGATTTCCATTGCGAGGCTTCAAGCGAGAAGCAGGGGATCGGCTTCTTCTGCGACGGCCGCGCCAGCCTCGTCGTCGGCACGCACACGCATGTGCCGACCGCCGACCACCAGATCCTGTCAGGCGGCACCGCCTACATGACCGACGCCGGCATGACCGGCGATTACGATTCCATCATCGGCATGCAGAAGGAAGAGCCGCTGCGGAGGTTCACATCAGGAATTCCGTCCGGCCGCTTCGAGCCGGCCGCAGGCGCCGCGACGCTCAGCGGCGTCGCCGTGGAAACGGACGATGCGACAGGGCTCGCGCTCAAGATCGCGCCGGTGCGCGTGGGTGGAAGGCTGGAGCCGACGACGCCGAAATTCTGGTTGAGCTGAAGCGCGAGCGAAATCACCCGGTGTCGTCCCCGGACGATTATATCAAACTTTGCCCTCAGCAGCGGACATCGACGGGCAACAAGGGAACTCCGCTTTGGGCCACAAGCGGAAGTCAACAGTCATTGGCGGCTGCGAGCCCTTCTCTTCGACAGATTGGATTCCGTTCAAGAAGCTGTCCGCAACATTGGTGTCATCGTCGGCGAAGAACCATGTTGTATCTCGCCGATGATCTTGAAGCCGTGGCGTTCATAAAGGGAGATGTTTCGCGGATTCGAACTTTCGAGGTAGGCGGCGATGCCCTCCTCGTCGCATCGTCGAAGAGCGTGCTTCATCAACAATGTGCCGAGACCTTGGCCGATCCAGTTTGGATCGGAGGCAATGAGAGGCAGATACCAATGGGGCTCGTGGGGATGATGTTCGGCCATTCCCTGGAGCATGTGTCCAATATCATCGGCGATCTCCGGACGCAGGGATTGCGCCATGAGTGCGTCCATGGCCGTTTCATCGGGCTCGACGCCGGGCGGCAGCCACAGGGCGGCCGCGCGAGCCCCTTCTGTGATGTAAGCTGTGCCATGCTCGAATGCCCGTCCGCCAAATGCCTTGACGAATTGAGGCATAATCCTGAGATATTCGGATGAATCGGGCCAAACCCAACGCGCCATCGGATCGGCTGCAAAGCCAAGTACAATGGTGCTGATAGTGCTTGCCTGAATGTTGGCGCCCGCAGATTTGATTTCCGAGTCTGCGCTCATGATATCGTCTCCAAGTCGTCGATGGCGTCGGCCACATTCATTCTAAGATGCAGCACAGGATAGTGGCCGGGCGCTACGGCGTCGCGCGCAATCACGCGTCAATCTCAGGTGACCGCGCCCCGCGCCGCGACTGGCCAAAGTGCCTCCACGCGGGAATCCGGCGTGTTGAAGCCGCGCACGCCGACATACCAGTCGTAGAGATTGACGGTCGGGTCGCAATGGCCGGGGATCAGCGTCACCTTGTCGCCGATCGCCAGTCGCGACGAAGCGCTGTCGAAATCGAGCAAGCCATGCTCGTCAGAGGGCCGATGATAGCGCAGATCGGGCCGGCCGAGCACGACCGGAAATCCGCTGTCGTTCGACAGAGCCTTGTGGCCGGCATCGATGACCGCGTGTTCGCCGGCGCCTGTGCTCATCACCGTCGCGATCACGAACAGCGCATGCTCGAACGGATTGGCGTTGCGCGCCCCGTCGGCGAGGTTCTTGGCGTAGTCGGCGTCCATGAAGATATAGGAGCCCGCCTGCAATTCGTTCCAGATGCCGCTCGCGCCTTCGAGCTCGAATGTGCCGGTTCCCGCACCTCCAATCGTCCGGCACTGAAAGCCCGCGTCCTTGAGGACGCGCAGTGTCTCCGCGGTCGCGTTCGCGGCACCGGCGATGGCAGCGCGCCGCTCCTCCGGCGTGCGCAAATGCTGGGCAGAGCCGTGATAGGCCTGCAAGCCGCCGAACGATAGGAAGCGTGAAGCCGCCACCTGCCGCGCCAGGGTGGCCGCCGCCGGCCCCGGCCTGACGCCGCAGCGACCGGCGCCGACGTCGATTTCGACCAGGACTTCGATTTGCGATCCTGCCCGCTCCGCGGCGTGCGACAGTTGCTCGACCATGATCGCATCGTCCACGCAAACGCTGATGCGTGCGTGGCGCGCGAGGCCTGCGAGCCGTTCCAGCTTCCGCAGGCCCACCACCTCGTTGCTGACGAGCACGTCGCTCACCCCGCCCGCAACCAGGATCTCGGCCTCGGCGACCTTCTGGCAGCACATGCCGATTGCGCCGCGCGCTATCTGCTTGGCCGCAATGATCGGTGATTTGTGGGTCTTCGCATGCGGACGCAAGCGAACGCCGAGCTTGCTCACCGCCGCCGCCATCGTGTCGAGATTGCGCTCGAAAGCGTCGAGGTCGATGATCAGCGCCGGTGTATCGATCTCGGAAAACGGCGCGCCGATTTGGGCGGGTGGACAGGCCATCGAAAAACCAGCTTGTTGTGTTCGGGTTCGCGCTCCGAATGCGCGGCGGCATTTCTACGGCAACGTCGGCCGCCGCGCCAGTGCAGGCGGCTTTTGGTGCTCGGCAGGCGGCGGTGAGAACCGCCCACAATTTCGGAATAATAGCATTCTACCCCTGTTTTGCCCGACGGGTCAACGCGCGCCACGGCCTGCCGGCGCAAGCCATTGATTCCACACGCCCCGGCTACTGTGCATGGGGTTGTTTTCGAGCTTTTGTTTTGAAGATGCCGGAGCGTCCTCGTCAGCCCTGGCGAAAGCCCATCCGGAAGGCGCCCCAGTGCTTGCCGCGGATCATGATCGGCGACGACAGGTCCTTCATCAGCACGAACTGCCCGCCGCCCATGTCGCGGCGATAGGTTTGCAGCAGGAAGGGTTTTGTGTTGGCCGCGACCTTCTTCACTGCGCGGTCGGTGAACAGGCGGCGGTTGCGGCAATTGGCGTTGTTCCAGACCGGGTCCTTGCCCTGCGGCAGGCGGTAGTTCGGATTGTGGGTCGGAAGGTAGCCGCCTTTGGCCCAGGCGACGCAGAACACGATGCGCGGATCGGAGCTCTGGATCGGGTCCTGGATCGCGGGCAGCACGCGGTCGGTGAACTCGACGTAGTTGGTCAGGTACTGCTTCGGATCGGTGCCTGATATCTCGCGGTAGGTCTCGTCCATGAGCTGGTCGAGCGTGATCTCGCCGCGGTCGATCGCAGCTTCGAACTCGGCCGAGATCCGCTTCGCGGTGTCGACGACGATGCGGATCAGCGGCGCGTCCGACGTCTCCACGCCGCTGTCGGCGATCAGCGCGATCAGGCCTTCGGAGGCGTCGAGCAGCTTTGCTACCCGCTCGTCGGCGCTTCGGAGGTCGCGCGAGGAGAGGTCGACGCCCTTGGCGAGCTCGTTGAGCTCGCTGATCACGGTGTCGCAGTGGCCGAGGTTGGAGGTCGCCGCGCGCGCGACGCCGTCGATCTCGGCTTCGACCGAGGCGAAGCCCTGCTGGACCCGCGAGATGATGCCGGAGATCGCTTGCGCGCCTTCGCCGGCGGTCTTGGCGCGCTGCGAGGCGTCGCTGCTCTCGCCGATCAGGCCTTCGATCTGGCCGTCGAGATCGCGCACGGTGTCGGAGATCTCATGCGTGGCCTGGCGCGTGGCCTCCGCGAGGTTCTTGACCTCGCTTGCGACCACCGCGAAGCCGCGGCCGGCAGTGCCGGCGCGCGCGGCCTCGATGGTGGCGTTGAGCGCGAGCAGATTGGTCTGCTTGGCGATCGCCTCGATCGAGCCGGAGACCTTCGCCACCTGCGCCAGCGCCGCGCCGACGGCGGACAGGCGCACCTCGATCCGCTCCACCGCGGCGACGAGCTCGGAGATGTGGCTGACCGCGGTGTCGACCGCGCCGCGCGACTGCGCGATCTCGCCGACCGCGGCCGACGTCGTGGTTTGCACCGCCTGCGAGGCGTTGGCGATGTCGTGGTTGGCCGAGACCATCCTCTCGGCCGTCTTCTGCAGATGGTGAAACCGTTCCGACTGGCTCGCGACGCGGTTTGCGACGTCCTGGACATTGCCGGCGATGTCGGCGAGCTCGACGCCGAGACCGCCGATGCGGTCGGCGAGCTGGTCGATCAGGCGTTCGGCCAGCGTCCGGTTGGAGGCAGTGTCCAATACGGCAAGTTGTGCAGAGGACATGTACGGGCTCTCTCCAGTCGGAGCCGTTGATCGGCTCCTTGGCGGCATTCCGATTCCAGATCCGACCTTAGAGGATGATTCGCGCCCGGCGTCTTGCCCAGGAGTGCAGGTGCGTGCACGCGCGGGAGCGCTACAGCTTGTAGGCCGTGCGGAAGCCGCCCCAGTGCCGGCCCTGCACGCGGATCGGGACGTCGATCTCCCGCATCATCACCGTGTTCCCGTTGCCCATGTCGCGCGCATAGCTCTGGACCAGGTAGGATCGCAGGTTGCGCGCGGCGGCCAGCCCCGCCGGATCGTTGAAGATGCGCCGGTTGCGGCTGTTGGCCGTGTTCCAGGCGACGTCGCCCGGCCGCTGCGGATGCGAATAGATCTTGTTGTGCACCGGCAAAAAGCCGTTGCGGTCGACCATGGCGCAGAACGCCATCCGCGACTCCCGCGCCAGAAAGGCTTCCTGGAACGGCGGCAGGGCGCGGTCGGCCCAGTCGAGATATTTGGTGCGGTATTGCTGCGGATTGGTGCCGGCGATTTCCAAATAGTCCGTGTCGAAGAGGTCGTCGAGCTTGACCTCGCCGCGCGCAACCGCCTGCTCGAATATCTGCGTCAGCGCATTGCCGGCTTCCATGGCACGGGTGACGAACTCGGTGTTCTCCTCATGGATCGACCAGAGCTTGTCCTCGATCTTCTCGTTGAGAGCGGCGGTGGCGCCGACGAATTGCGCGCGGGCGCCGGCCTTGGATTGCTCGATCACGCGCAGGCGGCAGGCGCCGATGTCCTCTAAGCTGCCTTCGATCGTCGCTTGCGTTGCCAGCCGGCTTGCGTCCGCGCCGCCGATCAGCACGCCTTCCATCGCGATTTCATAGACCGGCATCACGGCGCGCGCGGTTTCGAATTTGATGTGGCAGGGCAGCCGCTCGGTCTTGCGGCGGTCGTCGTGCTCGCTCTGGCGCAGCAGCACCGCGCAGCGCGATTTCAGCTTCTGGGCGAAGGTGGTGACGGCCTTGCCGGCGCTGGCGACGCTCTCGCCATGGGTCTCGGCCGCCTTGGTCGCCGCGTCGATCTCGGCCGCGCTCTCGCCGACCGAGATGATGAACTCCGAGGCGCTGGCGGCATTGCCGGAGACTTCGCTGGTCGTGGCATTCTGCTCGGCGACCGCGCCGTTGACGGTGTCGAACACCGGACGGATCGCCTCGATCGCCTGCGAGATGCGGTGCACGGCGTCCGCCGAACCGGCGGCGTCGCGCTGCAATGCGTCGATCTTCTTCGTGATCTCCTCGGTCGCACTCTGGGTCTGCACCGCGAGCGCCTTGACCTCGGTGGCAACGACGGCAAAGCCTTTTCCGGCTGCGCCCGCGCGCGCGGCCTCGATCGTCGAGTTGAGCGCGAGCAGCGTGGTCTGCCGCGCGATCTGCGCGATCAAATTGACGACGTTGCCGATGGCGGCGGAGGATTCGCGCAGGCGGTCGACATTGGCGCGGGCTTCCTGCGCGGCGGCGCTGGCCTCGTCGGCGAGCTTGCCGGCCGCGCGAACCTGTGCGCCGATGCCTTGCGCGGACTGGGTGAACTTGTCGGCGGCATGGGCGAAGGTGGAGGCGGTGGATTGCGCCGCGTTGGTCCGGCCGGTCAGGGCGTCGGTGCGGTCGCGAATGGCAGCGAGGGTCGCCGCGGTCGCCTCGGCGCCGCCAGCC
This sequence comes from Bradyrhizobium sp. BRP23, assembly GCF_020194135.1. Classification (NCBI taxonomy): domain Bacteria; kingdom Pseudomonadati; phylum Pseudomonadota; class Alphaproteobacteria; order Hyphomicrobiales; family Nitrobacteraceae; genus Bradyrhizobium; species Bradyrhizobium sp. BRP23. The sequence goes on along the minus strand of NZ_JADYVW010000004.1, from coordinate 226,215 downwards.
ACCGAATTGGCGGCGCGCTCAAGCTGGCGGATCATGGCGCCGAGCTCGAGTTCCAGCAATTCCAGGATTTCCCGGGCCGAATCACTTTCGGCGGTCGGGGCGGGTGCGGCAGGGGCCGCCGGCTGCGCAGCCCCCGGGGCTGCCGCGGGCGCGGCCGTGTCCGGCAGACGCTTCCGAAATAATCCGAACGCCATCGGGTCTCTCTTGTCGGGGGACGGTCGGGCGCTATTTTCGCAGTCCGGAATGAAATCAGGGTTAACGGTGCCCATCTAGGCAGGCGCCGTTACGGCGGCTACCTTTACAGTGCTACCTCAGGCGCAGCCGAGCCCTTTGATTCCGGTGGGTTGGCGGCCTATAAGGCCGCGCTTCCCACGCTCATCTTTGGCTGACGATTTCTCAAGAGACCACGCATGGCCGGACATTCCCAATTCAAGAACATCATGCACCGCAAGGGGCGGCAGGATGCCCAGAAGTCGAAACTGTTCGGCAAGCTGGCGCGGGAAATCACCGTCGCCGCCAAGCTGGGCACTCCCGACCCCGCCATGAACCCCCGCCTGCGTGCCGCCGTGATCGCGGCGCGGCAGGAGAACATGCCGAAGGACAATATCGAGCGCGCCATCAAGAAGGCGCTCGGCAGCGACGGCGAGAACTATGACGAGATCCGCTACGAGGGCTACGGCCCCGGCGGGGTCGCCGTCATCGTCGAGGCGCTGACCGACAATCGCAACCGCGCCGCCTCCGACATCCGCTCCTTCTTCACCAAGTCCGGCGGCAATCTCGGCGAAACCGGCTCGGTCTCCTTCATGTTCGACCGCACCGGCATCATCGAATATGACCGCAGCGTCGCCTCCGACGATGCGGTGCTGGACGCCGCGATCGAGGCCGGCGCCGACGACGTCGTTTCCGGCGAGGGCGGCCACGAGATCTACGCCTCGACCGAAGGCTATCGCGACGTCGCCAAGGCGCTGGAAGCCAAGTTCGGCGAGCCGCGCAAGGCCGCACTGATCTGGAAGCCGCAGAACACGGTTGCGGTCGACGACGAGACCGGCGAGAAGCTCCTGAAACTGATGGACCTGCTCAACGAGCACGACGACGTGCAGAACGTCTACGCCAATTTCGAGGTGTCGGACGCGCTTGTTGCGAAGATGGGCGGGTAGGGCTCGACGGCCCTACTTCCCTTGTTACTTCCGTTCTGTTTCTGTTTCCTCCAGGGCAGCCAGCCGCTATCACTGGCGCATGACTGCGCTCCCGATTCGTGGCCCCGTTCGCATCATCGGCATCGACCCCGGCCTGCGCCGCACCGGCTGGGGCGTGATCGAGGCCGAGGGCAATCGCCTGATCTACGTCGCCTGCGGCTCGGTGGAACCGCCCGACGATTTGCCGCTGTCGAGCCGGCTGCTCGCGATCCATGAAGGGCTCGCTTCCGTCTTGTCCGATCACCGGCCGGTGGAAGCGGCGGTGGAGCAGACCTTCGTCAACAAGGACGGCGTTGCGACGCTGAAGCTCGGCCAGGCCCGCGGCGTCGCCATGCTGGCGCCGGCAATGTTCGGCATCTCTGTCGCCGAATACGCGCCGAACCAGGTCAAGAAGACCGTGGTCGGCGCCGGCCACGCCGACAAGCAACAGATCGCGATGATGCTGAAGATCCTGCTGCCGAAGGCCGAGCCCCCGTCGGCGGATGCCGCCGACGCGCTCGCCATCGCCATCACCCACGCCCATCACCGCCAGAGTACCGCTCTCAGGCTGAAGGTGGTGGGGATATGATCGGCAAGCTCAAGGGCTTGATCGATTCCTACGGCGAGGATTTCGTCATCCTCGACGTCGGCGGCGTCGGCTATCAGGTACATTGCTCCTCGCGCACCTTGCAGCATCTGCCCTCGCCGGGTGAGGCCGCTGTGCTGTCGATCGAGACCTATGTCCGCGAGGACCAGATCAAGCTGTTCGGCTTCCGCACCGATCAGGAGCGCGAATGGTTTCGCCTGCTCCAGACCGTGCAGGGCGTCGGCGCCAAGGTCGCGCTGGCCGTGCTCGGCACACTGTCGCCGGCCGATCTCGCCAATGCCATCGCGCTGCGCGACAAGGCCGCGGTGGCGCGAACGCCCGGTGTCGGCCCCAAGGTCGCCGAGCGCATCGTCACCGAATTGAAGGACAAGGCGCCGGCCTTCGCCAATGTCGATCCCGCTGTCGTGCATCTTGCCGGCGCCGTCGACGACCAGCGCGCACCGCGGCCCGTGGCGGATGCGATCTCCGCGCTGGTCAATCTCGGCTACGGCCAGCCGCAGGCCGCCGCGGCGATTGCATCGGCCTCGCGCAGCGCGGGTGAGGGCGCCGAGACGGCGCAGCTGATTCGATTGGGTTTGAAGGAACTGGCCAAGTGAACAACGGCCAGCGCCTCTCCGAGTGGGGTCAAGGTGCGGCACGCCAGCATTTGCGGCGCCTCGGCCGTATGTTCGTCGTCGTCTTCTGCGGAACACTTTTTGCCGGGTATCTTGCAATGCTGGCGTTCTCGGCATCAGGTTGTTTTCTTAGTCGTGTCATTCGATGCTTTTCGGTCTCGCGCGACCTGATCGGGTTCAGCTGGTTTGCCGTGAAAGGCTTGTTCTTGCCTGCGGCCGTTGTGGCCTTGATGGTTGCAATCTTCCTGCAAATCCGAGGCTCCGTTGTCTGGTGGGACGTTCTCGTTGCAAGCTTGCTTTCGGCGCTGGTGATTGGCTCTGTTGGAAGAGCACTGAGTGAACCGGCTGAGGCATTTGTCTTGCTTGTGGTAAGTTTGATCTTCTTTGCAGGTGCTCAAGCTGCCCTTCTTATCGACAAGCGACTGTGCAGGACTTCCGCATGACCACTCCCCCCCGCATGGTCTCGCCCGAGCGCCGCAGCGACGATGTCGGCGACACCGCGCTGCGGCCGCAATCGCTGTCCGACTTCGTCGGCCAGGCGCAGGCGCGCAAGAATCTCTCGATCTTCATCGAAGCGGCGCGCAAGCGCGGCGAGGCGCTGGACCACGTGCTGTTCGTAGGTCCCCCGGGGCTCGGCAAGACCACGCTGGCGCAGATCGTGGCGAAGGAGCTCGGAGTCGGTTTCCGCGCCACCTCGGGGCCCGTGATCGCCAAGGCCGGCGATCTTGCCGCCCTCTTGACCAACCTCGAAGAGCGCGACGTGCTCTTCATCGACGAGATCCATCGCCTCAGCCCGGCGGTGGAAGAGGTGCTCTATCCCGCGATGGAGGACTTTCAGCTCGACCTCATCATCGGCGAGGGCCCGGCGGCGCGCTCGGTCAAGATCGAGCTGTCGAAATTCACGCTGGTCGGCGCCACCACGCGCGCCGGCCTTCTCACCAATCCCTTGCGCGACCGCTTTGGCATTCCGGTCCGGCTCAACTTCTACACGATCGAGGAGTTGGAGAGCATCGTCAGCCGCGGCGCGCGCGTGCTCAACGTCGGCATGAGCGCCGATGGCGCCAACGAGATCGCGCGCCGCGCCCGCGGCACGCCGCGCATCGCCGGCCGCCTGCTCCGCCGCGTGCGCGATTTCGCCTCGGCGGCCGATGCCGACAAGATCGACCGTAAGATTGCCGACCATGCGCTGAGCGCGCTCGAGGTCGATGCCGCAGGGCTGGACGCGATGGATCGGCGCTATCTCTCGACCATCGCGCTCAACTATGGCGGCGGACCGGTCGGCGTCGAGACCATGGCTGCGGCCTTGTCGGAGCCGCGCGACGCCATCGAGGACATCATCGAGCCCTATCTGATCCAGTGCGGCTATCTGCAGCGCACGCCGCGCGGCCGCCTGCTGACCTCGCACGCCTTCCGCCATCTCGGTCTCGCCGAGCCCCCGCGCGATGCGGCGGCGCAGTTCGGCCTGTTCGGCACGGATGACAGCGACGAGTGATCTGCCGAACCTCGCGCTGTTCCGGCTTGATGAATTTCCGTTAACCTCGTGCAGACGATCTGCACGAACGCACCCCAATTCCGCTCCAATCGGATATCATCAAGGCGCCGCATCATCATCGGGCTTCCATGATCACGCGCCGTCATCTCATCCGTTCCATCGGCGGTCTGTCCGCCCTCGGCGTCTCGACCGCAGCCTACGGCGTCGGTGTCGAGCCGGTGCTGCGCCTTCGCGTCACGCGCTATCATCCGATGCCGCGGCAGTGGCCGGCGGATTTTCCGCTGAAGATTGCCGCCATCGCCGACATCCATGCCTGCGATCCCTGGATGTCGCTGGAGCGCATCGAGGGCATCGTCGACCGGACCAACGCGCTCAACGCCGATCTCATCGTGCTGCTCGGCGACTATGTCGCCGGCCTTCACCATGTCACGCGCTTCATTCCGTCGAGCGAATGGGCAAGGGTATTGGGGCGCCTGAAGGCGCCCCTCGGCGTCCATGCCGTCATGGGCAACCACGACTATTGGGATGACAGAACAGTGCAGCAGGCGGGGCACGGGCCGACCATCGCACATCGGGCGCTGGAGGCGGCCGGCATCCCCGTCTACGAGAACGATGCTGTGCGCCTCACCAAGGACGGCCGTCCGTTCTGGCTTGCCGGCCTCGGCGATCAGCTCGCCTTCCTGCCGGCGCGGCGCTTCCGGAGCATGGCGCACTTCGGTGCCGACGATCTCAATGCTACGCTGGCGAAGATCACCGACGATGCGCCGGTCATTCTGCTCGCGCACGAGCCCAATGTCGCTCCGCTCGTGCCCGCGCGCGTCGCGCTGCAATTGTCCGGCCATACCCATGGCGGCCAGGTCCGCCTGCTCGGCTGGTCACCGGCCGTCGCGCCCAGGAACGGCCTGCGTCTCGCCTATGGCCATTTCCGCCTGAAATGCGATCTCATCGTGTCCGGCGGCCTCGGTTGCAGCATCATGCCGCTCCGCTTCGGCGTGCCGCCTGAGATCGTCGAGGTGACGCTGGGAAGGTCAGGACCGGTCGTGTCCTAACACGCTTGCGCGTCCGGCTGTTTTTGCGCAAAACGTGCCGGTTACCGACCAGCGAAGAGGCTCCGGACGTGACAGCTCATCTCGACGGCGAGATCCGCGACGGCCGCCACCACATGCAGGTCCGGGTCTATTACGAGGACACGGATTTCCCTTGCTTGCCGCTATAATAATAGCGAAAGCAGGGTGGTCCCCCTGGGACGCTGGAAAGTGGCGGCCTAAAGGGCCAACCAAAGGCATTCAGGGCCGCCCCACGGGGCGGCTTTTTTTATTTGAGCAGGTCCACCCCAGGGTTAAAAGCGGCTGAGCTTTCACCTAGGGGAACTCGCGAGGGACCTGTGACGACACCGCATCTCGACGGCGCGATCAGCGATGGCCGCCACACCATGCAAGTCCGGGTCTTTTTTGAGGATACCGATTTTAGCAAGGTGGTTTACCACGCCAGCTATCTGCGGTTTATGGAGCGCGGTCGATCGAACTACCTCCGCCTGCTCGGTGCCGATCACCGCGCCCTATTCGAGGAAGCAGAGGGCGAGGCACCCGGCTTTGCCTTTGTGGTGCGTTCGCTCGCCATCGATTATTTCAAACCGGCATTCATCGACGATGTGCTCGACATCATTACGATCCCGCGAGAGGTCAAAGGTGCGTCCATTACGCTGTTGCAAGAATGCCGACGCGGGGCCGAGCTGCTCGCCGCAGCCAAGGTCCGGGTCGCCTTAGTCTCTGGAGGCAAGGCCCAGCGCATCCCGAAAGCGCTGCGGGTCGCCATGCAGCAGGATGTTCAGAACTGATCCTGCACCCGGCGGAAGGCGGGATGCTTCGGGTTCTTATTCTTGATCCAGTGGGTGCAGCGGCCCGGGCAATAGGCGCGCTCGGCGTGCTTCGAGACCATGCCTTCGAGGCCCATGATGCAGGCGTGCCGGAATAGATCGGGGCCGATTTCGCCTTGCTCGAATGGGGCGAGGAATATCCCCTCCGAACGCCGAGCGAGCAGCCGCGCGAGGTTTGTCTTGCGCATCGAGAGCGGCAGGCGGCGGTAGTCGTCACCTTCACCGGACAGGATGTCGAAGGCGTAGAATTGGACCTCGTGGTCGTGCTTGCCGGAATGCAGGGCGTCGAAATCGGACATGCCATCGACGTTGAGCACCACGGCCTCGCCGTCGAGGATGAAGTGCTTGCTGCGGAATTTCATCGCGCTCTCGACGATCCACGGATAGCGCTTCGTCCAATCGTATCCGCCTTTGGTGATCAGGCGCACGCGATCATTCTCCCGCCGAAGCATCATGCGGTAGCCGTCGTGCTTGATCTCGTGGAGCCATTCCCTACCGGCCGGGACCTTTGTTCCCGGGGTGGGGATGCAGGGCAAAAAATGAGCTTGTCGCATGGTTAATAGATAGTAGTGCTAAGTGAAAGATACGAATCTCTTCATATATTTAAGCGCGTTGGCCGTGCGGTCGAGCGCGGGCCTTTGGGGGGACCTTAAGTCCAATCACAAGCCTGTTGTCTGCTTGAAATAACTAATTAAAGTAGAGGGAACTCGCGAGATCACCATGAACGCGCATGTCAGTCTTGATTGGCGAAAGGCCGGTGACATTGGGCTTTATACCGTCCCAATGGCTGCGCGCATTCTGCATGAGGATGGCAGTCACATCAGGTCTTGGATCAACGGGGTGTCGCACAGCGAGGCGCCTCCTATTATCCATCGTCAATTGCCCTTGGTCGGCGGCAAAACAGTCTTGGGCTTTCTTGATCTGATCGAGGCTCGTTTTATAAAACACTTCAAGGATTTGGGCCTGTCGTCTCAAACAATCCGCAAAATCGCTGAGCGCCTGCGCTCTCGTCATCGCACGGATCATCCGTTCGCTACCAACAAGGCGTTCCGGACCGATGGCAAAACCATCCTGATGGAAATCGCCCAGGACGACGAAAAGAAAATCCTCAATCTTCTGAACGATAACTTCGAGATGGGTCCGATTGTCGAGCAATCCTTGTTCGACACAATTCTCTATGCGGACGACCTCGCATACCGCTGGCATCCTAGCCCAACTGAGCATCCGCGAGTTGTGCTCGATCCCAACTATGCTTTTGGTCGCCCCGTCCTTGAAGGAATTTGGATTCCTACCGATGCCTTGGCTGCTGCATTCAATGCGGAGGGCGATACCGGTCCGGTCGCGGAAGATTTTGAGATTGACGAAAGTGATGTTCTTGAAGCGGTTGCCTACGAGGGAAGTCTGAAAACTTCGAGTCAGGTTGAAAATAAGGCTGGATGAGTGCATCGCCAACCGCGTAGCCCTTGCCGTGATAGCGATCACGGGTAATCGAGAGGGCTACGAAGTCTCTTTCATCAGGCACGGGGATGGCTCGCCTGATCCTGACTGGATTCGCAAGTTTGCTGACGAGGGCGGAACCGCGATAGTTTCGGGAGATCACAACATTCTGCAGCATTGGCCCAATTTGATAGCCTACACGGAATCCGGCCTAATTTCGTTCTTTCCTCCGAGTGAATATGAGCATCTTAAGGGCTACGGCCGAGCTGCATTCATCATCAGGTGGTGGCCCGCCATTATCGAGAAAATAAAGATTTCAAAGCCAGGTGATCGCTGGCGCTTGCCGATGAATTGGGCCGCAATAGACCATCAGAAAATGAAGCCCATCAAGGATCCTCGCATCGACGATACCGATGCTACCGACACATCCGAGCTGAAGCAGAGTGATCTCAATCTGTCGCCGACCAGCTCAGGCGGGCAGTTTCGCACCAGTCTGAGTGAATTTAACGAAAGTTCCGGATTCGTGGAGGACCACCGTGGCGAAAAAAGTTAGACGAATCCCGTTGATCCGTGCGACTCCTCCAGCAACGGCCAAGCCCGACAGGCGACATCGCGGTTAAGACGCCACTGAACTTGAAATGCATTTTGGGGCAAGAACGATATGAACGCTGTCGAAATCGAAGAAGCGATTTCGGCTCTCGCCGAGCAGCCATTCGACCCCGTAGAATTCCCGTATTCCTTCCTTCAAGCGTTCGGGAACAAGGATACCACGATCCGGCGCCTGCGTTCGGGTGCGTCGAACAAGTCCGATCTGGGCGGCGTCCTGCAGACCAACAATATTCACATCGCCGTCTGTCCACCAGGTGATGTCACCAAGACGCTCACCGCGCTCAAGGCCAGTCCGGCTACGGCCAGGGCCAAGGCGCGCTATATCCTCGCCACCGACGGGGAGACGCTCGAAGCTGAGGACCTAGAAACGGACGACGCACCGATTGCTTGCGCCTATTCGGACTTCCCGGACCATTTTGGTTTCTTCCTGCCGCTCGCCGGGATCACCACCGTCAAGCAGGTCCGCGAAAGCTCGTTCGATATCCGCGCCACCAGCCGCCTTAACCGGCTGTATCGAACGCTTCTAGAGGAGAACCCCGCATGGGACGCCGCCGAACGTCGCTCGGATATGAACCATTTTATGGCGCGGCTGATCTTCTGTTTCTTCGCCGAAGACACCGACATCTTCAATGGAAAACGTCTGTTCACGACGACGATCGAGCAGATGAGCGAGCGAGACTCGTCCAACACCCATGAAGTGATCAGCGAGTTATTCCTCGCCATGAATACCAAGCGCGAGGATCGGGAGCGAGATAGGATCGCCCGCTGGGCGGACAAGTTTCCCTATGTCAACGGTGGCCTGTTCTCTGGCAGCATCGACGTGCCGCGTTTCAGCCGGATCGCGCGTTCCTACCTTCTCCACATCGGCAATCTCGACTGGACCAAGATCAACCCCGACATCTTCGGATCGATGATACAGGCCGTCGCCGACGACGATGAGCGCGGAGCGCTTGGCATGCACTACACGAGCGTGCCGAACATTCTGAAAGTGCTCAATCCGCTCTTCCTCGATGATTTGCGGGCACGACTTGAGGAAGCAAAGGATAATTCCCGCACGTTACTCAACCTGCGCAAGCGGATGTCGAGGATCAGGGTATTCGATCCGGCTTGCGGATCGGGCAATTTTCTTGTGATTGCCTATAAGGCCATGCGCGAAATCGAAGCGGAGATCAATATCCGGCGCGGGGAGGCGGGCCGCCGAACCGAAATTCCGCTAACGAACTTTCGCGGCATTGAGATACGCGATTTTCCGGCCGAGGTAGCGCGCCTCGCTCTCATCATCGCCGAATTCCAGTGCGACGTGCTCTATCGTGGACAGAAGGAAGCTTTGGCCGAGTTTCTACCGCTGGACGCGCAGAATTGGATCACTTGCGGCAACGCGCTGCGTTTGGATTGGCTGAGTATATGCCCGCCCACGGGAACGGGCGTGAAGCATCATGCTGATGATCTGTTTCACACGCCACTAGATCAAGCGCAGATCGACTTCGAAAACGAGGGTGGAGAGACGTACCTTTGTGGCAATCCTCCGTATCTAGGTTCGAAGTGGCAGACCGACGAGCAGAAAGCGGATTTAGCATCCATCTTCGACGAGCGCACGAAAGGCTGGAAGTCCCTTGATTACGTAGCCGGATGGTTCATGAAGGCTGCCGATTACGGACTGCACACCAAAACAGTCGCTGCTTTTGTCGCCACCAATTCCATCTGTCAGGGCTTGCAGGTGCCGATACTGTGGCCTTTGATTATGAGCACGTCCCACGAGATCGCATTCGCCCACACCTCGTTCAAATGGTCTAATCTCGCCAGTTACAATGCAGGTGTGACTGTTGCGATTGTTGCCATTTCACGCCAGCCACCCAACCCTCGTCGCTTGTTTTCTATAGCTGATCAGGGAGCCGTCATCGAGCGAGCTGTCCCCCACATAAATTGCTATCTCATCCCCGGTTCTAATTCGGTGATTGAGCAAATGCGGAATCCGATCTCAGAGGTATCCCAAATGTTGTTCGGCAACATGCCGCGCGACGGCGGAAATTTCATTCTGAACGACGAGCAGCGAGCGCAGGTATTGCAGCGCCACCCTGATCTTGGACGGTATATACGCCCGTATGTGGGTTCGGAAGAGATGATCCAAGGCAGCCAGAGATGGTGCTTTTGGATCGAGGACGAGGATGCGGCGACAGCGATATCCCACCCCTTTCTCAAGCAGATACTCGAAAACGTCCGTCAATTCCGTTCGTCCAGTGCAGCAGGTTCAACTCGCGATTTTGCGTCGCGTCCGCATCGTTTCGTCCAAATCGCTGGTACTGCCAAAAATCACTCCCTTGTTGTTGCAAAGGTTTCATCCGAGAGAAGGCCCTATATTCCTGTAGACTTGTTGAGCGGCAATGCGATCGCGAGCGACCTGCTCTTCGCTCTGTACGATGCTCCACTATGGAACATGGCGCTGATCGCTTCTCGCCTGCATCTTGTCTGGATCGCGACCGTGTGCGGCAAGCTGGAAACGCGGCATCGCTATTCCAACACCCTCGGTTGGAACACCTTTCCTATCCCATCCCTCACTGAAAAGAACAAAGCAGATTTGAGCCGTGGAGCCGAAGACATTCTCTTGGCGCGCGCGGCTCATTTCCCGGCAACCATCGCCGATCTCTATGAACCTGAGAAAATGCCCGCCGACCTGCGAGAGGCGCATGAGCGAAACGACGAGGTGCTTGAGCGCATCTACATCGGCCGCCGGTTCCGTAACGACACAGAGCGGCTTGAGAAATTGTTCGAGCTTTACACCAAGATGACTGCAAAGCAGGGGACGAGCAAGAAGCGAAAGGCCGGGGCAAGCGCATGACCATCGAGGTGAAATCAATCCCCTCCGTTTCGGTGTCTTACGCCCGCAACGGCAGCTCGACCAAAGCCAACGCGCTTGGCATGCGGCCGATGCAGGAGCGCGCTTTTGAACGACGCGGTGAGCAGTACCTTCTGATCAAGTCGCCACCGGCCTCTGGCAAAAGCCGCGCGCTCATGTTCATCGCCCTCGACAAGCTCCAGAACCAAGGCCTCAAACAGGCGATCATTGTGGTACCGGAGAAGTCCATCGGCGCAAGCTTCCACGACGAGCCGCTGAGCAAGTTCGGCTTTTCGTCCGATTGGACCGTTATGCCCAAGTGGAACCTCTGTGATGCGCCCGGTTCGGACAACGGCGGAAAGGTCAATTCGGTCGGCGCGTTCCTGGAAAGCGACGACAAAGTGCTGGTTTGCACTCACGCGACCTTCCGCTTTGCCGTGGACAGGTATGGAGTCGAGGCGTTCGACGGTAGATTGATCGCGGTGGACGAGTTCCATCATGTCTCTGCGAATCCCGACAACAAGCTTGGCCTGCACCTCGGCCAATTTATTGCCCGCGACAAGGTTCATATCGTCGCCATGACCGGCTCCTATTTCAGGGGCGACGCTGAAGCGGTGCTCGCCCCGCAGGACGAGGCAAAATTCGATACCGTCACCTACACCTACTACGAACAGCTAAACGGCTACGAATACCTCAAACAGCTCGATATCGGTTATTTCTTCTATTCCGGCTCCTACGCCGACGACATCCTCAAGGTGCTCAAGCCGGTCGAGAAGACGATCGTCCACATCCCTAGCGTCAATTCCCGCGAGAGCACGAAGGACAAGATCAGGGAGGTCGAACACATCATCGAAGCATTGGGCGTATGGCACGGAACCGACCCAGCCACGGGCTTCCAATTGGTCAAAACCTCGGACGACCGCATCTTACGGATAGCCGATCTGGTCGATGACGATCCCAGCAAGCGCGAGCGAGTGTCCGCCGCGCTGAAAGACCCTGCGCAAAAGAATAATCGTGACCATGTGGACATCATCATCGCCCTCGGCATGGCGAAGGAAGGGTTCGACTGGATTTGGTGCGAGCACGCACTCACGATCGGCTATCGTGCGAGCCTCACGGAAATCGTGCAGATCATCGGCCGCGCGACCCGTGACGCGCCGGGCAAGACCCGCGCGCGTTTCACAAACCTGATCGCTGAACCGGACGCATCCGAGGAGGCCGTCACCGAGGCGGTAAACGACACTTTGAAGGCTATCGCGGCCAGTCTTCTCATGGAGCAAGTGCTCGCGCCGCGCTTTGAGTTCAAGCCCAAGAACCCGACCAACGAGGCCACGCCTGGCTTTGACTACGGCGAAGGCGGTTACGATCCCGACAAGTGCAATGTCGGCTTCAATCACGACACGGGACAATTCCAGATCGAGATCAAGGGCCTCGTGGAACCGAAAAGCGACGAAGCGGCTCGCATCTGTCGGGAAGACTTGAACGAGGTCATTGCAGCCTTTGTCCAAGACAAGACCGCCGTAGAGCGCGGGCTCTTTGACGAGGAGCTGGTGCCGGAGGAACTAACGGTTGCCCGCATGGGCAAGATCATCAAGGATAAATATCCCGAACTCGACGAGGAGGATCAGGAGGCCGTGCGCCAACACGCTGTTGCTGCCCTCAATCTCACGCAACAGGCCAAACAGGCCGCAATTGAAGGCGGCAATGGCGATCCTAGTGCAAATACCGCCTTAATCGACGGTGTCCGCAAGTTCGCCATGGACGTTCGCGAGCTTGATATTGACCTGATCGACCGGATCAATCCCTTCGGTGAGGCTTACTCGATCCTCGCCAAGACCATGAGCGAGGATAGCCTGAAACAGGTGGCGGCCGCGATTGCCGCAAAGCGCACGAGCCTCACGCCAGACGAAGCCAAGGAACTCGCCGTGCGCGCTTACAGGTTCAAAAAGGAGCGCGGTCGGCTTCCTTCAATTAGCTCGACGGACGCTTGGGAAAAGCGTATGGCCGAGGGCGCGGCCGCCTTTGTAAGATTCAAGGACGAGGGACGGTATGAGTGACATCGACCTCGACGATCTGCGCGCTGAGCTCGAAGACTTCGCCCAACCGGAGAAGAATGGCGGGCGCTCCCCGCGCGAGGAACGCATCATGGCTGGGTTCGAGGAAATCCAGCGGTTTGTCGAGAAGCACGGTCGCGCCCCCCAGCACGGGGAAGATCGCGATATTTTCGAGCGGCTCTATGCCGTGCGCCTCGATCGCCTGCGCGCACTTGAGGAATGCCGATCGCTTCTTGCATCCCTCGACCATCAAGGGCTCCTGGCGGGATCTGAGAGTGCTGCCCCTCCGGAGGAGCCGATCGACGAGGACGAACTGCTTGCCGAACTCGGTGGTGCTGCAGGGTCCTCCGACATCACTGAACTTCGCCATGTCCGCACCGCTGCCGACAAGCGGGCGGCCGAGGAAATCGCCAATCGCCAGAAATGCGAGGACTTCGACCGCTTCAAACCCCTGTTCGAGAAGGTACAAAAGGAAATCGCGAGCGGCATACGCCAGACGCGCCCGTTCGAGTTGAAAGCTGAAATCCGGCCGGGTAGCTGGTTCGTTGTCGGAGGGCAGAAGGCCTATGTCGCAGAGATGGGCGATATATTCACAAATGCTCAGGGTAAGTCCGACGCGCGGCTGCGCGTGATCTTCGACAACGGCACCGAGAGCAACCTGCTCATGCGATCATTGCAGCGGGCGCTCCACAAGGACGATGCGGGGCGGCGGATCACCGACCCCGTTGCAGGCCCGCTCTTTGCCAGCGAAAGTGCCGAGGGCGACCTAGCCAGCGGTACGATTTACGTTGTGCGCAGCAAGTCCGATCATCCGGTAATAGCAGCTCATCGCGATGTTCTGCACAAGATCGGCGTAACCGGCGGGGATGTCGAACGGCGTATCGCTAACGCGAAACTCGACCCGACCTTTCTTATGGCCGATGTGGAAAAAGTCGCCACCTACGAACTCTACAACATCAATCGCGCCAAGCTCGAAAACCTCATTCACCGTGTCTTCGGGCCGGCTCAGCTCAATATCGAGATCAAAGATCGCTTCGGGAATCCGGTGATACCGCGCGAGTGGTTTCTGGTGCCTCGGTTCGTTATCGACGAGGCTGTCGATCGGATCAAGGATGGGACGATTACCGGCTACACATACGATCCGAAAGAGGCAGCATTGGTGCGCGTCGACAAAGCTTGATAGTCTGTTCGATGCCATGCTGCCTACGTGCGCCATTCCCGCGGCGCCCGGCCCGCCTCGATCATTTCGCCGACCGGCACCCCAAGCATGACCTGCATCGGCCTTTCTCATTCATGTGGCCGTCCAAGCCGACTTCGTCTTGATTGCGATGGCATCGTCAACGAAGTGCTCCATCGCTTCGATCGCGGCATCGGGCGGAATGCCTTGGCGCGTCAGGTGGTAGTAGAGGTCAAGCAGCCAGCCATCGTGCAAGCCGTGCTCTCGCACCCACGCGACAATGCAGTCTTTCTCCCTCATGCCGCCACCCGGCTTCGCTTTCGGCCGTTCGTGCGATCCGCCCCCGCATGCTCGTTGAGCTTCTTCGCCTGCAGCTTCAGCTTCTGCGCCGCGCGACCGCGTGGCTTCTTCGGACGTGGCTCGACTGCGTTCAGCTTTGCCTGTCCTTGATAGGTGGACACCTCGCCCAGGCGCTCAAGATAGTCCACCTTGAGCTTGATCTGCTTCGGCGTCAGCCCGGTGTCGCGCGCGAGCGCCGAGAGCGAGACCCATCGATCGAGCGACAGATATTCCTTGATCTTGACGCTGCGGGAGCTCACCGGCTCCGGCGGTGGGGGCGGCGGCGCCGTCTGGGCGAACTGCGCCGCCTGCGTTGCGGCCGTCCGGCTGACCACCCTGGCGACCCGCACCATCAGCTCGCTGAGGTCCGCCACCTCGCCGCGAAGGGCGGCTAACTGATCCGGGATCGGCACCACTTCCTTCGGCAGGCTGAGCGCCTTCGCCAGCTCGGCGTGCCTCTTTTTCTTCGGCTCTTCCGTCTTCAGGGTCACGTTGTCGGCGCGGAGGAGCCTGCGCACCTCGGCGCGGATGTTCATGCGACCGCGCCAGTCGCTTCCGGTCTTGGAGGTGATGACGCGTCGGAGTTCCTTTTCCGGCACCGCACGCCACGCGATCTCGATGTGGCCACCATTGGTGTGCGTGACTTCCGGCTTTATGCCGTACTGCTTCAGCTCGGCTGTCGCGATCTCCACCAGCTCGTTCATGCTTGCTCCCATTACTGGATTTCCCAGCCCGCAGGTTTGCCGCCCTCACGTTCGAATATGATCGCCTCGTTGACGGGGATCAGTTCGCGCATGGCCTTGACGAATTCTGTGATGCACTCCTCGCGCACCGCCGGGTGATGCCCGGCGAAATACATCGCGGTCAGATCGACCAGCACGGCTCCTTGAACCACCGGACCTCGGCCGTGCAGGAGGCGCTCGATGATCTTGCATAGCGCCTCGGCGTGTGCCGCAACGTCCACCTCATGCGTCGAGGTCATGCCGCTCCATCCCCTCGACGCTGTCCAAGATCACGTCGATCATAGCGACTAGCTGGATCAGCCGCGCCTGCGCCGTCTCGCTGTTGGGCTCGCGCTGATCGATCAAGTCCACCAGCAGGTCGCCCATCTCACCGGAGCGGAACGGGGTGAGTGCCGCGACCAGGGCCGGATGGTGATTGACGGCGATCGCGATCACCCGTGCCACCGTCGATGCATCGTCGCAGGCAATCGTGATCACGCCGTCGTCGCTGACCAGCGTCGCCGCCTTGTCGTTTGCCGCTCCAAGCTTCAGCCGCTTCATTCGTCACCCACGGACATGAGGTAGTGCGCCATCTCGTGCGCAGTGCTTGCTGAGGGGCTCTCTGCCCAGCGAAGGTATTTCTCCATCTCCGCGCGGTGGAGAGTATAGCGCTCGCTGTCCAGCTTGGTCAGCACTCCAGCGACCCGAAAGTCCTTGATGACCCTGTCCGCAGTTTGGCGTGCGATCCCGACCATGTCGCCGAGGCGCTTCGGCGTCGCTTCGATGCGCAGCTCCTGTGCTTCACTGTTGCCGAACATGCTGATGAGCGCGCGGGCCAGCCGCAAATGCGCTGAGTTCATCAGCCGGTTATCGAGCATCTGGCGCATTGTCTTGTTGCTCTTGACCATTCCCCTCGTGAACATGCGGAGGAGCGGCGCGTGCTCGTGCAACAGCGCCGGGAACGTCTCGCGCGCGAAGGCGATGAGATCGCTGTCCATCAGCGCGGTCGCCGTATTGGTGTGAAACTGCTCCTCGTGCAGCGCGCCTTCCGCGAGCCAGTCGTGAGGCCCGCATTGCTCGATCAGGACGGCTCGGCCTTGCGGCGAAGTCCCATCAACCCTGATCTGACCGCGCGAGATCAGGAAAACCTGCTCGATCGGCTCTCCCTTCTCGAACAGAACGGCGCCTTTCCTGTAGTTCAGTAGCCGCTTGCCCGAAGCGCGAGTTGCCACAAATTCCCGAAGCCACCTCAAATCATTGGTGGACAGTTCCTGCATTCCCGGCATTCCCGTCCCCTCGTCACCGAAGGTGATCCAATGTTTTTTGGTCGTCTCGCGCTGGTAGAGTTGCCGAAGTTACTCTGTGCCAGCGTGTAGCGACGAAACATTAGATGACAGGAAAAATTGTCAGCGCAAGAAAAATCTCTAACATTTGTTATTGCACCATCAGACACTGTCACAAGTGACAGGTCGAGAAGTGCATGCACCTGTTAGAAGTAACAGTGTGCATCGAGCGCAGGCTGTTAGAAGTGATAGTGCGTCGAGGTTAGATCATGCGCATGCGCACCGCGATCATCACCGCATGCGCGAGCGTCGCCGCGCCGAGTTTGCGGCGACAGTTGTTGAGATGATGGAGCACCGTGCTTCGGCTCAGCTTGATGGCATCAGCAATTTGCTCGGTCTTTTCTCCGATTGCGATCCGCGTCAACACCTCACGCTCGCGCGAGGTCAGGGCAACAGGAGCTGATGTCTCGACGCCCTTGATCTGCAGCACCCGTTCGAACGCATAGAAACACATGCAGTGCAGCACTGGTTCTTCGCGTTTCGGCACATCCAGCGTAGGGCCGCCGAACCAGACGTGACCAAGCCGACGTGCTGTCGTTGTAAACGGGAGCACGATGCCATCGACAAGGCCAAAGTCGCGCAAGAACTCGATGACCTCCTGCGCGCGGGGCTCGGCTTCGGGATTGTAAGGAGCTTCCTTGAACCACCGAAACGGAAGCGCGGTTTGCTGGGCATGGCGGAAGCTCGGATCGTGACGCACGAGACCAAGCGCGTTGTAGGCGTCGGTAAGCCCGGCCGGTAGTCGGCTGGCCAAGGTGATGTCAGCAAACGTCTCGGTCGGCAGGGGGTTGAAGGTGAACAGATAATTTTCAACGCCGCGCTTGCGCAGCGCCGCGCCGAATTCATTCATGACCGCGTCGGCGGTCATGAGGCTCTCGACTTTTTCGACAAATTCCAGGGCGGCACGTTGCATGATTTTCCTGCTTGCTCAGCCGGTTCCATTTCGTGACAAGACGACGAAATTAAGACTGCCGGTTACAGGTTGCGGCTCTGTAATTTGTCCGGATCGCATCCATACAATCCGGAAACGTCTCTGCCAGCGGTAGAGCCTTGACCACGCTACCCGTTACGCGCACACAGATTACGGTTGTACCGGCTGCAATCGGCCGGACCTAGCACGAGGAAACGATGTCGAGAAACAAGGCGGCCACCTCGGTCGATTTGTACATAGGCGAGAAGGTTCGAGCCTACCGAAACGCTCGCAGCATCTCGCAGGAAGAGCTGGCCCGGATGCTTGGCCTATCCTTCCAGCAAATCCAAAAATACGAGAAGGGCGACAACCGCATCACAAGCTCGCGGTTGCAGGAAATAGCCAAGATATTTGAGTGCGATGTTGCCGATCTATTGCCCGGCCAGAAGAAGGGCAAGAAGTCGCAGAAGCTTTCAAATTTGGATCGTGTTGCGGCGACGCGCGATGGCATGAAGCTGATCAACAGCTTCGTTGAAATAAAGAACGAAGTGATGCGCGCCGCCGTCGTTGAACTAGCCCGCCGCTTCGTCGGGCACTAGCTGGCTGCATCCGGCGGGGCCGAGCTCTGCCCCGCTTACTTCATGCAATGACCCGCGATCTCGGCGAGGAGTGCATCCTTGCGCGCGACCGCTTGCGCGATCTCGCGGAGCATGAAAGCGAAGCCAGATAGAAAAAGCAGATTGATGACGACGAGCGCCAGGGCGAGCGGCTGACCGCGAAGCCCCTCGATAACGTCGCCGATCGCCTTGCGCATAATCACGCTGCTGCGAACGCCAGGGACCGCGCATCCCAGATGGAGGCCAGCGCGAACTCGATGTCGCCGTCCGGCACGTTCGAGCCGAGCGCGGCAGGGTCGCTGTCGATGGCTCCCGAGATCGTCGGGTTCGATGAGATCACATGGGCTGACACGAGCTGCGGCTTCTCGTTGCCCATGATGACGAAGCTCGCATAGGCGATGCGCTCCGCGTGGTTCGCCGTGGCCGGGTCTTCGCTCGCGACGTTCTGCGCCACCTTGAACATGATCATCATGACGCGGCCCGCGAACTCGGGATCGGAGGCTGTCGCGATGTGGTCTTTTGCGGACATTATGCTGCTCCCAGAATTTCGGCGGCTGTCATCGCCGGTTTGGTGTCGAGGTTTGGGTTGACCATTCGCGGCGCGGGATCAGGGACGCCGCCGTCCGCGAGCCACTGCTGATAGATCTGCCAGTCAGCGTTGCCCTCGTCGTTTGGGATCAGCGCCTGATCGGCGGTGCGGATCACGGCATCGGTTGCGGTCAATTGATACTCAGCCATCAGTTCAGCCTCGCGTTTACCGCCCACGTCCCAGATGCGAACCAGTCATCGTTCGCCGTGGTGTTGCTTGCATAGAGGATGATGTTGTCAATCTGCGAGCCATAAACGCTCATCGTGGAGCGTGTCAGCGCGAGGTTGGAGAGCGGGAGCGCAGTCGGCGTCGCGCGCTTGCGCTCCTTGTACGGCAGCGTGAATTGAAAGTTGCGGTTGAGAGCTGCGCCGCTGATGCCGCCGATCGCGAAGTTGCCGGTTTCCCAATAGCGCATCGCGGTGCGTAGCTCATCGGCATAGGGGCGCAACAGTAGATGAGAGCGATCCGATGTCGGCGCCTCGTTGCCGGGCAACAGCGCGACATTCCCGATATGGAAGCGGTCGGTGGTCGCCGCGACGCCGTTGATCTGGTTGTTCGACGCGATCACGCCCGTCGTGCCAGCATTCCAGCCGGCGCCAGCCCGCAGCCCGCTGCCAGCCGCCATCGCAAAGGTCAGATAGAAGCCAGCACCAGTCGTCAGATTGGAGGGTGCCGCACCAGCGGTCTGAGGCGGAATTTGGATGACGTTATGTTGCGCGACGCCGGAACCGGCTTGAGTGTACTCGAACACATAGCAATAGCCCGTCAGGAGATTTTTGACCGACCCGGAGTAGATGCCGGTGCGAACATGGGCGCTCCAGAAGGAGAGCGTCATCGGCTGGCACGCTGCAGTGCCAAATCCGAGACGTGCCATCCGATAGGCTTCGATCACCTGATAGATTGCCACGCCATCGCTGGCCCCGAGCGCGGCTTGCGCTGCCGTGATCTCAATTGAGCCGTAGTTGTTGCTGCCCTGTGCCGGAAAATTCGGCCCCGTCATCCACCGCGCCCATGCACCGACCGTGCCGACAGCGTAGAGGCACCAGCCATCACAAAAGAACGTGGCATGCGCCGTCGTGCTGCCTGCGCCGTCCTGCGCGACCTCGAAGCCGCCATTGAACTGCATGCCGTTGTAGGCCAGTGCATCGAGCGGCGCGGCGTAGACGTTGGCGCGAGCGATGGACTTCTGCGCCACGGTGATCGCCGGTTGCGCCGCGTCGAAGTGGACGGCGTTCGGATCGTTGTTGCTGCCTGTCGGACCAATCGGTCCCCGGATGTTGCCGACCGGCGCCCCCCAGGAGCCGCCCGCATAATTGTAGACGTCGCCGTTCGTAGTGTTGAGATAGTTGTCGTTGTCGAGCGCGCCGCTGATCGCATCGGGCGCACCCGCGCCTTCGTACCACTGCGAGCCGCGCGTGCCGGTATCGCCCTTGACACCCTGAATGCCCTGCACCCCCTGAATACCTTGGATGCCCTGCGGACCTCTGATGTTGCCGACCGGACTGCCCCAGCTTCCGATCGTGAAATTGTAGACATCGCCATTGGTCGTATCGAGATAGTTGTCGTTCTCCTGCGCGCCCACGATGCCGCTCGGTGCGCCTGCGCCTTCGAACCAAAGACTGCCGCGGGCTCCTGTTGGCCCCGGGACGGTGCTCGCCGGTCCCATCGGCCCCTGCGGGCCGGGCGGTCCTTGCTCAAGCTCTTGGATGATCTCGACATCGAAATCAGCAACCACCACGGTGTCGCTGGTGGTGCCGATAGCCACATCACGATCAGCGTTGCTGACTTCGACCTTGTTCACTTCTCTTTGCCTTTCGCGGTGCTCGGGACGGTGAAGCCGTATTCGTCCATCACCTTCTGCAACTCGGCGTCGGTCTGGTTTCCCTGATCGTCGCGCGGCCAGATTTGCGGCGTCGCTTTCGGGTCGTCGCCCTGCCACTCCGCGAACTCGGGGTCGCTCTGCGGGACAATCGACTGGCGCTTGCTGGAATAGAGGCGGCCGTCGTCAGCGAGCCAGTACCAATCATAGGGGTCGTAAAAAAACCTAGCCATACTGACCTCCGTTCGAGACCGTGCCTGCCACATCGCCTGGCAGATAGTTGGCGCCGCCACCGGCCACGTTGATCACGGAGTTGTACGTGGCATCGTACTTCTTGCCGGTCGCCGCGCCGGTCAGCGTGCTGTAGTTGAACGCGACGGCGCTGAGCTGCTGCGCCTCAATGAACGCCTGTGCGTAGTTCACGGCACCAACGATGGTCAGCGGCTGAGGCGGAGAGACCTCCAGACAGTCCACCCGGCCACCCTGCTGGCAGTTGATGAAGCAGCCCAGCCCATAGGCGTGGCTCTGTGCGCTTCCGCTGATCCGCTTGGGACCACCGAACCGAAGATACGCGCCGCCGTAGGCGAAAATCTGCGGGCCAAAGGTCGGTCCCCACTCGAAGTTCTGGAACGTGGCCTGCACGGTGCCCTGCGCGTGGATGCCGGCGCAGGTGTTGTTCTGCTGGCCCGCGACGCCAGTGGTCTGCACCTTGAAGCCCTGCATGACGTTGTTCACGCCACTGACGGCGATAGCGATGGTGTTGTTCTCGGAGATCAGCACGTTCGCGGGCGTGTTCACGTTGCCGACCCAGAGCACGGTGCCAGACCCGGCGCAGGCGGGCAGATTGACGGCCCTGTAATTCTGACTGTCGGCGACGTTGATCGTGATGTTGTAGCCATTGAGGTTCATGAAGCGAACCGTGTTGGCCGCCTTCTGCAACGTCTTGAACGGACCATGGCCGCCGCCGACCACCGCCGCCGCGCCGTCGTTGTTGTCGCTGCCGGTGGCATCGTTGACGTAGAAGGTCAGGTTGCGGTCGAGGAAGACCGGGCCACCGACGCTCTTGCCCTGCCACACCATGCGGAAGGCCGCGCCGTCGTACATGAAGGCGTTGAGCGTGTTCTGCCCGATGTCGCCGGGGATCAGCGGCGAGCCGTCCGATCGCACGATGGGCTTCGCGCCCATCGCATTCACGTTGAGGTTGGCGGGACCGGTGTTCGGGTTGACGATCCAGGCGACGACCAGCAGGTAGCGGAAATACGTACCGGGCGCTGGAGCCAGCGTCACCGAATACTGGTTGGCCGTGCCAGCATCATCGACTGCCCAGAGTTTCTGAGACTGGATCGATTTGCCGAGCTGGCGCAGGTCCGCATTATCCGGCGCGAACAGATTGACATCGCTGATCAGGTTGACGATCTCGCGCTGCGGAAACTCGATGCTCTCCGCAGGCGGGATCGAGCCAGCCCGCCCAATGCTCGGATCGCCGTTGATGTAAGGGCCGTTCGGATCGCTGATCCCATACGGTTGATTGTACTTCATGTCCTGTCCTCACTTCACCGGCTCGGGCCCGAGGTGTTCGTCAAAGTGCCAGACCAAATGCGCAGGTGCGCGTCGGCCGGCGTGATGCGGATCAGCGAATGATCGAAGGTCTCCGTTGCGATGCGCTCCAGTTGAGCCTTGCTGATGTAGAGGGTGAACTTGCCATTGGGTGCATCGGTGATGGTGAGCCCGCCGTTCTCGGTCGTCAGGAGCAAATGCTGGTCAACATCCGACGCGTGCGTGCGGATGCCCATGCGCAGCGTGTTGCCGGTGAGGTCGATCGGAACGAGGTCCACCGTCTGGTACGCAAACTGCCGAATAAAGTCGGCGTCGTTCTGGGTTGTGATGTTGACGATCGCCATTGCCACCTCTCACGGCGTGCCAGCCATCGGCCCGCCAGTCGACAGGCCGGAGTAGTCGAAGATGATCTGCGTGTGCGCTGGCTTCCAGCGATTGAGCAAGCACTCCAAATCTTCCGCGAGCGCGATGATGAGGTGCGGATCGACGCCGCACTGTCCGGCGCTGCACCTGAACCACGTCAGGCGGGTCGTGCCGACGTGCACGGTCCAGTACCAGCGATTGGAGTCGGGGCCGAGAATGTAGGGATATTCGGAATACTCGCCTTCATCCGGTGGCACGCCGGTCGGGTCGAGCGCGAGCCTGCCGAGATAGTCAAGCTGGGTGTGGCTGCCGTCGCCGATGACGCGATTGTCGCCGACGCGATCGATGCCAACCATGAACGGGCGATACTCGGTGATCGTGATCGTGTAGCCGATCTGCGCGGCGATATCGATGAAGAAGGCCCGCGACTGCGCGCCCTCGATCGTCATGCGCTGCACCAGGGCGCGCTGCCTGTCCGCAATCGACTGCGGGCTCTTGTAGCAGGGGTCGGGCAGACCCCAGTTGCGCTCCCAGTCGGGAAGCAGCTCGATGGTGGAGCGCGGGTCGCTCTCCTGCTCCAGCAGCAGCGAGGCGCGAAGCTCGAAGTCTCCCCACACCTGGGCGAGCCCGCGCACCACCGTCTGCAGGGTGCTCTCGTAGAAGGTCGGCCACGCCTGACCGCGCGGCAGCAGCTTCGCCAACTGCTCGGCGTAGTCGTCGCCGGTCCTGGTGACGTGCTGGTCCAATCTGCCCTACGAATAGTTGATGGTGTCGATCATCGGCATGTAGCCAAGCTCTGACGGCACGAGCGTATCGAACGCCAATTCGTGGTGATCCTCGCCGACGGCGTTGCTGATCGCCTCATCGACCCAGGAGCGGTACATGGTCTGCCCAGGCGCCGACCGCTGGAACTCCATCTTCTGGATCGACTGCAGGATCTTCTCCTGCGTGCTGCCATCGTCGTTGACGAGGTCGCTGATCGCGATCGTATAGAACAGCGGCACCGGGCCAGAGACCCACATGTCTTTGACCGTGACCGGCCGCATCACGTCGAGATAGGCTTGCACCGCCGCGATGTCGTTGGGCTCGGGGAGCCCGTGATTGTCGCCGCGCAGCTCGTCCATCAGGAAGCGCACGGTCATCGTGCCCGGTCCCATCTCGGGGTAGGCCCAGGCACGCGTGACGCCCGGCACCGCGCGAGCCCAGCGGACATAGTCGGCCTGACTGCCGCCCATCGGCGGGTTCTGAATGCGGAACAGGATGCGCTCGCGCAAGCTGTCGTCGCTCTCTTCATCGACGCCGCCTTCCATGGTGACGACCGTCGCCCGCGTGTCCGCGCCGCCGATCGGCAACGTCAGCGAGATTGCCTCGCCAGTGTCGAGGTTGCCGTCGAGGCCAGCGATCGTGGCCTTGACCGCGACTTCGGTCGGGATCGTGCCGATCGTGATCTCGTCCTGGGTCTCGTAGGTGATCTGGTTCGCACCGATGAGTTCGGAGAACTGCGGGATGACGACGCCAGCGTTGCCGCTGAACGTTACGCTGCCGCTCGCGAAGGTCGCCGCCTGCCGTCCCTTGCTGCCGTCGGCGTTGGTTAGCCAGATGACGCCGAAGCGATCGAGCCATTCCCGCTCGGCGGTGTCCGGCATCAGTTGCTTGGCGAGCCAGTCGAGATAGATCAGCGTGAGATGGGTGAGCCCGGCCTGCGCGTCGGACATGATGCGCAGCGCGGAGTTCGGGATCAGCGCGACGCCGCCAACCCGCGACAGCACGTAGTCCCGTACAAGCCTGCGAACGTCTTTGAGCGATGGAGTAGTCCAAGGCATCAGGGCGCTCCGAGTTCTTCCCACAAGCTCGCGTAGCGAAGATCAACAGGCCTATCGGGACCGCGATAGATTACGACGCTGACATCGATCCTTCCACGATCTGTTCTAGATGCTCCCGCATCAATTCGAGAAGCGATGCGCTGATCGGTGAAAGGCCGCAGTGCCTCGCGCGTGTAGCTCTCGGCGCGATAGACGGTGCTGCCTTCGCGCGCTTCCGATGGCGTGATCTTGGCGCGTCGCAGGAGCCAGAGCTTCGAGCCGACCGGCCAGCCGTTCCAGATTTCCTCCGCGTCCATGTCGCCCCACCATCCGCCGCGATCGGTGCTGTCCGGATCGGGAAGCACGGCATCGAGCGGCACCAGCGCGTCAGTGCCAAGCGCGATGATGACCGCGCTCTGCAAGCCAAAGCCGTCGCCGAGCAGGTGCATCGGTGTCATCAGCCAGTCGAGTTCGACGGCGGTGCCGACGATGGCGATGTCGGTTTGCTGGACGTAGCGAATGTCGGGCATGGGTTCACTCTCACGGGTTCGCGTCTTCGGACGTCGGAGGACCGGGCTTCGGCGCTTTCACGAGCACGGCACCCATGCCGGAGGGCTCCGTGGTCATGCCTTTGCCGCCGTTGACGCCGTAGACCGGATGGTCTGCGTCATCAGAGCCGAGCCTCATCTCTCCGGTGAACGACCAGCGCTTGTTTTCCTTGTCGTAGTAGCCGACCACATCATCGCCGACCCGAAACTCGATGCGCCCCTTGGTGCAGCGGATTTCGGTGTTGATGCCGTCGCCCTTCTCGTGATTGTACTTTTCCTCCTCGTCCTGGCCGTCGCCGCCAGCGTCCGACGCCACGTTGAGGATGTCGCGCGCTTGCGCCCCCGCGCTGCCGCCGCCCTGCTGGTCCTGCTGCTGCTTCTTCGGCTTAGGCTGCTTCTTGCTGTTGATGTGCCGCATGGAGACGTATTCGTCGGGGTGCGGCACGATCATGAACACGCCGCCTTCCTTGTCGTCCTTGCTGGACGGCTTGATGTAGGTCAGCGCCCGGCCATGATCGGTGTTTGGCCCATACTGCGCCGACGATCCAGGCGGCATCACGCGCGGCCGGTGCCTGCGATCGTCCATCACGACCGCGATGTAGTGCGACATGCCGCCCGCGGAGAGCATGATCGCTTCTGCCGCCTCGCCACCGATGTCGTCGTTGGCGTAGCCGCCACCCTGGCCCTGCTTGCCGTCGCGCGGCATCACGACCGACGAGAAGCCGTAATTCTGCGGCGCCTCGATGTTCTTGCGCTTGTGCGAGTGGAAACCGTCAATGCTGGTCTCCTGCATCATGTGCTTGTCCGCGACGTTGTTCACGGTCGCCCGGAAGATGCTCATAAACGAGCGAAACGAGGTCTCGATAGGTGAGCCGAACCTCATCCGAGTGGTCCTTTCTGGGTGTTGCCGACGATCGGCGTGGAGCCGGTGTCGAACACCGACTTGCTGGTGTCGCCGCTGGTCTTCACGACCGGCGCGTCGCCGCTGCCCGGCTTGGCGAATGGCGCATGCGCTTTCATGTAGAGCGGGTTGACCATCTCCAGCGTCGTCGTCGTGCCGCCGCCGTCGCGCTGGTCATAGGTGACCTTCTTGCAGGTGAGGTCATTGTTGAGGATCAGCATCGGCGATTTGACGTGATAGGTGTCGCGCGCCTTCCACAATGCGCCGTTGCCCTGCACCCATCCTTGGACGGTGATGTTGGCCTGGACCTCGCTTCCCTCGAAGACGCGGCGCGAGGTGGCGGCCCGCCACTGATACTCCTGCTTGTCGGCGGTCGGGATGTCGATGAAGTCGATCCACCAGACCGGCCGCTTTCCCTTGCCCGGAGCCTCGCCGACGTTCTTATTCGCCGGGTCCATGTTCTTGTCGTCGTGGCTGGCGCCGTTCCCGATGGAGTAGTGCCGCTGATAGAAGTGCGTGTCGCGGATGACGCATGATGCGCGAAGGATGTTCTTGCCCTCAATCAGCTCGCCGACCGGGTTGGCCTCGTGGTCGCCGATGAGGAGGAGGTTGCCCAGGGCGTCACTGCCGACCTTCACGTCCCGCATGCGGCAAGCGCGCTCGATGAAGTTGTAGGTCAGCTCGCCGGGATTGTGCTGCAGCTCCTTGAAGGGATTGCCCGGGATTTGCCCGATCGTCTTGACGTTGACGCCGTGATACCCGGCCGCCTTCCTCGCCAGTTGCTCCAGCGACATGCCATCATAGTTGCCGTTCGTGTCCGGCTTGATCGAGCTGATTGCGGTGTTGTAGGTCGTAGACGTACCGCTGATCAGGATCGAGTGCTCCTTCCCAGCGTAGCCGACCTGCCGCTCCATCACGAAGCCGGTGAGCGCGAGCACGCCGCCCAGCATGATCTCGCACTGATCCCCTGGCGCGATCTGCATCGCCGTGAAAGAGACCGGCGTCGGTGAAAACTCCGTGCACTCGAAAGAGAAATAAGGGTAAGCCTGATCGGTGTCATCGACCACGGTCACGGCGGTCCAGTCGCGGAACGGCATGCCGTTGACGCGAAGCTCCGCGATCTCTGTCGGGTTCTTCCACGCCATCACTGCACCGCCAGCATCTTGCCGTCGCGCGGCATGAATGCCGGATGGACGACCTTGTTCTCCCGCCAGAGCTCGTCGCTGTAGGTGGCATCGCCGTAGGCGAGCTGCGACATCTTCAGGGCGGGGAGGGTGACCGGATAGCGGTAAGAGATGACACGCGGCAGGACCAACTCGGTCTCGTAGAACTGGCGTGCGACGCGCCCGTGCAGCGCGACGATCGCCATGTAGCAGGACTGATCGAGCGCGTCGGGCACCGCCTCCTCGACCTCCTCAAAGGCCGCCATCATGCTCGCCTTCATCGCCGCTGCGTCGTCGCGCGAGGGGAACGTCATGGTCGTCGTTGCGATGCTTTCCTGGGCGAGCGAGATCGAGGCGAACATGAACTGCGTCGCGACCGCGATGAGCCCTTCCGGCGCCTGGTGGAGCGCGGCCTTCCGGACCTGTCCCAGGGTCTGCGCGGTGGCGCCGCACATGCGAGCGAGCGTGAGCGCGATCACGACCCGATGCGTCAGCGTGCCGTCGATGATGTAGTCGGACGCATGCGCCGCGATGTTACCGACGGTCTGCCGGAACTGCGGGCCAGCGGCGACCGCCGTGCCGGGCGCGGTGCCGAGCATGACCGGACACATCGTCTGCACGAGGCGCGATGCTTCCGCCACGTCACGCCATTGCCAGTTTGCAGTCATCCCGCAACTCTCCCCACGGTCTGGTTCCACAATTGATTGATCTGCTCGGCGCTGAGGATCGCTCCGACCTGACCGGCCATGAACGATGCGACGGTGTCCTGCACCGATCCGGATGCGGCGAGCGTCTCCGATGTCGGCATCGCCGTGACGCCTGAGAAGCCCGGCTTGCCGAATTCGGTGAACTCCATCTCGATGGCACAGTAGCCGCCGCGCTCGCGCACTTCGGTGATGGTGTACGTCCCCGCCATCACCTCGAGGTTCTGGCCCATGTAGTCGAGCGGCATCTGGAGCGTGCCGGGTCCGTCGGCCTCCAGGGCGGCGATCAGGATGTCGCGGGCGTCAAGGTAGTTCGGCCCGATCAGGAAGCCGCTGACGTGGTAACTGATCGGCGTGCGGCCCATGTCCTCGCTGTAGGGATCGTTGCGCTTCGGATAGGTGTGCACGACGACGCGGCGCCCGCTGCTGCGCGCGCCGCTCTCTACGTAGAAGATCGCGCCGCGAAACGATGCCTGCTGAAATCTCTCCCGCCAGGGGTTCTTGATGTCCTTGATCGTCGCCATCGTTGCCTCACTGCGCCGCCTGCTTGCCGGTGGCAGGCATCGTCGGTGTCTGTTGCGGGCCGTTGTTGAAGAGGGTGCTCGGGATGCGCGCGACGCCTTTCTCGGCGTCCTTCATGGCGCTGGCGTCGATTGAGATATCGAACACGTTCTTGCCCGACGCCGCCGCACCGGTTTTGCCAGCCGTCAGGCTGTCGAACTTGGAGCCGTGCGGCCCCTTCCACTCCATATGGGCGGGGTCTTTCTCGGGCAGCGGCTGCCCGATG
Source organism: Bradyrhizobium sp. BRP23 (assembly GCF_020194135.1). Classification (NCBI taxonomy): domain Bacteria; kingdom Pseudomonadati; phylum Pseudomonadota; class Alphaproteobacteria; order Hyphomicrobiales; family Nitrobacteraceae; genus Bradyrhizobium; species Bradyrhizobium sp. BRP23. Next base: position 198,177 of record NZ_JADYVW010000004.1, on the reverse strand, counting down.
TTGTAGCGCTGCTTGATCTCATTCCACTTGTCAGGGTTCTGCTGCAGCCAGCGCTGCATCGCGGGCGACATGAACTGCTGGTCGTCCAGATCGACTGCGGCGCCGTAAGCGTGGCTCGACCAGCCGCCGCCCCACCGCTTCTGCCGTTTATTGTAGGAGCCCGGAGCGCGCAGCGGTGCTCCTGCGGCACTGAGGTCTTGGAAGAACCCGGCGAAGTCCGGCGCCGCCTCCGGATTGACCGTGATGGGGCCATAGGCGGTCTTGATCGTCTGCATGCTTTCGCGCGACGGGACCGGCACTCCGTGCTTCTGGAAGTAGTTGTACTCGCCCTTGCTCGACGGCGGTCCCGGCACAACACTCGGCGCGCTCGCGCCCCACGCGGGATTGGGCACGTTCTCCACGCGCGGGCCGGGTCGCGCGCCACTGCTTGCCGCTCCTCCACCGCCGCCGCTCGTGCCGCCGCTCGAAGGGGCTGCCGAGCCGCCGGTCTCTTGACCGCCGCCTGGAGCCGGACCGGCGCCGAGCGCGGCGCTGCCACCGCCACCGCCACCCTGGGCCTTGCGCATGTCCTCGACAAGCTGCTGGAATTCGACGTTCGCCTTTTCCGCGTTCTCGCCGGTCTCCTTGACGGGGAGCCCGACGCGATTGCGCCACCAGTTGCCGAAGTCGGACCAGAACGACGGCCCGCCGTCCTTATTCTGCTGATCGCGCTGCGCCTTGCGTTCCTGATCAGCCTTGTCAGCCTGTGCTTCCTCTTCATCGGTGAGTAGGCGCCCCTTGCCGACGTCATAGGTGCCGAAGGCCGATTTGCCTTCGCCGCGCCGCTTCTCGGTGCGGTCGATGAAATCCATGACGCCGGTGAGGCCTTTGGCCAGGACACCGAGCCCTTCACCCACGCCCTTGACGAACTCGCCGATGCTCTTGCCGAGCCGCGACACGTCATCGGGCGTCATACCCGCGACTGCGGCGGTGAGCCTGTTCAATCCCTCCGCGAGAGCGGTGACCGCTTCCTTGTTCTGCAGCGCCTGGGTGAGCGCCTTAACCAGGGGGTCGAGCGCCTGCATCGCGGCGGTGCCGACGGTCAGCTTGAGCTTGTCCCACTGCAGCGACGCCTTGATCCATTCGTCGTGATATCTCTTGGCGTCGGCGATCTGCTGATCGGTCATGCCGGACGCGCGGGCCATGGCCTCCATGGCCTCGTTCCACTCGATCCGCGCCGCCTTGATGTTGTTGAACCAAAGCTCGGCCCAGGCGCGCACCTTGGCGGGATCGACCTTCTTCAGCTCCTCCAGCCGCTGCCAGACGATCGCCATCTGATCGACTTGGTTCTTGGCGTTGAGGACGGAGCCGACAACGTCGGCGCCGCCGAGCCGAACGATCTCTTCCCAGGTGCCGTGGATGTGGAGCTTCGCCTCGTAAACGACCTTGTTGAAGTTCTCCATCATCTGGATGGCTTCGGGCTTCGCGATGTTGACGCGCGCCGCTGCATCCATGAAGCCGCGATACTGCTGGATCGTCATGCCGACGCGGTCGGCGCCTTCCTTGATCTGGACGAGCCCGCCAGCGAACTTGTTGAGCCCGACCGCCGCCGCCGACAGGCCGAGGACGATGCCGGACAGCGAGAGCGTGAAGCCGCCCAGCGCGGGCCTCACCACCGAGGCGATTTCCTGCGAGATGCCCCTCATCGAGGAGCGGAGGTGATCCAGCTCGCGCTGCATCGGCGAGATGTCGCGCTTCTGGCCGGTCTGCCCCAGGAGCCGGCGCATCTGCTCGATTGCCGCAAGAGCCTGCGGCGCACCGAGCAGACGGAACGTCATCTCAAGTTCGTTCTCATTCGCCATGTGCCGCTGCCTTCTCGGGCTCGATGGCCTTGCGTGGCTCGGGCTGCTGCTCGGACTTCGTGCGCTCTCGGCGCTGCATCACGCTGGCGATGTCGTCACCCGCCGCGTTGGTCTTCACATCGACCGTGCCCTGCGGGGCCTTCACGCGGACATTGATGTGAAGCTTGTTCGAGGTCGGCGCGTTCTCGTCGCGGATGGCGTTGTCGAGCATGTAGCTGGGCAAGCCGCGCGTGCGGTCGGGAATGATGGGCTGCTCGGGCTTCGCGAAGCCGGTTGCACTGCCGCCGCTTGATGCCTGCGGGTTGTCCTTGGCCGCCTGCATGGCGCCCTGCCAGTCAAGGACGGCGCTGCTCGACGGCGCCTTTGTGGGGGAGGGTGCGCCCTTGGCGTCAACCTCGGTCGCGATCGAGTGCGCCCATCCGAGATACTTGTCGGCCTCGCCGCGCCGTCGCATCGAGCCGAAATATCGGGTCGCACCGCCCCATCGTCCGGCCGCGTTGGTGCCAGCGATAATCTGATCCTGCGGGATAGACTGGTGCCACTGATTGACGAGTGCCTGCGCCTGCGCGTCGGGATCATCGACGCGGCGCCCCGCGAGACCGTAGCGCGCGAGGTCGCCGGAATTGAACTGGTTCAGGCCGCCGTTGCCAGCATAGCGGTTGAGGCCGCTTTCCTGCTGAGATGTGGCGAGCGCGAGCGCGGCCCATTCCTCTGGGGTGCCCTTGGTGATCCCCCACTTCGGACCATCGGGCGGCACGTAGCCGTCGAGGGGACCGCCTTTGAATTTGGCGACATAGCTCTTGTAAAGTGCACCCGCATCGACGTTGCCGCCGCCGCCGCGCTTCTGACCGACGACGCTCGGATCGCCGCCAGCGGCGCGCGGGCCTCCGCCGCCGGGGCCGTAGCCACTGCCCGGCACGAAGCCCGCGCCGATCGCGCCGGTCGCTGGTCCCACCGCTTGCGGGCCGCCTGTGGGGGTCGCTGGCGCAAAGCCGGGAATGTTCGCGGCGGGACCGCCAGCGCCGACGCTGTAGCCGCCCGGGAATGCGACGCCGCCGCCCGCCGCAGCACCGCTGCCACCAATGACGCCGCGGCGGATCAGGTCGTTGCGGATGTTGATCTCCCGCAGGAGGTCGGCGGTCCTGTCGAGATGTTTCGACAGGTCCTTGAACGGCTCGGCCTGCTGCTGCGCCTGCGTGTCGGCGTTCGCACCGGTCATTCCGCCGATGACGGAGCCAAGGGACGGCAGTCGCCATGTCCAAGGCTTGTAGGGCACCGGGGGCGGCGCCTTCATCTCCTCCGCGGTCGCGTGCTGCGAGGCGACCCATTCCAGCATGCGGTAAATCGCCGATGCCGATTTGAGCGCGATGTTGACGGCGCCGCCGAATGCACGGCCCGCTGCCGTCAGGTCGCGCGAGGTGATGCGCTGGATTGCCTTTGCCGCGTCCTCGAAGCCCTGGACGATCGGCTGGAACGCCTCCGGATTGTCGTTGTAGATCTTCGTCAGGTTCTCCATCGCCTTCGTGAAGCCCGGCAGCACGGCAGCGCCCAGGTCCTGCTTCACGTCGTCGAGCGCCTCGTCCAGCTCGCGCATGGTCTGGTTGAACTTGCGTGCGGCTTCCTCGGCCTCCTTGCTTGGCGCGACCGCTTCGGCCGCCCACTTCGCCACGTCGGCGAGCGACAGGTTGATGAACCTGTAATCGCCCAGCAATTGCTCGGCCAGCATGCGGGCGCGGTCCGGAGCCCGCTCGCGCAGCTCGTCCATCCGCTTGAGCGTGGCCGCCAGCGCCTCGGCGTTGGTGCGGCTGTTCTGGATTGCCCGGACGAGCGCGCCTTCACCCCAGCCCACCAGGGTGCCCCGCAATTCGCTCATGTTGTTGCGGATGTCGTCGGCCTTGCGCCCGAACGCCGTGATCGAGGCCATTGCCTCGTCGTTTGAGATGCCGTGCGACTGCGCCGCCGCCGCATAGCCCTTCATCGTCTCGATCGAGATGCCGGTCTCTTTCGCGATGTAGCCCATCTCGATGGTCGCCCGGGCGAAGTCGCGGGCGGCCTTCGTGATGCCGATCATCGAGGCCGCGAAGGCGCCCGCGCCGAGGGTGACTCCGAGACTGCTGAGCGATGGTGTGATGATGTCGCGAAGCTCGCGACCGACCGCGTGCAGGCCCTGGCTGAGCTTCTTGGCGTTCTCAACAGGCTGACGGGTGTTGAGGCCTTCGCTCCAGAGCTTGGCGATGTCGCGGTTGAGTGCGGCGATCTGCTCCGCACTCTCCCTCGCACCGCTTACGCCGACGCCGACATTAACGTCCATCTGGTGCCTCTGGGGGCCGCGTTCGTTCCAGAAGCTCTATGGTCCAGTGCATGTGCCGTTCGATTTCTCGGATCGGCTTTGCGAGAAAGACGGCCGGGTCTTGCGCGTAGTACTTCGCAAGCCGGTAGCAATTCAGCACTAGGTCGTCAGCCTTGGTACGAAAAAACGCGAGAGCTTCCACGCGCTGTTGATCCAGTCCTGCGACGACAGACTGCGGATCGCGGAAGGCGGCACGGCTGCAAGCTGCACCATCATCGCCGACATTTCGCGCTGGTTGAACGCGATGCGCGGCGGATCGACGGAGAAGTCGATGGTGGCAGGCACGCCCGCCGCCTCGATGTCGGCCCCGGTCGGCTCGCGAAAGATCAGCTCGGTGATCTTGTCGCCGTGCGCGAGGACCGGCTTTTCGAGCACGACCCTGATCCTGTTGTCGTCCGGTGCAGAGGCTTTTGCCTCTGCACCGTTCATGTTCTCGCCGTCCGCCATCGGCTAGTGCTCCTGTTAGAAAATTTCGTCTGACTGGACGCCTTCGAACCGCACCCGGAACTGACCGTCGCGCGTGTTGATCTCGAAGGCGGACCGGCACCACGCGCTGCGCAGCGTGTACACCGTGCCGTTGATCAGCTCGGCCGTCACCGTCGCATCGGTGATGCGCTCGATCGCTTCAAGGCTGAGGCCGGGCAGGGTGGACACGTCGCCCTCGATGTAGGGGACGCGCGGCAGCTCCTGATAGCCGTGCACGCGATCCTGACCGGCAATGCCGGTGCGCTCGACCATCGACATCGAAACGGTGAATGCGCCTTTGAGGGGATACTGGTTGCCGTCAACCTTGAGGTAGGCAGTGCCTGCGATCGGGACACCCATGGGGGTCTGTCTCCCTGTCTCGCTTGCTCCGCGTGCAGTGTCTCATTGCGAGCGCATGCTTTCAAATATTCATTACACATGCTGCTGCATTGAAAACAGAAGGGCCGCTTGCGCGGCCCTAAGTCTAGGGAGACGACGTTCGCCGTCACGCCACCGAGATATCGACGCCCCGATCGTACTGAAGCCGAAACTGCGCCAGCACCGCGAAGATGCGAAGCTGGTTCACGAGGTCCGGCGGATAGAGCACGTTGACGCGGTTCGGATCGTTCGGGTCGCGCTCCACGATGAGGTGCTGCTTGAACGCGATCGCGTTCTCGACCAGCCCGTTGTACTCGTCCACGCGATACTCGGCGACCAACTCGGCCTTGATGGTCTTCGGCGTGACGATTGCCTGACCGGGTCCGAAGCGGGTGCCGTCGTCGGCCAGCTTGTGACGCGGAAACTTCGACGTGATCGCCTGCCGCTGGTTGCGGAAAAGCCGCGCCAACGTTGCGAGCGTGGTGACCACCTCGTAAGCGTCGTCGGGCTGGCTGTACAGGTTCCTCTGATAGGTCGTGCTGTCCCGCATGATCGCCGGGATGCCGTCGCCATTCGGCCGCTGGGTGGCCAAGCCCACGGTGGCCATCGCGTTCAGCTCGGCCATGGTGAACTTCTGATGCTTCGGCGCAGGCAGGCAGCCCTGCAGCGTGAGGGTCTGCAGCGGACGTGCCGGGTCGTTGAGGAGTGCCCGCGCTGCCTTCGCGGTGTAGGCCGCCGCATACTCCCACGGCGCGGTCGGGGACTGCTTCTCCAGGGCCATGACGGACACAATGGGCGAGTTGTTGTTGGGCCCCCAGGTGATGAGGTTCTGATAGGTGTCCTTGTAGGCGGAGAAGATGTGCCCATAGAGCTGGCGCATCCAGCCCCAGCGCCCGCTATCGCTGAAGCCGTACTCGTTCTCCCAGGCGACGAGCGAGGTGCTGTCAGTGAAGGCGAGCGCCACATACTCGAACGGCTCATCGCCCAGGTTCGCGAGTGCGACATCCATGTCGGGCGTGCCGGTGCCGCCCGAGAGCTTGCCGCCATCGGAATAGGTGAGAACCAGGCCGGTCGGCATCCGCTCGCCCGCGAGCGATCCGCCGTAATTGTCGCGCATGTCGATCTGGTTGCCGTCGATGCCCTTGTGCCGCGCCGTCAGCGTCACCACCGCCGCAGCCACACTGACGGTCACCGGCATGCCAGGATCGGCCGAGATGGCATCGGCGATGCTGGCCGCGACCTCGTCTGCGGTGTCGTCGGCTGCGACGCCGACCTGCACCCGCCGGCCGTTGATGTAGAGGGCGAGCGTGCCTGCACCCGTGGGCGGCGCGGACACGGTGATGGTGCCGCTCGCGGCGACCCCTGCGGTGGGCTCCGCGATCGGGAGGCCCCATACCTCGGCGGCGAAATTGTTGTCGAAGACGCGCTCGAACATGTTGTCCATCATCGACCCGACGCCGAAGAAGGCACGCGCCTCGCTCTTGCTGCCGACGGCGATGGGGATGTCAAACGGCACGGTGCTGCCGCCGTCGTCGGGCGCGGCCGACGCCGGGTTGCCGTAGCCGACGACCAAGATGGCCTGACGATAGACCGGCAAGCCCGCCATGCTCGGGTCCACCTCGACCCAATACAGCGGCATCTTCCAGTTCGCAGGGATCGAGTTGAAACTAATCGGCATGACCATCTCCCTTCTCTGTCGCGTCCGACGCGCCTTCAGGGGGCGCGATCAGAATTGAACCTTCTGCGATGCGACGGCGCGTGAAGCCGTCGAGATGCCAGGACGTGCCGCGCGGGCTATCGCGCAGCGGACCGCTCACCGGATGGACGAGCCGCTTGCCGTTGACGCCGGGCCAGACCTTGATGGTCGGCACCTTGCTCGGGCGCACCTGCGCCAGTCCCTTGTGTTTGATCGAAATCATATTGCGTCACCACCTGTTGCACTTCCGCCGGGTCCGTTGTCGCGCTCGGGTAGCGGGTTTCGACGTGGATCGTCTTGAGATCGTCAGGCACGATCGGCTCAAACCAATCGGTGTATTGCAGGACCATCTCGATCCGGATTTCGTAGAGCGTGGTCTCGCCGACCTTGGCGAGCTGCGAGAGGCGATCCATCGACAGCACGCCTTCGCTCATGTTGACGAACTGCGGATTGCGCAGGAGCACGGTGTCGATCTGGCTCATCCATTCCTCGAGGATCGACGGCTGGTTGGCCTCGTCAGTGAGTGCCTTGATCGATCCCGAGATGCCGAGCGTCAGTTCGGTCCTGAACTTCGGCGGGCCGATGTCGGCGTCGCCCAGGGCGTTGCGCCGCTCACGAAGGATGTGCACGGCAATCATCGGCAGGTCGTCGCCGTTGATGATGAGCATCGGCTCCAGGCCGAACGACTTGAACGTGTCGGGCATGCCAGCCTGGATGAGCTGCATCGCCTTCTGCTGAATTTGGATGGCGTAGGTGCTCATAAGTCACCTACGGGTTCGGTCACGCGGAGCTGCACGGTCGCTCCGCCCTGGCCGTCGAGAGAGATGTCGCTCTGCCAGTACATGACGCCCGTTGCCTGATGCAGGAAGCGGTCGCCGCGCACGGGCTGCCAGGGCCAATCCGAGAGCTTGATGCCCATCGTCGTCTGCTGGTCGCTGAAGACCGCACCATCGGCCATCTCGACGTTGAGCGCTGACGACGAGTAGACGCCTGAGACCGGGATCGGGGCGCTGGCTGGGCTCGACTTTGACGGATACCAAATGAACGGCACGCCGAACGTGCCGACAGTCGGCTTCAGCACAAGGTTGTCGAAGTCGATGCCCATCGCCGGATGCTCAGGTGTACTTGCCGCGAAGCAGCGCGCTCGGCCGCGTGCAGTAGTTGAGCGCGTTCTGCTGCGTGTCGAGGTGGACACCCTTGCCGTTGGGCATGTCGTACTGCTTGACGTAGCGCGGCTTGCCCAGGGTGTTGACGGTCTCGATGTAGTCGGCCGGTGCGAACACGGTCTTGAACATGCCGGGCACGCCGATCGGGTAGAAGTAGGCGTGCGCCGTATCGACGAACGGCGTGCCGCCGACCGATCCGCGATAGTTGGTCCACTCGATCCCGCCGAACGGGAAGGAGCCGAACGTCAGGCCGCCGTTGACGTAGCCCTGGCGCAGCTCGGCCGCCGCCTGCGTGTTGAGGTAGGTCTGGCGAACTTCCGGATGCGCGATCAAGCCGTCATAGAACTGATCGCCGCAAATGGCGCCCACACCCAGGAGCGGCGTGCCGCCCAGGCTGTTGGCCATGGTGCGGATCACGGCGGCGCACTGCTGGCGCAGGATGCCCGGTGCCGGAGCGGCCGCGTCGAGGTTGAAGTCGATGTCGGCCGGGGGACCCGCGACGCCGAATTCGTTGTACAGGTTCAGCGTGCTGCCGTCCGCATAGGTGACGATGCCCAGGATCGCGCCGACGCGCGAGTATTCCATGGTGGCCTCGAAGCTCTGGCCAGCGGTCTGCATGCGCTCGGCGACCTTGGCCATGACGGCCTCTTCGCCGGTCTCCTCGCCGAACGGCCGGATGTTCTGCACCTCTTCGGCCATGACTGCGTCGTTGACCTCGAAGTGAGGAACGGACAGCAAGCGAAGGGCGCGCTTCGTCTTGTCGATCGTCACGCCCGGTGCGCCGCGGGGCGTCGGGGGGACGAGACGGAGGATGCCGTTCTGCTCCTCGACCGCGACCGCCGTGGTGTTGATCGAGCTTTCCGTGAACAGCCCGAGCGAGCCGAGATAGCCGGGCACGAACTGCATCTTGTTGATGGCGTCCGTCAGACTGACGATGGTGAAAGCGTCAGTGTGGAATACGTCGAGCATGTTCCTCTCCAATTTGCGAAGGGGGCCGCCCTTGCTCGACGGGCCACGGGGAAAACTTAGAAGTCAGTTCCGGACGATGATGTGATTGGCCGCCAGCAACGCAGCGAGCGCGTCCTTGTTGGCCTGCGTGGCGCCAGCGAAGTACGTGAGGCAGTTGCCGTTCACTTCGGCGTCGCGAAGCAGGAGAGCGACGCTCACCGAGCTCCCGGCGCCGGTCGTCGTGCCGCCGTAGATGGCGATGCCATCGGCCGCGGTGGCGTCGGTGATGGCCACGTAATTCGCGCCCGACTTCTTGACGATCTGGCCAGCGGCGAAGTTGGCCGGATCGAGAAAGATGCCGCTGCCGCGCGAGCGTTCGCCGTTCGCCTCGGACAGGATGAACTCGGCCGGATGACGGGTCTCATTGAGAACAGGCATGGTGTGTCTCCTCGTTGTGGTGCGCGAGCTGCGCGGTCACTTCTTCCTCATCCGCGCGTTGATCTTCTCGACGATGCTGTCCCACTTGCGCGGGGCGGGCGTGCCCAGCGGTGCCGGGCGATGCGGGATGACGGGCGCTTGCGCTTCCAGGCGGGCGCGCTCAGACATGAGGGCGTTGCGCACGTCGGCGACCGGCTTCTTCTCGGCGATGAAGTTGCGGGCCATCGCCGGGAGCGATGCCATGTTGCAGAGGTCGAGCACCTCGTTGACGTAGCGGGCGTGCTCGTCCGCGCCTTCCGTCTTCGCCTTGGCGCGCAACTCGACCACGTTGCTCGGCTGCGGGTCGTCCTTGGGCGGGTCTTCCTTCGGCGGGTCCTGCTTCGGCTCCTCGACGGCGGGCGGAGTGGACGCAGGCGACTTTTCATCGCCTGCGTCTTCCCCCTCCTTCGGCTGCGGCGGCGCAGCCTCAGAAGACATGATGGCCTTGAGCCGGTCGGCGGCCTTCCGCGGGAGCAGCCGCATCGAGTAGCTGGCCGCCAGCTTGACCGCGTCGCTCTGTTCGTCCGCGAGGCCGAGCTTGATCGCCTCGGCCGCGTCCATCAGGCGGTCTTCCTTCATGATCGAGGCGATCTTGGCTTCCGTCTGGCCCGAGCGGGTCGCGTAGGTCGCGGTGATGGACGTATCCAAGCGCTCCAGATCCTCGGCGAGCGCGCGCATGTCGGTGGCGTTGCCCATGGCGAAGCCGCTGGCGCCGTGGATAAGCAGGAAGGAATTGGCAGGCATGACGATCTTGTCGGCCGCCATCAGCACCACCGACGCCGCCGACGCGGCGATGCCATCGACGGTCGCGACGACCTTCGCCGGGTGGTTCTTCAGGGTGTTGTGGATCGCGATGCCGTCGAAGGCGTCGCCGCCGGGCGAGTTGATGCGAAGGTTGAGCGTCGTGATGTCGCCCAGGGCCTTGAGGTCATCGTTGAACTGCTTCGCGCTGACGGTGTCGTCTTCCCACCATGACGCGCCGATCTCGCCGTAGATCAGGATTTCGCCGGTCTTGTCCTCGGCCTTCATCGTGTACCAGTGGCGCATGATGGGCTCCTAAGCTGCCTGTTGATCGTTGCCGTCGCCCAGGTCCTGGCTGGCGTCGGCCTGCTCCTGCGGGTCTGCATTCGGAGCGCCCGGCTGGGACGCCGCTGCCTGGAGCACGGGGAATTCGAGGCCCAGCTCCTCCGCGCGCTCCTTATCGGCCGCGATGCGCTGGTCGGTCTCTTCCGGGTCGTAGCCCTCGGCCTCGATGACATCGCTGCGCGATTTGAAGCCAGCATCGACGGCGAGCTTCTCGGCCTGCCGGTCCTTGAGGGGGTCCACCCATTCGAAGCGGGGCGCGATCCACTTCGCGCGCGCCATGACCTTCTCGTTGCCGACATAGTCGGCCGTGGCGACCGGGATGGCTTCGGTCAGCACCGCGTCGGCAAACCAGCGCCGCCAGATCGGGCGGCAATACTGATGCACGACGATGTTGTACTGGAGCTGCTCCAGCCTGCGGCGGTACTCGACAATGACGCCGCGCAGCGAGGAGTAGCTCGCGCGCCGGGTGTCGCCCGTGCCGATCATGTAGGGGACGCCCATCGCCGAGAATGCGGCGAGCTGCTGGCGATACTGGAATGCCTCATAGGAGCCGCCGACATCGGCGGGCTCGCTGAACTTGACATCCTCGCCAGGAAGCAAGGCCTGCATGGTGCCGGGTTCGAGCGCTGCGAGCCCGACGCCAAGCTCCATGGGCTGTTGCGCTCCGCCGCCGGCCGGTGCGGGCAGAATGTCTTCCGGCTCCGGGCTGGTGACGAAGCCCGCGAACAACGCCGCGATCTTTTTGCGCTCCAGCTCGGCGTCGTCGTACTGGTCGAGGAAGAACAGCCGGATCATCGCGGGCGAGACGAGCGGCACGCCGCGCACCTGACCCGGGCGCGTCGGACGGAAGATGTGCAGCACCTGATCGGCAGGCACGCGCACCGGGTCCATGCTGAGATAGGTTTGCGGATCGACCGGGGCGTCACCAGGGTGCCCAGGGTAAAACCAGTAAGCGACGCGCCTCGCCCGCCAGTCGAACTCCACCCCGTTCATGATGTAGTTGCCGTTATCGGCAATCTGATTGAGCGAGTACGGGCACATCTCGCTTTCGAGCAGCTCGATCTGCAGCGGCACGGTCAGGCCGTCCTCGATGCGCCGCGAGCGCAGCCGCACGAAGATTTCGCCCGCCTCGAAGAGCGCGGACGCGATGACGGACTGCATGCCGTAAAAATCGGTGACCCCGTCGGCATCGGCCTCGTCGGTCCAGTCCATCCACGTTTCCATGACCTGCTTGCGCAGCTCGGGCCGGTCAGAGATGAGCGAGGACGGCTTGATGCCTGCGCCGATCAGGTTGGCGACGAAGTTCTCCCGCGCGGCAACGGCGTGCGCGCTGTTGCGCATCAGGTCGCGACAGCGCGAGCGCAGGAGCGGACCCTGCGCGGCAATGATCGTGTTGACGGAATACTGCGTCGGCCTCCACGACGAGAGCCGCCGACGATAGCGTCCTCCGTCGAAGCCACCGCTGGTCGAGCCCGCAGATGAGAACGGGTCAAGCTGGTTCGTCGGCCGAACCAGTCCCATCTTTCCCAGCAGGCCCTCCGCGAGCATGTCGCGGAAAGCACCCATCGCCTAAAGCCCCTTGTCAGCCGGACAAACGATCCTGAACTGTCGGGTCGGGACTAAACCTGCGACTTCATTTTCCATGTCGTTGAGGATTTGCAGCATCTCGGCGAGCGAGCGGTATTCGACCCGCTTGTCGCCGTAGCTGACTGTCTGCACGCCCTGTGCAATCGCGTAACGAAGCGCATCGATCTGCGCCTGCGTCGCGAGCAACTGCGCCTGCGTGGGGGCTGTGCGCGCCTTCCTGAGCATGGACGTTAAACGCCGAGATAGTTCGACCTGACGATCCTTCGCCTAGGTGTTGCTCGGCCACGATCCGCCATACGCGGCGCCACTTCAGGCAGCGATGAAGTCTCTTGTGTATGAGGCTCGTCGCTGACGCTAGCTGTAGTCTCGTTTCTCCTCGTTGGCAATGGGATGGGAATGCGCTGGACGTTGAGAAGATAGCCGCCCGCTGCCTGCATCGCTTCGCAATCGAGAAAATCGTGATGCCGTCCGCGCTCGATCCACGTCGGCCTGCCGTTGGGTTGCACAACGCGCGCCTCGCCGACGAGCTGATGGCAGTAATCGTCATCGACGCCTTTCGGCAGGTGCCATGCGCCCGGGTTGTCCTGGCGCCAGCGGATGCGCTCATGCACCCAGGATTTCCAGTGGTCGGTGTCGAGCCGCGCGATGTCCAATCCGAATTTCGATGACTTGCCCGCGCGGTTGACCTCGACCTTGGAGAAGATGAGCGGGGTCCGCATCGGGGACGAGCTGCCCTTCGTGGCGCGCACGCGCTTGCCCATGCGGCGGCAGAATTCGTAGATGCGGTTGAGCGGCAGCGTGTCCACCTTGCCCGGCCGGAAGCCGCTGTCGATCAAGGTGAGCTTGATCGGCACGTCGTTCACGTCGGTGGTGATGAGATCGGCGAGCGCGTCCCACACCTCCTCGTCGGCGGTGTCGCCCTGGAGCTTGCCGTAATCGACCAGCCATGACGTGGCACGCGGCCCCCATCCCCTGAGCACCCACGGCAGCGACTGCTTCTGCACGTCCACGGTGAGGATGAGATAGAGCACGCCGTCCGGCACTTCTCCGCGCGAGTAGAGCGAGCCATGCGACTTGCTCCGCAGTTCCTCCCATTCCGGCACCTCGCCGCCGCCGGGCGCGTACAGCTCGCCAAAGCCCGCGTTCATGGCCTGCTGCACCATGGCGTCGTCGCCGGACTGCTCGGCCTCGACCAGCACCGCAACCCGCTCGCCGAACGAAACGAAAGGCGATGCGAGACCGGACACCCAAAACGAGATGGATTTGCTCTCGATCGGAGAGCCGTGCACCTCGCCGTGCCGGTCGATGATCTGGCCCGGTGCGACGTACCGGCCACGCGCGTTCATGTCGGCCTTGTGGCCGTCCTCGATCACGCCGCCGCAGCGGGGGCATTCGAGGAAGGTCGCCCTGGCGGCCTCCAGCGGCGTCGCCTTCCTGGGGTAACGCAGGAGGTTGAAGCGGGGGACGAAATACTCGGCGCAATGCGGGCACGGCCAGCACCAGTGATGCCGGGTGCCTTGTTGCCAGAGCTGCCAGATGGGGCTCTCGATGTCCTCGACCACGGTGACCTCCCAAAACAGGAGGCCGCTAGTCTTGTCCTTAACGGCCTGCACTCGGCCGCGCTTCGGGGTCGATGTGACGACGCAGACGAAGTCGGCATAGGTGTCGCCGCGACGTTCAACCAGGCCAAGCGGGCCGCCCTGGTTGTTCACGTTGTCCCGCATCTCATCGTACTCATCGACCAGCGCCAGCACGGCAGGGTCGGACTTCAGGGCGGTCGATGAACCGGAATGCGCGAGACGGAACGGCACGCCTGCGACTACCTTGCGGGTCTTCGTCATGCGCTTGCCACGGGCGAGCTTGGCGGTGAGCGTCGGCGCTTCATCGAGCAGCGCCATGACGCGCGGCTCGAACTGTTCGCTCAGAAACTGCTTGTTCGGCCCGACGTACAGGATCGGCCCAGGGCGCTGGTCGAGGCGCTGGCCAGCCACGTCGAGCATGGCTTCGCTCTTGCCGGTCTGCGCGCCGAACACCATGACGACGCGCTTGAACGCGGCGCTGGCGATGACGCGCTCGGGCTCGATGACGTAAGGGGTCAGGAGCGGGTCACGCGGTCCCGGGACCGCCGCCGTGCGCGGGTAAATCCTGTTTTCCGCCGCCCAAACGTCCGGCGTCACTTCCTTGGACGGGACCAGCAGGAGCGCCGCTCGCGCCCAGAACGTGTGCCTTTTCGTTGAAAGCGTCCGCAAGGCGGTGGAGGATGTCATGGAGAGCCCGATCTATCGTGCGGCGAAGGGTTAGGTCGCGCGTCACGCGGGGCGCTAACCCTGCCAATTCGGATCGGAAGGTGCCGACCATCTCATCGACGAGACCGTTGACATCCTCGACCTGAACTAGCCGCCTTTCGTTCTCCAAGTTGCGCAACTCGATTTCGCGGGCTCGGGCATCGCGCACTCGGCTGTCTGCGGCAGTCTTGCTGCTGCGCCGTTCGCTGTCACGCAAGAAGCGGATCAGCGCGCGGACACCAGCGATGAAGGGGATCATTCCGCGGCTGCCGCGCGGCAACGATCCTTCGCGTTGAAGCTGGCGAATATAGGTCGGGGTGTAATCGGCGAACGCCGCGAATTCGGTGACGCTGACAAAGCGGTCACCTGGGGGCGGCTGAACGTCGATGTCCTCTTCGTTGCTCAACGGATGCCCATGAACTTATGTGTCTGGACGCTGATGCGCCACCGATGCTGGCGGGCAGCCTCGACGCACAGCTCGGTCGCTTTCTTGCTCATCGAGAGGGGCTGAAGCCAGATCAGCGCGGGACGGCCGTGTTCGGCGATCAGCGAGAGCACGGTCTCAACATCGGCAGGCTTGCCGACCGGCATCTTGATCTCGTTCGCCCGCTGCCATGCCTCCGACAGGAAGGTTCTGCCGCCCGGCATGGCGATCTTCGGCGAGACGGTGACCCAGGCGCGCGGGTCGATCCGGATCGGCTCGGTGCCGCTGGTCTCGACCTGCACCGTCCAGCCGCCGGCGATCATGCGGCTCGACAATTCGGTGAGGTCGTACATGCACGGCTCGCCGCCGGTCAGCACCAGATGGCGCGGTTGCGTCTGCGAGAGAGCCTGCACCAGGTCCTCGATCGACACGGCGGCGAATGACGGGCTCGGCTCCTGCTTCCCCAGGATGTCTTCGAGGGGACTGGGCGGCGCATGGTTGAGGTCCCAGGTGTACTTGGTGTCGCACCACGGGCACCCGACATCGCAGCCCTGGAGCCGAACGAAGGTCGATGGCGTGCCGGTGAACGTCGCCTCGCCCTGGATCGTCTCAAAGAACTCGTTGACCGGGAGCATCAGATCGCCGCCTCGCAGGAGCATTTGCGCGTCTCATCCACGACGACGCGGACCAGCCGGACGTTCGGCGGCAACACCTCGGGCCCGACGACCGTGAGGAGATGCGCCGCAATGTTCTCGGCGGTCGGGTTGAATGGCACGCTCACGATCGACGGATCGATCACCAGCAGCGCGGGCAGAAGCGGGTCTCGATGCCAGAGCATCATGCGGTGATCCCAATTTTCCTCCAGCCACTGGCAGAGCGTGGACTTGATGACGCTGAAATCGATGATGCGGCCTAGGTCATCGAGAGCATCGGCCTCGCAGTGGAAGTGCACGCGGTAGTTATGGCCGTGCAGGTGCTGGCACTTGCCCTCGTGATCGACCACGCGGTGGCCGCAGGAGATGTCGTGATAGCGGGCGGCGCTGATTACTATTGGCATCGGAAGCCCTTTGCTTGGATGAGCGACAGCACCTCGGCCCTAGCGGCCGGGCCGTCGCGGAAGATGCCGCGCATCACGGATGTCGTCATGGCGGTGGCGTCTTCCTTCACGCCGCGCCACGTCATGCAAGAGTGGCGGGCGCTGAGCACGACGGCAAGGCCACGCGGGGAGATGATGCGCTCGACCTCGTCGGCGAGCTGCATGACCGCTTCTTCTTGGATTTGCGGGCGCGACAAAATCCAGTTCGCGATGCGCGAGAACTTCGAAAGGCCGATGACGCGCTCGCCGGGAATGACGCCGAACCACACCTCGCCCTCGATGGGGCACAGATGATGCGAGCATGCCGACCGAACGGTGATCGGCCCGACAACATAAATCTCGTCCATCGATGTGACGTTCGGGAAGTCGGTGCACTTCGGCGGCGGCAGATAGCGCCCCGCAAACACCTCATGCACGAACATCTTTGCGAGTCGCTTCGCTGTGCCGCGCGTGTTGTGATCGTTCTCGGTGTCGATGACCAGAGCATCGAGGATTGCACCAGCGCAGCGCTCGACCTCCTGCTCGATCGCGGCGAGATCACCCGGCTTCAAGAATTCCGAAATGTTGTCGTTGGCCAAATAGGTGCGGCCCGCCGATTTGAGCCGATTTCGCACGGTGTCGCCCCGCGCCGGGGTGGCGGCGGCTGTTTTCTTCTTATGTCTCAATGGATTAGCTGCCATTTTCCATCGTTGTCTTCGGTTCCCTGGGGGACTATCGCTGCGTGCAGAGAGAAATTCATTCTCTCGCAACGGGTAGAACCCCAGAGAGGAACAAATGCCTAAACCGAACTGCATCACGCGCCTCGCGGCGGCTGGCATCGCGATCGATGAAGCGCGCGAACTGAGTGGCGCGGATGTCGCCGCATTCTATTCGCGCGCCATCGCGGCTTTCAAGTGAACCAACAATCCAGCGCCGAACATGAAAGGACAGTCGATGAATTTTGAAACCAGCAAGGACCCGGTCTCCGTCACCAGCGACAACGGCGACGCCCTGGTCCCAGGCACGCAAGCACGCGATGCCGCTGCGAAGGAAGCGAACGAGACCGGCAAGCCGGTCACCATTCGCCACGCGGTCACCGATGAGGTGCTCGCGACTGTGAAGCCTGAAACCACCCGACGAACCAAGCAGCAGGCCGCTGCGAACCTCAAGGCCGCGAAGGCGGCAGCAAAGGAAGCGAAGAACGTGACGAAAGCCAAAGCATCGAAGAAGCCCGCCGCGAAGAAGGCGGCAGCGAAGAAGGTCGCGAAGAAGGCGACGAAGAAGGTCGCCGCCGCGAAGAAGGTCACCGCCTCGAAGACGGCGGCGCCGAAGCGCGAAGGCGCCGACCAGCCCAGCGGGATGACGGCCGAGCTGGTGAAGCTGGCGCTGCGCCCGAGCGGCGTCACGCCTGCGGAGCTAAACGAGCATTCCAAGTGGAAGGGTGCGCCGTGGAAGTGGTTCTTCTCCAATCCGAAGAAGACCGGCGTCGCCGACCGCTTCGGCTACAAGCTGAAGGTCGAGCGCAACGGCCGAGCGGTGACCTACTTCCTGACCGAGAAGTAACCAGGGAAGCAAAACGGACGGCGTTGCCGCGCCGCCCGTTTCAACCTCAGATTTCATTCCATAGACAGAGAACCTATCACTAAGGAATTCGAATGTCCAAAATCACTCACGCCGATCTGGCGCAGTTCACCGGCTCCGAGCACGTCTACCGGCACGGGCTCCTCCGCTCCATCACCTACACCGAGGGGGTGCAATACCTCGCCGAGAAGGCGGCGGCATATTGGCTGATCGATGCCGTCGCCAGCTACCAGCACGAGGCGCCCGTGAAGGGCGAGGAGTTTCAGGTCTGGCGGTTGAAGGTCGAGGGTAGCCGCGCGGTGCTGACCTGCGAGGATGGCAACGAGCGCAAGCTGGTCGAGCAGCAGATCGAGTTCACCGACTTCCCCTTGGACCATATTGACCTGTGGGTCGAGAATGGCGTGATCCTGTTGCCGAGCGAACACTGAGGAGCAAGCGAGATGAGAAAGCTTCTGCTAGCTATGATCGCCGCCGCCGCGCTGGCCCAGGGCGCGCAAGCCGAAACCGGCGACATCTATGGGGTCTCGGCCTGCTACACGTTCAAGGACCCGGCCTATCAAAACGGCTGCACGCTGGCCTCGATCGCCAAGAACCCGACGTTTGCCAGCAAGACGGATTGCAAGGCGTATGTGGCCGGGGCCAATCAGATGTCGTCCCGCAACAATGGCAGTGCGATGTCGGTCAGCTACATCTGCGTCAGGAAAACCGTTTCGACCTGGGAGGAGGTGCGTTGATCGGCGCGCTGATCACCGCCCTGGCGATCGTCGCGCTGTACAGGATGGCGACGACGGTCGTCCGCCTCGCCGCTCTCCTGTTGAGGGTCTGCCTCGCGCTCTATTGCGTGTTCGTGGTTGCGGTGCGGGAGAACGATCTCGTCGGTGGCATTGCTGGCGCGAGCGCGTTGCTGATTTGCGCCTATGTGATGGCGGGCTGAACGGCCCGACGAAACGAAAGCCCCGCTTCGGCGGGGCTTTTTTATGGCGTGGGATCGATCCTTGAAGATCGCCGCCCGGTCGGTTCGCGCCTGAACGCTGGGGGGCGACGCCGCTACGCTGCGAGAAGTGACACTTGGCCACACAACTCGGCGACGTTAGCCGTGACTTTCTCAAGGTCATAAGGCTTCTCCCATCGCCCCACATGCTGGAAGCGGTCGGGAATGGTCTCAGCAGCATAGCCAGTCGTGAAAATGAACGGTTTTCCGACACGCATGAGTTCGTCCGCTAGTGGGTAGGCCGAACTTCCTCGCACATTGATATCGATCACGGCGACATCAAAACTATCGTGCTGCAGAGCCATCGCGTCGGCAAGTTCGGTGACTGGTCCGATCACTTGGACGCCGAGCGAACCCCGAAGCGCCTTCGCTAGGTCATCTCCGAGAAGGTACTCATCCTCAACAATCAGAACGCGGCAATCTTTGATAGACGGTTGGTGGGCCATCTGTTCCACCTCTCCGTTTTTCATTCTGCCTTATTCAAAAACGCGACCAACAAAAGCGTTCCATGACGCTGTTCCAAGTTCCGCGTGGCTTGAGCATCGACGCGCTGTAGCGCTCGAAAACACGGCTTTCGCAAGCCCATCTTGGGCATCCGCTGCTGCCGGAATTCCTTGGCATCCTTTGAGCGGAAGTCATATTATTCCGCATCACCGACAACGGCTCCGCCCTTATAGGCGTCGGTGGCTGAGAGACCGATCGTGCTCCCGCCTACTAGCGAGGAGAGCAATATGGATCGGTCCATGCATCTTCGACATCTGGAGGAAGCCGAGCGGCACGTTTTGCTTGGTGTGCGCAATATATCTGACCAAGAACAGCGTATCGAAGACCTTGAGCTTCACGGGCGTGATGCGACTTTGGCCCGCAGCCTCTTGGAAACATATCTCTGCACGCAAACTCTGTTCGTTGCGCACCGCAATGAAATCCTCAAAGCACTAGGCGAAGCGTGAACTGGGCCGATTGGGCGCTCATTTCAATTTCCCCTGGCAGAAGTCGTCAACGTCGTCTTCGGTGAGCCCGGCCTCTTTCATCCGGCGGTGGTACTCGTCCAGTGTGATCCGGCCGCCGCCCAGGGCGCCCAGGATTTCGTCAAGCTGTCGGCGCTTGCTCTGCGGCGCGTGAGCCGGTGCGGCCTTCATGGCGCGACTTCAACCTGGGCACCGCATTCGCCGTCCTCCGAGACGATGACGGTGACCGGCCGCCGGTACTGCTTCGCCAGCCGGTCGCCCAGCTCGCGGCCGAGCATCTCGCAGGAGTGCGAACCGAAATTGCCGTTCGTGCCCAGGTCGTCCGCGAAGATGGTGCGCGCGCGTTCGAGCAGATCGTGAAATTCGACCTCGCGATCGTCATGCGCGACCTGCATGCGGACCTCGACATGAAAGAGGTGGCGATGCCGATCGGCGAGATAGGCGCGCGCGCCGCTCGCACCTGCCCAGCGGTGGAAGCCCGCGAAGGTGAACCGGACGAAGATCGTCGCATCGCTCATGTAAGTGCTCCTGCCGGGTCCGCGCCGACCGCCTGTCGGCTTTCCGCGATCATCTGCTTCATGGTGCGGCTGACGAAGTGGGCCTCATAGCCGCACATGGTGCGCGACTTCTGGTGACCCATGGGCGCGTCGCGCCGTTCGCTCGGCAGATAGTTGAAGCCGTTGCCGATGTGCCAGCACCGCTTATTCGCGACGGTGGCGAAGTGGCGGCCCCAGCGGACGGCGGCGAGCCATGTGGAGCTATCGCACGAGTTGAGCGGCCACGCGGCAGTCATCTCCGACGCGGTGAGCCCGAGCGCATGTATCCAGAGCTTGGGATATTTGCGCCGTCGCTCCCAGGCGGTGGCGACCAACCGGCGCCGAGTCTCGATGTCGGCCTGCACAACGTTGCCGAAACAGATGCGGTCGTAGCGCTCCGCGAGATAATCGAAGTAATCCCATCCGTCGTTGAACGGGTGATAGACCGGGACCGGCCGGAGGCCCATCTCCTCCAGCTTGGTGCGGGTGCGGATTTTGTTGTCCCGGCCGCCCTGGTCGATCTCGATGTATCCCCACACCTGATGATCGAGGCGGCGGACGATCGACACGTACTTGTCGAACAGGTCCGTAAAGCCGTCGATCTCGTCCGGGGCGAGCGACAACGCCCGATCCATCGACATGCGGTGCGCGCGGGCGTGCTCGGTGGCGAGATTGTAGACGCCGCTATCGATGAACACGTCGCACCCGTTGGCGATGAAGGTGTCGAGCATGCCGAAGTGCTCGTCGGTGTGGATTTCGTTGACCGCGACCAGCAGGTGCTTGTTGACGGTGTTCGCATGCGCGAGCGTCTTGGGCTCGCTGGCGATGAAATAGATCGGCCACGCCTCGGCGTTCCAGTTGCCGCCGGTCCTAATCATTGGTGATCTTCACAACCGAGCCGACGCCGTGAATGTCCTCATACCGGTCGAGGATGTGGCCAGCGGTGTACTGGTCGGGCTGAACCATCACGAGGTCGTACTTGTCGGCCTTCTCGCCGAAGGCGACGAACGGTCCCGGATAAGGGCAGAAGATGGCGGTGCCGGTGAGGAGCGGCTTCCAGCGCTCCCATTCGACCATGACGCCGCAGCACAGAAGGTGATGCCGACGACCGAGCCGATAATGGTCGCCGCGCTCGATGGCGTGGCGCGGATCGGCGATGGTGATCTCAAGCCGGGCGAGAAGGTCGCCCCGATTGTCGAGCGGACCCTTCTCGGGATCGACCAGCCCCTCGTCGAGGAACTGCCGAGCGGCGAGCATGCTGCCCAGGTCCTTGTCCGAGAAGCCCAGGCGATCGATCGGCATGTCGGTGAGGCGCAACGCCTCGACCTCGAGCTTCACGATGCTGAGGTCCCAGGTCGCCAACTCGGGCAAACGGTTATCGACCAGGGCGTAGGCGCGGATCATTGCCTCGGTCCAGCCGCGCGCGACGATGACCGGCACCTCCAGCAGGCCCATAATCTTCGCCGCGTCGAGGCGCCCATGGCCCGCGATGATGATGTCGTCCTCGGTGACCAGCAGCGGAACGGTGAAGCCGAATTGCGAGATCGACGCGGCGATCTGCTCGACCTGCTCCTGCGAGTGCAGCCGGGCATTCCGGGACGATGGGATGAGCTCGTGCACCCGCCGCGTTTCGATCTTCCAGGCGGGACCTGATGCAGTTCTCGCGTGCTCGTTCACCAGCGTTGTCCTCGTTGCACCGATACAAAACTCGAAAATTCAAATCGCTGAATATGTTGAAGGGGAGCGGTCGCGCGTACCCCGCGTTTCCTGCGAACCCCAGGGGACCCGGAAGGCGGGTTGCAGGCCCCTGGCGAGCCCAGGGACGCGGCTAGGACGCGCCTGGAGCGGCGGGGAATGGTGCCCACTGGTTCAGAACCGGTGAGCACCTGGGCGCGTTCAGCGGCGCGTCCTACGCCTGCGGGTGGTCTCGTCCTCATCGTTGCTGGCTGCCGTGAACGTGAAGTCGAGCGGGTCGGAATGAGCCGTGCCGTTGCGCAGCCTTACGGGGACAATGGCAGGTGCGAACAGGGACGGCTTCACACCCGTGGTGACCTCGGTGGCAGAGACCAGCGTGGTCGGCTCCTCGTAGTCGCCGAAGATGATGACGGTGCCTTCATCGAAGCCGCTGCCGATGCACGAGAGCACGAAGTCGGGATCACCCGACACTGCGGTGTCCGGGCTCAGAGATGAGAGCACAGGGGGCACAGGCGGCGGTTCGGCCTCTGCGCTCTTGGCCAGTCCATGGGCGGTATCATAGGCGACCCCGGCCAGGACGGACTTGCGAATGTTGTCTGCGTCCATGGGGCTCAATCCTTTGCTTCGGCTGAGGGGGCCGAGCGACCTGCGAGCGCGTCGGCCAGCTCCCGCTGCTCCCTGGTCGGCGGCTGCCCGTTGGGTGCGTTGGGCGAATACTTGGTGCCCGAGTAGTCGGTCGGGCCGAGTGCGTCAGGCATGCCCTCGGCCAATGCTTCCTTCTCGTCACGCACCTCTTCGGGCGTCTTCACCTTGGGCTGCTGCGGCTCGCGCTTCGTCTCTTGCTTGGCGGTCATCTGATGGTCTCCGTTGGTTTAGACACGTGCTTCTTCATCACCTGGGCCGCCGAGTGCTCATCGCGCGCGCGATATTGCGCGCGAGATTTCGTTCCAGCTCCGCGATCATGACCCTCGCGAAGTCGGCATAGAACGGGACATCCTTTTTGATCTTTGCCTGCTGCTTGAGGACGTACATCAGGCGGAGCCGGTTCTTGCCGACGCGCTGGTAGATCACGTCGCCTTTGCGGAACGAATTCTTCAGATTGCGAGGGCGCTGGCCTTGCGGCACGCCGCGCGCGGTCCGGCTCACTGCGCCGGTCGGCGGAATAGCCAGCGAACCGGTGACGCCCATGCGCGTGCCACTCTTCGCATGCAGCGCGAGGTTCGCGCGGCCGAGCTTGTCGTAAATGGTGACCGACAAATCGCCCTTGCTGGCGCGCTCGCCTTTGGTGGTGAGCGCCGCGTTCATAAAGCTCTGGTTCCTGACCTGCACCGAGGACTGCCAGGTCTGGTGGATCAGATACGATCGCGTCGCGTTGGCCGCGTCGTTGAGCGTGCGGGCCATGATGTAGGGGATCTGATCGATCGCGGCGCCCAGCTCGATCGCGGCGTTCGTGAAGCCTGAGCCGTCGATGTTGACCTCGATCATTCGGCACCTCTGCGCGGGGCGACCTTATGCCGCTTGGTTCTCGCATGCCAGCATCTGGCGCTCGTTACTGAAGCGTGTGGCGCGCTACCAAATCGAAGCCGCCATTGCTGCGCTGATACTCGGCGGCAAGACGCTGCCTCGCGTAAATCCGGATCGTCTCGACGCTGCCGTCGCTCGCATTGACGCAGAACGCCAGCACGTTGACCACGTCCACGTCGTCGTCGGCGAAGGTGACGGTCGCCGTGCGGGTCTCGTCGTCGTACTCGATACCGGTGGCGTCGTTCATGCGCTGCATGGTCATCCCTCCTGTTGTTTGTGGTGCCGGGAACAGGCGCGAGGGCTTCACGCTTTCAGGACGAAGTAGTCCCTCGCTTCACCACGGCACCACAAAGAACGGCAAAAGGGGCGACGCCGCAAAACGCCACCCCTTCCACCCGTCGCCGCAAAGCATGGAGCAAGCACACATGGCAGCGCCGTGCGATGAGCAACATAGCCCATCGTTCGATGCCGTCCACAATCTGGCGCCAGCTTTGTCCGTTCACCGCCAGATCATGTGCGCTTTCCGCGATCGCCATGCCTTTGGGTTCAGGGCGTTCAATGTACGACACCTTGCCCCAGTCAGATGCGCTGACGTTAAATAAAGGCTCGCCGTTCTTGAACCGCCGCAGGGTGTCCGCGAGACCTACGTCCGAGGGGTGGCGATGGAGAGTTCCCATGATCAAGCTTGCCGCCGTTGCTATCGTTGTTGCTGCCGCCGCGACTGCGGCCATGGTTCCTGTGCACCGTGCCGTGCCGGCGAGAACGATATCTGTTGCGGCACTAACAGCCGCCGCAGGCAATCTCCCCACCAGTGAATTCCAGGATCGATCGGTGATTTTTCTCACTGAGCGCTAGGTGAACGACCGAGTGCCATCGGTCATTTCAGTACCTTTGCGATCTCCGCCAGCGACTTTTCGACCTTGTCCGCGACGGCAATCAGCCGCTGAGCCTCGCTGATGCGGGGCTCGATGGCCTTGATCTGCGCGAGCAGCTCGCGGGCTTCCTTGATCTGCTCGCGGATGTTTTCGTTGCCGACTTCGTCGCCGAAGTTCTCATCGCGGATCAGCTTGACCCAGGCGCGCGGGATGCCGAGGTCGTTCGCCACTTTCTCGTCGGTCCACCCGTCGCCGTAGCCGACCTTGTCGTTGACGTAGACCTCGTTCAGCTTCTCGAAGATGATGCGCCGATCTTCGCGGGTCATCACCCGCATGTTGTCCTTCACGATCTTGAGCTTGTCGCCCATCGCATTCTCGTTCGGCATTTGCTTCGCCTTCCTGATCGCTGAGAATTTTGCCGCACCCAGGCATCGCGGGCAGCGGTGCGCCCCATGGCTTCGGCCGACCCGCCACCCCTTGGCCTCAAGCTTCCTGGCTATGAACTGAAACTCGAGGTCCTCATCGCCGGAGCGCATGTTCTGCATCGTGTTGACCGGGAGCGGGATCGCAGCCTCGCACCCTGGTCCTCCGCATTTGGCGATGATGCCCCGCACCATCTTGCCGTCATCGCCATAGGGCACGGTGGTGTGAACGAACGCTTTCACCTGCGCCCCCGCTTGGCGATCCTGATGTGCAGCACGTCCCCGGCCTCGATCGCGGGCTTGTCCCTGCCGACCCAAAGCGCGAGCCCCAGGCGCTTGATGACGAGCCACCAGCCGGTCGAGACCAGCTCGGGCTCCATCTGGCTCTCGACCTTGGCGTTGCCGACCTTGTCGGCGTCGTAGGTGCGGGTGAAGCGCTCCTCGACGCTGGTGGCGATCTCCTCGAACTCGAACTCGCTCAGCGGATCAATGACGACAGCAGACACCGCACGCCCAACTTGAACATCTCCCATCGCGTCATGCTCCATTGCGTTTTCAATTCGGGGTTCAGGTCCGCGACATGCAGGACGCCTTCGCGGTAGGTCAGCATGGGCCCAGCAGGATCGAAGAACAGTCGCATTCGTGCCTCATTCCGTTAGGCGGGCGCGTTAGGTCCCGTTACACGCGCCTGCAAGTCATTGGGTTTCGAGCTTTTTCGCCGCGTTGGCCTTGTTGCGCGCCTTGCGCATCCGAGCCGCTTTCCGCTTCACGATCTCGATGCAGGTCTCGATGTCATCCTCCATGCGCAGGGCCACGTAGCGCTTCATGGCCAGCCGCTGCTTCTTCTGTTCCTTCCGCTCACGCCGCAGCAGCATCACCAATCCTGATCCTCCACGCGCTTGCCGATCTCCCAGCGACCGGCGCGGTAGTTGGCGTCGAAGAAGGCTTTCGCGTCGGAGCCCATCAGCGCCCTGGTCGCCTGATCGAGCACCTGCTGCGTCATGAACTTGCGGCCCTCGGCATAGATAAGGGCCATCTCGGCCCTGGTCGGGTCGCTGGTCGCGAGCGGCAACTGCACCTTGATCACCGGCATGGTCAGCCTCCCATCCCAGCGACCGGCTTGCCGGTGGCCCACCAATAGGGTTTCTGAATTCCGATGATCTTGGCGTCGCGGAGCCGATCCCCGGCGCGCTTGAAGGCGCCGCGGAAGCGATTGTCGGCCGCCTCGGTGTCGGCGTCGTCATCGACCACCTTCGCCCGCATGGCTGCGCGCACATAGCCGACATCGACCACCTTGCTGATGCTGCCCGGGAGCGGGAATGGCGGCGGCACGCCGTACTCGGACAGGGCGTCGTACAGCGCATGCATGAGCAGGCGCTCGTTGCTGGTCGCCTGATAGCCGCTGCGCTCGTGGCTTTCGCTGGCATCGTAGGGGACGGCTGCGCATGAGGTCTCCTCGTTGCCCCACTTGTTCCGGCCGACGCTGATAACCGGCAGGGTGAACTCCCAACGTATGCCCGACTTGCCCTCGCGCTGCTTGCGGACCGTCGCCCGGTGAATGTTGCCGCCTTTGGAGGTCCGCCGGTCGGTTACGACCTCGAATTCGATGGTCGTCTCGAAGTCGGCGGTCAGCGATCCGTGGCCGCGAGGGGTCGAGCCGCCCTTCGGCTTGTGGTGCACCAGGATCACAGCGCTGCCGAAGCGCTGCTGCAGGGCGACCAGCCGCTTTCGGACTATCGACACGTCCTGGCTGGCGTTCTCGTTCATGCCCGGTGCGAGCGCGGAAAGGGTATCGATGACGATGAGCACCAGCCGCTGGGGATAGGTCTTGGCGACGGCCTCGATCTCGGCGATCAGCGCATTCACGTCGTCGTCGGAGGAGAAGAAGTCCGGACGCTTGGTGCAGAGATAGAACGGGATCGATGCGTTGTATTGCAGCTCGTGCTGGATGACGTAGGCGAGCTTGCGCTTGCTGAAGCCCTTGCCAGCTTCGGCCGCGACATAGACCACCAAGCCGGGCTCGGTGTTGCGGCCGATGAAGGTGAGCCCGCGCGCGACCGCCATGGACATGTCGAATGTGCCGAACGATTTGCCGCTGCCACTGTCCCCAAAGATGAGGGTGATCTCGTCCAGGGGAATGATGTCTTCGACCAGCCATCCATAGCCCGAGGCATGGCCCAGGACGGCGATCTCCTCCCAGCGCAACCCACCGAAGCGTGAGCGGAACGGTGTCGGCGTCCAGTCTGGCGTTGCGTCGGCGAGCGCGTGCAGAGCTGCTGAGGTGCCGCCCTGGGCAAGCCAGTCGGACACGTCACCCTTGGGCGGCATGTCCGGCCAGTGTCGCGCCAGATCGAGGACGCGGACCCTGGCGGCGGTGCCGGTCAGGGCCTTCGCCACATCCTGCGCGTGATCCTGGCCGGGCAGCACCGGTCTGCCGTCCGGATGGAAGCGCAGCGAGCCATCACCATGCGGTGGGTCGGGGTGCTTGGCCTGCGGGTCGTTGTCCTGAATGATGACCACGTCGGCATCGCGAAAGAATGCCGTGAGCGTGTCGCTCCACTTGCCGACGCCGCCGGGGTTGGTCGTCGCAACGACGCCGTGCTTCGCGAGATTATCGACATCCTTCTCACCCTCGACCACGAAAACGGTGTGGCCGCTGGCGATGGCCTCGATCAGTTCAGGCAGGCGATAGGGCACATGGCGGAGGCCGCGCACTGCGTACACCCAGCCGTGCTTGATCTTGTCCGGCGGATCGTCTGGCTGCGGGCGGCGACGCTGGCGGAAGGTCTTCGGCTCGAAGCGCACGACCTGAAAGAGAAGCTCGTCATTCTCGTCGGTGTAGCTGTAGTGCGCGACCTCTCGTCCGAGCGGCTGCGCGACGGTCTGCTTCTTCTCGCGTTGCTCCAGATAGCCGTGCTCACGCATCCACTGCAGCGCGCTTTTGTGGTCGCGCCCCGTTTCACGTGAAATGAGATCGAGCACGCCGCCGCCTGTTTTTGTCTCGTGGTCGTAGAAGCGTCCTGCCTCGACATCGATCGAGAGAGAGCCGTGCTTGCCGTAACGTCGATCGCCGTCGGATGAGAGCCGCACATTCGGTGCGCCCAACAGCTCCTCTGCAATCGCTTCCATGTGCACAGCGAACGATGGGACAGGTTCGTGCATGTTCACGCCTCACCCCCCGACGCGCCTGGTTTCGGCAAAGAGCGGAGTGGTGACGAGCGCGAGTTGCGGGCGGATGAGCGAGCACTGATAGTGCCACGTCGCGAGTGCGTCGGCCTCGTTGTCGTCCTCGACCTCCCAACCCAGGGCGCGGCACTGACGCATAACCAGCGGCTTCGCGCGTTCGCGCTTCGGGTTGCAGCCGATGAAGTGCATCCGCACGTCGCGGGTGTCGGCCTTGCGGAGATCGTAGAGGCCGCATCGATAGGCGCAGCCGCCGATAATGGCGGGCAGCCCGTACAGCAGGGTCGTCGTGTTGACGTTGCTACGGCCGCGACTGAACGAAGTCGGCATAGGGGCTTCCCAAACCACGGTGCTCGGACCGAAGTCAGCGAGCATGCTGTACATCCAGCCCCATGCGTTGGAGAAAATCGCTTCGTGTGAGGCGCCCGGCTTGGCGAACTGGACCGAGCCGTGCGTCGGTGTTTGGCCGGGTTCGCCCACGGCCCAGCCAGTGTGAGAGGCAAGGTCGAGGGCGAGCACCTGGGGCATGGATCACGCTGCCGCGTGAGCGTTGCCTCCAGCGCGCGCGAGAGCCGCCGCGCCCAGCGGGGTGTCGCCGAACTCGCCCAGCTTCTCGGACAGCATCGCGTACTCGTTGCGATCGTCGTCCTCGAAGTCGTCGGCGACGGCGTCAGCCTTGCGGAGCAGGTCGCGCTCCTTGATCTTTGCCTTGAGAAGCTTCTTGCGGATGCCGCGATCGGCAGCATGGTCGAACTGGTCAGCCCGCCGGTCGCGGATGACCTTGCACCGCTTCATGTAGGCCATCTTCTCGGCGAGCAGCTCCTGATCGATCTTCTCGATCGCCGCGACCGCGTCCCTGATGTTCTCGGCGGAGGGTGTGTTCTCCGCTGCATTCTTTGCCATTGTTGGCATCTCCCAATGTTTGACAGACGCGCGGCGTCACCGCGAGCGATTGCTCGCGCTCTCGTCGTGCATGAAGTGAAGATAGACAGGCCGAGCGCGATGTTGCGTCACTCGCAAATCGCCGGTCAAGCGCGAAAAAAATCTAGCGCCGAAAACGCGACGTTCAGCGTCACCCAAGTGACGCTGCCAGCGTCACCCATGTGACTGGGCGTGCGACCACGTTGCCCGCGCATTGCCACAATCCGTTAGGCGGCTTCCGTTACATCATTTATTTTTCTGATTTTCGGATCGTCGCGGACGCGGCTGGCATGCTCTGTGCAATCGCGTGCGCGCGCGCAGTAGATTATTAACTACTCTCTGTTGTGGTTACGGGGGCGCCTATGGCGCGACCTCCCGTGTATCTCCGCGACTGAACACTGATCGTTGCGCGCCTGACGGAGCCGTTAGATCGCGTTACACGAGATTTATTTGCACTTCAGCGTCACCCAAGTGACGCGCAAGATTTTTTAGACGCGCTATCGTCCTCGACATCGAACACGGGGACATCGCGTCATGTCGGATAAATCCATCGCTTCGATTGGCAGGGCTCTCGCTGCCGCGCTGCTGGCCGAAGCGCAGGCGGCTCGCATGCTGGCCGAAGTGGCCAAGCTGAAGCGGCCCGCCGAACAGGGCGACATCGGCTCGCTGGCCACCGAGCTGATGGACGAGTACCGCGCCGAAATCATCGAAACGCTGAAGGTGTAAGCCCATGATCCAGTCGATCAGGTGGGATGGAAATCCGATCACGCAGCCGGGCGTCTACTCGAAGCTGCCGCTCCAGGCGTATCATCACGGCGACATCTGCGACGGGCCGAGCGTGTCATCGACCACGCTGCGGCAGTTGTGGGACAACTCGCCCGCGCATGCCTGGGCACATTGCCCGGTGAACCCGGCGCGCATCGAGATGCCCGAGAGCGAGGCGTTCGTCCTGGGCCGCGCCGCCCATCACCTTCTGACGGGTGAGATCGGCTTCGCGGACGTGTTCGTGGTGCGGCCGGAGACGCTCGAAGGCGAGAAGTGGAACGGCAACCGCAAGGAGTGCAAGCGCTGGCTCGCGGCGAAGAAGCGCGAGGGCCTGACGGTCGTCACCGCTGCCCAGGTCGAGGTGATCAAGGGCATGGCCATTTCGCTTGGCGCTTTTCCCCTGGTCCAGGCGGGCGCGCTCAACGGCCTGATCGAGCGCAGCTTCTTCTGGAAGGACAAGGAAACCGGGCTCTGGATCAAGGTCCGGCCGGACGTGACGCCGAACGCCAGCGGCGACTTCACCGACCTCAAGACGACGAACAGCGTGCTGTACCGCGACCTGCAGTCGTCGCTCGCCACGTTCAACTATCACCAGCAGGCCGCTCTCGTTCTGGAGGGTGCGATGGCACTCGGCCTGGAGGCGAATTCCTTCACGCTAATCTGGGTCGAGAAGTCGGCGCCGTATTGCGTGCGCGCGCAGCAGCTCAAGGACGAGGACATCGCGCGCGGCATGAAACAGAACCGCACCGCCTTGCGCACCTTCGCCGACTGCCTGTCCTCCGGCGTCTGGCCCGGTCCTGGCGATGATCGCGAGGACGCCGAGTACGTCGATCTGCCGGACTGGAAGCGTAAGCAGATCGATGACCGGCTGAAGTACGAACTCCGTGAGGCCGCATGATCCGCAAAACCTTCTATCGCTCGGTGCTGACTGCGGCCCTGCCGGTCATCCTGCTGTTCGTGTTCTTCGCCGAGCTGGCATCCGGCCTGCGCAAGGCCGCCTTCTACGCTTGGCTTGAGGTCCGCAACAACGTCGTCGCTTACCGCGACGAGATGCGGCGGGACGACCTCTGATGATGATCAACAGCTACAGGGACAGGTGACAATGAGCGAGCAGACTTTTCCGGGCGACCGCCCGATGGAAACCGAGCGCGTGACCCGCCGCGACCTCGTCGAGGGAAAGATCGAGAAGGTGGTGTCGCCCGAGCGCACCGCTCTTATCCCTATGAACGACGTGATGGGCGGCCTCAAGTTCGAGAACGCCTTCCAGCTTGCCGAGGCCGCGAAGCTGATGGCCACGGCCGGGCCGATCCTGCCGCCTTGGCTGCAGGGCAACGTCGGCGGTTGCTGGGCGGTGCTGCTGCGGTCCCAGGAAACCGGCATCTCCGCGCTCGCCCTGGCGCAGATGATGTTCGTCACCGAGAAGAAGGGCATTCAGCGCGTCGGCTACGACAGCGTGTACTTCCGGACCATGGTCGAGAAGTTCGCCCCGCTGAAGGAACGCCTTGCGGTCCGGTACGAAGGCGAAGGCGATGAGCTGATCTGCATCGTGTCTGCCACCTTCAAGGGCGAGCACGAGCCGCGCCAGTTCCCGCCGAAGGGGACGGAGAAGGAGTTCACGCTTAAGAAGCTGCATCCGGGCCACAACGAATATGGCGCGGTGAAGGGCTCGCCCCTTTGGGACGACAAGCCCGCCTTGCAGATGTTCTACGCGATGAGCCGCGACTGGTCGCGCATGTATTGCGCGGACATCGTTGCCGGTGCCTACACGCGCGATGAGCTGGTCTCGGCAGGCTTCGCCGAAGTGGTCGAGGTCTCGCGCGCACCTGACACCTCGCCCAGGCTCCGCGAGCGGCTGCGCGGCCCCATTGGCGAGGGCTTCGAGCACACCAAGAGTTCGATCGAGGATGCGATTGCTGCGGCGACGCCTTCCGATCCCAAGAGGTCCAGCAAGGGTGATGCCACTGGACCGGCGGATGCTGCTGCACCCGCCGAGACCGCGCTGCCGTCATCAAGCCCCCCAGCCCCCGACGGTGGCGCGGTCGCCCTGGCAGCGGCGGAAGCGGGAGACCGCTGATGCCCCTGAACCTATCGAGGGAGAGTGAATGAAGGTGGAGCTGGATCGCAGCACGCAGAACGGCGAGCGGAGCGTTCGGCTCACCGCCGACGACATCGCCCGGAAGCCCGAGACGCTGCGCCAGTGGATCAGGATGCTGCAGCTTGCCGAGCGCTGGCTGCTGGAAATCCAGAGGAGGAGCACATGACAAGCAGGGACTTTCCGTTCACCGAGGTTGTCGAGCGTGCCGTGAAGTACATCGAGGCCGGGCACACCGTGCACCAGAAGTTCACCTGCCACCGCTGCGGGTCACGCCAGACCATGGGCGTACCAAACAAGTTCTTCCTGGCGGGGAGGTGCGAGGAGTGCAGCGCCATCACCGACATCGCCCTTCGCGGCTGCAACTACGTCCTCGTGGCCGGGGCGACCAAGAGCGCAGCCGAAGGGACCACCGTCCAGTAATCGTGTGTGAGGAGTAACCGCAAATGCGCGACAGGGTGGAGATTATCGACGTAACCGAAATCATTCCGATTTCGCCACTCACGCCGCGCGCGCTGTGCCGTGCGATCGTGGCGGATGTGGCGACCGAATACGGGGTTGACCCGACGTTGATCACGCGCGGCAACCGCGCGGAGCATGTGGTCGAGGCTCGCACCGAGGTCGCGCGGCGCCTGCATGCCCTGGGCATGTCGGAGCAGCGGGTCGCCGACGTGATGCATATCCAGATCAAGACGGCCCGGTCCTATCTCGGCACGCTGCACCGCCGTAGCGGACCGGCACCATATCGCGCCAACCACAAACAGGAGACGAGCGATGCGAACGGCTGAGGCACTTCCCGAGATCCGCTTGAATGGCGAGCCGCCGCCGATGCGCGGCGCCCCGCGCGAGCAGTGGGCGATGCCGGAGAAGCCCGATGCTGACCGGTTCGATCCGCCCGAGCACATTGAGCCGCCCGGATATGGCGAGAGTTCGCGTGATGCGATCAAGGCGATCATCGTGGGCATGAGCGAGCAGAACGGCAAGGCGCTCGCTGCCCTGCGCTCCGAGCTGGATGAGCTGGAGCAGTTGATGCTGGTCTCGGCCGCGCGGGTGCAGGCCGAGGTCGAGGGCCACGCCGTGATCTGCCGCTATGTCCACGCGGAGGTCGGCCGTCTCCACGACATCGTTGGGAAAATGCGGGAGGCGCAGACCGAGGTCGTGCGCGTGACCACGGATAAGCGGGCTTCGGCGTGAGGCTATGACCTCGCTGGCGGGTTGCCGAAGGGAGGCCAGACGCTGCCCAGCAGGCAGGTGGTGGCGGGAAGAAAACAACGGCCTGCAGTCAGTAACGGCTCACAACCGGTGAACTGGCCAGGGCCACGGCGGCGAACTGCGGACTGGCCCGCTGCCGTGGCCCTTCGAATGTTCGAGTAAACCACGATGAGCCGTAGCGTTCCCGAGTGGATTGGCAAGACTGACGACACGCCGGTGCCGCCGCACGTTCGCTTGCGGGTGTTCGACCGGTTCAAGGGCATTTGCGGGATCTGCACCGTCAAGATCAGGGCGAAGCGCTGGACCTGCGATCACCGGGTCGCCCTGTGCAACGGCGGCGAGAACCGCGAGAGCAATCTCTGGCCCATTCATGAGGCCTGCGACCGCTCGGTGAAGACGCCGGCCGATGTCGCGCTGAGAGCAGCCAACGACAAAGTGCGGATGAGGCACCTCGGGATCAAGAAACGGAAACGGCGGCCGATGCCTGGATCGCGCGATAGCGGGATCAAGATGAAGATCGGCGGCGGGTGGGAAAGGCGATGAGCACGGTCGCTTCTTCGCTTCGTCCAGGCCGCGGGGACGCCGAGGGCAGTCCCGGAACCGGCCCGCCAGGGAGCAGGGGTATGGCGCCGAGCCGCGCGGGGTCGCCCCAGGGCCCCTAAAAACGGGCTCTAGGGCCCTGAAAAGGTTCAGCTTTTTAGTCGTCGTCTTGCTTTTGGTTCCCGCGTAAATTGAGGGGGAAGTGATTTGCGTACCCGTAAGGGCCCGAAATCAGGGGCGGTCATTCGGCCGCTCGACCCAGCAGACCCGCAGAGCTGGGACCATCCAAGCCACAAAGAACAATGGCTTGAGATCGCCCGCGCAATCGGGCGGCAGATCGCGAGAGATGAACGTGATGGTCTCTGCGGGCCGCACATTGGAGATGTAGAGAATGACGACGACGGCAGGGGTTAAACGGAAAGCGGCAGTGTACGCTCGATATTCGAGCATCATGCAGAAGGAAACTTCGATCGAAGGGCAACGGCTGCTCTGTCAGAAGTTGGCCGACGCCCACGGGCTGAAAATTGTTGAGGTGCACAAGGACAGCGCGAAGTCGGGACAATCGGAAGCTGGCCGCGATGGGTTCGCCGCGCTGATGGCTGGGGTCAGAAGTAAGCGTCGTCCCTTCGACGTGATCATTGTTGAGGACCTGAACCGCCTCTCGCGCGATCCCGCCGACATTCAGCGCTTCCGAAAAGTCTGCGACTACAACAAAATCGCGATCCTGACGCAGAAGGGTTGGATTAAGGCTCTCGACGTTGCTGTCCAAAGCCTCGTCAATTCGATCGATAAGGAAAGCCGGGCGATCAACGTGCGTCGAGGCCAGGCCCTGCTGCTCGAAAATGGGGGCGTTCCCGGCGCACCTGCTTACGGCTATCGCGTTGTGCCGGGTAAGCCGGGCCAGCATGAGATCGATCCCGAGCAAGCTAAGATCGTTGTCCGGATTTTTCACGAGTATGGAATTCTGGAGCGCTCGCCGCGTGACATTGCTGCGGACCTGACGCGCGAGGGCATCCCGACCCCGGCCAGTCACCGGGATCGTCGGTATGCGGGATCAACGATCTGGAATAGCCAAGCCTTCGTCGGTGGGATGTACGCGAAGGGAATTCTCGGCAACCGAAAGTACATCGGCGAGATCGATTGGAACACTCACACGACGGCAGAGAACCCCGACACCTTGAAGAAGGTGAAACGGCCGAACCCCAAGAATGAGCACACCAAGCAATTGAACCCGGCGATGCGGATCGTCTCTCAAGAGCTATGGGATGCCGCTCAGAAGGTTCGCACCAAGCGCGCGGTGAAGAAGTTCGGCCCGACCGGCAAGGTCGCCCGTCGCCCCGTCCTGGCGCGTGGCAATCATCTTCTATCTGGTCTCACGCGGTGCGGCGCTTGCAATGGTCACATGCGGGTCGCCCAAACCTCGCGGGATGGCACATCGCGGATCGCCTGCGCTGCTGCGCATCAGCATGGCACATGCACGCACAGCAAGTCGTATGACCTCAACAAGCTGATGGAAGGCATCCGCGACGGCATGGTGGCGCATCTGACGACGGATGAGGCCATCGATGCCGCCCTCGAGGCGTACCGGAACGAGAAGAAATCGGGCGAGCGTAATGACAGCGAACGGAAGGCGGTCGAGCGCCGCCTCAACGCCCTCAACGTCGAGATCGCCCGGCTGGTTGAGGCGACCATGAAACTCGCCAATCCGCCCGAGGCGTTTTACAAAAAGATCGACGCCAAAGAAGCCGAGCGAGCTTCGTTGGATGAGCGACTGCACCAGTTGGGCGGCCCCTCTGGTGGTCAGAATAACGTGGTCCCGTTCGTGGCGGCAGAGAGCCCCAAGTTCAGGGAGGTCTATCGCCGGAGCGTTATGCAGGTACACCGCGCCATCACCAAACATCCGGAAGCGCCAGAAAGCCGGTATGCCCTGGCGGCCCTGATCGACAGCATCGTGGTGCACCCGACCGGCAAGCGTATGCCCTATGAGTTCACCCCCTACGCCAAGGTGGCCGCTTTGATGGGGCTGAACCTTTTCCCGGAAAGGCGCTCAAGTAAGGAAGTCCTCGCGGAACAGGCCTTTTTGGCTACTCCGATAGCGCCAAGCGAGGGTTTTCCGGCATCGTCTATCATGCCAATTACCTGCGCTACATGGAGCGCGGACGCACCAATCATCTCAGGCTGATGGGTGCCGAGCAGCAGGTGCTGTTCGAGCAGACCGAGACGGACGGCGCGGGCTTCGCCTTCGTGGTGCGCTCGATGCATCTGGACTTCCTGAAGCCCGCGCGAATGGACGACGTGCTCGACGTCGTGACCTGGCCGGTCGCGGTGAAAGGGGCGTCAATCATGCTGGCGCAGGAGGTGCGGCGCGGTGACGACGTGCTGGTGAAAGCCGAGGTCCGCGTCGCCTTCATCAGCGGCGGCCGGGCCCAGCCGATTCCGAAGTCGATCCGCCAGCTGATGAAGGCCGATCTGGTTACGTGATCGCTCGATAGCGGATCGCCTATCGACTCTGCCAATTGCGACGATACATTCGCGGTCCCGATCAACCGATGAGGCCACCATGTCGCGCCCGCCGCTTCCACCCTTCACCCGCGAGACCGCCGCGCAAAAGGCCCGCATGGCCGAGGACGCCTGGAACTCACGCGATCCGGTGCGGGTCTCGCTCGCCTATACCGAGGACAGCCGCTGGCGCAACCGTTCGGAAGTTTTTCAGGGCCGCGAAGCCATCGTCGCCTTCCTCACCCGCAAATGGGAGAAGGAGCAGGATTACCGCCTGATCAAGGACCTCTGGGCCTTCGACGGCAGCCGCATCGCGGTGCGCTTCCAGTACGAATGGCACGATGCAAGCGGCCAGTGGTACCGCTCCTACGGCAACGAGCAATGGGAGTTCGACGAGCACGGCCTGATGAAGCGGCGCGAGGCCTCGATCAACGACATCGCCATTGCGGAGAAGGATCGCCGGTTTCACTGGGCGGCGCCGGGCCCGCGGCCGGCCGATGTGCCGGGGCTGGGAAGCGAGCCGTTCTGATATTTTCGCCAGCAACGCTGCTTCACCCTCTCCCCTTGCGGGAGAGGGTGGCTCGCCGCATAGCGGCGAGACGGGTGAGGGGTCTCTCTCCTCACGAGCAGTCCGGCGAATGGATAGAACCCCTCATCCGGCGCTTCGCGCCACCATCTCCCGCAAGGGGAGAAGGGAAGACGAGTGCGTCTCGAGCTTCGTAGTCAGGTGCGCTTAGCCAGAAACCGCGTAATCGCCCCGCCGAGCTTCGCATTATCCATCGGCTCCGCCAGCGACGCCCTCGCCGTGGCAACGACATCCTCAGGTGCCTTGCCATCGCGCAGATCGCAGCACACTTGCGCGAACCCGACATCGAATTCCGGATGCGGCTGCACTGTCAGCGTTGCGCCATTGGCATAGAGCAGGCCGGCATGCGGGGTGAACTCGGAGGAGAGGATCGTCAGCGCCTCGCTTGGCGGCTCGATCACCTGGTCCTGATGCGAGGCGGCGACCGCGACCGCTTCACCGTCGATGAGGCCGTTCTCCGGCAGCACCTGATAGACATGCCGGCCGATGCCCCAGCCCTGTTCTGATTTGCGCACGGTGCCGCCGAGCGCCTGCGCGATCAGCTGGTGGCCGAAGCAGACACCGACCATCGGTGTCTTGTTGGCGTAAGCCGTCCGCACGAAATCTTCCAGCGGCGCGATCCAGTCGAGCCCGTCATAGACCCCGGCCGCCGCGCCGGTAATGAGGATGGCCTCGAGCTTGCTCGGATCGGGCAGCGCATCGCCGTTGGGAATGCTGACGACCTCGATCGTCGCGGCCGGCTCCTCGGCGCGGATCATGCGCGCGAACATGTCCGGAAACGAACCGTGGCGCTCGCGGTATTTTTGCGGCACCTCTCCGGTCTCGATGATGGTGATGCGTGCCATGGGCCTCCCGGTCAAAAGGTTGCGAAGCTCAGCCGCTTTCTGCCCCATGTTGCTGGTGCGGCGCTGTGCGCTCGAGCAAAGCGCTCTCCTTGCGGATCTCGTTGAGAAAGGCCTTGGCCAGACGCGACAGCGGCTCGGCTTCAGACCATAGCATATAGGCGACCGCCTGCGTCGTCGGCGTGAACGGACGGACGACGAGGCCGCTGCCGCCGTTCTGCCGCGGCGAGAAAGGATCGACCACCGCCGCGCCGACGCCGGCGGCGGCCAGCACGCAGGCCGTGTTGCAGTAGCGCACCTCGACCGTCGGCCGGAACGGCGCGCCGGCGCGGGCAAAGCTGTCGCGCACGGCTTCGCCGAGCCGCGTGCCGCGTTCGAGCCCGATGAAGGGTAGGCCGGAGAGATCGGAAGCGGAGATCATCGGCCGGTCGGCGAGTGGATGCTGTGGCGGCAGCACGCAGACCATCTCGCCGGTGTGCACCACCTCATGCGCGATCCCTGGATGATGCGTGAGGCCGAGCGCGAAGCCGAGTTCGGCGACGCGGCTCAGCACACCCTCGATGATGCCCTCATAGCGCCGTACATCGAAGAACACCCGCGTCTCCGGGCGGCGGCGCAGGAAGCCCGACAGCGCGGACGGAATGATGCTGTACGCGAGCGGCGGCGTCGCCACGATGGCGAGATGCCCGGACCGGTTCTCGCGCAAATCGCGCATGCGGTTCTCGAGCTTGGCGTGCAGCGCGAAGATCGCCTCGCTCTCCTTGTAGAGCGCCATCGCTTCGGCGGTCGGAAACAGCCGGTTGTTGACGCGCTCGAACAGCGCAAAGCCCGCCTGCGCCTCCATCGTCTTCAGCGCGTTGCTGACCGCCGGCTGCGACAGCGCCAGCTCGTCCGCCGCCGCCACCGTGGTGCGGTGGCGGATCACGGCGCGAAGGATCTCGAGCTGACGCAGGTTCATATCACTGCCGATTATAGTCAGGGCCAAAACATCATAGCAACGCGAATTGATTTTGCAGCACCGCTCGCCCGTAATGGCAGCGGATTTGCACGTCGCATCAAAGGGTTCGTTCGCCCATTGAGGCAGCACTGCGCACAGATTGGAGGCAATCTTGGTTCGTGTCCTTCGCGCCGCAGCCGCTCAGATGGGGCCGACGCAAAAAGCCGATACGCGCGAACACACGTTGTCGCGGATGCTCGACATGCTGGAGGAGGCGGCCGGTCGGGGTGCGAGTCTTGTGGTGTTTCCGGAGCTCGCCTTCACCACCTTCTTCCCGCGCTGGCTGCTCGAAGGCGAGGCCCTCGACCGGTATTTCGAGCGCAGCATGCCGAACCCCGCGGTGGCAAAGCTATTCGATCGCGCACGTGCGCTGCGCGTCGGCTTCTATGTCGGCTATGCCGAGCTGACGCCGGAGGGGCGGCGCTACAATTGCTCCATCCTGGTCGATCGCGACGGCGAGGTTCTCGGCCGCTATCGCAAGGTGCATCTGCCGGGCTCGGTCGAGCCGCGTCCGGGCGCGCGCTACCAGCAACTCGAGAAGCGCTACTTCGAATATGGCGACCTCGGCTTTCCCGCCTTCCGCGCTGGCTCGTCCTGGGCCCATGCCATCATGGGCATGATGATCTGCAATGATCGTCGCTGGCCGGAATCCTGGCGCGTGCTCGGTCTGCAAGGAGTCGAGCTCGTCTGCATCGGCTACAATTCGGCGGCCTACGATCCCAACGGCGGCACGACCGAAGACGGAGCCTTGCGCACCTTCCACTCGACGCTGGTGACCCAGGCCAACGCCTACATGAACGCGACCTGGGCGATTTCGGTGGCGAAGGCGGGCGAGGAGGACGGCTCCGGCCTGATCGGCGGCTCCTGCATCGTTGATCCCAACGGCCGCATCGTCGCGCAGGCGCAGACGCTGGCCGACGAGGTGATCGTCGCCGACATCGATCTCGACCTCTGCCGCCAGGGCAAGGACAAGATGTTCAACTTCGCCGCCCACCGGCGGCCCGACCAATACAGGGTGATCACCGAGCGTGCCGGAATCATCGAGCCGGCCGTTCTCGACGCGGATTGATCAACGGCCGGTCGCAGCATTGGCAAAAGGAGCTGACATGACACGCCTCTCGTATTTGCTTGCCTGCGCAGCGCTGGCTGCGGTGACGTCGGCGCGAGCCGCCGAGCTGCCGGCGGAGATCAAGCAGGCTGGTACGCTGAAGCTCACGGTCAATTCCACCTACGCGCCGATGGAATATCGCGACCCCGCAACCAACGAGCTGGTCGGGCTCGACATCGATCTGGCGAAGGAGCTCGCCAAGCGGCTCGGAGGGCTGAAGATCGTCTGGAGCGAGACGCCGTTCGCCGAGCTGATCCCTTCGCTCACGACCAAGCGGGCCGACTTCATCATTTCCGGCATCTCCGATCGTGCCTCGCGGCGCGAGACCGCCGACTTCGTCGATTACCTCGCAACCGGCCCGCAGTTCTTCGTGATGGCGGAGAGCGCGGTCAAGGACGCCACCGATCTCTGC
Source organism: Bradyrhizobium sp. BRP23 (assembly GCF_020194135.1). Taxonomy (NCBI): domain Bacteria; kingdom Pseudomonadati; phylum Pseudomonadota; class Alphaproteobacteria; order Hyphomicrobiales; family Nitrobacteraceae; genus Bradyrhizobium; species Bradyrhizobium sp. BRP23. Next base: position 158,650 of record NZ_JADYVW010000004.1, on the reverse strand, counting down.
GGCAAGAAGGTCGGCACCACCCGCAGCACCAGCTTCCCGGTCGAGATCGAGAAGTGGAGCAAGCAGAATTGCGAGCCGGCCGGCAAGCTCGCGATCCAGTACGTTCCGGGCGAGAATTCCATCGATGTCCGCAACCAGCTCAAGCAGGGCCGCATCGACGCCGCCGTGCAGGGTAGCGAGACGTTGCCTTATGCGCAGCAACAGGAGCCCGGCAAGTATCGCATCGTCGGCGAGCCCTTTGCCAGGGGCTATCAGGGCATCATGTTCCGCAAGGACGATGCCGCCTTGCGCGAAGTCGTGACCGAGAAACTCGCGGCGATGATCGCTGACGGCTCGTACAAGGCCATTCTCGACAAATGGGGCTTGGGGACCAATGCAGTCGCCCAGCCCATGCTGAACGCGGCGCCGCAATGAAGCAGGCGCCGGCACTCGCGCAAGGATTTCCCGATCTGTCGGGCATGCGGATCGCGCGCGAGCCGCACTGGTTTCGCTGGATCAGCGCGGCCCTGATCGTCCTCGTGCTGGCGGCGATCGCGCGCGCCTTTGCGAACGGCCAGATCGAATGGTCCTATGTCAGCCGCTTCCTGACCGCAAAGGTCATCCTCGAAGGCATCGTCAACACCATGGTGATGGCGGTGCTGGCGATGATGCTCGGCATCTTCCTTGGCATCGTCGTCGCGATCATGCGGCTGTCGCCCAATCCGGTGCTGAAGTCGGTCGCCGCCGGCTACACCTGGCTGTTCCGCGGCACGCCACTGATCCTGCAGCTGCTGTTGTGGTTCAATCTCGCGCTGGTGTTTCCGACCATCGGCATCCCCGGCCTGTGGTCCGCGCGCGCCGTCGACGTCATGACGCCGTTCCTTGCCGCGCTGCTCGGGCTCGGCATCAACCAGGGCGCCTACACCTCCGAAGTGATGCGCGCCGGCATGCTGTCGGTCGATATCGGGCAATATGAGGCGGCGCAGGCGATCGGTATGGGACGGCTGCGCGCGCTGCGCCGCATCGTGCTGCCGCAGGCGATGCGCGTGGTGATCCCGCCGCTCGGCAACGAGTTCATCGGCATGGTGAAGGCGACCTCGCTCGCCAGCGTGATCCAGTATCCGGAGCTGCTGCACAATGCCGAGAACATTTACTACGCCAACTCCCGCGTCATCGAGCTGCTGATCGTCGCCGGGCTCTGGTACCTGCTCGCGGTCTCGATCCTGACACCGCTCCAGATGTTGCTCGAACGCCGCTTTGCACGCGGCACATTGCGGCTGGCGCGATGACAAAGCCGCTCGTCGCGATCCGCTCCGTAGCCAAGAACTTTGGAGAGTTTCGGGCTCTCAAGAACGTCTCGCTCGACGTCTGGCCCGGCGAGGTGATGTGCCTGATCGGCGCCTCCGGCTCCGGCAAGACCACGCTGCTCCGCTGCATCAATCAGCTCGCCACGATCGATGCCGGCGGCATCTGGCTCGACGGCGAACTGCTCGGAGTGCGCGAGCAAGGCGGGAAACTCCATCGCCTGAGCGAGCGCGAAATCGGGCGGCAGCGGCTCAAGACCGGCATGGTATTCCAGCGCTTCAACCTGTTTCCGCACAAGACCGCGCTGGAGAACATCACGGAAGGCCCGACCCAGGTGCAGGGGCGCAAGCCGGATGAGGTGCGCGCCGAGGCGACCGAGCTGCTTCGGCGCGTCGGATTGTCGGCCAAGGCCGACTGGTATCCGGCGCAGCTCTCCGGCGGCCAGCAGCAGCGCGTCGCGATCGCGCGGGCGCTCGCCATGAAGCCGATGCTGATGTTGTTCGACGAGCCCACCAGCGCACTCGATCCCGAGCTGGTCGGCGAGGTGCTCGCGGTCATGAAGGAGCTGGCGCGAAGCGGCATGACCATGATGGTGGTGACGCACGAGCTCGGCTTCGCCCGCGAGGTCGCCGACCGCGTCGTCTACATGGATCAGGGCGCGATCGTCGAGCAAGGCCGCGCCTCCGACGTGTTGGGCGCGCCGCGCGAGGAGCGCACCAAGGCATTTCTTTCGGCAGTGATCTGACATTGGGGGTATGGTGATGAAGAGATTCTTGCTTGCGGCGGCGTTCCTGGGCGCCATGAGCGTGTCGGCAATGGCGGCCGAACTGCCGCCTGAGATCGTAAAGCGCGGCAGCATCAAGGTCGCGGTGGTGCCGAACTATCCGCCGATGGAGTTCCGCGATCCCGCCACCAACGCGCTCTCCGGTTTCGACGTCGATCTCGGCGAAGCCATCGGCCGCAAGCTCGGCCTCAAGATCGAATGGACCGAGACCAGCTTTGCCGAGTTCATGCCCTCGATCTCGACCGGGCGGGTGGATGCGATCCTGTCCGGTTTCACCGACTATGCGAGCCGGCACGAGGTCGCGACCTTCGTCGATTATTTGCGCAGCGGCCCGCAGTTCTTCGTGCAGGCGTCACGCAAGGCGGAATTCAAGGATGCGACGTCGCTGTGCGGCAAGAAGGTCGGCGCCAGCCGACGCACCATGTACCCGGCCCAGATTGCGGCGTGGAGCGAGAAGAATTGCGACAGCTCTCCGATCCAGTTCGTCGGCACCGACGGCTCGGCCGATGCGCGCACCCAGCTGAGGCAAGGCCGCATCGATGCCGCCGCCCAGGGCAACGAGACGCTGCCCTACATCATGGACCTCGAGCCCAACACCTATGCGACCGTGGGCGCGCCCATCGCACAGCAATTCACCGGCATTGCTCTGCCGGTGAAGGAGAAGGCATTGCAGCAGGCAATGCTGGAGGCGGTCGACGCGCTGATCGCGGACGGCACCTACAAGACGCTGCTGGCGAAGTGGAAATTGAGCGACAACGCAATCGAGAAGGCGACCATCAATGCTGGACAGTAAGGCACTCCAGAGCATTCCGCTCGTTCCGGCCAACACCGCGGATCCCGCGCCGGAATATCCGTGGCCGAAGCCGTACACATCCGCGATGTTCCTGTCGTTCGACGTGGACGCCGAGAGTGCCTGGACCAGCAAGGACGCGGTGCATGCGCAGCGGCTGATCACCATGAGCTATGGCGGCTACGAGGCGCGCGTCGGCACGCCGAAGCTCCTGGAGCTGCTCGACCAGCTCGATCTCAAGGCGACGTTCTTCGTCACGGGGTGGTCGGTCGACGCGCATCCGGCGATGGCGGAATCCATCTTGAAGGCCGGTCACGAGATCGGACATCACGGCTATCACCATCTCTTGCCCGATCCCGGCGATCCATGGATCGAGGAGGAGCTGGAGCGCGGCTTCGAGGCTTTGAAGCGCCGGCTCGGCGTCAAGCCGACCGGCTATCGCGCGCCCTATGGCGAGTTCACGGAGGAGCTGCGCGTCGCGCTGGTGCGGCACGGCATCGTCTACACGTCTTCGTTCCGCGACGACGTCAGGCCCTATCGCCATCGCCTCGCCGACGGCAAGCCCGGCACGATCGAGCTGCCGGTGACCGCGAGCTATGACGACTGGATGCACGGCCTGTCCGCGCGCTTCAGTCCGCGCTCGATCTTTCCTAGGGAGCACGTCCTCTCGATGTGGAAGGACGAGCTGGATGAGGTCCGCGACTGGGGCGCGATGGTGACGACGGTGCTGCACCCCCAATGCAGCGGCCGCCCGATGCGGCTGCGCCTGCTGCGCGAGTTCCTGACCTACGCGAAGTCGTGCCCGGATCTCTGGATCACCACCGGCGAGAAGATCGCGGAGAACTTCCTGCGCCACGAAGCGGGTCACCGATAATGTCGATCTCCCGCCGCTCGCTCCTCAAGGCTGGCGCGGCGCTGCCGGCGCTGTCCCTGCCGGGCATCGTCCGCGCTGAATCGCAATCCACGCTGCGCTTCATCCCCGTCATCGATCTCGCCTTCGTCGATCCCATCTATTCGACCGCGCAGGTGTCGCGAAACCACGGCTTCATGTCTACGACACGCTCTACGGCATGAGCTCCTCGCTCCAGGTCTCGCCGCAGATGCTGTCGGGCCACGCCATCTCCGCCGACCAGCTACAGTGGGACCTCACGCTTCGCGACGGCCTGTTCTGGCACGACGGCGAGCGGGTGCTGGCGCGCGATTGCGTCGCCAGCATCCGTCGCTGGGCCGCGCGCGACGGCTTTGGCGGCGAGCTGATGGAGGCGACCGCCGAGCTCTCGGCTGCCGACGACCGCACCATCCGCTTCCGTCTGAAGCGTCCTTTTCCGCTGCTGCCGCAGGCGCTCGGCAAGGCAGCGATCAATGCCTGCTTCATGATGCCGGAGCGGCTGGCGAGCCAGGATCCGTTCAAGCCGCTCACCGAGGTGATCGGCAGCGGTCCGTTCCGCTATCTCGCCGACGAGCGCGTGCAGGGCGCGCGCAATGCCTATGCCAAGTTCGAGCGCTATCAGCCGCGCACCGACGGCAAGCCGGATTGGACTGCGGGGCCGAAGATCGTGCACTACGATCGCGTGGTCTGGACCACGACGCCCGATGCCGGCACCGGCGTCGCCGCGCTCCAGACCGGCGAGCAGGATTGGCAGGAGACTACGCCGCACGATCTGCTTCCGGTGATCAAGGCGGCCGGCGATATCGAGACGCGCATCCTCGATCCCCGAGGCTACGCCTGCATGCTGCGCCTCAACCACCTGCAGCCGCCGTTCGACAATCCCGCCATCCGCCGCGCGCTCCTGGGTGCGATCGACCAGTCCGCATTCATGACCGCCGTCGCCGGCACCGATCCGGCGTTCCAGGTCTCAGCGGTCGGCTATTTCGCACCCGGCACCCCGATGGCAAATGAGGTCGGCCTCGACGTGTTCCGCGGCCCGCGCGACTACGCCAAGGTGAAGGCCGACCTGAAAGCCGCGGGCTACAACGCCGAGAAGATCGTGCTGCTCGTTCCGACCAACTCGCTGGCGCAAAAGCCGCTTGGCGAGATCGCGGTGGACTCGTTGCGCAAGGCCGGCATGAACGTCGAATATGCCGGCCTCGATTTCGCCGTGGTGCTGCAGCGCCAGCTGAAGAAGGATCCGCTTCCGCAGGGCGGCTGGAGCGCCGCGGTCGGCAACTGGCAGGGCATCGACTGGCTCAACCCGGCCGGCAACACCAACATTCGCGGCGAAGGCAAGGTCGCCGGCTGGTACGCGAGCACGAAGATGGGCGAGTTGCGCAGCCAGTGGCTGGCGGCCTCCGAACTCGCCGAACAGCAGCGCATCTGCCGCGAAGTCCAGAGGGTGGCGTTCGAGGAAATCCCCTATATTCCGATCGGCCTCTACAAGCAGCCGACGGCCTATCGCAAGGCCATCACCGGCATTCTCGACGGCACCGCCGTGTTCTGGAACGTGCGCCCCGCATGAGCACCACAGCAATCTTCGGCAGCTATGTGCTGTCACGCAAAGACGGCGCGCAGGATGTCTTGCGCGACCACTGGGTTCTGGTCGAAGGCAAGAAGATTGCAGCGATCACACGCGACAAGCCGCGCGCCGATCGGGTCTATGATCGTCCGGGCCGCTTCGTCCTGCCGGGCCTGCTCAACCTGCACAATCATTGCTTCTCGGAAGCGGTGGCGCGCAGCCACACCGAGGACGGCAACGGCCGCAAGAACAACCAGAGCATCGTCTACACGGTGCTGCTGCCGCTGACCAAGCGCGGCGCCGATATCCTGTCGGCGGAAGAGCGCCTTGCGGTGGCGCGGCTCGGCATCCTCCAGCTGCTCAAGGGCGGCGCCACCACGGTGATGGAGCCGTTCCGCAACTCGATCCCCGAGATGTTCGACGCGGCGGAAGAGATGGGCATCCGCTTCTATGGTGCCCCCTATCTGTTCTCGACGTCCGACGCCAAGGCCGGGTCTGACGGTGTGGTCCAATATTCCGGCGATGACGGCGCTGCGGACATGGCGGCGTGGGACGCGCTCTATCAGCGCTGGAATAGTCACGGCGACGGCCGCATCAGCCTTGCCATGAGCCCGCATGCCACCGACACCTGCGGCCCCGATCTGCTGAAGGCCTGCGCCGCGCGGGCGCGCGAGCTCGGCGTTCCCATCACCACGCACATGGCGCAGAGCCGCGCCGAGGTCGAGACCATCGGCAAGCGCTATGGCGGCCGCACGCCGGCACAATACCTGGACTGGCTCGGCCTGCTCGCGCCCGATCTGATGGCGGCGCATTGCATGTTCAGCAGCGACGACGATCTCAAGCTGATGGCCGCGCGCGGCATGACCGTCTTGAACTGCCCGCGCGTGTTCGCGCGTGCCGGCATCACCGCGGCGTTCAGCCGCTTCGCCGAGCACGGCGTGCGCACCGTGGTCGGCACCGACGGCTACAACATGGACCTGCTCGGCGAGCTCAATGCGGCGTCGCTGATCTCCAAGATCATTTCGGCGCGCCCTGACGTCGCGAACTCACCCGAGCTGATCGAGGCGAACACGACGGTCGCCGCCGACGTCATCAAGCGGCCCGATCTCGGCCGCATCGAGCCGGGCGCGACCGCAGATCTCACCGTCGTCGATCTCACCCATCCGCATCTGCAGCCGCTGTTCGACCCGCGCCGCGCGCTGATCGCACTCGCCAACCGCGCCAATATCGATCAGGTCATGGTCGATGGCCGGGTCCTGGTCGATGAGGGACGCTATCTCGGCGCGGATGAAGCCGCGATTACGGCGGCCGGCACCGCCGCGATCGGCAAGATCTGGGATCTGCCGGAGGCGCAGGCCGCGTTCAACGGCTGACCCCGGCTTCGTCGTCCTCGAACTCCACCAGCGCCTTGCGCATGGTCTCGACCAGGTCCAGCGCCACCGGGGACGGGCTGCGCTGCGCCGGAAAGACCGCGGAGAATTCGAAATCGATGCGCGGCAGGAAGCGGCGCACGACGACGCCGCGCGTTGCAAATTCCTGCGCCGTGAAGGGATCGCAGATCGCGACGCCGAGGCCTGACGACACCATGCCGCACATGATTTCCGACAGCGTGGTCTCAACGCGCAGCACGCGGCGGACATCGTGGCGGTGGAAGACCTGATCGACGAGATGCCGACTCGACGATCCCGCCGACAGCGAGATGAAGGTCTCGCCCTCGAAATCGCGCGGCTCCAGGACTTCCTTCTCCGCGAGGCGATGACCGGTCGGCAGCACTGCGACGCGCGCCGGCGCCGGCAGTCTCTGGCTCGGCAGACCGGAATGCGCGATCGGCACCTCGGCAAAGCCGACGTCACATTGATTGTTCAGCACCCAGTCAACCACGATCGGCGAGATGACACCGAAGAAGGCGAGGTTGAGGTTTGGCCGCTCCTTCAGAAAGTGACCGGTGAGCCGCGGCAGATAGCCGTTCGACAGCGCCGGCAGTGCCGCGATGCGTAGCGAGCCGGTGCGGCGTCCCCGGATTTCTTCTGCTGCCGCAGTGATGCGTTCGAGGCCGACGAAGGAGCGCTCGACCTCGGTGTAGAGCGCCATCGCCGCGGCGGTCGGCACCAGGCCGGTGCCGCGCCGTTCGAACAGCTCCATCTTCAGCAGCGCCTGGAGGTCGCGCAGCAACCGGCTGACGGCCGGCTGCGTCACCTTCATTAGCGCCGCCGCCTCGGTCACACTGCCGGTCAGCATCATCGCGCGGAAGGCCTCCACCTGCCGCGAATTGATCCGCGCCATTCCACCATCCAATCATAACATTTCGGCATGCAGAGGGTGCCATTATTCATTGGACGATGGAAGTATAGGTCTGCGATCTTTTTCATCAGGACTGGAGACAGCCCGCTTTTTCGGCAGATTGGAGGGGTTCAAACCTCCAGATCGCGCCAAAACCCGCCGAATGGGGGCCGGAGCCCTGATCGGAAGCGGATTGGCGCGGAAGGGAATGCGGCAACGCGCTTCAGCCAGCGAGACTCGTCGGCACGTCACCTCATTCCGGTATTGGAGATCGGTCCACATGAAGACTTTTCGCCTTCTGACCGCGGTCAGCATCGCAGCGCTCATTGCCGTCCCCTCGGTCGCCTCGGCCCAGCAGAAAACGCTCTACGTCGCCGGCTATGGCGGCTCGTTCGAGAAGACCATCCGCGACGAGGTGATCCCGGCCTTCGAGAAGGAGAACGGCGTCAAGGTTGAATACGTCGCCGGCAATTCCACCGACACGCTGGCCAAGCTCCAGGCGCAGAAAGGCAACCAGCAGATCGACGTCGCCATCGTCGATGATGGCCCGATGTACCAGGCCATCCAGCTCGGCTTCTGCGGCAAGCTCGACGGCCTGCCCGCCGATCTCTACGACACTGCGCGCTTCAAGGACGATCGCGCGGTCGCGATCGGCATCGTCGCCACCGGGCTGATGTACAACACGAAGGTGTTCAAGGAGAAAGGCTGGGCGCCGCCGACCTCGTGGAACGACCTGAAGGACACGAAATACGCAAAACAGCTCGTGATTCCACCGATCAACAACACCTACGGTCTCGAAGCGCTGGTGATGCTGTCGAAGATGAACGGCGGCGGCGAGACCAACGTCGAGTCCGGCTTCAAGATCTTCAAGGAGCAGATCAATCCGAACGTGCTGGCCTATGAGCCGTCGCCGGGCAAGATGACCGAGCTGTTCCAGTCCGGCCAGGCCGTGATCGCGGTATGGGGCACCGGCCGCGTGCAGAGCTTCGCCAATACCGGCTTCCCCGTCGACTTCGTCTACCCGAAGGAAGGCGCAGCGACGCTGCTGACCACGGCGTGCCCGATCAATAAGCCCAATGCTTCGCCGCTGGCTGCGAGCTTCGTCAAGATGCTGCTCGATCCGAAAACCCAGCTCGTGATGCTGAAGGATTACGGCTACGGCCCGGTGCTGAAATCGCTGGTGATCCCGCCCGAGCTCGGCAAGATGGCGCCGATCGGCGAGCGCGCGGCCAAGCTCTATAATCCGGACTGGACCGTGATCAACGAGAAGCGCGAGGAGTGGACCAAGCGCTGGAATCGCGAGGTCGAACGCTGATCGGTCGCCGCGGAGACAGCGCCATGGCCTATCTCGAGCTCGATCGGGTCGCAAAGCAGTTCGGCACGCAGACTGTGGTCGATGACTTCAGCCTGTCGGTGGGGAAGGGGGAGTTCATCTCCTTCCTCGGCCCGTCCGGCTGCGGCAAGACCACGACGCTGCAGATGATCGCGGGCTTCCTCGATCCGACGCGCGGCGCGATCCGCCTCGAGGGCAAGGACCTGACCGCGATCCATCCGGCAAAGCGCGGCCTCGGCATCGTGTTCCAGAGCTACGCGCTGTTTCCGCACATGACCGCGGCGGAGAACGTCGCCTTCGGCCTCGAGATGCGTGGCGTGCCGCGCGCTGAAAGGTCCGAACGCGTCCGCGCCGCACTCGCGATGGTGGGCCTCGCCGGATACGAGGATCGCCATCCGCGCCGCATGTCCGGCGGCCAGCAGCAGCGCGTGGCACTGGCGCGTGCGCTGGTGATCAAGCCCAGCGTGCTGCTGCTCGACGAGCCGCTGTCGAACCTCGACGCCAAGCTGCGCGAGGAGATGCAGATCGAGCTGCGCCAGATCCAGCGCACCGTCGGCACCACCACGATCCTGGTCACGCATGACCAGAACGAGGCGATGTCGCTGTCGGATCGCATCGTGGTCATGAGCCAGGGCAAGATCGAGCAGATCGGCACGCCACAAGAGACCTATGAAAGGCCGGCCTCGGCCTTCGTCTCGCAATTCCTCGGCAAGACCAACGATTTTGCCGGAACGATCGACCGGACCGTCGCGCCGACGCAGTTGGTGGCCGGCTCCTGGCGCGCACCGGCGCCGGCCGGGCTGGGCGGCCCCGTCACCGTCAGCATTCGGCCCGAAAGAATCGGCTTTGGCGATACGGGGCTGGGCGCAAAAATCATCACGCGCATCTTCCAGGGCAATCACTGGCTGTTCCAGTGCGACAGTGAATGCGGCCCGGCGATCGTGATCCGCCAGAACGACGGCAAAGCGCAGCCGGCCGAAGGCGACGCGGTTTGCCTCACCTGGCGGCCCGAGGACATGAGCGTGCGCGCGAGGGCCGGCGCATGAGCATGGCGGCCGAGGAGCGCAGCCTGCGCGCGCCATGGGTGCTGACCGCGCCCGCCTTGATGCTGTTCGTCGGCGTGCTGCTGATTCCGTTGGCGATGACGGTGATGCTGTCGTTCCACGATTGGGGCCAGTACAAGGGCATCGAGCCGGTCTTCATCCTCAAGAACTGGCACGAGATCGCGACCGATCCCTATTACGCCGAGATGTTCTGGCGGACCTTCCGCATCGCCATCCTGACCACACTGCTCACCGCGCTACTCGGGGCACCCGAAGCCTATATCCTCAACCGCATGAGCGGCCGCTGGAAGAGTTTTTTCCTGCTGGTCATTCTCGGGCCGCTTCTCATCTCCGTGGTGGCGCGCACGCTGGGCTGGGCCCTGCTGTTTGGCGGCAACAACGGGCTGGTCAACAAGCTCCTGATCTCGCTCGGGCTGATCGGCTCCCCCATTCCCTTCATGTTCACCGAAACAGGCGTGGTGATCGCGCTCGCGCATGTGATGATGCCGTTCATGGTGCTCTCGGTGTGGGCGGCGCTGCAGCGGCTCGATCCGCAGATCGAGAATGCCGCGATGTCGCTCGGCGCGGGCCCTGCGACCATCATCCGCCGCATCATCATGCCCCAGATCATGCCGGGCGTGCTGTCGGGCGCCATCATCGTGTTCTCGCTCTCGGCCAGCGCCTTCGCAACGCCTGCGATCATCGGCGGCCGCCGGCTCAAGGTCGCGGCAACGCTCGCCTATGACGAATTCCTCAACACGCTGAACTGGCCGCTGGGCGCTGCGGTCGCAACGCTGCTGCTGGCCGCATTGGTGCTGATCGTCGTCGGCAGCAACGCACTGATCGAACGCCGCTATGCGGAGGTGTTCCGATGAGCCGGAACGGTCCGCTCGCGCTGATCTTTCACACCATCTTCGTCATCGTCATGGTGGCGCCGATCCTGGTGGTCTGCCTCGTCGCCTTCACGCCCGAAGGTTTTCTGTCGCTGCCGACCAACGGGTTTTCGCTGCGCTGGTTCAAGACGATCCTGAATTACCCCGAATTCATTCACGCCTTCTGGGTCAGCCTGGGCCTTGGCGCGTTGTCCTCCCTCGTGGCGCTGCTGTTCGCGGTGCCGGCGGCGCTGGCGATCGCGCGCTATCGCTTCCGTGGTCGTGATGTGCTGGCGGCGCTGTTCCTGTCGCCGCTGATGATCCCACATGTGGTGCTCGGCATCGCCTTCCTGCGCTTCTTCACTTCGGCCGGTCTCGGCGGCAGCTTCGCGGCGCTGATCGTCGCGCATGTCATCATCGTGTTCCCGTTCGCGCTGCGGCTGACGCTGGCGGCGGCGACCGGCATGGACCGCACGGTCGAGATGGCGGCGGTCTCGCTCGGCGCCGGCGGCTGGACGCTGTTCCGCCGCGTGACCTTGCCGCTGATCCTGCCCGGCGTGATTAGCGGTTGGGCGCTCGCCTTCATCCAGTCCTTCGACGATCTCACCATGACCGTCTTCCTTGCTGCGCCCGGGACCGAGACGTTGCCGGTCCGCATGTTCCTTTACATCCAGGACAACATCGATCCGCTCGTGACGTCGGTCTCGGCCTGCGTGATCGCAATCACCATGGCCGCCCTCATTTTGCTCGACCGCTTCTACGGGCTCGACCGTGTGCTCGCTGGCAAGGGCGATACGGGACGATAGGAGAACTCATGTCAGGAGATTACGACGTCGCCGTCGTCGGCGGCGGACTGCTCGGCTCCGCCATTGCCTGGGGCCTCGGCCGGCTCGGCAAGAAGGTCGCCGTGCTCGACGAAGGCGACATCACCAAGCGCGCCTCGCGCGCGAACTTCGCATTGGTGTGGGTGCAGAGCAAAGGGCTCGGCATGCCGGCCTATACGCGGTGGACCGTGCAGGCCTCGCAGGCGTGGGGCCGGCTGGCCTCCGAGCTGAAGCAGCAGACCGGCCTCGACGTCGCCCTGCAGCAGAACGGCGGTTTTCATCTCACGCTCGGCGAGGACGAATTCGGCCAGCGCACCGAGCTCGTCAAGCGCATGCACAACCAGGTCGGCGCGGCCGACTACAAGATGGAGATGCTGCGGCCGTCCGAGGTGAAGGAGGCGCTGCCGCTGATCGGCCCCGAGGTCTCCGGCGGCAGCTATTGTCCGCTCGACGGCCACGTCAATTCGCTGCGCACCTTCCGCGCCTTCCACACCGGCTTCATTGCGTTCGGCATCGACTATTTTCCGGAGCGTCCGGTCTCGGCGATCAGCAAGAGCGGGGGCGAATTTCGGCTGATCACGCCGCAGGGCGAGCTGCGCGCCGCCAAGATCGTGCTCGCCGCCGGCAATGCCAACCAGGCGTTGGCGCCGATGGTCGGCCTCTTTGCGCCGATGGGCCCGACGCGCGGCCAGGTCGTCGTGACCGAGCGCACCATGCCGTTCCTGCCGCATCCGCTGACCACGATCCGCCAGACCGACGAGGGCACGGTGATGATCGGCGACAGCAAGGAGGACGAGCTCGATGATCGCACGCTGAAGCCGTCGATCAGCGGCGTCATGGCCGATCGCGCGCAGCGCATGTTTCCGCATCTGGCGCGGCTCAACGTGGTCAGGAGCTGGTCCGGAATCCGCGTCATGCCGCAGGACGGCTTTCCGATCTACGATCAGTCGGAGACGCATCCCGGTGCCTTCGTCGCCTGCTGCCATTCCGGCGTGACGCTCGCCTCCAACCACGCCTTCGAGATCGCGCGCATGGTGGCGCAGGGCGCGCTCGAGCCGGAGCTGGTCGGCGCGTTCTCGGCCAGCCGTTTTGGCGGCGCAGGTGCTGCGAACAGCAGCGGCTACTAGAGATTCTGAGAAGGAGCCAAGAGGCATCCCCATGTTCAAGCGATCCGAACAGGACAAGCGGCCACAGGTGCAGATCTTCGTCGACGGCGTCGCGGTCGCAGCGCGCCAGGGCGACACCGTCTCCGCCGCACTGCTGGCCTCCGGCGTTGACGCACGGCGTTCCACCGCGGTGAGCGGCGCGCCGCGTCTGCCTTATTGCATGATGGGCGTCTGCTTCGACTGCCTCGTCACCATCGACGGCGTCGGCAACCGGCAAGGGTGCCTCGTGCCCGTCGCCGAGGGCATGCAGATCGAAATCCAGAAGGGCAAGCGGGAGATCGGAAAATGAGCGTGGCTCCCAAGCGCGAAAACTATGACTTCGTGGTGATCGGCGCCGGGCCCGCGGGCCTTGCGGCTGCCGCAACATCCGCCAAGGCCGGCCTCTCGACGCTGCTGCTCGACGAGAACATCGGCCCCGGTGGCCAGGTGTTTCGCGCCATCGCCTCGACGCCGGTTACCGAGCGCAATCAGCTCGGCGCCGATTATTGGGTCGGGGCCGATCTCGTGCAGTCGCTGCGCGCGAGCAATGCGGAGGTCATTCACCGCGCCACCGTCTGGAGCCTCGACCGCAATCTCGATATCGCCGTCTCGATCGGCGGCGCCTCGGCCTTCGTCAAGGCGAAACGCGTGATTCTCGCGACCGGTGCGCTGGAGCGGCCGTTCCCAATTCCCGGCTGGACGCTGCCGGGCGTGATGACCGCGGGCGCGGCGCAGACCATGCTGAAGTCCTCGGCGCTGGTGCCCGACGGACGCACCGTGATCGCAGGGCAGGGGCCGCTGCTCTGGCTGCTCGCCGCGCAGATACTGCGGCTTGGCGGCCGCATCGATCGCATCCTCGACACCACCCAGCGCGGCAATTATTTCGCTGCGCTCCCGCACGCTTTCGCCTTCCTCACCTCGCCCTATTTCGCCAAGGGCCTGTCGATGATGCGCGAGGTGAGGGCGAAGGTGCAGGTCGTCTCCGGCGTCACCGAGCTTGCGGCTTCCGGTGATGGCCAGCTTGCCAGCGTGAGCTACGTCGCCGGCGGCAAGCGCGAGACCATCGCTGCGGACCTGTTGCTGCTGCATCAGGGCGTCGTGCCCAACGTCAATCTGGCGATGTCAGCCGGCATCGAGCATCGCTGGGATGATCTGCAATTGTGCTGGTCGCCAGTGCTCGACGCGAGCGGCAATTCGTCGGTCGCCGGCATCGCGATCGCCGGTGACGGGGCCGGCATCGGCGGCGCGAGTGCAGCCGTGGTGCGCGGTCGCATTGCCGCGCGCGCCGCCGTCGAAGCACTGGCGCCCGCTTCTGCCGCAAAACTTCCCGCAATGGCGACGCTCCGTTCCGACCTCGCCAAGGCTGAGCGTGGTCGCCTGTTCCTCGACACGCTGTTCCGCCCCGCGCCGCAGTTCCGGATTCCTTCAGGCGATACCATCGTCTGTCGTTGCGAAGAGGTCACGGCAAAGGACGTTCTCGATTCCGTCGCGATCGGCGCGACCGGGCCGAATCAGCTCAAGGCCTATCGCCGCACCGGCATGGGCCCGTGCCAGGGCCGGCTCTGCGGCCTCACCGTCACCGAGCTGATGGCGGGGGCGCGCGGCAAGACCCCGCAGGAGATCGGTTACTACCGGCTGCGCGCGCCGGTGAAGCCGATCACGCTGGCCGAACTCGCCGCCGTTCCCAAGAGCGAGGCCGACGTCAAGGCTGTGGTGCGCGGATGAGCACAAATGTGGATGCGATCGTCATTGGCGGCGGCATCCACGGGTGCTCGACCACGCTGCATCTGTGTCTCGCCGGCCTGAAGCCGGTGCTGATCGAGAAGGACTATGCCGGCCGTCACGCCTCGGGCGTCAATGCCGGCGGCGTCCGGCAGCTCGCGCGGCACATTCCCGAGATTCCGCTGTCGATCCGCTCGATGGACATCTGGGAGAAGATCACGGATCTCGTCGACGACGATTGCAGCTTCGAGAGCTACGGCCAGGTGCTGGTCGCCGAGAACGAGGAAGAACTCGCCCTCTGCCGCGCGCGCGTCGCCGAGCTCAATGCGCTGGGCTTCACCCACGAGGAGCTGATCGACGCCGCCGAACTGCGCCGGCTGGTGCCGGCGGTGGCCGAGACCTGTCCCGGCGGTGTGGTTTCTCGGCGTGACGGTGCGGCCAATCCGGCGCAGACGACGACGGCGTTCCGCCGCAAGGCCGAGCAATTGGGCGCAACTGTGCGCGAAGGCGTAGCTGCCGGCAGCATCCGGCACCGTGACGGCCTCTGGCACGTCGATGCCGGGTCGGAGAGCTTTGCCGCGCCGGTGCTGGTGAATGCTGCCGGCGCCTGGGCCGGCAGGATCGCGGCTCATCTCGGCGAGCCCGTCCCGGTCGAAACCGTGGCGCCGATGCTGATGATCACCTCGCGCGTGCCGCACTTCATCGACCCCGTCGTGATCCTGCGTGGTCGAAAGCTGTCCTTCAAGCAGTTCAAGAACGGCACCGTGCTGATCGGCGGCGGCCATCTGGCGACGCCCTATCAGGATCGCAACGAGACGGTGCTGGACTGGAAGAGCCTTGCGACCAGTGCGCAGACCGTGTTCGAGCTGTTTCCGGTGATGCGCAGCGCCAACATCGTCCGTGCCTGGGCCGGCATTGAAGCCAAGATGAAGGACGACATTCCCGTGTTCGGGCCGAGCTCGCGTCACAAGGGCCTCTATCACCAGTTCGGCTTCTCGCTGCACGGTTTCCAGCTCGGCCCTGGCGCCGGCGCCGTGATGGCGGAACTGATCGTCAACGGCGGCACCCAGACCCGTATCGGCGAACTCGGCATCGACCGCTTCCACCCTTCCACGCTCTAAACAAGAGGATATCATGAGCATCACCCGCAGCATCCGCACGCCCATCATGCACCGCGCCGTCGAAGCCAATGGCTTCGTCTTCCTCGGCGGCACGATCGCCGACGACACCTCGGTCTCGATGGGCGAGCAGACCCGCAACATCCTCGGCAAGATCGCCGGCTATCTGAAAGAGGCGGGAACCGACAAGAGCCGCGTGGTCAGCGCCTCGATCTTCGTCACCGATCTCTCCAAGAAGAAAGAGATGGACGCGGCCTGGACCGAATTCTTCGGCGACAACCTGCCGACCCGCGCCACCGTCGGCGTCGCCGATCTCGGCGGCGGTGCGCTAATTGAGGTGGTGGTGACCGCGCTCAAGGGCTGATGGTGCACGGCGAGGAAGGACGACAGCGCCCATCACGCCTGTTGTCTCCTCGTGCCGCGCCTTGATCTCGCCCTTTGATGGGACTAGTTAGAGAGTTCCTCAATGAGGATCTTCGCAGCCATGGATTTCACCCCGACCGCAACGCCCATCCGCCTTGCTCACGGGGAATTCCATGCCTGCTTCAATCATCCTGTCGAACCTGTCGCTGTCCACGCCTGACGGGCGCTCTCTCTTCTCAAACCTCGATCTGACATTCGGCGCCGAGCGAACTGGTCTCGTCGGCCGTAACGGCGTTGGCAAGACGACGCTGCTTGCGTCGATGCTCGGCGAACATATTCCTCAGTCGGGACGCGTTCTGATCAACGGCACTATCGGCTTGTTACGCCAGGACGTGCAGGTTCTTGCCGGCGGGACCGTGGCGGATCTGTTCGGCGTGCGGCCGGCGCTCGAGTTGCTGCGCCGTGCCGAGCGGGGCGACGCCTCCGCCGACGAGGTCGCTGCGGTCGACTGGACGCTCGAGACGCGGCTTGAGGCCGCGTTGGCGCGCCTCGGGTTCGATCCGTCTCCCGATACGGCGCTGTCGTGCCTGTCCGGTGGCCAGATCACGCGGGTTCGTCTCGCCGCGCTGGTGTTCGCTGCGCCTGACTTCCTGCTGCTGGACGAGCCCACCAACAATCTCGACCAGGACGGACGCAAGGCCGTCACCGATCTGCTGTCTGCCTGGCGCGGCGGCGCGATTATCGTCAGCCACGACCGGACACTGCTCGACACCATGGATGCGATCGTCGAACTGACGTCGCTCGGCGCGACGCGATATGGTGGCAATTGGAGCAGCTTTCGAACGCAGAAGGCCATCGAGCTCGCGGCTGTGAGGCACGATCTCGCGCATGCCGAGAACCGCCTGTCCGAGATCGACGGGAGGGCGCAGGAGGCCGCGGAGAAGAAAGCGCGCAAGGACAGCGGCGGCAGAAAGAAGCGCGCCAAGGGCGACATGCCGCGCATCCTGGCCGGCGCCCGCAAGGATCGCAGCGAGGACACCGGCGGCAAGAATGCGCAAATCGCGGAGCGGCAGCGCGCGGAGGCGCTTCAAGCCATCGACACGGCGCGCCGGCGCATCGAGGTTCTTCAGCCGCTCTCGGTCAAATTGCCCGCAACCGACCTGCCGGCGGGGAGGGAAGTGCTTTGGCTTGACGGTGTCAGCGCTGGCTTTTGGCCGGAGCAGCCTGTCGTGCGCGACCTCTCATTTGCGGTGGTCGGGCCGGAGCGCGTCGCGCTGGTCGGGCCCAATGGCTCCGGCAAGACGACGCTGCTGAAGCTCATCGTGGGCGAGCTGCGTCCGCTTGCGGGCATCGTGCGGATCAGGCCGGATTTCGCGTTGTTCGACCAGAAGGTCAGCCTGCTCGACCCGGCGCGCTCCATTCTGGACAATTTTCGGCGTCTCAATCCGAAGGCCGGTGCGAACGAGTGCCATGCCGCGCTGGCCCGGTTCATGTTTCGCGCCGATGCCGCCTTGCAAATCGCCGGGAGCCTGAGCGGCGGGCAAATGTTCCGCGCGGGCCTCGCTTGCGTGCTGGGCGGGCAGCCGCCGCCGTCGCTGCTGATCCTGGACGAGCCGACCAATCATCTCGACTTCGAGTCCATCGAAGCCGTCGAGGCCGGCTTGCGGGCCTATGACGGCGCACTGCTGGTCGTCAGCCATGACGAGGCGTTCCTGCAGGCGATCGGGATCACGCGGTGGATCGAACTTGCCGCCAATTTGCCGCGCATCGATGGCGGGATCGTCTGATCCCGCTTGGCGCTCTGGATCTGGCTGTGATTTTCAAAAGCCCGACGCCCTGCCCCCAGCGCGTCGGGCGGAAAAAAATGAGTATAAATCCGTGATCCCAACGCCATTGTTGTGACGCGGGCCGCATCGATTTTCTACTCCGGGAAACTACCGCATCGGAACCAGGCTTCGTCTGCCCACCGATTGCGCGGCCTAGGATGCCGCGCCTCCACCCGGCTCCAGCGCCTCGCCGATCTCCAGCGGATGCGCCATGGTCTCGTGCAGCGCGTCGCGGTCGAGCTCGCCTTCGGAGATGCTGATGACCACGCAGGCAACGCCATTGCCGATCAGGTTGGTGAGCGCGCGGCATTCACTCATGAACTTGTCGATGCCGACCAGGATCGCGATCGACTGGATCGGGATATCAGGCACGATCGACAGCGTCGCAGCGAGCGTGATGAAGCCGGCGCCGGTCACGCCCGAGGCCCCCTTGGAGGTGATCATGGCGATGCCCAAAATGCCGAGCTCCTGCCAGATGGTCAGATGGGTGTTGGTCGCCTGCGCCAGGAACAGCGTCGCCAGCGTCATGTAGATGTTGGTCCCGTCGAGGTTGAAGCTGTAGCCGGTCGGGATGACGAGGCCGACCACGGAGCGTGAGGCGCCGAGATGCTCCATCTTCTGGATCATCTGCGGCAGCACGGTCTCGGAGGACGAGGTGCCGAGCACGATCAAGAGTTCGTCCTTGATATAGGCGATGAAGCGCAGGATCGAGAAGCCGGCGAGCCGGGCGATCGAACCCAGCACGATCAGCACGAACAGGATACTGGTCAGATAGAACGTGCCGATCAGCGCGGCGAGATTGAGCAGCGAGCCGAGGCCGTAGGCGCCGACGGTGAACGCCATGGCGCCGAAGGCGCCGATCGGCGCGACGCGCACGATGATGCGGATGATGCCGAAGAACATCTTCGCCGCCTTGTCGATTGCGTCCGCGATGGGCTCGCCGGCCTTGCCGAGAAAGGCGATGGCGAAGCCGGAGAGAATCGAGATCAGCAGGACCTGCAAGAGGTCGCCGCGCGCGATGGCGCCGAGATAGCTGTCGGGAATGATCGCCATCAGGTGGGCGACGATGCCCTCTTCCTTGGCCTTGGTGACGTAGGTCGCCACCGAATTCGGGTCGATCGTGGCTGGATCGATGTTGAAGCCGTGCCCGGGCTGGAGAATCTCGCCGACCAGAAGGCCGACCGCGAGGGCCACGGTCGAGACCGTCTCGAAATAGATCAGCGATTTCAGCCCGACCCGGCCGACCCGCTTCAGATCGCCCATCGAGGAGATGCCGTGCACCACGGTGCAGAAGATCACGGGCGCGATCATCATCTTGATCAGCGCGATGAAGCCGTCGCCGAGCGGCTTCAAGGCCTTGCCGAGATCGGGATAGACATAGCCGATGAGCACGCCGAGTGCGATCGCGATCAGCACCTGGACGTAGAGGATCTTGTACCAGGGCTGGTGCCGGCGCTGGATGGCTGACGGGATCGCAATCTGTGTCATAATGTAGGCTCGGGAACGGATTGATCGTGCATGATTTGCATCATGTGATGGGCGCCGCAGAAGCGACAATCACATTTTTGTCTGTTGGCACGACCATCGGTCGTTGCGTCGAACTTGGGTGGAAACATGACGATCGCAACAGGCTCGGACGAGCAGAGTTATTTTCCACGTTGGAAGCTCAAGACCTCGGGCGTGATCATGCCGGAGGAGCGGCTGTCCTGGGGCCAGACCATCGTCTCGGGTCTTCAGCATTGCGTCGCGATGTCCGGTGCGACGATCATCGCGCCGCTGCTGATGGGGTTCGATCCCAACGTTGCAGTTCTGTTCTCCGGCGTCGGCACGCTGATCTTCTTCGTCATCGTCGCAGGGCGCGTGCCGAGCTATCTCGGCTCGAGCTTCGCCTTCATCGCCGTCGTCATCGCCGCCACCGGCTATGCCGGGCAGGGGCCGAACCCGAACCTGTCGGTTGCGCTCGGCGGCATCGTCGGCGCCGGAGTGCTGTATGGCCTGATTTCGCTGGTCGTGATGTGGTCCGGTGTCGGCTGGATCGAGCGGCTGCTGCCGCCGGCCGTTACCGGCGCTGTCGTCGCCGCGATCGGTCTCAATCTCGCGCCGGTGGCGGTCAAGGCAGTGAGCGCCAATGCCTTCGACACCTGGATCGGGCTCGCCACCGTGCTGATCATCGGCGTGGTGGCCGTTGCAGCGCCAGGCCTGTGGCGCCGCCTGCCGATCATCCTCGGCGCTGTCGGCGGCTATCTCTTGTACCTGCTTTTCGCGAACGGCCTCGGTTTCAGCAAGCCGATCGATTTCACGCAATTGTCGGCCGCGCCGTGGCTCGGGCTGCCGAACTTCACTGCGCCGAGCTTCCATGCCGATGCGATCTTCCTCATCGCGCCGGTTGCGGTCATTCTCGTTGCCGAGAACCTCGGGCACATCAAGGCCGTGGGCGCCATGACGGGCCGAAGCCTCGATTCTTATCTTGGCCGCGCCCTGTTCGCCGACAGCTTAGCTACCATCGTGGCGGCGTGCGGCGGTGGTACCGGCGTCACCACCTATGCCGAGAACATCGGCGTGATGGCGGCGACCAAGGTCTATTCGACCCTGCTGTTTGCGTTCGCAGCCCTGGTGTCGATCCTACTCGGCTTCTCGCCGAAATTCGGCGCGCTCATCCTGTCCATCCCGGGTCCCGTCATCGGTGGGCTTTCGATCGTGCTGTTCGGATTGATCGCGGCGATGGCCGGACGAATCTGGGTCGAGAACAAGGTCGACTTCGCTAATCCTGCGAACCTCATCACGGTCGCGGTGGCGCTGATCGCAGGGGCCGGCGATCTCACGCTCAAATTCGGTGCATTCACGATCGGCGGCATCGGCACCGCGACCTTCGGCGCGATCATCCTCTATCAGATCTTGACCTCGCCGCGCGCGCAGCGAGCTGACTAGATCCCGGCATCTGCGAGGGATGGAACAAAACGCCGGTTCCATCCATGATGATGCATCCCGGAGAAAACACATGCCGCAAACCGAACGCTCGACCCCGTTTCCCTCGCGCCTCGTCGGCCAGTACGCGCTGGTGACCGGCGCCTCACAAGGCATCGGCCGTGCCGTCGCCATCCGGCTCGCCCAGGAAGGCGCGACCGTCGCCATCAATTATTTCGGCAGTCCCGAGGGGGCGGACGAGACGCTCGCGCTCGCACGAACCGCATCGAGCGATCGCGGCCACGGCAGGCTCGACCATATCGTCGTCAAGGCCGATATCGGCAATGAGCAGGACATCGCCGCGATGTTCGAGACGGTCCTGGCGCGTTTCAAGCGCCTCGACTGTCTCGTCAACAATGCCGGCTTCCAGCGGGAATCGCCGAGCGAGGCGCTCGACGTCGAAACCTATCGCCGCATCATCGACGTCAACCTGAACGGCGCCGTGCTGTGTGCGCAGAAGGCGCTGGCGCATTTCGTCGCGCGCGGGGCAGGCGGCAGCATCATCAACTGCTCCAGCGTCCACCAGATCATCCCCAAACCCGGCTATCTCGCTTACTCGATCAGCAAGGGAGGCATGGCCAATCTGACGCGCACGCTGGCGCTGGAATTCGCCGGCCAGCGCATCCGCGTCAACGCGGTTGGTCCCGGCGCGATCGACACGCCGATCAATGCGGCCTGGACCGGCGATCCGGAGAAGCGCGGCGTCGTCACCTCCCACATTCCGATGGGGCGCGTCGGCACGCCGGAAGAGATCGCCGCGGTGTTCGCCTTCCTCGCCTCGGACGACGCCAGCTACATCACCGGGCAGACTATCTATGCCTGCGGGGGCCTGACGCTGTTTCCAGAGTTTCGGGAGAACTGGGCAAGCTGAAAACCGGCTTGGGGTTGCGCGCACCTCGCGTGGGATAGAGGGGCGCGACCGGTTGGGGATCTGCGGCGCCGTGTGCTATCGACCGTGGATGGCGCTGCCGCTATTGGCGGGCGCCGACACGTGAAGGGCCCGTGACCACAACCATCAACATCAATGCCTATAGTGACGCGCTGGTGGTGCTCGGGACTGCCGGCGTGGTGGTGCCAATGGTCCGGCATTGGGGCATCAATCCCGTGCTGGGCTATCTCGGGGCCGGCGCCATTCTCGGTCCGCTCGGGCTCGGCTCGCTCGTCAAGGACGTCCCGGTCCTGTACTGGTTCACCGTGACGGACGCCCAGAACGTCGAGGGTATCGCCAATCTCGGCATCGTGTTCCTGCTATTCCTGATCGGGCTCGAGCTGTCTTTCAGACGGCTCATGACGATGCGGCGTCTGGTGTTCGGGCTCGGCGGCCTGCAAGTCCTCGCGACGTCGGCCATGATTTTCGGCGTGGCGCTTCTCTTCGGGCAGAGCTCCGATACGGCCGTGATCCTCGGCGCGAGCCTTGCGCTGTCCTCGACGGCGATCGTGCTCGAGCTCCTGTCCGCCGAGAGGCGGCTTTCCACCTCGGCCGGGCGCGCCAGCTTCTCGGTGCTGCTGGCTCAAGACCTCGCAGTCGTCCCCATTCTGGTTTTCGTCTCGGTGCTCGGCGCGGGAAGCGGTGGCTCGGTCGTGGCGCACATCTCCAGTGCGGTCCTGAAGGCTGTGCTGGCGGTAGCCTTCCTCACTCTGGTCGGACGGCTGCTGATCCGTCCGCTCTTCCAGATGGTCGCAGGCACCCATTCGACGGAGTTGTTCGTTGCCGCGACCTTGTTCGTCATCGTCGGCGCAGGCCTTGCCGCCCACCAGGCTGGCCTGTCGATGGCGCTCGGAGCCTTCGTTGCAGGACTGATGCTGGCGGAAACCGAATATGGCAAGGCCATCGAGGCCACCGTCGAGCCGTTCAAGGGCCTGCTGCTGGGCATCTTCTTCTTCACAGTCGGGATGGCGATCGACGTCCGTGTGTTCCTGCGCGAGCCCGGCTGGCTGCTGGCCGCCGTCGTCGGCATTCTCGTCGGCAAGGCGATCGTGCTGATCATCCTGGGGCGCCTCTTCAGGCTGTCATGGCCCGCGGCGATCGAGATCGGCTTCCTGCTGGGCCCCGTCGGCGAATTCGCCTTCGTCAGCATCGGAATGGCGGCGGCCGGAGGCATGATCGAGCCCCGCGTGTCGAGCTTTGCCGTCGCCGTCACCGCCGTGACGATGGCCCTGACGCCGCTTCTGGGCATGCTCGGGCGACGATTGGCCGCGAAGCTGAGCAGCGAACGCACGCCCGATCCCGAGCTCGCGGTCCGGCCGCCCGGCGACCGGGCGCAAGCCATCGTGGTCGGCTATGGCCGTGTTGGAAAGGTCGTCTGCTCCCTGCTGACCAGCCATGGCCTGAACTACATCGCGGTCGATCACGCGGCCGTCGACGTGGCGCGCGACCGCCGCGACGGTCACAAGGTCTATTTTGGCGATGCGACAGAGCCGGGTTTCCTCGAAGCCTGCGGCTTGATGCAGACGACCGGCGTGATCATCACCATCCAGTCGCGGCCGGCGATCGATGCCGTCGTCGAGCGGATCCGGGCGGTGCGGCCGGACGTGCTGATCGTCTCGCGTGCGCGGGACGCCGATCATGCCCGGCACCTTTACGCGATCGGCGCAACCGATGCGGTGCCGGAGACCATCGAGGCGAGCCTGCAGCTCTCCGAAGCCGCACTGGTCGGCCTCGGCGTTGCGGTCGGGCATGCGATCGCCTCGGTGCACGAGAAGCGGGACGAGTTCAGGCTGACGCTGCAGCAGGCCGCGCGGATCGCGGGACAAGAGAAAGCTCGTCCGCTCGATCCCACGGGACGACGGTCGCCGCGATAGCGGCTATGCATGCGCCGGGATTGTCGTCATCTGGCAAAACGGGCCGGCGCGAACTACATCATGCGCCATGACGAATGCCCCTCCGGCAAAACCTCCGCTCCAGGATTTTATCGGCCGGCACGAACGCCTGTTCGTGCTGACCGGCGCCGGCTGCAGCACCAATTCCGGGATTCCCGATTATCGCGATAGCCAAGGCAATTGGAAGCGGACCCAGCCGGTCAATTTCCAGACCTTCATGTCGGACGAGCCAACCCGCCGGCGCTATTGGGCGCGCAGCCTGATCGGCTGGCGGCGGTTCGGCCGGGCGAGGCCGAACGATGCGCATCATGCGCTGGCCCGGCTCGAGGCGAACGGCCGGTGCGGGATGCTGCTGACCCAGAACGTCGACCGGCTGCATCAGTCGGCCGGCCACCGCCAGGTGATCGACCTGCATGGCCGGCTCGATCTGGTCCGCTGCATGGGCTGCGGGGCGAAGACGCCGCGCGAGGAGTTTCAGCACGCGCTCGGCCGCGCCAATGCGGCATGGTTGACACTCGATGCCGCCGATGCACCCGACGGCGACGCCGATCTGGAGCACGAGGATTTTTCTTCCTTCGAGGTGCCGCCTTGCGAAGCCTGCGGCGGCATCCTCAAGCCCGACGTGGTGTTCTTCGGTGAGAACGTGCCGCGCGAGGTGGTCGCCACGGCGCAGGATCATCTGGCAGAGGCCGATGCCATGCTGATCGTCGGCTCATCATTGATGGTCTATTCCGGCTTCCGCTTCGTCCAAGCCGCCGCGCGGCGCAATATCCCCATCGCCGCGGTCAATCTCGGCCGCACCCGCGCCGACGATCTCCTGACGCTGAAGGTTGAGGAGCGCTGTGAAGCGGCGCTTGCATTCCTGCTCTGATCGCTCAGGCGCGAACACGCCTTGCCTATTGCATAGGTGCCGCGCAAAATAGCCGGGCACAGCGTTGCAGGCATGTCTCATGGCACGGGAATTGCTGCGCTTTTGGACCCGAACTTGACGATCAGCACGGAGAAATTGGAATGCTCGAGGGAGCCGAGGTGCGGCTTGCCGTTGATATCGGTGGCACGTTCACCGATATCGTGCTGGACGTGGGACAAGACCGCAAAACCCGCAAGGTGCTGACGACGCCGCAGCGCCCCGAGCAGGCGGTGCTGGACGGCATGCGGCTCATTCTTGCCGATGCACGCGCGCATATCAGCGATATCGACGTCTTCATCCACGGCACGACGCTCGCGACCAACGCGATCATCGAGCGGCGCGGCGCCAAGACGGCGCTGATCGCAACCGAAGGCTTTCGCGACGTGCTCGATATCGGCACCGAGAGCCGCTACGACCAGTACGATCTCAGCATCGACAAGCCGAAGCCGCTGGCGCCGCGCAACCTCCGCTTCACCGTTCCCGAGCGCATCGACGCCCATGGCGCCATCCGCCTCCCGCTCGACGAGACGGCCGTGCGCGCGCTCGCGCCGAAATTGCGTGAACTCGGCGTCGAGAGCGTCGCGGTCGCCTTCCTGCACTCCTACGCCAATCCCGAGCACGAGCGACGCGCAGCGGCGATCATGGCCGAGGAGATGCCCGGCATCTCCGTCACATTGTCTTCCGCCGTCTGTCCCGAAATTCGCGAGTATGAGCGCACATCGACTGCGGTCGCGAACGCCTATGTGCAACCCCTGATCGACGGTTATCTCGCCCGCATGGCTGACGCCCTGCAGGTCGAGCAGTTCCGCGGCGCGATCTACCTCGTCACCTCAGGCGGCGGCGTCACCTCGATCGAGACGGCGCGGCGCTTTCCAGTGCGTCTCGTCGAATCCGGTCCTGCGGGCGGCGCGATCTTCGCGGCGCAGATCGCGGCGCGCCTTGGCGAGAGCAAGGTGCTCTCTTTTGACATGGGCGGCACCACCGCAAAAATCTGCCTGATCGAGAAATACCAGCCCGAGACCTCGCGCGTGTTCGAGGTCGATCGCGCCGCGCGTTTCCTCAAGGGCTCCGGCCTGCCGGTGCGCATCCCCGTGATCGAAATGGTCGAGATCGGCGCCGGCGGCGGCTCGATCGCCCATGTCGACGCGATGAAGCGCGTCACCGTCGGCCCGGAGAGCGCCTCGTCGGAGCCGGGACCGGCCTGCTATGGCCGCGGCGGTCAGCGCCCCGCGGTGACGGATGCCGACGTTGCGCTCGGAATGATCGATCCTGACGCCTTTGCGGCCGGCACGATCAAGCTCGATCCGGAGCTGTCGAAACAGGCGCTGCTGCGCGATGTCGGTGCGCCGCTCGGCCTGTCGGCGGAAACAGCGGCTTATGCCGTGCACGAGGTGGTCTGCGAGAACATGGCGAGCGCCGCGCGCGTGCACGCTGTCGAGCGCGGCGCGGTGGTCGGCCAGCACACGCTGATCGCCTTCGGCGGCGCCGCGCCGCTGCATGCGGCGCGCGTTGCCGAGAAGATCGGCGTCTCCCGCGTGATCGTGCCCTCGAACGCCGGCGTCGGCTCGGCGGTCGGATTTCTGGCGGCTCCCATCGCGTATGAATTGGTGCGCAGCCGTCACGTCCGGCTCGATGATTTCGATACCGAGGCGGTCTCTGACTTGCTTCAGGACATGGTGACCGAAGCGCGCGCGCTGGTCGAGCCGGGCGCGGCCGGCGCGCCGGTGCGCGAGCGCCGCGCGGCTTTCATGCGCTATGTCGGCCAGGGCCACGAGATCACCGTCGAGCTGCCGAACCGTCCGCTGACGACGGCCGATCTCGCCGGTCTGCGGCAAAAGTTCGAGGCCGACTATTCGGCGATGTTCGAGCGACCGATCCCGGGCGCGGCGATCGAGGTGTTGAGCTGGTCGGTGCTCGCGACCACGGAGGCGCGCAATCCGCCCGCCGTCGCTTCCGTGGCGCGCCAGCCCGCGGCCAAGGCGTCCGGCAGCCGAAAATTCTTCGACGGCCGGGCCGGCGAAGTGATCGAGATCCCGCTCTATCGGCGCGAGGACATGGCGCCAGGGGCGACCATCGCAGGCCCCGCCGTGATCGCGGAAGACGAAACCTCGACCTTCGTCTCCACCAGTTTCGACGCCCATATCGACGGTGCCGGCAGCATCGTCATGGAACGAAAGGCGGCCTGATCATGAGCAAGGCAAATGGCGCGAGCCTGATCGACCTTCAGATCATGTGGCACCGGCTGATCGCCGTGGTCGAGGAGCAGGCGCAGGTGCTCTTGCGCACCGCCTTCAGCCCGATCGTGCGCGAATGCGGCGACCTCTCGGCCGGCGTGTTCGACCTCAGGGGGCGGATGCTGGCGCAGGCGGTGACCGGCACACCCGGCCACGTCAACTCGATGGCGGAATCGGTCAAGCACTTCATCGCTCACTTCCCGATCGAGACGATGAAGCAGGGCGATGCCTACATCACCAACGATCCCTGGATGGGGACCGGTCATCTCAACGATTTCGTCGTCACCACGCCCTGCTTCAAGGACGGCAAGGTCGTCGCACTGTTCTCCTGCACCAGCCATCTCATGGACATCGGCGGCATCGGCTTCGGGCCCGATGCCACCGACGTGTTCATGGAGGGGCTCTACATCCCCATGCTGAAGCTGATCGACCAGGGCGTCGTCAACGAGACGCTGATGGCGATGATCCGCACCAACACGCGGCTGCCGATCGACACCGAGGGCGACACCTATTCGCTCGCCGGCTGCAACGACGTCGGCTGCGAGCGCCTGGTCGAGATGATGAGCGAGTTCGGCATCGACACGCTCGACGAGCTCGGCGACTACATCTGCGACCGCTCGCGCGAGGCGGTGCTGGCCGAAATCGCCAAGCTGCCGAAGGGCAGCTGGCGCAACACCATGGTGGTCGACGGCTATGATGCGCCGGTGACGCTGGCGGCGACGCTGACGATCTCGGATACCGGCATCCACGTCGATTTCGACGGCACCTCGGCGGCCTCGAAGTTCGGCATCAACGTGCCGCTGTCCTACACCACCGCCTACACCGTGTTCGGCCTCGGCTGCGTCGTCGCCTCGCAGATCCCGAATAATGCCGGCTCGCTCTCGCCGCTGACGGTGTCGGCGCCGGCTGGTGCCATCCTCAATGCGCCAAAGCCGGCGCCCGTGGCGTCGCGCCACGTCATCGGCCAGATGCTGCCGGACGTCGTGTTCGGCTGCCTGCGCCAGATCATTCCCGAGCGCGTGCCTGCGGAAGGCACCTCCTGCCTGTGGAATCTCAACGTGCGCGGCCAGACCCGCTCCGGCGCCGGCGGCAATTACGGGTTCTCGATGGCAGTCACCTCCAACGGCGGCACCGGTGCGCGCTTCGGCAAGGACGGGCTGTCGGCGACCGCTTACCCAAGCGGCGTGCGCGGCACGCCGGTCGAGATCGCGGAGACCCAGACGCCGCTGATCTTCTGGCGCAAGGAGCTGCGCCCGGATTCCGGCGGGGCAGGGCGCACCCGCGGCGGCCTCGGCCAGATCATCGAGGTCGGCAGCGGGGTCGATGCGCCGTTCGACATCCTCGCCGCGTTCGACCGCATCGATCATCCGCCGCGCGGTCGCGATGGCGGCGGGAACGGCGAGGCCGGCTATGTCGGTTTGAAGTCCGGCAAGAAGCTGCGCGGCAAGGGCTTTCAGCAGGTGCCGCCGGACGACCGGCTGGTCGTGCTGACGCCCGGCGGTGCCGGCATCGGCGATCCCAGGGAGCGCGATCGCGCGGCCGTCAACGACGACGTCGCAAGCGGTCTCGTGTCTTCGGAGAACGCAGTCAAGGTCTATGGGTACGCGCGTTGATGCATCAGCGCGCTCGGTAAACGGAGGGGAGCAATGATTACGCGACGGAACTTCACTGTGGGCGCAGCGACGCTGCTCGCCGCCGGCCACATCTCGACCCGCGCCCGGGCGGCGGCGACAAGCTGGGACATGTCGACGGTCTGGCCCGACGGCAATTTCCACACCCAGAACGCGATGGCCTTCGCGGAGGAAGTGAAGAAGCAGAGCGGCGGTGCGGTCGCCATCACCGTGAAGGCCGGCGGCCAGCTCGGCTTCAAGGGGCCCGAGCACCTGCGGGCCGTGCGCGACGGCCTGGTGCCGCTCGCCGACGTCCTCAACATCCAGCAGGTCGGCGACGAGCCCTTCATGGGCGTCGAGAGCATCCCCTTCCTCTGCGGCTCCGTGGAGGAACTCAAGGTGCTGCACAAATATGTGCGGCCCGAATATGAGAAGATCGCCGCGCGTAACAATCAGAAGATCCTCTACATCGTGCCGTGGCCGACGCAATATCTGCATCTGAAGGCGAAGGTCGCCGACGTCGAGGGCCTCAAGAACATCAAGATCCGCGTGCCCGACAAGAACGCGGTCGAGATGCTCAATGCCATCGGTATGGCGGCGGTGATGATCCCCTGGGGCGAAACGATTCCCGCACTCGCCTCCGGCGCGGTGGCCGGCGTCTCCACCTCGTCGGTGTCCGGCGTCGACGGCAAGTTCTGGGAGTTCCTGAAATACGTCTACCCGACCAACCATGTCTGGTCGTCGCAGATGCTCACCGTCAATCTCGATGCTTGGAAGGCGCTCGGCGCCGATCAACAGAAGCTGGTCGCTGATATCGCGGCGAAGATGGAGCCCGGCTTCTGGGCCAATTCGCTCAAGGCCGATGTCGACAGCCTCAACCGCCTCAAGGAAGGCGGCATGGAGGTGGTGCCGGTCTCGGACGCCATGATGAAGGACATCCGGGCCAAGACTGCGCCGCAGTTGGATGCCTTCCTCAAGCGCGTTCCGGCAGCGGACAAGCCGGTGCGGGCCTATCTCGCCGAAATCAAGCGCGGCTGAGGACGAGGCGTGGTGAGCCTTTCGCCTGAAGCATCGCAAAGCCTCAACGCGGCGGCGCCTGCGCCGCTGCGCATCGTCCTCGACGGCATCGATCGCCTCGGCCGGCTCGATGGCTGGATCGGCGGCTTCTGTCTCCTGATGCTGACGCTGTTGATGCTGTGCGAGGTCGCAACCCGCTTCCTCTCGAACTTCCTACCGTTCTTCCCGCCGACCATCTCGATCGCGTGGGAATATTCCTCCTATCTGATGGCGGCGGCCTTCACTTTCGGCGCCGCCATGACGCTGCGCGTCGGCGGCCACATCCGCGTCGTGCTGCTCCTGAAGAACGCACCCGTGCCGGTGCAGCGCGCGCTCGAGATCCTCTCGGCGGCGGCCGGCTTCGCCTTCATGGCGTTCCTGACCATGGCCATGGCGAAATTCGCCTGGAGCGCCTTCCTGCGCGGCCAGGTCTCGACCTCGAGCGACACGCCGCTGTGGTTTCCGCAAGCGATCGTCACCTTCGGCATGTTGCTGCTGACGCTGCAGTTCCTGGCGCGTGCGATCCAGGCCGCGCTCGGCCTGCCGATGGAGGATCATCGCATGAAGGCCTCGCCCGTCGAATGATCGCCTTGCCCGCATCCGGATCCAAGATCGCATGACCATCGAAGTCGTCGCCCTTTTCGCGATCCTGTTTGTGCTGCTGGCTTGCGGCGTCTGGATCGGCCTCACGCTTGCGCTGACCGCGACGCTGCTGCTCGCGATGTTCCGTTCGGTCCCGCTCGACAAGCTGCTGCCGCAATACGCCTGGAACATCTTGACCACGCAGGAGCTGCTGGCGCTGCCGCTGTTCATCCTGATGGGTGAGCTGCTGTTTCGCACCCGCCTGTCGCGCTCGCTGTTCCAGGGCCTCGCGCCCTGGGCGGGCCTACTGCCCGGGCGCCTGCTGCATGTGAACGTGATCGGCTGCACCATCTTCGCGGCGATCTCGGGCTCGTCGGCCGCGACGACGCAGGTGATCGGCCGCATGTCGCTCAGCGAGCTCACGCGCCGAGGTTATTCCCGTGACATCGCGATCGGCTCGCTCGCCGGCGCCGGCACGCTGGGCTTCCTGATCCCGCCCTCCAACATCATGATCATCTACGGCGTGCTCGGCGACGTCTCGATCCTGAAGCTGTTCACCGCCGGCGTGCTGCCGGGCTTCCTGCTGGCCGCGACGTTCATGGCCTGGGTGATGCTGCACACCACCCTCAAACCCGCGATGGTGCCCGAGACCGAAGCCAAGCTCTCGCAGGTGCCGTGGAGCGAGCGCTTTGCAGCACTGAAGGATCTCGCGCCGGCGCTGTTCCTGATCGCATGCGTGCTCGGCTCGATGTATGGCGGGCTCGCAACGCCCTCGGAAGCTGCCGCGGTCGGCGTGCTCGGCGCGGCCCTGGTTGCCTGGGCGCAAGGCGCAATGTCGCAGCAGGTGATCCGCGACGTCTTGATCGGCTCGGTCGTCACTTGCTCGATGATCGCGCTGATCGTGCTGGGGGCTTCGATCCTCGGCAATGCCGCGGCCTTCCTCGGCATCCCGCAGGCGGTGGCCGCGTTCGTCAAGGGCCTCGGCCTGTCGCCCTTCATGCTGATCGTGGCGCTGATCGTCTTCTATCTCGTGCTCGGCTGTTTCCTCGACGGCTTCTCGATGATCGTGATGACGCTGCCGATCGTGCTGCCGATCGTGAAGGGTGCCGGCTTCGACGAGGTCTGGTTCGGCGTCTTCCTTGTGCTCGCCGTGGAGATGGCGCAGATCACGCCGCCCGTCGGCTTCAACCTGTTCGTGATCCAGGGGCTGACCGACGACGGTCTCGGCTATATCGCCCGCGTCACGATGCCGTACCTCATGATCATGATCGGATTCGTGCTGCTGCTGACGCTGTGGCCGGGCATCGTCACGATTCTGCCGAAGGTGCTTTACGGATAAGACGACTTGTTCCGGGATCGGCGGATCGAAAGCAAAAACGGTCAGCGTCGCTGCCGTTTCAAGTCGCGCTGCATCGAATTGACTTCGGCGCGCATTCCATATTTGCACGCCCTGTGATCCGTCGTACAGTGTAACGGCAAGCAGAAGTACAACAGCAACCACTCCGGTGAACGTGGCTCCTCGGCGCGATGCGCCGAGAGAGGGGACGTCTGTTGACGATTCGGTCCGATGGAGGACGATCGACGCACACTGAACTGCAAATACCCCTCGCAAGCCGCATTCACGAGACGCAATCAACAAACACAAGAGCGGGAGGAAGTGCAAATGAGGAAACAGTGGCTCAGCTCGGCCTTGGCTGTCGTTGTCGTTGCGACACTTGCAGCGACGGCGGCATTGGCTCAGTCCGTGGATACGGCCCGGATCGAGGCCGCCGGCCAGAACGATTGGCTCACCTATCACGGTTCGTACAAATCCCATCACTACAGCCCGCTTACACAGATCAATACGAGCAATGTCGGCAATCTGGGCGTGGCATGGATGCACATTCCCGGGCGATCGACGCGCGGCCTGCAGTCGATGCCGCTCGTCGCCGACGGCGTGCTGTACTATTCGGGCTCTTACAGCCGGGTCTTCGCGCTGAACGGCGCCAGCGGCGAGGTGATCTGGTCGTTCTTTCCGGAGCTGGATGAAGCGCTGATCAGCCGCCAGACCCACTCGCCCTATAACCGCGGCGTCGCTCTCGGCGAAGGCAAGGTCTTCGTCGGCACCATGGACGGTCGTGTCTTCGGGCTGGACGCCAAGACCGGAAAGGTTCTCTGGGAGACCAGGCTGATCGACTCGCAGAAGCTGACGGTCGGCTTCACCGGCGCGCCGCTCTACGCCAAGGGCAGCGTGATCATCGGCGCGCAAGGCGGCGAATGGCCGGGCCGCGGCCCGATCTTCGCGCTCGATGCCGCAACCGGAAAGAAGAAGTGGGAGTTCCTCACGGTCGCAGGCACCGAAGAGGCGATGAAGACCTGGGGCAACGAGTCCTGGCGCACCGGCGGTGGTGGCGGCTGGATGCCGGGCACCTACGATTCCGAGACCAACACTGTCCTGTGGGGCACTGCGAATCCGGCGCCGCTCTACGATTGGTCGGGTCCGGACTACAAGACCCAGGGGGCGCGTCCCGGCGATAACCTCTATACGAGCTCGGTGATCGGGCTCGACATCGATACCGGCAAGCTGAAATTCTACCATCAGGAACTGCCGCACGATGCCTGGGACTTCGACAGCTCGGTCGGCGAATTCGTGATGCTCGAGCGTGACGGCCAGAAATACGTCGTCCATCCGAACAAGGGCGGCTTCGTCTTCGTCTACGACCGCAATCTCAAAGTGAAGAACGTCTGGCGGCTGGTCGAGAACATCAACTTCGTCAAGGACATCGATCCCAAGACCGGCGCCCTGATCGGCCGTCGCGATTTCCCGGTCGGCAAGGTCACCGAACCGCCGCTGTGTCCGTTCATCGGCGGCGGCATCAGCTGGAACGCCGGCTCCTACAGCCCCAAGACCGGTCTCTATTACAAGATCGGACAGGAATGGTGCATGACGCTGGATATCCAGAAGACGACGCCGGTCACCACGCCGCAGGTCCAGCTCAACATCGGTGCCGATTTCAAGATGGTGCCTCCTCCGGGTGGCGAGATCTACGGACATCTCGACGCGCGCGATCCCATCACGGGCGCGAAGAAATGGGAGGTTCGCTATCCCGAGCCTCCGCTCGGAAGCGTGCTGTCGACCGCAGGCAACCTCGTCTTCGTGCCTGATTCGCGTGGCGTGCTGCACGCCTATGATGCCGAAACTGGCGCCGAGCTATGGAGGCACAACAACGGCACCGGCCATCAGGGCGGGATCGTCAGCTACTCCGTCGGCGGCAAGCAATATATCGCGGTGACGGCGGGCTTCGGCGGGATGCTGGCGGACGAATATGCGCCGAACTTCGGCGGCGTCTACAAGAGCATGCCGCGTGACGACGGCGCCCTGGTCGTCTTCAGCCTGAAATAGTCTGCCGCAGATGTTCTGATCATGGAGCGGGCGCAAGCCCGCTCCTCGATCGATGTCGCGGCCGCGTGGCTCAGGAATGGAGCGTAGCTGTTGAGACTGTCTTGCAAGACGATTTTGGCGGGGCTGGGCGCCTCGTTGCTGTGGGCTGCGATGGCCCAGGCCCAATCCGCCACACCCGTACCGGAGAACGCGGCGTTCGAGGTCGAGCAGGTGTTTGCGGGGACTTGCGGCTTCTGTCACTCCGACGGTGGCCGGGCCGCTGGGAAGGGGCCGCAACTGATGAATTCGCCGCGCGACGACGACTATATCCGCAGTCGCATCAAGCTCGGCAAGCAAGGAGCGATGCCGGCCTTTGACGGCGCCTTCACCGACGCCCAGATCGACCAGATGGTCAAGTACATCCGCGCCCTGAAACCGCGCGACGGCTGACTAGCATAGAGTGTGGAATGAAGACATTTGCCCCGGTCATCGTCGCTGCCGCCATCGTCCTGTCGGGGCAGGCGGCGGCGCGCCCCCTGGAGGCGATCCGCTCCAGCGGCGTGATCGGGCTCTGCGCACATCCCAATTCGCTTCCCTTCGCGCACAAGACCGGCGATCCGCCCGGCTTCCAGGTCGAACTCGGTCGGGTGCTGGCACGCGAGCTCGGTGTCTCGCTGCGGCTCGACTGGATCATCACGCAGTACCAGATGCGCAGCGCCGGCTGCGACATTCTCCTGGACGTCATCGCCGATCGCGAAGCGCAAGGCGAAACCCGTCTGAGAATCTCCAAGCCTTATTATCGCACAGGCGTCGCGCTCGCCGTGCCGTCATCCAGCACGCTCACGTCCTTCGCCAGCCTCAACGAATCGACCAAGGTGGGCGTGCAGGTTGGATCGATCGCAGCCATGATCATCGGTCAGCGGCGCGTGCCGATATCGACCTTCGGCTTCGAGAGCGACAGCCTGGAGGCCGTGTCGAACCGCGAGATCGACGCCGCCGCGGTCACGCCCACCGCCGCCAGCTATTTCAATCTGACCCACCCGGACAAACCGCTCCGGATCCTCGATCGCGACGAGAGCACGGCCGATCTGAACTGGAACGTCGGCGTCGGCATGGTCCGCCCGGACGATGCGTTGCGCGAAGCCATCGACGCAGCCGTGGAGCGGCTGCGCAGCGACGGCACGATCGACCGGATCTACCGCCGCTACGGCATCGCGCTGCAGGCGCCGAGATAGCGCGCTGCCGCGCGATTACGGAGCTCGCGTGCGGCCTCAGGCCGCGGCCTTCTTCCGAGCGAGCTCGGCCTTGTACAGCTCGAACTCCTCCGCGATCGCCTTGGCAATCGAAGGTCGCTGACGCAGCCGCTCGTGATACGCCTTCAGGTTCGGCCATTTCGCAAGCTCGATCGGCGGCGTCGCCATGGTCCAGTTGATGACCGTGACGAGATAGGCATCGGCCACGCTGAAATGGTCGAGCAGGAACTCGCGTCCCTTCAGGTAATTGTCGAGATAGTCGAGCCGCGACAGGTTCTTTTCCAGGGCATAGGCCTTGACTTCCTGCGGCGCCTTGCGGTCGAGCATGGGGATGAAGAGACCCTTGTGCAGCTCGGTGCCGATGAAGCAGAGCCATTGATGCAGCCGCGTGCGCTCGATGCCGGCGCTCGCGCCGAGGCCGGCTTGCGGGAAACGGTCCGCGACATATTGCAGGATCGCAGCGTTCTCGGTCAGCACCATGCCTTCATCGGTGCGCAGCGTCGGCACGAGGCCGATCGGATTCACGGTGCGGAAGTCGGAGCCGTCGCTCAAGACCTTCTTGGTCGGCGGATCGACTTCGAGGTAGTTCGCCTCGGCGCCTGCTTCATACAGCGCGACGCGTGTCGCCATCGAGCAGGCAAGCGGCGAGAAATAGAGATCCATCTGTAGCCTCCTTGGGCAATTCCTCTTTGGGTGTCGCTCAACCTGGCCAGATTGATTTTTGTACCATCTTGCATAATATGGGTGAGGTCAAGGAATAACTTGCGGAATGGTACAAAAATCGAAGCCGCCAGCTGCTGCCAATCAGCCCGAGCGTCGCGGCGAGTCCGAGCGTCGCGGTGGGCCTAAGCGCCGCGGCCGTCCGCGCGCCTACGAGCCCGATGTCGCGCTCGGCAAGGCGCTCGATCTGTTCCGCAAGCAGGGTTTCGCGGCCACCTCGCTCGACGATCTCAGCGCCGCCACCGGCATGAACCGGCCGAGCCTCTACGGCGCCTTCGGCGACAAGCGCGAGCTCTACATCAAGAGCTATCAGCGCTACCGCGACGAGGCGGGCGCGGCGATGGTCGCGATCTTCCGCGAGGAGATGCCGCTGCGCCAGCGGCTAGAGCGCATCTACGCAGCCGCGCTGGACATCTATCTGTCCGGCGACACCGGACCGCGCGGTTGCTTCACGGTCGTCACCGCGGCGTCCGAGGCGGTCGGCGATCCCGAGATCCGCGCCATGGTGCTGGACGGCCTCACCGGGCTCGACAAGGCCTTTGCCAGTTGCTTCCGCCGCGCCAAGGAGAAAGGCGAGCTGCCGGAGAGCGCCGATCCATTCGCGCTGGCGCAGATCGCATCGGCCACGATCCACACCATCGCCATCCGCTCGCGCGCCCGCGTACCGCGCAAGGAGCTGGAGGCGATCGTCAAGGGCGCGATCGACGTGATGATCGGCGCCAAAGGATAAGCTGGAAGCGAAGCTTCAATATCCCCGCGTTCGATCCACCACGTTCTCCAGCGCGCCGCCCGCCTCGAACCGGGCGATCTGCTCGGCGACATAGGCCGAGATCGCATCCGCGTCGGTGTCGGCGGCATTGTGCGGCGTCAACACCACCTTGGGGTGGGTCCAGAACCGGCTGTCCTTCGGCTGCGGCTCCTGCACGAAGACGTCGAGCGAGGCGGCGCCGAGCGTGCCGTCGTCGAGGCAGGCGAGAATATCGGCCTCGTTCTGCAGGCCGCCGCGGCCGGCATTGATCAGCACCGGCGCGCCGAGCGGGCTGTTGCGATTGAGCTTGGCGAAGACCTCGCGGTTGAGGATGCCGTGCGTGTCTGGTGTCAGGGGCAGCAGGCAGACCAGGATGTCGGTGTTGCGCAGGAACGCGTCCATGCCTGCAGTGCCGTGGAAGCATTCGACGCCCTCGAACGTGCGCGGGCTGCGGCTCCAGCCGGCGACGCGGAAGCCGAGCCTCCGCAGCACGTCGGCCGCATCGGCGCCGAGCGTGCCCAGCCCCATGACGCCGACCGTGATCGCGCTCGCCGGCCACTGATATCTGGGCTCCCAGCGCTTCTCGCGCTGCGATTGCCGCAGGTAAAGCTCCTGGCGGTGATGCATCAGAACGTGCAGCACGACATATTCGGTCATGCGATTGGTGAGATCGGGCACGGCGACGCGCACCAGCGGCACCTCGGGCAGGCTCTTGTCCGCCATTAGCGCGTCAACGCCGGCGCCAAGGTTGAAGATCGCCCGCAGATTGGGGAACGCACCGAGATCGCCGGGCACCGGCTTCCACACCGCCGCATAATGCACCTCCGCCGGATCGAGCCCGGCGTCCGGCAGCAGCACCACGCGGCGTCCCCCGCAGACCGCGTCGAAGCGGGCCTTCCAGCGCTCCGGCAGCCAGTTCTGCTGCGTGCTGTTGATCAGGACGGCCAGTGTGCCCATGGTCATTCGAAGTGCCTCTTCAGGTTCCGCGCAAGAAGGCCCTCCTTGGCACGATCTGCCGGATTTTTCTTGCAAATTTTTTCCGCAGCGCTGTCGGGGCGGGGCATATTGGCGCGTCTTCAGAACAGACGAGGGAAGTGCTGCCCATGCTTTACGCCATTCTTTGCTATCACGATGAGGATTTCGTCGGCTCCTGGAGCAAGGAACAGGACGAGGCCGTGATGAAGAAGCTCACCGTGGTGCAGGAGAAGCTCACCAGGCAGGGTCGACTCGGGCCGGTGGCGCGGCTGTTGCCGACGACCGCGGCGGCGACGCTGCGCAAGGAGGATCCGCCGCTGGTGCTCGACGGTCCCTATGCCGAGACCAAGGAGCAGCTCCTCGGCTTCTACATCGTCGACTGCAAGAATCTCGACGACGCGCTCGACGTCGCACGCGAGCTGGGTGCCGCCAATCCCGGCGGCGCCTATGAGGTGCGTCCCGTCGGCGTGTTCCGGCCCGGAGGAAACCTGACGTGAGCGAGGCCGATACCGCCTGGATCGAGACTGCGCTGACTTCGGCGCGACCCCAGGCGGTCGGCGCGCTGCTGCGCTATTTCCGCGATCTCGACACCGCCGAGGAGGCGTTTCAGAACGCCTGCCTGCGCGCGCTCAAGACCTGGCCGCAGAATGGGCCGCCGCGCGATCCCGCGGCCTGGCTGATCATGGTCGGCCGCAACGTTGCGATCGACGAAGTGCGACGCGCGCGCAGGCAGCAGCCGCTGCCTGAGGACGACCAGGCGATCTCCGATCTCGACGACGCCGAAGGCGAACTGGCCGAGCGGCTCGACGGCTCGCACTATCGCGACGACATCTTGCGGCTGATGTTCATCTGCTGCCATCCAGGACTGCCGGCGACGCAGCAGATCGCGCTGGCGCTGCGCATCGTCTCGGGCCTCACGGTGAAGCAGATCGCCCGCGCGTTCCTGGTCTCGGAAGCGGCGATGGAGCAGCGCATCACGCGCGCCAAGGCAAAGGTGGCCGAGGCCGGGACGCCGTTCGAGGCGCCGGGCGCGGTCGAGCGCTCTGAACGGCTCGCCGGCGTCGCGGCGATGATCTACCTGATCTTCAATGAAGGCTATTCGGCGAGCGGTGACACCGCGGAGATCAGGAAGCCGCTGTGCGAGGAGGCGATCCGGCTGGCGCGGCTGCTGCTGCGGCTGTTTCCGAGCGAGCCGGAGATCATGGGCCTGACCGCGCTGATCCTGTTGCAGCACGCGCGCAGCGCGGCGCGCTTTGCCGCGGACGGGTCGCTGATCCTGCTGGACGATCAGGATCGTTCGTTGTGGAACGGCACCATGATCGCGGAGGGCCTCGCGCTGATCGACAAGGCGATGCGCCACCGCCGCAGCGGGCCCTACCAGATCCAGGCCGCGATCGCCGCCCTGCATGCGCGCGCGGCGACGCCGGAGGAGACCGACTGGACGGAGATCGACCTGCTCTACGGCGCGCTCGAAGTGGTGCAGCCCTCGCCGGTGGTGACGCTCAACCGGGCGGTCGCGGTCTCCAAGGTGCGTGGGCCGCAGGCCGCGCTCGAGCTGATCGAGCCGCTGGCGCCGAAGCTCGCCAATTATTTCCATTTCTACGGCGTGCGCGGCGCCTTCCTGATGCAGCTCGGCCGCAACGACGAAGCCCGAATCGCCTTCGACCGCGCCATCGCGCTCGCCAACACCTCGGCCGAAGCCGCCCACATCCGCATGCATCTCGATCGCCTGATCCGGGACAGCCAGCCGAAGGCAAAGGAAAGCGCCAAGGCGAAGTAGGCCCGTCTGTTTCCACGCCAGGACGTGGGGTGCGCAGTGCGCCAAAGAATTTCTGTCCCATTGTCGGGCCGGGGCCTCCCCCGTTCGTCCTAGGCTCCGTATCCACGGAGAGCCATCCATGCTGAAAGCCATTGCCGTCATCGCCATCGTTCTCGCCGCCGGCCTTGCCGCGGTCCTCGTCTTCGCCCTGACGAAACCCGACACGTTCCGTGTGGAACGCTCGCTCGCCGTCAGGGCACCGGCCGCTGTGATCTATCCGCTGGTTGCCGATTTCCATCGCTGGACCGCCTGGTCGCCGTATGAGACCCGCGATCCCGCCATGAAGCGGACGTTCGGCGGAACCGCGGCAGGGAAGGGTGCGACCTATGCCTGGGAGGGCGACAACAAGGTCGGCGCCGGCCATATGGAGATCCTGGAGGCGACCGGGCCCACCAAGCTCCGGATCAAGCTTGATTTCGAGCGGCCGTTCGAAGGCCACAACACCGCCGAGTTCACCTTTGTGCCGCAAGGCGATGCCACACTCGTCACATGGGCGATGTACGGTCCGGCCCCGTTCATGTCCAAGCTGATGCAGGTGTTCTTCAACATGGACAGCATGATCGGCAAGGATTTCGAGACCGGCCTCGCCGGCCTGAAGAAGCTCACCGAGAAGCAATAAGCCTCACTGCAAACGAAGAGGAGAGAAACGATGCTCAATCCCTATCTGTTCTACCAGGACAATTGCGAAGCAGCGTTCAACTATTACGCCAAGGTTCTCGGCGGCAAGATCGACGCGATGATGCGCGCATCGGATGCTCCGCCGGAGGTGCCGGCTACGCCCGGCCGCGAGAAGATGATCATGCATGCGCGGATGTCACTGCCGGACGGCACGGTATTGATGGCCTCCGACTCGCCGGCCGAGCATTTCCAGAAGCCGCAGGGCTTTGCAATCTCGATTACAGTCAAGGACCCCGTGGATGGTGAGCGCAAGTTCAACGCGCTTGCCGACGGCGGCAGCGTCACCATGCCCTTCAGCAAGACGTTCTGGGCCAAGGGCTTCGGGATGTGCATCGACAAGTTCGGCATTCCCTGGATGGTGAACTGCCCGGCCGAGGGCATGTGATAGGAGCATGATCCGGAAAAGTGTGAAGCGGTTTTCCGAAAAGATCATGCTCAAACAACAACCTAAAGCGCGATGACGATTTATCCTATCGCATCGCGCTTTGGGCGCGACCGTCGCGTTGCGATGCCTCTCTCCAATGCTGCGGGAGAGGGGACGTACGTTTCGTTACGTTAGGCGCCGATCAGCCGTTGTCCTTTCACCGGATTGATCCGGTGACGTCCTCGGGCGGCGGCGACGATTCCACGCAGCGAGGACAGATCACGAGCTTGGCGCCCAGCTTCCTGTCGTTCTCCGCCTGTATCTCGTCCTGGACCGCCCACCACGCCTCGGAATAGGCGCGCAATGTGCCGAGCACTTTTTCGCGCTCCTGATTGGGATCACTTGCAGCCGGCGCGCCGGTCGTGACGCGCCGCTTGGCCACATGCGGACGGTTCGGATCCTTGCCGAGGCCATCCCATGCAATGGCGCGGCGTTCCTGCGCTGGCGCCTCTGCGCATCCGATCAGCGCTGTGCAAAAAGTGAGCACGATCAAGCCGTGTCGAATCATGCCGGGCTTTTGCCTCCACAATCGGCGCGCAGAATCTGCGTGAGACACGCGCATCGTCGGTTCAATGGAACTCAAGGCAAAACAAACTTGCCGGCATGGCCGAATATGAGTCGTGCTTTCGCATCACTTTGCGGACGCAGTGAGGCCGCTTCGTGAAGCGAGCTGCATCGCACAACAATTGGCGCAAGATTGGGCTGTGCTCTGCACGTCAGAATCGTTATTGGTGAGTCATAAAAGCTACAAACTGGGATGGACGTCACTTGCAAGGGGAGCGACCGATGGCGGCGGCGCTACAGATCAACTTTGCTCTTTGGGGAATGCTCATTTGCGCCAGCGCGAAGCTGGCGCCAGTGATCCAGACGCTGTTTTGAAAGCGGTGGCGGCTGCCGGCTGTATCAGCGGCAACGCGGATAGATCGCGGCGAGATCGCGCCCCTTCAACAGCAGCAACCGCGAGGTCAGACCGCCACGTCGGCTGATCCAGTCGCGCACCGGACCGGGATAGGCGGCAAGCACCGCGACCGATGCTTCCGGCTCGGCATAGAAGCGGCCGCGCCGGTCAACCGAGCGTGCGGCATGGAAGCCGAGCACGGCGCGCTTGGTGACGCAGATGCGCTCGCCCGGCACGATGCTCAGCACCAGCGTGCAGGCGGACAGGCAGGGGCCGTCGATCACCACGCGCTCGCCACTGTCGCGGACCTTTTCGAACAGATCGAGGAACGGCCCGACCTGTCCGCCCGGGGACTGGATGATGCGGATCTCGGCCGCCGCAGGCGCGGCGGCGAGCAGCGCGGATGCAAGCATCAGAGCTTTGAGGAAGGTGATGCGTTGCATGAACTCTCCACCAACTCGCTTTCGTAGGGTGGGCAAAGCGTAGCGTGCCCACCATCCGCACCGCAAATTTGGGATCGGCGCGTTGCGCCTTTGCCCACCCTACAAATCCTGCGCCTACCCGTTGCGCCTTTGCCCGCGCAGCGTCGGCAGGCCGATGCCCGCCGCATCGAAGCCGCCGTCCACGGCCAAAATTTGGCCGGTGATGTAGCTCGCGCGGCCCGAGCACAGGAAATAGATCGCTTCCGCGAGTTCCTCTTCCAGGCCGTAGCGGTTGAGCGGAATGGCGTCGTGATAGTCGGCGCGGATCTCCTTGGTGTGCACCTGCTTCGCCATCGCGGTGTCGACCGGCCCCGGTGCGACCGCGTTGACGCGGATGTTGAGGGAGGCGAGCTCGACCGCGAGCTGCTTGGTAAGGTGTGCAAGGCCTGCTTTGCTGGTGCCGTAGGCCGAGCGCAGTGTCGAAGCGCGCACGGCTGAGATCGAGGTGATGTTGACGATGGCGCCGCCACCACCGTCGCGCATCAGGGGCACCGCGGCCTTAGTGCAGAGGAACGGTCCGGTGAGGTTGACCTCGAGCACGCGGCGCCAGTCGGCATCCGACGTCTCCATCAGCGGCGCGAACACCGCGATGCCGGCATTGTTGACCAGCGCGTCCAGCCGGCCGAACCGCCGCTCGATCTTCGTCATTGCGGTGCTGACTGCGGCCGCGTCGGCGACATCGCAGGTCAGCGCCAGCGTCGCCTCGCTCTGGCCGATGTCCGCGACCGCGCGGCCGAGCAGTTCGTGCTCGATGTCGAGCAGGGCCACGCGCCAGCCCTCGGCCAGGAATTTCTTCGCGGTCGCAAGCCCGATGCCGCGGGCGGCACCGGTGACGAGGGCGACTTTTTGCGGGGCTTGCGGCATTGCCTGATCTGTCCTGTGTCCGGGAGCAGCGCGCGAAGCGCCGGTTCCTTTTACTGCGCTTTCGTTCCGGCATGAAAGGCCTCGCCGAGCCGATCGAGCCCGATGCGGCCCAGAATGCGCCAGCCGCGGCTGCGCTGCGGCCTCGAATAATTTCTGTCCCGCTGTCGGCCCGGCAGAAGGCCGTTCGTCTTGGAGG
This sequence comes from Bradyrhizobium sp. BRP23, assembly GCF_020194135.1. Lineage (NCBI taxonomy): Bacteria > Pseudomonadati > Pseudomonadota > Alphaproteobacteria > Hyphomicrobiales > Nitrobacteraceae > Bradyrhizobium > Bradyrhizobium sp. BRP23. The sequence goes on along the minus strand of NZ_JADYVW010000004.1, from coordinate 116,219 downwards.
GGACGCGGGCCCGGCCGTTTCCGCCCGCAGGACATATCGGAATGACTGAGAGCAGCAAGGAACTCCCATGCGATTCATGATGCTGATGATCCCGCTCGGCTACGAGAACGCGCCGCCGGAGCTGCAGCTCGATCCCGAGCGCGTCGCCGCGATGATGCGCTACAACGAGGCGCTGAAGGACGCAGGCGTGCTGATCACGCTCGATGGGCTGCACCCGCCGTCGACCGGGGCACGCGTCTCGTTTGCGACCGGCCAGCCCATCGTCACCGACGGGCCCTTCGCGGAAGCCAAGGAAGTCCTGGGCGGCTATTGGATGATCGAGGTCGCCTCGCGCGCCGAGGCGATCGCCTGGGCCAAGAAATGTCCCGCTTCAGCCAACGAGATCATCGAGGTCCGCCAGGTGCAGGAGATGGCCGACTACTCGCCCGAAGTGCAGGAGATCGTCGCCGGGTTCGGCGACCTGAAGACGTAGACGAGACGGCGGCTGCGCGATTCCCAATCAATCTGAAGGAGAAAACCCATGAGCACCGAACACAAATTTCTCGCCGTCTATCTCGGCAGCACGAGCGGATCGAAAATGGCGGCGTGGCGCGCGCTGCCCGAGGCCGAGCGGAAGGCGAAGGAGCAGGAGGGCATGGCCGCCTGGCACGGCTGGGTCGAGAAGCACAAATCCGTGATCGTCGAGATGGGCGGCCCGCTCGGCAAGACCCGCAGGATCGACGGGAGCGGAATCACCGAGGTCAGCAACGCGCTGACCGGTTTCACGGTGGTGCGTGCCGCCTCGCAGGAGGACGCTGCAAAGCTGTTCGAGAACCATCCGCATTTTGCGATCTTCCCGGGCGAGGCAATCGAGGTCATGCCCGTGCTGCCGATTCCGGAGATGTAGCCCCGGTCACCCGTCATTCCGGGTTCGATGCTCCGTATCGCCCCGGAATGACGTGAAAATACGGGTTAACCAGTCCGGCCGCCGCTAGTGACCTTCACGCCCGGCTCATGTAAAGCTCGTTCACATGAGCTGGCGCAAGGAGCAGCGCCGCGCCGAGCGCGGCTATCACCACGGCAATCTGAAGGAAGCCCTGTTGCAGGCGGCCCTCGGGCTGATCGCCGAGAAGGGGGCGGCCGGCTTCACCTTCGCCGATGCCGCGCGCATGGCCGGAGTCAGTGCGGCGGCGCCCTACCGGCATTTCCGCGACCGTGACGAGCTGCTGTCCTCGATCGCCCAGCGCGGTTTCGAGCAGTTCGAGGCGCGCCTGTCGGCGGCGTGGGACGACGGGCGGCCCGACACCGTCACCGCCTTCGAGCGCGTCGGCAAGGCCTATCTCGCCTTTGCCCGCGCGGAGCCGGCCTTCTACAACGCGATGTTCGAATCGGGCGTGCCGGTCGATGCCAATCCCGCACTTCAGGCGGCCAGCGAACGCGCCTTCAACATCATTCGAGCCGCAGCCGAGCGGCTCGCCGCACTGACGCCGCCCGGCACACCCCGCCCGCCGGCGATGATGATGGCGCTGCACATCTGGTCGATGTCGCATGGCGTGGCCTCGCTGTTTTCCCGCGGCGATGCTGCGCGACGCAAGCTGCCGATGTCGCCGGACGAGCTGCTGGAGGCCGAGGTGCTGATCTATCTGCGCGGCCTCGGTTTCCCGATCGACCGCCGTCCTCCGGCCAGGGGCGCCGAGCCGCCGCCGGTGCCGCCGGAGGCTCCCTCCGGTTCGAGCCTGCCGCCCGGCAGCCCCTGGGGCAAGCCGAAATAAGATTGCGATAATAATCACGCGGCCGTGTCTTGCTGCCAGCTTGACAAAATCGCGGGATGGTCTAGCTATGTAAATGTTATTTACATTCACAACGGCGCTGGTGCCGTGATGGAGAAGGGAAATGGCCTACACCGCTGATGTCAATCGCTGGCGCGGCCCGTCGAACCAACAGCAATATTACGAGCGCCCCCGCATGCTGGACACGCCCTGGCATCCCGGCTGGATCGCCGTGACCATTGTCGGCTTCATCATCTGGTGGCCGATCGGACTTGCCCTTCTCTTTTTCACACTCGGGAGCAGAAGAATGTCGTGCTGGAGCAATCAGGATCGCTGGCAGAACAAGATGGAAAAGATGCAGTACAAGATGGATCGCATGCGCGACCGCATGGAGCGCCGGGGCTTTGGCTTTGGCTTCGGCCCGCCGTCCTCCGGCAACCGCGCCTTCGACGAGTATCGCAGTGAGACGCTGCGCCGGCTCGAGGAAGAGCAGGTCGAGTTCAAGAACTTCCTCGACCGCCTGCGTCACGCCAAGGACAAGGAAGAGTTCGACCAGTTCATGGCGCAGCACAAGACGCGTCCGACCCCGCCGCCGACCGATCAGCAGCAGGGCTGATCCGAAGAATTGCACCCCTCAAAGCCTTCAGGCGCATGCCCCCAAAGTCCTGATGGCCCCGAGCCGCCCGTCTGCGCAACCCGCAGGCGGGCGGTTTGGCTTATGTCACACTTCGATGGTCGTCCTGGCGATGCGAAGCGCCTGCGAGGGCTTTGCGAGGCCCATCACGCAGATGTGCAGGATCGATAGAACCCGGACCGCGCGAGCACCGACCAAGCCTTGACTGCGCCTCCGCGGCGCCGACGGGCACGATCATGACCAATATTGAACGCAAACACATCAGCCAGCGCCTCGCATTGTTCGAGCGCGCGGCCGTGTTGTTCGAGCGCTTCGGCCCGGTCGTCCCGGTGGCGATCGCGTTCCTCAATGGATGGCCCACGGAAGTTCAGCTCTACCCGGAGTGGCAGCTCGGTGAGTCCTGGCGGTTGTTTCTTAGCGCCTATCTATATTGGGGCGCATCGTACGCACTCAGCCGCGCGGTGTCGTTCGCGAAGGGAAGTATCGTCCCATGATCCTGCTCCGCGATTTCGCGCTTTTCGTCCTGCCCGTGCTGATCGCCGCAGGCGGCTGGTTCTATGCGCTCAGCCTCCGCAAGCAGGCTGACCCCGGCCGCGCCCGCGATGGACGCGCCCCGGCAACATGACCGCTGCCGGCCGGTGTCGCATGGCGTGGAGTTTCAGCGCGCCGTGGCGAGTTGCGCGTGCACCGAGGCCAGGAAGTATTCGTAGGCGTGGTCGACGATCTCGTTGAGCGATCGCGTTCGCGCGAACATCGCCTTGGCCTCCGCGAGAAACTCCTCGCGTGTCGGGATCTTCGGCAGATGCAGATGCGTCAGCGCGTCGACACCTTCATGCGCGCGATTGAGGATGTCGTGCAGCGTCGGCAGCTGCAACTGGGCGAGATCGGCCCGGCGGCGTGCCGACGAGATCGCATGCGCCAGGGTTTGCGCATCGAACCGTCCGGCGAGCTCGCGGGCCGCCCGCTGGATGACCCGCGCGCCCAGCGGCTGCTCGTTGCGCAGCACCTGTTCGGGCGGCGCCTTCATGTTCCAGACGACGCCGATCCACGACAGCAGCGTCAGGATGTAATAGGTCACGTCGACCTCCCACCAGCGAAAGCCCTGTCGCACGCTGCTCTGATAGGCGTGGTGATTGTTGTGCCAGCCCTCACCCAGCGTGACCAATGCCAGCAGCCAGTTGTTACGGGAATCATCGCCGGTCACGTAGCGCTTGCGCCCGTGCACATGGGCAAGCGAATTGATGCAGAAGGTCGCGTGATAGACCAGCACCGTGCTCCAGAGGAAGCCGACCACCAGACCCGACCATCCTGCGACCAGGAAGCAGAGCCCTGCCAGCACGAAGGCCGGCAGCAGCTCCAGCCGATGCAGCCACATCAGCTCGGGATAGGCGGCGAGATCGCCGACCTTCACGAGGTCGGTTGCGTCGTGCTGCCGGTAAAAGATCCAGCCGAGATGGCTATAGAGGAAGCCGCGGTGACGCGGTGAATGCACGTCGTTTTCAGTGTCGGAATGCAGGTGATGGTGGCGATGCTTGGCCGCCCACCACAACACGCTCTTCTGGGCGCTGCTTTGCGCAAGGCAGGCCAGGATGAACTGAAACACCCGGCTGGTCGCAAACGCCCGATGCGAGAAATAGCGATGGTAGCCGGCTCCGATCGCGAACATCCGCAAGCAATAGAGTGAGACGCAGATCGCGACCGCCTGCCAGGTGACGCCCGACCAGATTGCCGCAAGGCAGCCGAGATGGACCAGCAGGAACGGCAGGGCGGATGGATACATGATGTCGTCGTGCTGGTCGTCGGCGGGGGCGTTGAGCGGCATATTTGAGCGTGACCTCGGATGACGTGGATTCGGAACTGGCCGGCAGCTTGACGTCCGGCGGGTACCAAAACCCGCGGATGCCACCGCGGGCTTCGGCCGAAGGCTGGCCGCAGCTCTCTGGCAAGCAAGCCCGTAGCCTTACGGGGAGCATGGCGCACAGGTGGCCGCGCGTGTTGCCGACGCCAATTGGCGCGCAGGCGGCCTGCGTCCTATATTCGACAGCGAGAAGCAAGCGTCAAAACACCGCAGGCGGCAATGCGGACGGAGACTGCGATCGTGGCGAGCGACATCCTCTGGCAGGAGATACGCGGCGAGGCGCGGCGCGCCGCAGCGGCGGATCCCGTCTTCGGCAAGGCTGTCGCCGATGCCATCCTTGCCCATGATGATTTTACCGCTGCCTTGGCCGATCTGATCGGGCGTCGGCTGGGCGGCAGCGCCGCCGATCGCGAGCGCTTCACGACGTTTTCCCGCGATGCCTTTCGCGGCCAACCGGATCTGGTCGAAGCGGCCGGCCGCGATCTGCGCGCCATCATGCTCCGTGATCCCGCCATCGCCGGATTGTTGCCGCCGCTGCTGCACTTCAAGGGCTATGTCGCCCTGCAGTCCTGGCGCGTCTCGCACTGGCTATGGCGTCATGACCATCGTGATGCGGCGCTGCTGTTGCAGAACGAGGCTTCGAACGTCCTGCAGGTCAGCATTCATCCGGCCGCGAGCCTCGGCTCGTCGGTTTATCTCGACCATGCCACCGGCATCGTGATCGGTGCCAATGTCGCATCGGCGACGAGGTGACCATCCTTCAGAATGTCAGCATCGGACGCCATGGCGACCTGCCGATGCGCTCGCCTCGCATCGGTCGCGGCGTGTTCATCGGCTCCGGCGCGACCATCCTCGGCGACATCGAGATCGGCGACTTCGCCAAGATCGGCGCCGGGACTGTCGTGACCGGTGACGTGCCTGGCGGCTGCACCGCAATCGGCAATCCCGCGCGGCTCACCAATTGCCTTGCGGCCGCTTCGTCCGCTTGACTGTCGCTCAGGCGGCGCGGCGGTGGCTTTCGCCGCCATGATGCGGGTTGACCGGCTCCGAGCTGGTCTGGCCCGGCGCATCCAGCACCGCGACGTGGTGGCGATAGACCATTTCCCAGCCCTTCCATCCCGTGAACAGAAGGATGCCGAGCACGACCAGGGACAGCACGATGCCCCAGGGCTTGATCGCCGCCTCCGCGCCTTGGGCGTAGCGGAGATAGAAATTGACCAGGGCCAGCACCACCGCCGCGAGATTGCCGACCATGTGGTACCAGGCATCGTTCAGGCGGCGGATGCGTGGCTCGCTGAAGAAGTCGGTGAAGCCGGCTGCGGCGGCAACCAGCGCCATGACGATGCCGGCGCCGATCAGCCACATCGCGGCGCGTGCCCAAAAACCGTCGCCGGTTCCGATGAAGCCGAGATCGGCGATGGGGGCGCCGACCAGGAACGCGACGGGGAACGGGATCAGCATGGGGTGGAGCGGGTGATCGCCGATCGCGGCGGTCGTCTTGGGGTTGATGGACATGGCAGGACCTCGCTGAGAGTGATTTTCCGGACAATTTTCGGCACGAGAGCAGGTTCCTCCGGCCGGTGCGTCCGGAACACGGGATCCGGGGTCCATCCCCCTGCACGGACTGTCTTTCCTGCAACCAAATGCGCCGCCGGTAACCCCGCATTAACCATCGGCGGGCTCTGGTATGTGCGGACAGGCGTGCCCGGAGCCCGACGTCAAGGCCTGGGGTCGAGGCCCCTTAGTTTTGACATCTTGGCGGGGAATGCAGGCGGCCGGCTTTTGACGAGCCTTTGGACGAGCCCTGCACCCCAGAAAGACAAGGCTTTGAGCGGGCTTGCCCGCCGCGCGGGTCCGGCGCGGCTGTTGGGGAACACCGGCCGCGATTTGCTGGCCGAAGACATTAGGTAACGATCGCCTTGAGAGGATACTGCTTATGAATCCGGCCGAATTGGCTCAGACAGCCCTTCCGGTTGCTGCCTCCGCCGACGTGTCGCTGATCGCGCTGTTCTGGCAGGCTCACTGGATCGTGAAAGCGGTGATGCTGGGGCTTCTGGCCTGCTCGGTCTGGGTCTGGGCGATCGCCATCGACAAGATCTTTCTCTACGCGCGCACCCGCCGCTCGATGGACCGGTTCGAGCAGGCGTTCTGGTCCGGCGAGTCGATCGAGGAGCTCTATCGCACGCTGTCGGCAAAGCCGACGCATTCCATGGCGGCCTGCTTCGTGGCGGCGATGCGCGAGTGGAAGCGCTCGTTCGAGAGCCATGCCCGCTCGGTCGCAGGGCTTCAGATGCGCATCGACAAGGTGATGAACGTCTCGATTGCGCGCGAGGTCGAGCGGCTGGAACGGCGCCTTCTGGTGCTGGCGACCGTCGGCTCCGCCGGCCCCTTCGTCGGCCTGTTCGGCACGGTCTGGGGCATCATGTCGAGCTTCCAGTCGATCGCGGCCTCGAAAAATACCTCTCTGGCGGTGGTCGCCCCCGGTATCGCCGAGGCGCTGTTTGCGACCGCCGTCGGCCTTATCGCCGCCATTCCTGCCACTATTTTCTACAATAAGTTCACCTCCGAGGTGAACCGGCAGGCCCAGCGGCTCGAGGGCTTTGCTGATGAATTTTCAGCCATTCTGTCTCGTCAGATCGACGAGCGGGGCTGACGGACGGCATGTATAGTGTGAAGGGCAATCTGGGCACGCGATCATGGCCATGAACGTTGCGAGTTCGTCCGGCGGCGGCGGGCGCCGCGGCCGGCGCAAGCCGGTCGTGGCCGAGATCAACGTCACGCCGATGGTCGACGTCATGCTGGTGCTGCTCATCATCTTCATGGTGTCGGCACCGATGTTGACGGTCGGCGTCCCGCTCGACCTGCCCCAGACCAGTGCCAAGAGCCTCGAAAACAACGACCAGAAGCCGATCCAGATGTCGGTCGACATCAAGGGCAAGGTGTTCATCAACGACACCGAGATTGCGCTGAACGAGCTGATCCCGAAGCTGAAGGCGATCACCGATGCGCGCGGCGGCCTCGAGGAACGCATCTATCTGCGCGCCGACAAGAAGGCGGATTACGGCACCGTGGCCAAGGTGATGGGCCAGCTCTCGGGCGCCGGATTCAAGAAGCTGGCGCTCGTCACGGAAGCGGATCAGGGGTCTTGAGGCCGTGAAGGTGAACGTCGACAAGACACTCGTTGCGTCGATTGCCCTGCATGTCCTCGTGCTGGGATGGGGGCTCGTCACCTTCAGCAGCAAGGCCTACATCGCTACGCAGGAATCGCTTCCGATCGACATCATCTCCTCCGATCAGCTCGCCAAGATGATGGCGGGGCAGAAGACCGGCAAGAAGGAAGAGCCGAAGCCGAAGGTCGAGAAGATCGCGGAGCCCAAGCCCGAGGAAGACGCCGTCGGCAAGGTCACCGAGAAGAAAGAGCTGATCAAGACCAACTCCCAGCCGGAGCCGCCGCCGAAGCCGGTCGAGAAGCCGGTGGAGAAGAAGCCGGAGCCGCCGAAGCCCGTCGCCGAGGCCAAGCCGAAGGAAGAGCCGAAGCCGCAGGAAAAGAAGCCTGATCCGGCCAAGGAAGATCCGATCGCCGAGCTGCAGAAGAAGATGGAGACCAAGAAGCCGCCGCCCAAGCCCGTGGAGCAGAAGGTCGCGGCGGTGCAGCCGCAGCAGCAGCCCAAGCCCAAGGAGCGCACCTTCGATCCCGCGCAGATCCAGCGCGACCTCGACAAGCGCGCCGCGACCCGGCACGAGCAGACCGGCTCGGCGTTGAATGCATCAGCCTCGCTGGGCACAGCGACAGGGACGGCCGCCAACAACGTCGCGACTTGGCAGGGAGCTTTCGTCGCTGCCGTCAAGCACTGCTTCAATTTCCCTTACGATGCTCAGGACAGGGATCAGTTTACGGCCGACATAGATATTCAGATGCGCCCCGACGGAACGCTCGCGTCAGCGCCTGTGATTGTCGCGGTTCGAGGACCGTCTCGGGCAATTGCAAATGCGATGGCGGAGAGTGCCAAGCGTGCGATCCAACAGTGTCAGGCCTACACGTTCTTGCCCAAAGCTCAGTATGACACTTGGAAAACGATTGCGCTGACTTTCGATATGAAAGATCAGCAGTAGATGAGACATGAATTAACTCAGGTGAACAAGATGCCATTTCTGACGCGACGTGGATTCATCGCGGCCGCGGGATCGTCAGTCACCCTGCTGGCCGGAGGCGCCGCGACAGCGCAGGGGCGACTTCAAGTCAGTCCCGGCGGATTTCAGCCCATCTCGATCGCGATCAGCAACTTCGTGCCCGGCTCGCCCTCCGACAGCGACGTCGCTAACGGTGTCACGCAGGTCATCACCAACAACCTGAAGCGCTCGGGCCTGTTCGCGCCGATCGACCAGGCCGCCTTCATTGAGCGCATCAGCAACATCGACGTCGCGCCGCAATTCGAGAACTGGAAGACCATCAACGCGCAGGCTCTGGTCACCGGCCGCATGACGCGGCAGCCGGACGGCCGCCTGAAGGCCGAATTCCGCCTGTGGGACGTCCTCTCCGGCCAGCAGCTCACCGGCCAGCAATATTTCACCTCGCCGGAATATTGGCGCCGCATCGCGCACATCATCTCCGATCAGATCTATGAGAAATTGACCGGCGAGAAGGGCTATTTCGACAGCCGCGTCGTGTTCGTGGACGAGACCGGGCCGAAGGAGCGCCGCGTCAAGCGGCTCGCGATCATGGATCAGGACGGCGCCAATGTGCGCTATCTGACCCGCGGCTCCGATCTCGTGCTGACCCCGCGCTTCTCGCCGAACTCGCAAGAGATCACCTACATGGAGTTCGGCCAGGGCGATCCGAAGGTCTATCTCTACAACATCGAGACCGGCCAGCGCGAGATCGTCGGCAACTTCCCCGGCATGACCTTCGCGCCGCGCTTCTCGCCGGACGGCCAGCGCGTCATCATGAGCCTGCAGCAGGGCGGCAATTCCAACCTGTTCGTGATGGATCTGCGTTCGCGTTCGACTACGCGTCTCACCGACACGCCGGCGATCGACACCTCGCCGTCCTATTCGCCCGACGGCAGCCGCATCTGCTTCGAGTCCGATCGTGGCGGCAGGTCGCAGATCTACGTGATGAGTGCGGGCGGCGGACAGGCGCAGCGCATCTCCTTCTCCAAGGACGACACCAACGCCAGCTATTCGACGCCGGTGTGGTCGCCGAAGGGCGACTACATCGCCTTCACCCGGCAGGGCGGCGGGCAGTTCGCGATCGGCGTCATGAAGCCCGACGGCTCGGGCGAGCGGCTGCTCACCTCCGGCTTTCACAACGAAGGCCCGACCTTCTCGCCGAACGGCCGCGTGCTGATGTTCTTCCGCGATCCTGGCGGCAATGGCGGGCCGTCGCTGTACTCGGTCGACATCTCCGGCCGCAACGAATTGAAAGTGCCGACGCCGGGTTTTGCCTCGGACCCGGCATGGTCGCCACTGTTGTCCTCGACCTCGGGCTGACAACGGCGCAGTTGAAACATCGCGCGTTCAGACGCGCGATGTTTTCGAAAAACCGCGCCGATTTTTTCCGAGTTTGCCGTGACCGGCAACACTTCCTTCACCTTGCGCCCGGCAAGGCTTGCCTACCTGCTTGATATTCCAGCGAAAATCATTTCGCTATTGCCGAAAAACAACCCGACTTTAACGATGTTCCCTCAGAAAAGCTTCATCTCGGCTGGGTAAGACTACGCGCTGAACAGGACGCGCGTACAAACCAAAATGCAGTTCGCAAGCCAGAGCGGAGAGCAGGGGCAACCGCCGCCGGTCAATCCGGCGGCGCAGATCGATTCGCTCTTTGAAGCGCCCGGACCGCTGCTGGCCGGTCTCATCTTCGTGTCGATCGGTGCTGCGCTGACTGCGCTGAAGACAGGTGAGCCCCTGATTTGGGCGTGCGTGGCGCTGCTCGTCTTGGCCGGAACGGTGCGGGCGATCGATTTGCGTCGCTATCAGGGACGCAAGTCGAGCGTGACCGCCGAGGCGGCCAAACGCTGGCAGGCGCGGTATCAGATCGGCGCGAAGATCCAAGCTGCAGCGATCGGCATCTGGTGCGGCACGACTCTGCTCGCCACCGACGACGCGGTCGCGCATATGATTGCCCTGTCGGTCACGACAGGCATTGCCGCAGGGGGAGCGGGAAGGGCGTACGGACGACCGTCGATCTTCCATCTGCAGGCGCTGCTCATTTTCGCCCCGGCGGTGTTGGCATTGGCGTGGCGCGGCACGCCCTACTACATCGCGATGGCCGTTGTGAGCGCGGCCTTCCTGCTGGCGATCATGCAGCTCTCGGTCAACTTGCACCGGATCTTCATGGGCGCCGTGGTGGCGCGCGAACGCGAAGCCGCACTTGCGGGCCAGTTCGATACCGCCCTCAACAACATGCCGCACGGTCTTTGCATGTTCCATCGCGATGGCCAGCTCGCGGTGATGAATCACCGCTTCGCGGCGATGATGAACCTGCCCGACCATCTGCCTCGGAGCGGCGCCAGTGCGCGCGACATCATCGCGGCGTGCGTGCAGGCAAGATCCATCTCGAGCGCGGACGGCGAGCATATCGTCGCCGGCATCGAAAGTTCGCGGGAGAAGGAGATCATCACCGCCGAGGCGAACCTGGAGCGAAATCGGTCGCTGTGCTGGACCGTTCAGCCGATGGCGGACGGAGGGGCGGTGCTGCTGCTCGAGGACATCACCGAGCGGCGCAACGCCGAGGCCAAGATCACCCATCTTGCGCGATACGACGACCTGACGGCGTTGCCGAACAGGGTCAACTTCCGCGACCAGATCGAGCACCTGCTGGCTGTCTCCCACGATGCGGCGCAGCTCTCCGCGCTGCTGTTCATCGACCTCGACCAGTTCAAGCAGGTCAACGACACGCTGGGCCATCCCTGCGGCGACCAGCTCCTGTGCGCCGTCGCCAACCGCCTGCGCGAGATGCTGCGCCCCGAGGATTTCGTCGCCCGGTTCGGCGGCGACGAGTTCGTCGTGTTCCAGCAGAACCTCACGTCGCCCGAGGATGCCGCGGCACTCGCCCGCCGCATCGTCGAGCGGTTGAGCGAGCGGTACCGCATCGACAATCATCTGGTCGAGATCGGCGCCAGCGTCGGCATCGCGCTGACCTCGCCGGAGGGCACCAGCGCCGACACGCTGCTCAAGAACGCCGACATGGCGCTGTACCGCGCCAAAGCCGACGGCCGCGGCACCTATTGTTTCTTCCGCGACGAGATGGCCGCGACCGTCGAGGCGCGCCGTATCCTCGAGCTCGACCTGCGCAAGGCGCTCGCCAACGAGGAATTCGAGCTGTTCTTCCAGCCGCTGGTCAATCTGAGGTCCGGCAAGATCACCACCTGCGAAGCGCTGCTGCGCTGGAATCATCCGGTGCGCGGCACGGTCTCGCCGGTCGACATCATCCCGGTCGCCGAGGACATGGGCCTGATCGTCGATCTCGGCCGCTGGATCCTGCGCCGCGCCTGCATGGAATGCATGAAGTGGCCGGAGGGTGTCAGCGTCGCCGTTAATTTCTCGCCGCAACAATTCCACCAGCGCGACGTCCTGAGCGAAATCCGCTACGCGCTCGAAGTGTCGGGCCTGCCGGCGCATCGTCTGGAGATCGAGATCACCGAGTCCTCGCTGCTGCGCAACACCCAGCTCACCCACGACATCCTGTCGCAATTGCATGCGCTCGGCGTGCGCATCTCGCTCGACGATTTCGGCACCGGCTACTCCAGCCTCAGCTACCTGCACAATTTCCCGATGCAGAAGGTGAAGATCGATCGCTCCTTCCTCGAAGGCATCGATTCCGACCGGCCGCTGACGCTGCTGCGCGGTGTCGCGCGGCTGTCCGCCGACCTCGGCATGGCCGTCGTGGTGGAAGGCATCGAGACCAACGAGCAGCTCGAGCTGATCAGCGCCGACGGCACCGTGACCGAAGGGCAGGGCTACCTGTTCAGCCGGCCCGTACCGGCGGTGCGGATCCGGCAATTGCTCAACGCCTCGCATGGTCGTCGCGTGCCCGACGACCAGCTCGCCCTCGTGTCGTCGCGATAGGCCCGATCCCTTCCCGGCAGCTCCACTCTCGCAATCGGCTCCCGTGTGCACCGTAGTCTTGCGGGCTCGCAAAGGTTAACCCTAACGATTCTATAGCTTTGCAATTCCGTTAAGGAACCATTAAGGTCTGGCTACTCGTGGAAGTTGCTTGGAGTCAGAGGTTGCAGATGAAGTCCGGAGCCGAACCGAACACGGCGCTCCTTCCACGAGGCGCCGCGTTGTTTGACCGCATCGATTATCGGCTCATCGAAACGCCCGAGGACAAGGACAACCTGTATCTGATGCGCTACCGCGCCTATCTGCAGGCCGGTCTGATCGAGCCATCACCTTCGCTGCGCGTCAGCGATCGTTTCGACGAAACGCCCAACACCTGGAATTTCGGGGTCTACGTTGACGGAGAGCTTTGCAGCTCCGTCCGCATCCATCTGCTGACGTCGGAATGGCGGATGTCCTATACCACCGAGGTGTTCGGCGACATCCTGCATCCCCGCCTCGATCGCGGCGAGGTTTTTGTCGATCCGTGCCGGCTCGTTGCGGATCCCGACAAGCACCACCGCTTTCCCGAGCTGCCCTATTTGACCGTCCGGCTCGCCTTTGTCGCGTGCGATCATTTCAACGCCGACACCGGCCTTGCCATGATCCGGACCGATCATCAGGCGTTCTACCGCCGCATCTTCCTGCACGAGACCATTTCGCCGGAGCCGCGGGGCTTTCCGGGCTGGCCCACCAAGAAGGCGGTCCTGATGGCGACCGACGTCCGGCGGCAGCGGGACAAGGTGCTCGCGCGCTTTCCGATCATGCGCTCCAGCGCGTTCGAGCGGCGCATGCTGTTTGAACGCAGCATCCCCCGGCAGGCCGCCACGCGGCCGATTCTGCTCACCACGCCGCGGACCTTGGACGTGGCCTCTCAAGCGCTCGGTTCGGTCTAGGCGGGCGCTCCCCGGTCATTTCGGCCCAAAATTCCAGCAAGTGCCGGCTCTTTTGCCGGCCGACGCGGCTTGCCTTCACCCTCGCGCCACATTTACAACCCATTAACCATGACGTTTGCTTTTCGCTGGTTGGGGGCATTTGACCGGCTGAGGCAAGGTTCCGTCAAGGTTGACGGAACGTTCGCTTAACCAACCCCCTGTAGACCGGACAGCAGTGGACTAACGTGAGCGTGGAGGCTCCGGAATGAGACATCCTATGCGTATCCTCCAGGGATTGAAGCTGGCCGCGGTGCTCGCCGTCGCGCTGTCGATGGGCGCCTGCGCCAACAAGAATGCCGCGACGGATGCGATGGCCAATGCGGCGACGCCCGGCAGCCAGCAGGACTTCGTCGTCAACGTCGGCGACCGCGTGTTCTTCGAAAGCGACCAGACCGATCTGACCCCGCAGGCGATCGTGACCCTGGAGAAGCAGGCGCAGTGGCTGCAGACCTATCCGCGCTACTCCTTCACCATCGAAGGTCATGCCGACGAGCGCGGCACCCGCGAATACAACATCGCGCTCGGCGCCCGCCGTGCCCAGTCGGTCCGTTCGTTCCTCGCCTCGCGCGGCATCGACCCGAACCGCATGCGCACGATCTCCTACGGCAAGGAACGGCCGGTCGCCGTCTGTAACGACATCTCCTGCTGGTCGCAGAACCGCCGCGCCGTCACTGTCCTGAACGCCAGCTCCTGACGCTCGGTCAGGTCTCCGGTGGTCAGTCAGGCCCCGTTCAGCTTTGCAATTGGATGATGCCGGCGCCCTCTCGGGCGCCGGTTTCGTTTCAGCATTCTGTGACTGAAAACCCCTTGGTATCAGTCACATTTTTGGCGTACTCCACTTCGATGTGTGGCGCGTCGAGGGTTCCGTCGCAGGCCATTTCGCTTTCGTCGTCAGGGCAAGATGTCATCCAGATTTAAGGCTTTTACCGGTACCGCGGCGACCGCCGCGCTGCTCTCTTTGTGCTCGCCCGCGCTTGCGCAATCGGTCTACGGGCAGTCGGATGATGTCGACCCGGAGATGCGGATCGAGCGGCTGGAGAACCGGCTGCGCCAGCTCACCGGCCAGAACGAGGAGCTGCAATATCGCAACCGCCAGCTGGAAGAGCGCCTGCGGGCGCTCGAGGGCGGCGCGCAAGGGGCGCCCGGGCAGGCACCAAACGTCGCGGCGATGCCGCCCGCGCAGATCGCACCGAGCCAGATTGCACCGGGGCAGGTCGCGCCCGGATATCGCCAGCCCCCGCAACAGCAGGCCGCGCAGCCGAGCCAAGCCGCGCCGCCGAGCTACGAGCAGCCGCAGATCGCCGCGCCCGCGCCGATCGTTCAGGAGCAGCCGGCGCCCGGCGCTCCCGGCACACGCCGCCGCGGCGATGCCTTCGACCCGAACCAGAACCCGAATGCGCCCGGCGCGCCGCGCGCACTCGGCGGCGGGCAGCAGCCGATGCCGGCGGTCACGCCTGGCGGCGGCCGCAATGCGGGCGAGCCGCTCGATCTCGCCAACACCAGCCCGCGCTACCAACAAGGTGTGCCGCCGGCCGCGCAGCCCGGCTATCCGCCGGCACAATCGGGTTATCCCGCACCGGCCGGTGGCGCTGCTTTGGCCACCCTGCCGCCGTCGGCGACGCCCCGCGACGAGTTCGACCTCGGCATCGGCTACATGCAGCGCAAGGACTACGCGCTGGCCGAGCAGACCATGAAGAACTTCACGCAGAAATTTCCGAGCGACCCGCTGGTCGGCGACGCGCAATACTGGCTTGGCGAGAGCTATTTCCAGCGCCAGCAATATCGCGATTCCGCCGAAGCGTTCCTCGCCGTCACCACCAAATACGAGAAATCGGCCAAGGCGCCGGATGCGCTGCTGCGGCTCGGCCAGTCGCTCGCCGCGCTGAAGGAGAAGGAGGCCGCCTGCGCCGCCTTCGGCGAGATCGGCCGCAAATATCCCCGCGCCTCCGCCGGCGTCAAAGCCGCCGTCG
The DNA here is from genome assembly GCF_020194135.1 of Bradyrhizobium sp. BRP23. NCBI lineage: Bacteria > Pseudomonadati > Pseudomonadota > Alphaproteobacteria > Hyphomicrobiales > Nitrobacteraceae > Bradyrhizobium > Bradyrhizobium sp. BRP23. Next base: position 100,971 of record NZ_JADYVW010000004.1, on the reverse strand, counting down.
ATCGCGAGCAGAAGCGGATGAAGTGCTGATCCGCTGACAAAGCGGATGGCGTTGCGCTAAACATTCGGTCAATCCGCGGATGATTGCAGCGTCATGTCAGACGACGACGATTCACCGATCTCGGCGCGCGAGGCGAGGCGGCTCTTCGCGGGCCTGAGAGATGCCCCGGCGCTGGTGCTCGCGGTCTCCGGCGGGCCCGACTCGGTTGCGCTGATGTGGCTTGCAGCGCGCTGGCAGCGCAGCCTCGCGCGAGGCCCGCAAATCACGGTCGTCACGATTGATCACGGCCTGCGCCCGGAGGCCGCCCGTGAGGCGCGCGAGGTCAAGCGGCTCGCCGCGGCGCTCGGATTGCCGCACCGGACCTTGCGCTGGCGCGGTGAAAAGCCGAAGACGGGGCTGCCTGCCGCCGCGCGCGAGGCCCGTTACCGCCTGCTCGCACAGGCCGCCCGTGCCGCCGGCGCGAGCCATGTGCTGACGGCACACACCCGCGACGACCAGGCCGAGACCCTGTTGATGCGCCTGTTCCGCGGCAGCGGACTTGCCGGACTCTCGGCCATGGCTCCATTCACCGAGCGCGACGGAATCGTGCTGGCGCGTCCGTTGCTCGACGTTCCGAAATCGCAGCTGATCGCGACCTTGCGGCGGGCGAGGATCGGCTTTGCCGAGGATCCCACCAACCGGGACACCGCCTACACACGGCCGCGGCTGCGCGCGCTGCTGCCGCTCCTCGCGGCCGAGGGCGGCGACGCCAGAAATCTGGCGCGGCTCGCGGCAAGGCTGGCGCGGGCCAATGCGGCGGTCGAGGTGCTTGCCGACGGCGCCGAGCGCTTCCTCCGCCTGCGGGATCGCGGCGATGCGCCGCAGGCGAGTGTCAGGAGCTTCGAGGCCGCGACCTTTGCCGCCCTGCCGGAGGAGGTGCGGCTGCGGCTCCTGCTGCGGGCCATCAACGCGCTCGGCCATGAAGGGCCGGCGGAACTCGGCAAGGTCGAAACCCTGATGTCGGTGCTTGATCGGGCGATCGCCGGCCCCGGTGCAGCCGCAAATGGCCGGCCGGTTCTGAAGCAGACCCTCGCGGGAGCCTTGATCAGCCTTGCCGGCGGGCGTATCCAGATCGCGCCGGCGCCGGCCCGGCGGCGCAAGGGCAGATGAGCGCGACGAGAGCGGATCATGACACCGGTCAATTCGCGTCCGTGCCGTCAGGCCACCTTAACCAGGCAGGAAAAACCCGGGTTCGGACGCCATGATTTCAGCGGGAATCGCGCTAAGATGGGATAAATAGTCCCATCTCGTTCCCTTGGCAGCGACCGGGGCGGCACCTAAATTGTATCCGTCTAACGATGAGGATTCCTTGGGATTTCCTCGCATTGACCAAATCAACTGCCCAAGGATCACGGCCGCGATCCGCGCGACCACGAAGGAAGATCGATGAACGCCAATCTGCGCAATTTCGCCCTCTGGGTCATCATTGTCTTGCTGCTGTTGGCGTTGTTCACGCTCTTCCAGAATCCGGGTCAGCGGGCCTCCTCGCAGGACATCGCCTTCTCGCAGCTGCTGAGCGAAGTTGACCGCGGCAATGTGCGCGACGTCGTGATCCAGGGGCCGGACATCCACGGCACCTTCACCAACGGCTCCAGCTTCCAGACTTACGCGCCGAACGACCCGACGCTGGTGAAGCGCCTCTATGACAGCAAGGTGCAGATCACCGCGAAGCCGCCCGGCGACAACGTGCCGTGGTTCGTCTCGCTCTTGGTCTCCTGGCTGCCCTTCATCGCGCTGATCGGCGTCTGGATTTTCCTGTCGCGGCAGATGCAGGGCGGCGCCGGCAAGGCGATGGGCTTCGGCAAGTCGCGTGCGAAGATGCTGACGGAGGCCCATGGCCGCGTCACCTTCGAAGACGTCGCCGGCGTCGACGAAGCCAAGCAGGACCTGCAGGAGATCGTCGAGTTCCTGCGCGACCCCGGCAAATTCCAGCGCCTCGGCGGCCGCATTCCGCGCGGCGTGCTGCTGGTCGGCCCTCCCGGCACCGGTAAGACCCTGATCGCGCGTGCGGTCGCGGGCGAAGCCAACGTGCCGTTCTTCACCATCTCCGGTTCCGACTTCGTCGAGATGTTCGTCGGCGTCGGCGCGAGCCGCGTCCGCGACATGTTCGAGCAGGCCAAGAAGAATGCGCCCTGCATCATCTTCATCGACGAAATCGATGCCGTCGGTCGTCACCGTGGCGCCGGTCTCGGCGGCGGCAATGACGAGCGCGAGCAGACGCTGAACCAGCTGCTGGTCGAGATGGACGGCTTCGAGGCCAACGAAGGCGTGATCCTGATCGCCGCCACCAACCGTCCCGACGTGCTCGATCCCGCGCTGCTGCGTCCGGGCCGCTTCGACCGTCAGGTCGTGGTGCCGAACCCCGACGTCGTCGGCCGCGAGCAGATCCTGAAGGTGCATGTTCGCAAGGTTCCGCTGGCGCCCGATATCAATCTCAAGACCATCGCGCGCGGCACCCCGGGCTTCTCCGGCGCCGACCTGATGAACCTCGTCAACGAGGCCGCTTTGACCGCCGCCCGCCGCAACAAGCGGATGGTGACGCAGGCCGAGTTCGAGGAGGCCAAGGACAAGGTGATGATGGGCGCCGAGCGCAAGTCGCTCGTCATGACCGAGGAAGAGAAGTTGCTCACGGCCTACCACGAGGGCGGCCACGCCATCGTCGGCCTCAACGTGCCCGCGACCGATCCGATCCACAAGGCGACCATCATCCCGCGGGGCCGTGCGCTCGGCATGGTCATGCAGCTGCCCGAGCGCGACAAGCTGTCGATGTCGCTGGAGCAGATGACCTCGCGCCTTGCCATCATGATGGGCGGCCGCGTCGCCGAAGAGCTGATCTTCGGCCGCGAGAAGGTGACCTCGGGCGCGGCGTCCGACATCGAGCAGGCCACGCGCCTGGCCCGCATGATGGTGACGCGCTGGGGCCTGTCGGAAGAGCTCGGCACCGTCTCCTATGGCGAGAACCAGGACGAGGTCTTCCTCGGCATGTCGGTGTCGCGCACGCAGAACGCCTCCGAAGCCACCGTCCAGAAGATCGATTCCGAGATCAAGCGTCTGGTCGAGGAAGGCTACAAGGAGGCGACGCGCATCCTCACCGAGAAGCGCGCCGATCTCGAGACGCTGGCCAAGGGCCTGCTCGAGTTCGAGACGCTGACCGGCGACGAGATCGTCGACCTGCTCAAGGGCAAGAAGCCGAACCGCGAGTCCGTGCTCGAGCCGACCACACCGCGCGCCTCCGCCGTGCCCCCGGCCGGCAAGCCGCGCCCGCGTCCCGATCCGGATCCCGGCCTCGAGCCGCAGCCGCAGGCGTAATTCCAAGCGGCAGCTGAGAATCGAAAAACGCGGCGGTGACGCCGCGTTTTTTATTGTCCGAGCGCGCTTCGCGAGCTGGCATTGCGCTGGCCCCTCCCGCAAGGCAGGCGCCGCCGAACCAGAGCGTTCTGTTCCGGCGCATCGTTCGAGCCTGGGCCGTTTTGCCACAGCCATCCGGCTGAATCGGTTGCGGTGGGTCAAGAAGGAGCATCTCGACGGCGTTAGGTTCCGACTCGTCAAAGGAGGCACACATGGCTTTCAAGGATGTTCTGTTGACCCTGGCGAGCTACCCGGAGCCGACGCCGGTTTCAGTGATCGACGATGCCGTCTCGGTGGCCGCCACCCTGGGGGCGCACCTCGCAGCCATTTCCTGCGAGGTCCATGCGGAGGTGCGCGCAAGCCTGCTCGGGGATGTCATCCTGGACATACCCGCGCTTATTGCGCGCGAGGCCGCCAAGAGCCGCGAGAATGCGAAAGCCCTGCTTGCCGCATTCGAAGCCTCCGCCGACAAATCCGGCGTCCGGCATGAGACCATCTTCGAGCACTGTGCAACCGCCAGCGAGGCCGCGCTGCTGGTTGACTATGCAAGGCTTCGGGATCTCACGATCATGGCGGTGCCGGACTCCCATGATCTGGGGTACGCCGAGGAGGTGATCTTCGAATCCGGCAGGCCGACGCTGATCCTGCCCACCGGCCCGCGGTCGCGTCCGTTGCGGCTCGATGCCATCTGCGTGGCTTGGGACTTCAGCCGTACCGCTGCGCGAGCGGTTTCCGACGCACTTCCTTTGCTTGAAAGCGCAAGAAGTGTGCGCGTCGTGACTGTCACCAACGAAAAGCCCCTGGATTCCAGACATTCCGGCCGAGAACTGGCGAAGAACCTGGCTCGTCACGGCATCGAGGTCGTGCTGGATGAGATCGATGCCGAGAGCAAGCCGATCGACGAGGTCCTCACATCTTACGTGCTGTCCCACGGCATCGACGTCCTCGTGATGGGCGCGTACGGAACGCCGAGGTGGCGGGAATTCGTGCTCGGCGGCGCGACCAGGGGCCTGCTGTCCAAGCCGCCGGTGCCGATCCTGTTTTCGCATTGACGCTTGGTGATGCAGGAGGTGGCGCCGCTCGGGTCTACGAAACTCGTCAGATCGCTGACGCTCACGCACGCGGTCCTCTATGGGCTCGGCGTGACGATCGGTGCCGGAATCTACGTCCTGGTGGGCGCGGCCGCTGCCCGGAGCGGAATGCATGCACCTCTGGCGTTCCTCGTTGCCGCGGTCGTGATGGGCGTGACGGCCGGGAGCTTTGCCGAACTGGGCACGCGACTGCCGGTCGCGGCGAGCGAGGCCGCCTATGTCCAGGCCGCGTTTCATCGAAAATGGCTCAGCGGTGCCACAGGGTTGCTCGTTGTGGCTGCAGCGACGATTTCGGGCGCGACCATCACCGTGGGGAGCGCCGGCTACATCAGCGTGTTCCTGCCGCTGCCTGCCAGCTGGATCATCGCCGGCGTCGTGCTCGCGATGGGAGCGATCGCCTGCCTGTCCGCGGTTCAGTCCATCAGCTTCGCCGGCTTGATGACGGTCGTGGAGATCGGAGGATTGGTCCTCATTGTCGGAGCCGGGCTGTTTGAGGGCGACGCCCTGGTCTCCCGGCTGCCCGAACTGTTGGCTCCCCTGAGCGATAAAGCAGCGTGGACCGGGATCGCACAGACGTCGCTGCTCGCCGTGTTTGCGTTCATCGGGTTCGAGCACCTCGTGAACATCTCCGAGGAAATGAAGAATCCGTCCCACACGCTGCCTTGGGCGCTCTTCATCACCCTCGGCGTGACCGCGCTCCTCTACATGATTGTCGTCTGGGTCGCGGTGGTCGCGGTGCCCCCGGCCGAGCTCGCGCACGCCTCGGCTCCGCTTGCACTTGTCTTTCAGCGGTTGACCGGTCTTCCCCTCTCGGTATTGAGCGTCATCGCGATCGTTGCGACGGTCAACGGGATCATCGTTCACATGCTGATGATCGGACGTGTGCTGTACGGGCTTGCGGACCAAGGCAGCCTTCCGGCCTTTCTGGCCCGGGTGAACGCCAGAAGCGGAGCGCCGGTGGTTGCAACCCTCTTCGGCGTGGGCGCCATCCTGATCCTCGCGCTCGGCATTCCCTTGACCGGATTGGCCGAATGGACCTCACGCCTGACGCTCGGGATCTTCGTCCTGGTCAACCTGGCGCTTCTTCGCATCAAGACGAGAGAATCCAAGCCTCCCGCCGGCGTGTTCTTCGTGCCCATTTGGGTGCCGATCGCAGGACTGTTCACAAGCGCCGCGTTGCTCCTGATCGATCTCGTGCGATAGCGCCCGCGTGGCGTTTCGGCGGAGGACCCGGACGTTGCGATGGCGGTTCTCTCGCTTCCGCACGCGCGATCGGTGAAACATTAAAGAACACCTTAACAATTAAGGCCTAGCTTGGCCCGCCATGACTGATCAGGTCGTCTCCAGCGCGGTTCAACCGTTTTCGGCGCGTGCAGTGCTCCCTTGGGCTGTGGGGCTCGCCGTCTACGCTGTGTTGCTGGCTGTCGGCCCGAAGCTGCTCGGAGATCCCGACAGCTATTCTCACGTCGAGCTCGGGCGCTGGATCATGGCGCATGGGACCCTGCCGACGAGCGATCCATTTTCGTTTTCGAAGCATGGCGCGCCTTGGATCACGTTCGAATGGCTGTCGGAAGTCATCTATGCCGGAGCCTACGTCCTGTCCGGCTGGTCCGGCGTCGTCGTCGTCGCGGCCGCGGCGATCGCACTCGCCTTTGGTCTGCTCACATACTTCCTGCTGCGCGAGCTGTCGCCGACCCAGACGCTGGTCATGGTGATCGCGGCCGTCATCCTGACGGCGCCGCACATGCTGGCGCGGCCACACGTGCTCGTGATGCCCATCATGGTGATCTGGGCGGCTGCCCTGGTGCGTTGCATGGATCACGGCAGGCCGCCACCATACTGGGCCCTGCCGCTGCTGGTCGTGTGGGGCAATCTGCACGGCAGCGGAGTGCTGGCGCTTGGCTTGATTGGACCCGTGGTGCTCGAGGCGCTGCTGCGCGAGGAGCGAAGCCAATGGCCACGCGTGCTGCTGCGCTGGGTGCCATTCACACTGCTTGCCGTCGCCGCATCCTGCCTGACGCCGCATGGGCCGGAACCGCTGTTGATGCCCATCACGACGCTCGGCCTCGGTCCCGCGCTCGCCTGGATCGCGGAATGGCGGCCGCAGGATTTCAGCCGCATCGGCGGCTTCGAGCTGCTGTTGCTGGGGGGCATCTTCGCGCTCTCGCGCGGCGTCACGCTGCCGGTCGTGCGGACCCTCGTGGTGATCGGCTTGCTCCATTTCGCGCTGGCGCAGATGCGCAATGCGGATCTGCTGGCCATGCTGGCACCGCTCTACCTCGCGGCCCCGCTGGCCCGGAGGTTCGGCGGGCCGAGCGGGAACGAGACCGACCGCTCCTCGCGTGGCTTGAACCTGGCGGCATTCGGCATCTTGGCCGCGATGAGTGGATTGGCGCTGGCGCGCGACATCCGGCCGGCTCCCCTCATCACCCCCGAGGCGGCGGTCGCCCGTGCCGACCTCGCCAAGGCGGGGCCGCTGCTCAACGATTATTCCTTCGGCGGCTATTTGGTCTTTGCCGGCATTCCAACCTTCATCGACGGCCGCGCGGAACTGTTCGGCGGACCGTTCATCGACCGCTACAATCGCGCCCTGGCGCTGATTGACCTCGGAGATTTTCTCAAGCTGCTCGACGACTACAAGATCAGCGCGACGCTGCTCGCACCGAATACGCCCGCCACAGCGATGCTTGACCGGCTGCCGCACTGGCAACGCGTGTACAGCGACGATGTGGCGGTCGTCCACAAGCGCCGAGAGATGCAGTAAAGCCCGCTCGGCAGCAGCATTGAAGACCAGGTGTTGGCCTCACGTCCGAGATGATTGCGGCGAATCACTCGTTGATTGCGTGTTTCGCGGGTGCAGTCGCCGCCTCGTTGCGATCGAAGCCGGCTCGCTTCTGGACCACGTACAGTGGACGGCGCTTTACTTCGGCATGGATGCGGCCGACGTAAAGGCCCACGATCCCCGTCATCAGCATGTTCATTCCACACAACAGCGAGAGGAGGACAATGGTCGAGGACCAGCCGGTCACGAGATGAGCGTCATTGCTCAGCCACATCACGACGACCCAGCCGCCGTAGAGCAGTGCGAATGCCGAGACGGTCAATCCGCACCAGATCGCCAGGCGCAAGGGCAGATCGGAAAAGCCGAGCGCGGCGTTCACCGCGAGCCGGATCATCTTGAACAGGGGGTACTTGGTCTCGCCCGCGGCGCGCTCGAGGCGATGGAACGTGACCTCGGCCTGGCGGAAGCCGAGCCAGGCGATCATGCCGCGTACGAAGCGATCCTGCTCCGGCATCTGCCTGAGCGCGTCCAGCACCTTGCGATCGATCAGGCGGAAGTCGCCGACGTCGGCGGGGATGCCGACGGAGGACATCTTGCCGAGCAGCCGGTAGAACAGGTGTGCGGTCGCGCGCTTGAATCGGCTCTCTCCCTCGCGCGACAGGCGGCGGGCGTGGACGACGTCGTTGCCTTCCTGCCATTTTGCGATCAATTGCTCGATCACTTCGGGCGGATCCTGCAGATCGGCGTCCATGACGATGATCGCGTCGCCCTGCGCGGCGTCCATGCCGGCGGTGATGGCGACTTGATGGCCGAAATTCCGCGACAGGCCGATATAGCGAAAGCGGGCGTCGCGCACAGCGAGTGCCTGTAGCACGATCGAGCTGGAATCGCTGCTGCCGTCGTCGACGAAAATCGCCTCTGCCGGCCCGTCGAGCCGGGACAGCAGGAAGTCGAGCCGGCGCAACAATATCGGCAGTACGGCTTCCTCGTTGAAGACGGGAATGACGAGGCTGTAGCGGATCGGTCCGGAATTGGCCGCCATGCGAAGGAGTCCAGCTGGGTTGCAGGGACGGAAGTCTACGGGCAGGTGGTTAAGGTCGCCTTTCTCAGGACTTGCGGCGAATCCTGTAGAGCACGAACCGATCCGAGGTCTCCAATAGTTCCAGCAGATCCGGCAGCGGGTTTGCGGCCCGCGGTCCCAGCACATAGAGGTAGTCGAAATCCCGGTGCCAGGTGCGGACAAAGCGCGGCGAGTCCGCCGGCGGGTGGCCCGCTGCTATCGCGGTGAGCAGGCCTGAGGACACCAGTCCGCCATCCGGAGTGGCAAGATGGCGCACGGCCTCGACGGCCCGAACAGGCTGCTTGCCCGCCTCCGTGAAGAGATTGGGCACGAACGCATTGGCATAGTGCACCGCCAGCGTTGGCGCATAATACATCGGATACGCCGTGAGATCGGCGAAGGGCGGGTCGCCAGCTTCGTCCGCATTGCTGACGAGGACGCGCGAGCCACGTTCGACCTTGCGGAACGACTCGACAATGGCCGCGTAGTCAGTGCGGTAGGGCAGCCATACCGTGAAGACAACGGCGAGATTGATCAGCGTGATGCCGCCGATCGCAGCGAGTGCAGCCATCCGCCAAGCCCGGCTTGGCAGCGACAGCGAGCAGAACGCCGGCAGGATCAGCGCCGCAGCAGGAAACACGCGGAGGTCGGCGAAAGAGGTCCCGAACAGCCTCGAGGGAATGGCCACGTACAGGAGCGCAAGACCGAGCGCGATCCAAATCCCGGCGGGCTCGAGCCTGAGCAAGCCGCGCCTTACGGCGAACAGCAACGCGGTCATGAGGGTCAGCCCGGTCACCGCCGCGGCCGTCAGATTGTAGCCGTTCATGATGCGGAGCGGCCAGACCGGCTTGAATGCGAGGAACCAATCGTTGCCTTGGCTTCCGATCGCGCCTGCCGTGACATGCATGATCGCAAGCAGCGCAAGCGCCGGTAGGGCCAGCGCGCCAAGCCGCGCGGCCGCGACGGAATACGCGACCCGCCCTTGGCGGACGCGCGACAGCTCGAAAAGGCCGAGCGTTGCGCCATAGATGCCGAGCGAAAAGAAATGCGCCACATAGAGCGCGGCGACGAAGATCAGATTGGCCATGAAGCGCAGCGGCCAGGGGCCTTCCGCCAGCATCAGATAGACGGCGATGCCCCAGAGCGCGAGGCCGAGCCCGAACTCGAAGTTCACGAAACCCCAGCTGAACGGCAGGCAATAGAGCAAAGCGAGCGCGGCGAAGCCGGCGAGATGGATGCGTCCCTTCCTGACCCATTCGAGCAGAAGCGCACCGGTGACGATCAGGACCTGGCTCAGCAGGAGAAACAGCCGCGTCGCGTTCTCGACGCTCATCAGCCGCGCCAGCTGCGGGACCAGCAGGTCCATTCCGAGGTTGGGATAGAAGGCCCACCTCACCTCGTAATACGGATTTGCACCCGCGGTGCCGTTCTGGCTCAGAACAGACATGCGGGCGAGGTGATTGGGATAATCGACCATCGCCGGAATGGGCGTCAGCAGCACCGGAACAAACGAGACTACAGCCAGCATCGCAAGCACGATCATCGCCACGGCTCGGTCCGGGGCGGAACGCGCCGGATCTGTCAGGATCGGCTTGCTGGAAGGAACCATCTGATGAAGTCGCTGAGGCCGAAGACGCGCGCTGGAGCGGGTCGTCACTTCGAAGGCGCCGCGGTCGCGCCGTCTGCGGCGTCGCGCACGTGGATCACGGCGATGTCGTCCGCATAGATCCGCTTCCAGCCCGTGAGCTGGTCGAGGATCTGCGGGCCCGGCGCATCCGCGCCCAGCAGTGTCGCATCGATCTTGTGCTCGTCGAGCAGGCGCGGCAACAGCTCGGGCTTCTTGCCCTCGGTCGCCTTGAAGAAGTCCATGATGAATTTCTCGCCGTAGAGCTCGGCGCGGCCGTCGACGAAAACAGGAATATCGCGCGAGATCAGATAGCCGCCGAACTGGTAGGCGTTGAAGACGCGCTGCACCTTGCGTTGCTCGAGCAGGTCGACCGCCGCGACCGGCGTCTGCGTCATCGTGAAGGTGAAGCGGTGGTGCCCCAGATAGAGCGAGGTCGAGGTCCAGCTTGCCGCCACGATCATCAGCGCGCCGAGCGCCGTGACATAGCGGCCGGGCCAGCTGTCGGCACCGGCGGGCTCAAGCGCCGGCTGCGGGAACATCTCGCCGAGCGGCTTTGCCAGCACCAGCGGCACCAGGAATGCAAATGCGTCGATGCTCCTGACGTGGCTCAGCGCGCTCCAGGTCAGGAAGAGGATCAGGAAGATCCGGGGTGCCGACAGCACCAGGCCGCGATAATAACCGAATGCGATCAGGGCGAGCAGGGCGCCTTCGAACGGGGTGAACGTGGCGAAGTTCGCCGGCATCCATTCGACGATCAGCGTCAGCAATTCGCCGAGGCTGAGGATGTTGGTCGCGCCCTGCAGCGTTCGCCAGCCGTACGGCGTGCAGCAGCTCGCGATCAGCGCCCCGATTCCGAACAGCACCCAGCGCATGAACAGGGCGAGCCGCCGTCCCTTCTCGGCATGCTCGACCGCTTCGAGCGAGATCGGGCCGATCAGCGCGAGCCCGAGCACGAAGCCGCCGTGCAGGTTCGCCCACAGCGCCATCAGCGGCAGCCAGGTCCAGGACGGCGCGCTCCGGCGGCTCGCAGCCGCCATCAGCAAGCCGACCCACGCCACCATCACCGGCAGCGCCAGAATATGCGGCCGCGCCAGGACGTGATGGATCGACAGCAGCAGCGCCAGCATCGCGAACAGCACCGCGCGCGGGGCTCCGATATGCGCCTCGAGCAGATACACGAGGATCGCGAGTGCGAGCGCGATGGCGGCCGCGGTGAGGATGACGGGGCCTGCCCAGCCCCATTGTGCATGCGAGAAGGAGAACGCGACCTGCGACAGCCAGGACGTCGAGATCCACGGCGCGCCCGTCCGCGTGAAGGAATAGAAATCGATCATGGGCATGGCGCGGTGATCGAGGATCCATTGCCCGATCTTGATCTGCCAGAACGAGTCGGAATCCTGAAGCAGCGTATCGCCCAGGAACAGGAAGAACAGATAGGCGCCGGCGCCGACGCACAACGGCACCAGGGCACGCGCGCGGCCCTGCACCGCGATGCTGTTGGCGAAAGAAAGGGACATGCCGTCTCGTCGTCCTGGTTGTTCTTGCCGGCCCGAGCGGGCGGCATTGGACCACGCCGGTCATAACTTCGGGTAAACCGGCCGCGCCAGGCCGGCGTCAGATGCTTACAATTTAACGGATTGTTTCGAACTTGGATTTACCATGGGCCGATACACGCAATCCGCTCGGTGTTTACGCAGCCGAATTAACTGCGGTGCAATTCTTTGCCTCTACGTTCAGTTGCCATGGTCGGGCGGCGCTGGGAAGCCGAAGAGACCAGATCAGTTGTAGCCTCGTGTACTCATTTGGAGCACTCTATGAAGAACCTCGTTGCGCGTTTCATGAAGGATGAATCCGGCGCCACCGCCATTGAATACGGCCTGATCGCTGCCGGCATCGCGCTGGCGATCATCACCGTCGTCAACAACCTCGGCACCACGCTGAACACGAAGTTCAGCTCGATCTCGACCAGCCTCAAGTAAGGCCGGACGACCAGCGGAATAGCGAAGGGCCCCGTCATCGACGGGGCTCTTTTGCGTTGTCCAGGAATCGGCGCGGGGCGTTCGACGATCAGGCTTAAGCCTCCTTCAAGCCACTCGGGTGTATGGCTTGGGCGCATCCGCCTCACATCATCGCGCAAGGAAGCCGCATGGCCGAAGCCTCCTCCGTTCCGCCTGCAATCGGCCGTCACGGTGCGGTCCCAGCGATCCTCGTCAACATCTCCTTCGTGCTGGCGATCGTCACGCTGGCGTATTTTCCGACGGCCTATCTCGCCCATCTCTGGATCTTTGACGCCGACGGGCGCGGCATCCCCACTGATTTCGTCAACGTCTGGGCGGCCGGAAGACTGGCGCTCGAGGGGCATCCCGCGCAGGCCTGGGATTGGGACATTCAGAAGCAGGTCGAGCTTGCGCTGCTCAAGCAGGATTTCGTCGGCCATTTCGCCTGGCACTATCCGCCGCCCTTCCTGTTCGTCGCGTCCTTCCTCGCGCAATTTCCCTATGCGATCGCCTTCATCGGCTGGGCCGCCTTCAGCATGGTGCCTTATCTCGCCGTGATGCGCGCGATCATCGGACGCAATGCGGGCCTTGTGATTGCGGTTGGATTTCCGGCAGCCTTCCTCAACATCCTGGTCGGGCAGAACGGTTTCCTCACGGCCTCGCTGATCGGCGGCATGCTCTATCTGCTGCCGACGCGGCCGGTGCTGGCCGGCATCTGTCTCGGCCTTCTCAGCTACAAGCCGCAATACGGTCTCTTGTTTCCGCTGGTTCTCTTCGCCGCCGCCGAATGGACCGTGCTGTTCAGCGCCGCGATCGTCACCGTTGCGATCGCTGCACTATCCTGGTTCGCCTTCGGCACCGAAAGCTGGCAGGCGTTCTTCCACTGGATTCCGATGTTCTCCCAGGCCTTTCTGACCGAGGGCAGGGCGCCCTGGTTCAAGATGCAGAGCATCTTCGCGCTGGTGCGCTATCTCGGCGGCACCGAGCAGCTCGCATGGATCTTCCAGTGGGTGTTGACCACAGCTGTTGCCGTGGCGCTGGTCGTGGTGTGGCGGAGCCGGCTGCCCTACGCCCTCAAGGCAGCGATGCTCGCCACGGCGACGCTGCTCACGACGCCCTATCTTTTCATGTACGATCTGGTCGTGCTGGGCATCGCGGTGGCGTTCCTCATCCGCGCCGGGCTCGATGAAGGTTTCGCACGCCACGAGGTGATGGCGCTGGCGCTCGTCTTCGCGCTGCTTGCGAGCTTCCTGTTTCTCGGGCAACCGGTCGGCTTCCCGGCGATCCTGATCGTGTTCGGGCTGATCCTCGGACGCTGCGCAGCCTGGCGGAGTGCCGAGGCCGCATCGGCGCAGCTCGCTCTCACGCGAACGAGCTGAGGAACTCGGTCACGCTCTGATCGGATTTGAGACGCTAGAATTGAAAGACTTTTGGGGCCGAAGAACTGGTACGCTGCCAATGTAGGCGAAATTCCCGCGAGAGAGTACCATGGACGCAGAGCCAGCCGCGAGATTCAAACTACATATAGAGCGGAGCATTGAGGAGCTATCCCGGGCGCTCGCGCTTGCCCAAGAAGCCTCTTCAGCAGAAGAGTTCCTGAGATTGAGAACGTCGGTCGGCGATATCATCGCTCGAATAGACACCATGCTTCACGACAACATTTACAATAATCATCCCAAGCTGGATGGGATGAAAGGGTGACAGGTATCGCCCGCTTTGGGTCCAAAACGGTCTGCCGGCTGAAAGCCGGAGATTGTCGGCTGAGCGCCGGAAGCGAAACGCGGCTCCCAATTTACTGAAGCTTCGCGCTCATTTGATGCACAACCGATGGATGTTGCGCCTTCGCACGAGGGATGTCCGCGCGTGAGAACGCTGCTCAAGATTGCCCTCGTGATGGTGTCACGCAATAGGAGATGTCGCCACTCAAGCTAACGCTGGCGACGTCACTGACGAGGCTTGCTTTGATCTATCATTGGACAACCGCCACAGCAGACGAGCGGCGAACAAGGGGTGGATCAGTAAAGCAATCGGTATTTGCGCGAAGCCGAATGGAAACATCCGAATAGGCAGCATCCACAACGCAAGCGAAAGAATTTGATCGGCGAATGCTTCGTTTCCGCGCTGACGCAGAAGCGCGACAATCCATCCGAATACGACCATGTCGTAGTTCATGATCCAGGGTGAAAACAAGAAGGTGGCGGTAACGAAGAGCGCTAGTGAGAGGATCGGATCGCGCTTGCGCCAGAACGTCCAAACTACCGCACCGACGGCGCATACCGACGCCGCTCCTTGCACCACCCAGGCCAAATCAGCGGGAAGACCCGCAAGGCGGGCGTTGATCAAGGCTGAGGCAACGATCGGCCAGCCCATGATACCTGCCACGTCGAGCAGTTCGTGCTGTTGCGGCAAAACTTTATGCCAATATGCGATCCAGATTTCTGGCCCAAACCATGCTGCAGTCGCGGCGACAAGCGACACCGTCATGACGACGGCTGAACCAATGACTCGCCAGTGCCCTCCCAGCACCAGCACGATCGGAAGCAGGAGTCCGAGTTGCGGCTTGATAGTCAGCATACCAAACAAAATTCCAGCGAGTATCGGCCGCCGCTCGAGGTTTGCCAGACCGCCGATCAAGAGCGCAGCGGTCAAGAAGCCATTTTGGCCGAGGAATACGTTAACCGTGACGGCAGGTGCGACGGCCAGAAACACCCAGTATTTTCGTTCGACACCACATGATGTTGCCGCCCAAACGTACAGGGCAAGCCCGGTGACGCACCACACAATGTACGACGGCAGAAAACCGAGCAAACCAAAGGGCCAAATGAAGAACAGAAGATGCGGCGGATACGACCAATACAGAGGTGCCAAATCGGGAATGCCGGTCACCTTCGCTATCGCAGCCATGTAGGCGCTGGAATCAAACCAGTCCGCAGGGCCGCCGGAAAAAGCCGATCGGCCGCCTATCCAAGTGTTCAGAAAATCTCGACCAACCGGAAAGCCGCCTGGGTCACGTACGAACGATGGGAACGACTGGGCTGCTGCCAGTTGGAAGTCAAATATGACAACCGCCAGCAGAATGGCCGCAGCGACCACGGTGAGGGACGCGTAGATCCTTACTGATGCTGGATTGCCTGTGCCAAGCTTGCCATGACTCATTGTACGCTCAAAGGGTGAGGCCTCTGTTCGAGAGGCGCGATGGTTCTCAAGTTTGAGTTCCGCGCGGACGGCGACTAATGCGCAGTCCGCGCGATCAGCGGGCAACTTTCGATCACCGTGCCGGGGCGGGCGCCCTCAATGGTGACGCAGGGCCGGGAGCGATCGATGGTGAGCTCGTAGCGATCCAGCAGCGCGCTGCGGTCCGGATCGCCGCGCATGTGCAATTCGCGGACGCCGCCGGGCAGCGGCGTCTTCAGCCCGGCGCGAATGCGCTGGTCGAAGATGCCGCCGGGGACGATCGGCACGGCGATATCGGCGAGCAGGTAGAAGCGCGATTGGGAGGGCAGCTGCGGCGCGATATAGGCCAGCGGCTTGCCGAGGATGAAATAGGTCGCGGGCTGATCGAGCTCGTGGGCGATCTTCGGCCGGTAGACGTCGGACCAGGGGCGGTGCCACCAGTCCGCCGGCTGCGACCACGCTGCGATCGCGACTGCGAGCGTCAACGTCAACACGGCGAGCGGACGAGGGGACGCCGTCAGCGATGACGGTCCGGTGCTCGCGGCGAGGCGCGTGAGCAGGAGAACGATCAGCGGACCGCACAGGAGCTCCAGAACCACCGCATAGCGCTGGATCGAGAACAAGCCGAGCCATGCGAGGTAAGAGGCCGCAAACAGCACCACCAGCTGCACGTCACCCCGGGTGAGGATCGCGCTCTTGCGCCTCGCGCGGACCCACAGGCCGAGCACGAGCAGGACCATCACCACCGCGAAGCGCGCGTCGCGGAACGGATGCTCCGCGCCGCGGTGGTCGCCGATCAGCCAGTAGAAGGGGTAGGCCAATGCGTCGAGCACGCCATGAGGCATGAACTGCGCATCCATCAGGTTGACGCCGGCCACCTCGCTCGACTGGAACAGTGCATTGAACAGCGGGAAGATCGGATTGCCGGTGTCGCGCCACGTGATCAGGCACCATCCGCCGCCGGTGAGCGCCGCGCCGGCCATCCCGCCGATGCCAAGAAGCGCGATCGCGCGAAGCGGACGCGCGGAGACGAGCAGCGCAGCGGCAGCGCCGATCGCGTAGACGACATTGGTCAGCTTCAGCCCGACGGCGGCACCGATCAGCAATCCCGCGAGCAGGACGCAGATCGCGGGTCGGCGATCCGCCACCAGGATCAGAAGGCAGCCGCCGATCACGGGCAAGGCCAGCAGCACGTCGGAAAAGCTCGTGCCGACTTCCGAGAGCGTCATCGGACCCGAGGCAGCGATGACGACCACTGCTATGACCGGCGCGATGGTTGCGGCCTGGCGCAGCACCAGACGCGCGAACAGGCAGATCAGCGCAAGGTTGAGGCCGTGAACAGCGCCGATGATCATCAGCCCATAGGGCGCCGGCAGCACATGGCGGAGATAGTAGACGGGGAAATAGACGAGCGGATTGAAGTAGGTCTGAAAGCCCGGCGGGACCACATCGACGCCATAGCGGCCGTTGAGAACGGCCCAGACATTGTATTCGTGGTAGTTCTGCCAATCCCAGTTGACGTCCTCGCCCATGGCCAGGGTGTAGAGCGCGCCTGCCAGCATCGAGCAGACGACAACGGCGATCGCTGCAAGCGCATTGCCGCGCTGCTTCGCCCTCCACGATCGCCGCAGCCTGTCGGCCGCGGGCAGGGACATGACCTCTCGCAGATCGGAGGAAATGGCCGCGCGTTCCAGCATCAAGGCGCCATATGCGCCGGGAACATCACGAGCAGAGCCGGGTCGCTGAACCGCAGAAAGCCCGCTCGTGAAACGCATTGCCGAATTCCAATTTACAACCGTAGGACTACGGGTAGCCAGTTAAGGTTGTGTGAATCAATGCGGGAACTTTGCGTGATTGCACGTCAAAGTCGCGAGTAGTCGAGGGCTCGAATCGGTCCTCCGGGTCGACCTGCAGCGTTTAGGGCCTGATGCCCATGCGCTCGCGCTCATCGTTCCAGAATTTCTCTTCTCAACTCTGATACTCTGCCTCGCTCATCGGAAATCCGGCCAAATGCCAATGACCGCCATCGTCCGCGTACACGACGACAAAATAATCCCTCTCCAGCTCGGACTTGGTACGCGGCACCGGAATCAGGGAATGGGTTTGATCAGTTACTCCGAACGTCGCGTCGAAGACCGAGTCGACCGATGCATTTCCGCTCTGGACTTCGAGAACCCTGAGGCTGACCGCGAGACGCTCCCTGAGAGAATCGTTCCCACGGCCTCCCGGTGGAATCCGCCCACCCAGGCCGGCCGCAGTCTCCAGTAGCCGCACTCTCGCCAGCAGTACTTCCTTGGCCGTCGTGGGTAATGTTGACGTGCGAATATCGCTCGGAGGCTTATCGAGAAAGTACATAACGGGCAGCTCGGATCCGGCTGTGAGCAGCATCTTTCGTTCTCCTCTCCAAGATGAGCTTGCCGGGACCAAATGTGCCGCGAATCGGACTTGGAGGGTTTGGTTCTTGGTCGGCTGCTCGGCCGAAAAGATGGCTGTGGGCAACGCCAGAACGAGAATGGCGCAGCTTGCTCCGCGTGCAGCGAGTTTGCGTCTCATGACGACGCACCATCAACGTTCATGTCGTCGGCACGGTCGCCCAGTCTTTCGTTTTCTTTGATTGTTGCTGCCGTGGAGAGGCGTCTCTTACCGCTGCGACTCTCTATGGAATTCCATCATTGTTCGAGGCGGGACTTCTTGACATTGCACGACAGTGCGAGGTCGCGCTGCATCGCCATCGATGCCTTCAATCGTGATGGTCTGGCGGCTTCTGCTCCATACGACCCGGCGGGGGACCTCGAAATTCATCGAGAGCGTGACGTCATCCTGGCCGGCATCGGTGACTTCACCGCGAAACCCTCTTCCCTCCTTGCCACGCTCGAAGAGTGCTTGTTTCGAAGCTGCATCCATCGTGAAGTACACAGCGCCCGTGTGTTCACAGCGTACAGAGATCGGATTCAGAATGGGATCGCGAACCCCGAAGCTCAAAATGCTTCTCGGGGGGGTGACAGTGCACGGATGGGTTAATGTCGGCCGAAAGGTGGGGGCGTCGAGTCCCGGCCAAGTCATCGTCTTCTTGTTGCTATCAAAGATCAGGCCGATCCGACCTGGACGAACGCGCAGCATGAATTCGATCTTTCCATCGTTTTTGGAAATGATTTCTCCAGAACGTGTAGTGATGCCGAAATTTGTTTCGAGGTCTATCGGCGGCGTCTCAAACACGACAGCTTTGGCATCGACGTCGAACGTCGCGAAGTAGAGGCGGGCGGGAATGCCGCCTTCACACCGCACCGAAAATAATTCACCGGCTGCCGCGCGGTCTGGCGTCGGCATCAGAAAGAGAATGAGCGCGAGGCCCAAGAGCCGCTTCATGACGCACGCTCCGTTCGTCCATGAGACTGTCCACCGCAGCTTGAGAGAGCGCCGAGTCTTTCGAGGCTTCGAAAACTGCCTGGCAGTGAAGATCGATGCCATCAGCACACTGCACCAGGCGCGCGTCAACGTCTGGCTGCGAACAGGATAAATGAACCTATAAGTATATGATCGTAGCGCAATCCAGCCGGAACACTCACAGGCGAAACACCGACCACTGAATTCACATTGTGCGATCCAAACCCTCCAAGAATACTCGTTCAGTCTCTCGACCGGTTCGTTTGACGCCCCCGTCCGCCCACCATGACGCCCCACGCATTTGCATCTTGTCATTCACCCTGAATAGTTGTTCAGTCCTTGCGGGGCGATTTGCATCTATTGCGTGAGAAGCGTTCGGCCGCAGGGCGTGCGGCCGGCGTGTGGGACAGGAAGCGCGCCATGGTTTATCGGCGGACGCATCAAGTGGTGAAGCGCCTTGCGGCGCGGCGCAGCGCCATTCTGGCGGCGGCGCGGGAGGCGGCGGCGGAAGGCGGGATGGCGGCGGTGCAGATCGCGCCGGTCGCGGTCCGGGCCAATGTCGCGGCCGGCACCGTCTACCGCTATTTCCCCTCCAAGGCCGAGCTGATCTCCGAGCTCATTGCCGAGGTCTCCCGCGACGAGCTCGCGGCGATCCGAAGGGCGGCCGATGCCGCGCCGGGGCCGTCCTCGGCGCTGGCGGCCGCCGTGACCACGGTGGCGGTGCATACGCTGTCGCAGCGCAGGCTGGCCTGGGGCATCCTGGCCGAGCCGGTCGATGTCGATGTCAGCGCCTCGCGCCTTGCCAGCCGGCGCGAGATCGCCGGCGAGATCGCCTCCCGGATCGACGCCGCCGTGCGTGCCGGCCATCTGCCGGCGCAGGACACCGCGCTTGCGGCCACCGCCTTGCTCGGCGCGCTGCATGAGGCGCTCGTCGGCCCGCTCGCGCCCGACAATCTCGATGATCCCGTCAAGATGCGCGATGCGGTGCAGACCGTGACCCTGCTGGCGCTGCGCGCCGTCGGCGTCATGGACGCTCGTGCCCGCGGCCTCGTGGTGCAGCAGACGCTGCTGCCGACGACCAAGGCACTGGTCGGCGCCTGAGCCGACCCGCCACCGGGATCGCCCGGGCCCGCTGTTATCCTGCTACATCAGCATTTTCCCGGCCGGACTGATCAACCCCGGTGGGACGCTTCAGAAGAATGAGCCCGGCGGTCACAATGAGGACGGCTCCGGCGATCGTGGAGCCTTGCGGGATATCCTTGAAGACAAGATAGCCGATGGCTGTGGAACCGAGCAGTTCGAGATAGACCAGCGGCGACAGGGTGGACGCTTCGGCGAAGCGAAATGCCGCGATGGACAGGACATGACTGACAGCAGAGAGCGCACCCAAAGCCAGAAAGAACATGACAGCGTCCCAGGCCGGTGTGGCCCAAGTGAAGATGGCTTGTGGCGTCAGGAGCACCATGCCGACGACACACTGGAAGGCGAGCGTCTTGACGGGATCGCTGACCAGAGAAGCCTGCCGCGTTGCGATCAGATAGAGCGCGAACGTTAGCCCGGCGCCGAGCGCCAGCAGGATGCCGGGCTCGATGTCGCCGTCCGGGCGCAGAATGACGATGGCGCCGGTGAAGCCCAGCGCCAGGCTCGCGATCTTTCGTTGCGTCAAACGCTCCTTCAGGACCATGGCGGCGAGCGCGACCGCGATGACCGGCCCCACGAAATAGGCGCTGACGGCTGTAGCCAGCGGAACGGTCGCGATGGACAGGAAGTAAAGCGTCATCCCGGTGACGAGGAACACCGTCCGCAGCATATGGGAGGCGCGCCGTTCGGCGGGAAAGATCTCTCCTTTGTACCTGATCGCGGCCACTGGAAGGACGACGGCGCTTGCCACGGCGTAGCGCGCCCAGGCGATGAAGAGCGGCGAATAGTCGGCGCTCAGATATTTGGCGATCCCATCGACCAGCGGGATCGAAAGCATCGCGGCCGCCATGAGCACGATGCCCAGCGTCGGGCGGGCGCGGGCTTCGGATTCGACGGTGGTGGCCATATAACCGGTTCCTAGCGATAGCGGCCTGGTGCAGCAGACGCTGCTGCCTGCGAACACGGCGCTGGTCGGGACCTGAAGAAATCGCGCCGCGAGCCAAAAGGCGACCTGATCGCGCTCAGGCCATTGCCCGAGCGTGCCTTTTCGCAAAACCCCGGCAAGACCGGCCAGAGTGGCCGGCTACTGTGCATGGGGTTGTTTTTCGACTTTTTGTTTGGCCGCCCCCGGCGGGCCTCACATGTTGGCGTCGCCCTCGGGGCCGACCGAGGCGATGCGCACCATGTTGGTGGTGCCGGGGATGCCGAGCGGCACGCCGGCGACGATGATGACGCGCTGGCCGGCGCGGACGAAACCGTCGCGGAAGGCGATCTGGCCGGCGCGGCTCACCATGTCGTCCTGGTCGCGCGCGTCCTCCGCCACCACGCAATGCACGCCCCAGGCGACCGCGAGCCGGCGGCCGGCGGTGATGTTCGGCGTGATCGCCACGATCGGCGGCTTCGGCCGCTCGCGCGCCACGCGCACGGCGGTCGAGCCCGATGAGGTCCAGCAGATCAAGGCCGGCAGGTCGAGCGTCTCGGCGATCTGCCGCGCGGCGTCGGCGATGGCATCGCCCGCGGTGGATTCCGGCGCCGGACGTTGGGCCATGATCACCGAACGGTAGGTCGGATCGCGCTCGACCTCCTCGCCGATGCGGTTCATGGTCGAGACCGCCTCGACCGGGAATTTGCCGGCCGCCGATTCCGCCGACAGCATGATGGCGTCGGCGCCCTCATAGACCGCGGTGGCGACGTCGGAGACTTCGGCGCGGGTCGGCACCGGCGACTGGATCATCGATTCTAGCATCTGGGTCGCGATCACCACCGGCTTGCCGGCGCGGCGCGCCATCCGCGTCATCTGCTTCTGCAGGCTCGGCACCCGCTCCAGCGGCAGCTCGACGCCGAGGTCGCCGCGCGCCACCATCAGCGCATCGGAAGCCTCGATGATGTCGGCGAGGCGGTCGATCGCCTGCGGCTTCTCGATCTTGGCCATCACGGCGGCCCGGCCGCGGATCATCTTCTTGGCCTCGATGACGTCGTCGGCGCGCTGCACGAAGGACAGCGCGATCCAGTCGACGCCGGTGACGAGGGCGGCCTCGAGGTCGGCGCGGTCCTTGGGCGTCATCGCCGAGACCGGCAGGTCGGTGTCGGGCAGGCTGACGCCCTTGCGGTCGCTCATCTTGCCGCCGACCACGACACGCGTCACCGCATGCTCCTTCGAGGTCTCCTCCGCGATCAGCCGCACCTTGCCGTCGTCGAGCAGCAGCGCATGGCCGGGCCTGAGCGCCGCCAGGATCTCCGGATGCGGGAGCTGGACGCGCGTGGCATCGCCGGGCGTCTTGTCGGAATCCAGCGTGAAGGTCTGTCCGTTCTGGAGCTGGATCGCCCCTTCGGCAAAGGAGCCCAGTCTCAGCTTCGGGCCCTGCAGGTCGACCAGGATGCCGATCGGCCGGCCGTAGCTGCTCTCGACGTTGCGGATCGTCGCCACCAGCTCCCGCATCTTGTCATGCGGGGTGTGGCTCATGTTGATGCGGAACAGGTCGGCGCCGGCCTCGAACAGGCGGCGGATCATCGCGAGGTCTGAAGAGGCTGGTCCCAGGGTCGCGAGAATCTTGATACGGCGAAGGCGCCTCATGGCTTATTTCCAGACGGGGGTGGCAGGCCGGGCGAGCCCGGGGGCGTAGCACCGGGCGGGCTATTGGGCAAACCCGGAACGCCGCCCGGGCCCACCGGGCCGGGCAGGCCAGGCACGCGCTGCTGCGCCGGCTGTTCGTTGGCGTCGGTCAGCTGCACCGTCCAGGCGCGCTGCTCGCCGGTGTCGACCTCGAAATAGCCGGTGCGGTCATAGCCGCGGGCCAGGCAATCCTCGGTGCCGCGGATGGTGAACTCCTTGTCGCGGGAGCACATGAAGGCTTGGCCCGACCATTCGCCGCCGCGGTCGTAGTCGATGGCGTAGATGTAGTAGTACCGGGCGACCAGCGTGCCGCGCAGCAGCGTCTCGCAGGAACGGGACGAGATGTTCCACCAGCCCTCGGTGGTCCAGCCCTCGGCGTCCTTGTAGCCGAGCGCGATCCCGACCCGGCTCGACGTGTTGTTGCAGAGGCGGAAATCGGCGGAGGCCGGGCCGGCGTAGAGGCACGCCAGGGCGACCACCAGCACCGGGACCAACCGGGCGAGCAGGTAAAGCGGGGAGCGGGGAGATTCGGCAGTCATTGTCGCGGAAGCTATACCAGATCATTGACGATTTGGCGTTGGGCCGGGGGCAGCCGGGCAGTGGCCCCTTTGCGCCGCGATATGGCAAAATCTGTGACAAGACCCACCTGATCCCGTAACCCTGCCCCGGAACGGACCTTGAGGAAGACAGCCATGGCAATCGACGACAAAACCAGAACGGAGCTCGAGGCGGCCGCTTTTCGGCGCTTGGTCGAGCATCTGCGGAGCCGCACCGACGTCCAGAACATCGACCTGATGAATCTGGCCGGCTTCTGCCGCAATTGCCTGTCCAACTGGCTCAAGGACGCTGCGGACGCCCAGGGCGTCGCCTTGAGCAAGGACGAGAGCCGGGAGGCCGTCTACGGCATGCCCTATGAGACCTGGAAGGCGAAGCACCAGGGCACGGCCACGCCCGAGCAGCTCGAGGCGATGAAGAAGGTCCATCCCCACGGGCATTGAACGGCCCATCGCCGAGCCCTGAGCCGCACCACACAACAGCTTTCTGTGCGTCGGCGCAGGAAGGTGTGGGCGCGCTGTGGACGAGCGTGATGCTTGCTTGAACGCTGGGAGCGCCGACCCTAAGGGTCTACCCAGCACGCGCGGTGAGGGATGCCGGCGTCACCTCGTTTTGCCAGTTCCATTGGGAGTACCAAGATGGCCACCTCCGCCGCCGTCCGCGACGACGAGCCCGCGACGAAATTCGCCAAGGACCAGCTCAAATCCATCATCGAGCGCATCGAGCGGCTGGAGGAAGAGAAGAAGGCGATCTCCGACGACATCCGCGACGTCTATGCCGAAAGCAAGGGCAACGGCTACGACGTCAAGGCGCTGCGCACCATCGTGCGCCTGCGCAAGCAGGACCCCAACGAGCGCGCCGAGGCCGAGACCATCCTCGAGACCTACATGCAGGCGCTGGGGATGCTCTGAGGCCCCCCGCCCGGTCGGCGTTGCAGCGCACCAAGCTTGGGCAAAATCTCGGCATCTGCTAGGTTGCTCGGTGAAGGGACCGAGCGATGGATGTGCCGGGACCAGAGCGCAGGCTTGCCGCGGTTCTCGCTGCCGACATGGTCGGCTTCAGCCGGCTGATGGAGGTCGACGAGGCCGGCACTCTTGCGCGCCTCAAGACCCATCGTGTCGAGCTCATCGATCCCGCCATTGCCAAGAATCGCGGCCGTATCATCAAGACGACCGGCGACGGCATGCTCGCGGAATTCCACAGCGTCGTCGATGCCGTGCTATGTGCGGCCGAGGTTCAGCGCCGCATGGCGCGGCGCAATGCCGACGTCCCGCCGCCGCGGTGGATCCAATTCCGCATCGGCATCAATCTCGGCGACGTCATCGTCGATCAGAACGACATATTCGGCGATGGCGTCAACGTCGCGGCGCGGCTGGAGACGCTGGCCGAGCCCGGAGGAATCTGCGTCTCCGGCGCGGTGCGCGATCAGGTCGGCGACCGGCTCGACGGCGTTCAGTTCGACGATCTCGGTGAACAGAGCGTCAAGAACATCGCCCGTCCAATCCGCATCTTCCGCATTCGGCTGGCGGAGGGGCCCGCAAGCCTGCCTGACGGGTCCAATCGTGCTCTGACGCCGCCGGGTGTTTCGAAGAAGCCGTCCATCGCCGTGCTGCCGTTCGCCAATATGAGCGGCGATCCGGAGCAGGAGTTCTTCGCTGACGGTCTCACCGAGGACATCATCACCGAGCTTTCGCGCTTCCACGACCTGCTCGTCATCTCCCGCAACTCGACGTTCGTCTACAAGGGAAAGGCCGTAAAGGTCCAGGACATCGGCCGTGAGTTCGGAGTCGACTATGTCATCGAGGGCAGCGTTCGCAAGGCCGGCGAGCGCGTCCGCGTCACCGTGCAGCTGATCGATGCAGAGACCGACCGCCATATCTGGGCCGAACGTTACGACCGCGAGCTCCGGGATATCTTCGCCATCCAGGACGAGATGACCCGCGCGATCGTGGCGACGTTGCCGGGGCGAGTAGAAGCCGCAACGCACGACCGCACCAAGCGCAAGCCGACCGACAACATGCCCGCTTACGAATGCGTGCTGGCTGCAAAGCTCCTGCATCATCGATCAACCCGCGACGACAACGCTCAGGCGCAGACGCTGCTCAACCGTGCGCTGGCGATGGATCCGAACTATGCCCACGCTCATGCCTGGAAGGCATGCGTGCTCGGTCAGTGCTGGATCTATGGCTGGTGCGCCGACCGCGAGGCGACCTTCGAGCAGGTTGCTTCGGAGCTGGAAATTGCGTTGGCGCTCGACGACAACGACGCGGACGTACACCGAATTCTCGCCGCGCTGAATCTGACGCGACACGACTACGAAAAGGCCACCTATCACCAGGAGCGTGCACTCGCCCTCAATCCGAACTACGACCTCGTCGTCGTGCAACAGGGAGAGCTTCTGACCTGGCTGGGCCTGCCGGAGGAAGGCATCGACTGGATCAGGAAAGCGATGCGTCTCAACCCCTATCATCCCGAGCGCTTCTGGAGCCATCTGGGCCGCGCCTATTATTGCGCGGAGAAATACGCCGAGGCCGCCGAGGCGTTTTCAAGGATCACGCGCCCCGACTATACCCATCATGCGTTCCTGGCGGCGACATTCGCGCAGATGAAGAACGCGATCGCGGCCGGCGCTCACGCCGCCGAGGTCTTGAAGCGCGAACCGGGATTCTCGGTGGCAGCTTATCTTGCGACGCTGCACTACAAGCGCGAGCCCGACCGGCAGCGTCACGAGGCCGGCCTCATCGCGGCCGGCTTGCCGGCTTGATCGACCCCGGGCAAGGACGAACAGAGAGAGCTTTGCTGGCACAGAGGACTCAGCGCAGCGCGGCGGTGCGCACGACGAACGACGTCGTCTCGAGCTTTGCGGTCGCGCTGCCCGAGAAATTGTCGCAGGACAGGCCCTGCATCGGGTCGTCGGAGAAGCCCATCGCGATCACGGAGCGCGGCTTGACGAAATAGCCGCGCAGCGCCGCGGTATCGAGCTCGCCCATCAGCGTCACCGACATCGCGTGGCTGGCGCTCGGCGACAGCATCACGATCTTGAGCCAGATGCTCTCGCCCTTGGCCGCAGACAGGCGGGTCGCGGTTGCGACCCTGCCGTCGACGCTCTTGCCGACCACGCTGTTGATCTCCGGCGCCTGAGCCACGCTACGGGGGCGGGTGGTGCGCGGGATCGGCGCCGAGGCGGCGACGACATTGCCGCGGTCGACCGGGGACGCCGCCGGCGCGTAAGCCAGGGCTTGCAGGGCCGCGTTGGACACGCTCGCGGTCGGTTGCGGATCGGTGGCCGCGGCCAGCGCCTGGCGCGCCTTCAGCGCGGCGACCTGCGCCGGCGTCGCCTGCTGCGGCATGGCCGGAACGTCATCCCAGAAGCCGCGCGCATTGATGATGTCGGCCGGGGTTTCCGGCTTGCTGGCAGCGGGCTTGTCAGCCACGGGCGCGGGCTTCGGCTTGGGCGGCGCGACGATCTGCGCATCGGCCGACGCGAGCTGGATCGCGGCGGCGATCTGCGGCTTGGCGCGCGGCGTCGGCACCGGCTCGGCGGGCTTGGCGGCGGCTGCGACGACGGTCGGTGCCGCCGGCTTCGCGGCCGGGCTGGGCGCGCCCTCGTCATCCTCGTCGCTGGCGGCCGGAGCTGCCGGCTTGCTCCTGAACAAGGCTGCGAAGAAATTCGGCTTGCTGCCGGCGTCATCGCCGCTGCCGCGCCGCTCGATCTCGGCCTTGGCGAGCTCATAGTTCTTCAGCGGCACGCCATCGGTCGGCAGATGCACCGTCTTGCCGTCCGGGAAGACGCGGGCGAGCTGGTCATGCGTCATCCGCGGCCAGTGCCGGACGCTGCCGGTGTCGAGGTGCACGAAAGGCGAGCCGGATGTCGGATAGAAGCCGACCCCGCCGCGCTGCAGACGCAGGCCGGCGAAGCGGATCTGCTCCAGCGGTACGCCGGGGATGAAGAAGTCTATCGCATGGCCCAGCATGTGCTGGCTGGCGCGCGCCACGCCGGAGGAGCGGCGGCGGAGCATGGCGTTGGTGGCGGGGGAGCGATAGGAGGAGATGATCTGAATCGGCTGCTTGCCGTCGACGTCCCGATAGACTTCCCAGAGGATGTCGAACAGGCGACGGTCCATGACCGTCTGTTCCTGGGTACGCCAGTCGCGCAGGAAGTGGTTGAGCTGCTTCAGCGCCGCCTCGTCGTAGCGCCCGTCGCGCTTGAAGGTGACGGTGAGGTCTTCGCCGGAATGGGTGTGGTGGAACGAGAGCGTCTTGGTCTCGTTCAGAGCGGCGGCGTCATGAACCGAACCGGCGGCCGCAAGCAGCAATGCAGCCGCAAGGCCGATCCGGGATCCGGCCTTCACGCCCGCATGGGACAACGACAGCACAACGAATTGGCGTGCGAGACCAGTCAGCACGTATGAGCCCACCCAGTCGACGAGCGTTCAAATGGACTCTCCCGCCAACCCCGTTAGCAGCGCGAAAGAGAATGAACGCTTTCTTAAAGCGAGAAGGTTAATTTGAGGTTGACCTTCTCGCCCCCAAACCAAGTCAGATTACGATCCTAAGCGGTTGACTGTGGCAAAAAAACGCCCGCCGCCCCATCGCAGGTCGCAGCATGGTTAACGTCAACGACCCCATCCTGGGGACGGGGTCGCTGATTTCCTTGCAGAATTTCAGGAAAACGAGTGCGGGACGGGCGTCAGCGGGTAAACACCCGCTGCTGTTGCGGACGGCGGCCGACCGGTGCCGGCGGCACGGCCTGGGTGGGCGCCCCGAACAGCCGCTCGAAGAAGTTCGGCCCGGACGAGCCGAAGCCGCTGCCGTTGTTGGCCACGGCCACTCCGGAGGGCAGCGTCGTTGCCGGACGCGAATAGCTCGGCTGGGAATGCGCCACGACGGCCTCGAGGTCCTTGCCGCGGTTGTTCTTCAGGACGTTGATCATGGCCGCGTCGCGGCCATAGACGTCCTTGCGGAACTGCAGCTTGCCGGCCTCATCCACGAACGCGGTCTGATAGGTGATGTTGACCGGGATTGGGGTCGGGAATTTCAGGTCGATCTCGCTTTTGCCGTACATGCTGCGGATGCGCTCCGGCGTGTACTTCTCGTTCGGCATGACGATGTTGAGCAGAACGGAGGCGTACTGATCCGGATTCTGCACGCGCATGCAGCCATGGCTGAAGGCGCGCTCTTCCTTGGCGAACAAATGCTTGTCCGGCGTGTCGTGTTGATAGACGAGGAACTTGTTCGGGAAGTTGAAGCGGATGCGGCCGAGCGCGTTGGCTTCGCCCGGCGGCTGCGAAATGTGCACCGAGCCGTCGCGGTTTTGCTCAAGCCTCAGGCCCATGCGTTGAAGCACGGTCGGGTCCTGCTGCAATGCCGGCAGGTACTCGTTGTAAACGATGGATGGCGGCACATTCCAGGTCGGGTTCACCGTGATGTACTTCATCGTCTCGGTGAGGAGCGGGGTGGCTTGCTTGCCCGGCTTGCCGGTGACGACGCGTGTGGTCCAGACCTGCTGGCCGCGTTGCATCACTTTCAAAGTGAAATCGGGAATGTTGAGGATGACATAGGCATCACCCAGCGCCGGCGCGCCGAGATCGCGCGGCAGCCAGCGCCAGCGCTCCATGTTCACCAGCACCACGTCGATCTGCTTGTCGCGCTTGGGGGTGTTGAGCGCCTTGACCGTCTTGTCGTCTAGGATGCCGGTCGGCTTCAGCTCGGCGCCGGTCTGGAACTTGCGCACGGCTTCGGCGACCGCAGCGTCGTAGCGGGTGTCGCTGGCATTCTCGGCGAGGCCGAGCTTGGCGCGCAGTTGCGGCACGCGCGGATCTTCCACGACGATCTCAGCCTGCTTCTTGCCGGCAGGGGTGTATTTCAGCGCAGGGCCGTCGGCGATCTCGATCACCGGACCGCTGCCCTGGCCGCGCAGCTCGGCGAGCTTGGCCTTCAGCTCCTTGTAGAGCTTGTGCGGCGGGTTGTAACTCTCGAGCGCCGCGGAGGCGTCCGCCGCCGTCGTGATCTTGGCGAGCACTTCGCCGGGATCGACCGGATGCTCGGGATAGAGAATGTCGCCGCCGGCCTGCGACCAATGCATGCGGCCGCTCTGGGCGTGGCGGGCATAGTCGAACATGCTGGCGGTGAGCTTGAGCTCGGCATCAGCCAGCGCATCGGGGGTCGTGGCGGCGAAATCCGGCACCGGATAGTCGGCGGGATTGAGACCGTCGGACGCCGCGTCCTTGAGCCGTGCGATCACGCCCTTGGCCGCAGCAGTCAGGTTGCCGCCTTGCGTCCAGACCGGCGCGAAGTCGCGCGCGCCATAGAACTTCTCAATCGCTGCACGCTCGTTCTTGCGGTCGAAATGGCGCGAGGTCTTAGCGCCGATGATGTCCTTGAGCTTGTCCGCGACCGGTTGGTCGGCGGTGGGCACGTTGCTTGCGGCCTTCACCGGTTCGGCGGCCGGTGCTGCGGGAGCCGCCGGCGTGGCCGTTGCGGTGTCGGCCTTGGCCGGCTCGGTTTTCGCAGTCTCGCTCTTCGGCGCTTCCGGCGCGGGTGTGGTGGCAACGTCGGAGGGCTTGGTCTCCACCTTGTCCGCCGTGGGCGCGACGTTCACCTTGGCGGAATCCCTTGCGACGTCCTTCGTGGAATCCTGCACCGTGGCGGTGGTGTCGAGCTTGATGTCGGCTGCAGTCGGGGGCGGGACGTTTGCCGGTTCGGGGCGCGGGATCGCGGCTTCGATCGCGAGTTCCGCGGCGCTGCTGCGCGGCAGATCCTGCGCCAGGGCCGAGCTGGCCGACACCGTGAGGAAGGTCGCCGCGACCGTCATCAAGACACGGTCAAAGCCCACACGGTGGTTCAAACAGTCACGCATTGTGTCGCACCCCTCGGGTGAACTGTTCCTTCACGGAACAGCTCGTTATCGCTTATTGATGTTTCGGCTAAACCGCGCCGGCCTCTCGAAAGTTGCACGCCTGCACGCAACGATTCTGACGCAGACGATATACAGGCCCCGATTTTGCGGCCAGCGCTGCCCGGGGCAACTCACGACAAACTGACTTCAAGGGAGCCTCTTGGCAACGGATTGTACGCTTCTGCCACGCGCTTTTCCCTCTGTCTGTCACTTCCAAGTCACGGTTCAAATCGCAGACGAATTCCGTCGTCACGCGAACGGCTTAGAGCGATCTCGCACCGCCGTGCGAAGCTTCGTTCGCACTGGGCTCAATGCGTCTCCTCGCCGCTTTTGCCGCCATGCCCGGGAACCCCGGCCTCGTCGAGTTTACGGTAGAGCGTCGAGCGGCCGATTTTGAGTCGGCGAGCCACTTCGGACATCTGGCCGCGATAATGCGAGATGGCGAAACGGATGATCTCGTTCTCCATGTCCTCCAGCGGGCGGACATCGCCGGTCGCAGTGAGCATAGACAGCGTTCCCACCGCGGGGAGCGGGGCGATTGGTATTTCATTACCCGACACTACGGAGGGCGTCGCCGCCGGCTCGAGCAGCAACGGAGCGGTCGGAATATCCGTGACGGGATGCGCCTGCGAGGCGAGCAGAGGGAAGTCGCCGAGACCAAGCTGGTCCCCGTCGCTCATCACCACGGCGCGATAGACCGCGTTCTCGAGCTGGCGGATGTTGCCGGGCCAGTCGAGCTGGGCAAGATGGGCCACCGCCTCGCCGCTGATCCCGGTGATCGGGCGGTTCTCCTCGGCGGCAAAGCGCGCGATGAAATGCCTGAGCAGGTGCGGGATATCCTCACGCCGCGCGCGCAGCGAGGGGATCGTCAGCGGCAGCACGTGCAGCCGGTAGAACAGGTCTTCCCGGAATTGTCCCTGCTTCACCCGCTCCAGCAGCTTGCGATTGGTGGCCGAGATGATGCGGACGTCGACCTTGAGCGGCTTGCGGCCGCCGACCGATTCCACGGCGCCCTCCTGGAGCGCACGCAGCAGCTTTACCTGCGCCGTCAGCGGCAGCTCGCTGACCTCGTCCAGAAACAGCGTGCCGCCATGAGCCTCGACGAACTTGCCCGTGTGCCGCTCGGTGGCCCCGGTGAAGGCGCCCTTCTCATGGCCGAACAGGATGGACTCGACGAGGTTGTCGGGAATTGCGCCGCAATTGACCGCAACGAACGGCTTGGCCTTGCGCTCGCCGCTGCCATGGATGGCGCGCGCGAACATCTCCTTGCCGACGCCGGACTCGCCCTCGATCAGCACGGGGATCGCGGAGTTTGCCGCCTTCTGGGCGGCGCGCATCACGCCCGTCATCGCTTCGGAGCGGGTGATGATGTCGGAGAAGGTGAGCCGTCCTTCGCGGCTGTGACGGATGCGCTGCAATTCCCCCTTGAGCGCGGACGTGTTGAGCGCGTTGCGAAGCGAGACCTGGAGCCGCTCGACGCCGACCGGCTTGACGACGAAATCGGCCGCGCCCGCGCGCATCGCGGAGATCACGTTGTCGATACCGCCATGAGCGGTCTGCACGATGACGGGGACGCTCAGGCCGGCTTCGCGGATCTTCGCCAATACGCCCATGCCGTCGAGGCCGGGCATGACGAGGTCGAGGATGACGGCGTCGATGGCCGGTCCGTCGGGGGCAGTGAGGGCGGCAATTGCGGCGTCACCGGAGTCCACGACGACCGTCTCATAGCCGCATTTCTGCACCATGTTCTCGACCAGCCGGCGGGCTACAGCGTCGTCGTCGGCGATCAAAATACTGGCAGCCATGGTGTTCCCCGCACGCTACTACTATCTGTCTCGAATCGGGGCACTCTGGCCGAAGCCGATTAACGCACGCTTAAACCTTGATGCCCCCGCCTGCCGCCGCGATTGTTGAACACAGGTTTCCCACACAATGAATTCGCGCTCCAAGTCCGCCTTGAACAAATCTGCCTTGAACAAGTCCGCTCTCAAGAAGTCCGCTCCCGGCAAGCCCGCTCTCCGCAAGCCAAGCACCAAAAAATCCGCCCCCAAGGCAAGGCCCTCCAAAGCTGCACCCTCCAAAGCTGCGAGCAAGACCGGCAAGCTTCCGGAGTGGAACCTGGCCGACCTCTATTCCGGGATCGAGGCGCCGGAGGTGGCGCGCGACCTCGAGAGAATGGATGCCGACTGCGTCGCCTTCGAGACGGACTACAGGGGCAAGCTGGCGACAGGGACAGCAAACGAAGATGGCGGAAAGTGGCTCGCCGAGGCGGTGCGACGCTATGAGGCGATCGACGATCTCGCCGGCCGTCTCGGCTCCTATGCCGGGCTCGTCCATGCCGGCGACAGTGTGGACCCTGCGATTTCAAAGTTTTACGGCGACGTGTCCGAGCGGCTGACGGCGGCGTCCACGCATCTGTTGTTCTTCGCGCTCGAGCTCAATCGGATCGATGACGATATTTTGAATCGCGCGATGCAGGCCGCCGAGCTCGCGCACTACGGTCCCTGGATCGAGGATCTGCGCAAGGAGAAGCCGTACCAGCTCGACGACAAGCTGGAGCAGCTTTTCCTGGAGAAGGCGCAGACCGGCTATTCAGCCTTCAACCGGCTGTTCGATCAGACCATCTCCAGCCTCCGCTTCAAGGTCGGCGCCAAGGAGCTCGCGATCGAGCCGACGCTGAATCTGCTGCAGGATCGCGACGGCGCCAAGCGCAAGAGCGCGGCGGAGGCACTGGCGAAGACCTTCAAGGCCAATGAGCGCACCTTTGCGCTGATCACCAACACGTTGGCCAAGGACAAGGACATCTCCGACCGCTGGCGCGGCTTCAAGGACGTGGCCGATTCCCGCCATCTGAACAATCGTGTCGAGCGCGAGGTCGTCGATGCGCTGGTCGCCTCGGTGCGCGCAGCCTATCCGAAACTGTCGCATCGCTATTATGCGCTGAAAGCGAAATGGTTCGGCAAGAAGCGGCTGGCCTATTGGGACCGCAACGCGCCGCTGCCTTTCGCGGCGACCGATGTCATCGCCTGGCCGGAGGCGCGCAGCATGGTGCTGACGGCCTATCGCGGCTTCTCGCCCAAAATGGCCGATATCGCCGAGCGCTTCTTCACCGACCGCTGGATCGACGCGCCGGTCCGGCCGGGCAAGGTGCCCGGGGCGTTCTCGCATCCGACCACGCCGTCAGCGCACCCTTACGTTCTCATGAACTACCAGGGCAAGCCGCGCGACGTGATGACGCTCGCGCATGAGCTCGGCCATGGCGTCCATCAGGTGCTCGCGGCAAAGAACGGCGCGCTGATGGCGCCGACGCCGCTGACCCTGGCGGAGACCGCGAGCGTGTTCGGCGAAATGCTCACCTTCAAGCGGCTGCTGGCCCAGACCAAGAGCGCGAAGCAGCGCCAGGCGCTGCTCGCCGGCAAGGTCGAGGACATGATCAACACCGTGGTGCGGCAGATCGCGTTCTATTCCTTCGAGCGTGCGGTCCACACCGAGCGCAAGAACGGCGAGCTCACCGCGACGCGGCTCGGCGAGATCTGGCTGTCGGTGCAGGGCGAGAGCCTTGGACCGGCGATCGAGATCAAGGCGGGCTACGAGAACTACTGGATGTACATCCCGCACTTCATCCATTCGCCGTTCTATGTCTACGCCTACGCGTTCGGCGACTGTCTCGTGAACTCGCTCTATGCCGTCTACGAGAACGCGGCCGAGGGTTTCGCCGAGCGCTATCTCGACATGCTCGCCGCCGGCGGCACCAAGCACTATTCCGAGCTGCTGCGGCCATTCGGGTTAGATGCGAAGGACCCAAAGTTCTGGGACGGCGGGCTCAGCGTCATCGCCGGAATGATCGACGAGCTGGAGGCGATGGGCTGACGCATTCGCCATCCGTAAAACATCCGTTGAACCGACTCGTTGGTTGTGTTATACAAGTGTATAACGCGCCGGAGGTCAGCCATGAAAATTGAGATCAAGAAGATCGGCAATTCGGATGGTTTGCTGTTGCCACGCGAGCTGATGCAGCGCCTCGATCTCAAGCGCGGCCAGCAATTGCATGTGGTGGAATTGCCTGGTGGTGGTTTTCAGCTGCTGCCCTACGACCCCGATTTCGAGCGGACGATGGAGATCGCCGACGAGATCATGGATAAGTATCGCGACACGCTCGCTGCGCTCGCAAAATAGCTGGCGATGCGCATGAGCGATCCTCAGGAGCCGCTCTGGGTCACTTACGAGCAGGCTGTCGCAATTCATGGTCGACAGCTCCGGCGCTTCGGCGGTGCGCCGGGATTGCGCGACGAAGGCATGCTGCGCTCGGCGCTGGAGCGCCCGATCAACAAATGGCGCTCGGAACAGGCGCCGTTGGACGAACTCGCTGCAGCCTATGCATTCGGCCTCGCGAAAAATCATGCATTCGTCGATGGAAACAAGCGCATCGCCTTCATGGCCATGATGGCTTTTCTTCGCAAGAACGGCGTAGCTTTCAGCCCCGATCCCGCGGAAGCGACAACGATCATCCTCTCCCTCGCCGCCGGCGAAGTCAGTGAGGAGAGTCTGACGCGATGGATCCGGGACAATTGGAATTCCAAATGACCCGATTTGCGGGAAAACCCCGCCTCGGTGCCGTTGCCCTGTCTAAATCTTTCAGGTATCCCAGCCCGAGAATTCGACGTTCGATTGGGGACATTCCATGGCTGACCATAGCGAAGTGGCGTACACCATCGCCGACGGCAACGACTACGTTGCCCACGAGCAGACCTATGAGGGCTTCATCAAGCTGGTGAAGTACGGCACGGTCTCGGTCGCGCTCATCGTGATCCTGATGGCGGTCTTTCTGACCTGATCCATCGTCGGCTGCATCCGCCAACGCCGGCGGCTGCTCATTAAATTTGCATACAAGCCGGTTTCAAAACCGGTATCCAAACGTTGCGGGAGTAACGCTAAGTTCGCGTGCGCGTTTTTGTCCGCGTCGCCGGAGGGCCTATGAAGATCGCCGTTGCCAAAGAAATAGATCCGTCGGAGCCGCGGGTCGCCGCTTCGCCTGATACGGTGAAGAAGTTCAAGGCGTTGGGCGCCGAGATCGCCGTCGAGCCGGGTGCCGGCATCAAATCGGGCCTGCCGGATTCCGAATTCACCGCGGTCGGCGCCACCGTCAGCGCTGACGCGCTCAAGGACGCCGACATCATCATCAAGGTGAAGCGCCCTGAGGCATCCGAGCTGGCGCAGTACAAGCGCGGCGCCCTCGTCATCGCCATCATGGACCCCTACGGCAACGATGCCGCGCTGAAGACGATGGCCGATGCCGGCATCGCCGCCTTCGCGATGGAATTGATGCCGCGCATCACCCGAGCGCAGGTGATGGACGTGCTGTCCTCGCAGGCCAACCTCGCCGGCTACCGCGCCGTGATCGAGGGCGCCGAAGCCTTCGGCCGCGCCTTTCCGATGATGATGACCGCAGCCGGCACCGTGCCTGCCGCAAAGGTGTTCGTGATGGGCGTCGGCGTCGCCGGCCTCCAGGCGATCGCGACCGCGCGCCGTCTCGGCGCCGTCGTGACCGCGACCGACGTGCGGCCTGCCACCAAGGAGCAGGTGGAATCCCTCGGCGCGAAATTCCTCGCCGTCGAGGACGAGGAGTTCAAGAACGCGCAGACCGCCGGCGGCTACGCCAAGGAAATGTCGAAAGAATACCAGGCCAAGCAGGCCGCGCTCACCGCCGAGCACATCAAGAAGCAGGACATCGTCATCACCACCGCGCTGATTCCGGGCCGCCCGGCGCCGAAGCTCGTCAGTGCCGACATGGTCAAGTCGATGAAGCCCGGCTCGGTGCTGGTCGATCTCGCCGTCGAACGCGGCGGCAATGTCGAGGGCGCCAAGGCCGGCGAAGTCGTCGACCTCGATGGCATCAAGATCGTCGGCTACACCAACGTTGCGGGTCGCGTTGCGGCCTCGGCCTCCAGCCTCTACGCGCGCAATCTGTTCTCCTTCATCGAGACCATGGTCGACAAGAAAGAGAAGAAGCTCGCCGTCAACTGGGACGACGAACTCGTCAAGGCTACCGCGCTGACGAAGGACGGCGCCGTGATCCACCCGAACTTCCAGCCGAAAGCTTAAGGAGAGATTGCCATGGAGCACGCTGCACAGGTCGTCGACCCCTTCATCTTCCGGCTGTCGATCTTCGTCCTCGCCGTCTTCGTCGGCTATTTCGTGGTGTGGTCGGTGACGCCGGCGCTGCACACGCCGCTGATGAGCGTGACCAACGCGATCTCCTCGGTGATCGTGGTCGGCGCGCTGCTCGCGGTCGGCGTCGGCATGGTTTCGAGCGGCTCGGGCTGGGCGCGCGGCTTCGGCTTCGTCGCGCTCGTCTTCGCCTGCGTGAACATTTTCGGCGGCTTCCTTGTCACCCAGCGCATGCTGGCGATGTACAAGAAGAAGTCGAAGTAAGCGGCCACCTCGGGCTGAAGGGATCAATGGGGACCTGAGATGAGCGCCAATCTCTCTGCATTCTTGTATCTCGTGGCGGGGGTGCTGTTCATCCTGTCGCTGCGCGGGCTGTCGAGCCCGGCAACCTCGCGCCAGGGCAATCTGTTCGGCATGATCGGCATGGCGATCGCGGTCGCCACCACGCTGGCGAGCCATCCGCCGGCGGATGGCGTGGCCTGGGTCCTCGTGATCCTCGCGGTCGCGATCGGCGGCGGCATCGGCGCGGTGATCGCCCGCCGCGTGCCGATGACCTCGATGCCGGAACTGGTCGCCGCCTTCCACTCGCTGGTCGGCATGGCCGCGGTGCTGGTCGCTGCCGGCGCGTTCTACGCGCCTGAGGCCTTCGACATCGGCAAGCCTGGCGCCATTCATGCATCAAGTCTGGTCGAAATGTCGCTCGGTGTCGCCATCGGCGCGCTGACCTTCACCGGCTCGGTGATCGCCTTCCTGAAGCTGTCCGCGCGCATGAGCGGCGCGCCGATCATCCTGCCGTTCCGCCACATCATCAACATCGCGCTGGCCGTCGCGCTGGTGTTCTTCATCGTCCGTCTCGTCCTCACCGGCGGCGCGTTCGACTTCTGGATGATCACCATCATCGCGCTGGCGCTCGGCGTGCTCATGATCATCCCGATCGGCGGCGCCGACATGCCGGTCGTGATCTCGATGCTGAACTCCTATTCGGGTTGGGCGGCCGCCGGCATCGGCTTCACGCTCGGCAATTCCGCGCTGATCATCACCGGCGCGCTGGTCGGTTCCTCGGGCGCGATCCTGTCCTACATCATGTGCCACGCGATGAACCGGTCCTTCATCTCGGTCATCCTCGGCGGCTTCGGCGGTGAGACCGCGGCGGCCGGCGGCGCCACGGGCGAGCAGAAGCCCGCCAAGCTCGGCTCGGCGGACGATGCGGCCTTCATCATGAAGAACGCCTCCAAGGTCATCATCGTGCCCGGCTACGGCATGGCGGTGGCGCAGGCCCAGCACGCGCTGCGCGAGATGGCGGACATGCTCAAGAAGGAAGGCGTCGAGGTGAAATACGCCATTCACCCGGTCGCCGGCCGCATGCCCGGCCACATGAACGTGCTGCTGGCCGAAGCCAACGTGCCCTATGACGAGGTGTTCGAGCTCGAGGACATCAACTCCGAATTCGCGCAGGCCGACATTGCCTTCGTGATCGGCGCCAACGACGTCACCAACCCGGCGGCCGAAGAGGACAAGACTTCGCCGATCTACGGCATGCCGGTGCTCCAGGTCTGGAAGGCCGGCACGGTGATGTTCATCAAGCGCTCGCTGGCGTCGGGCTATGCCGGTATCGACAATCCGCTGTTCTACCGCGACAACACCATGATGCTGCTCGGCGACGCCAAGAAGGTCACCGAGAACATCGTCAAGGCGATGTGACGGGGGGAGGGACCGTGGCCATCAATTAGGAATGGCACCAGTCCGATCGCATGCCGCCCAAGGCGTGCGCGAGCAGCGCGTCGCCTGGCACGCTGCCCACAAGGCGGCGTGCAGCTGCCGCGACGTTCCGGCGAGCCTGCGACCGACGTCATGAAATTGCTGCGGAGCCGTCGCAAGCCCTAGTCTCAAGCGAGGGAGCGGCCGCGCAATGATGAGCATTGTCAAGTGGATCGCCATCGTGCTCCTGACCGTCTATTGCGCCGGTCTCCTCGTGCTGTACGTCCGCCAGCGCGAGATGCTGTTTCCGATCCCGCCCGCCGGCCGCACCGCACCCGATGCTGCGGGCCTTCCCGAGGCGCAAGAGCATGTCCTGACCACGTCTGATGGCGAGCAGGTCATCGTCTGGCACGTGCCGGCCAAGCCCGGTCGTTCCGTGATCCTCTACTTCCACGGCAATGGCGATTTTCTCGCCGGCCGCGTCGGCCGTTTCAAGGCGATGACTGCCGACGGCACCGGCCTCGTTGCGCTGTCCTATCGCGGCTATGGCGGCTCGAGCGGGATGCCGAGCGAGCAGGGCCTGCTGCGCGACGCTGCAGCCGCCTACGCGTTCACCACCGCGCGCTATGCGGCGGAACGAATCGTCGCCTGGGGCTTTTCGCTCGGGACGGGCGTCGCGGTCGCGCTCGCCTCGGAGCATCGCGTTGGAAAACTCATCCTGGAGGCGCCCTATACGTCGACGGCCGACATTGCGGGGTCATCGTTCTGGTTCGTTCCGGTCCGCCTTCTGATGCGCGACCCGTTCCATTCGGACCAGCGCATGTCGCGCGTCACGGTGCCGCTGCTCGTCATGCATGGCACCAATGACCTTGTCATTTCGATCGTCTTCGGAGAGCGTCTGTTCGCGCTCGCCCGCGAGCCCAAGCGGTTCGTTCGCATCGAGGGCGGCGGGCACGACGATCTCGATCAATATGGCGCGATCGAAACGGCGAGAGGCTTCATTGGCGGCTGACGGCTTGGCTCAACGTTACATCCCCGCGCTCGCCGTCTCCTGCTTGACGCTTCTGCCGCAGAATGCGCTTGCCGCGACCGGCCTCGATGGTGCGGCGATGCGCTGGCCCTATGCGCTGCCCTTTGCCGGCTTGTTGCTGTCGATTGCAATGGGGCCGCTGCTGTTGCCGAAGATCTGGCATCACCACTACGGCAAGATCACCGCCGCCTGGTCGCTGCTGGCGCTCGCCGCGCTCGTCGTCTTTGCCGGCGGCGCGGCGACCTTGGCGGCGCTGGTCCATGCCATGCTCGCCGAATATCTCGGCTTCATCGTGCTGCTGTTCGCTCTCTATGTCGTGGCCGGCGGCATCCTCATCACCGGCGACATCAAGGGCACGCCGGCGGCGAATGTCGGCATCCTCGCGCTCGGCACGCTGGGGGCGAGCATCGTCGGCACCACGGGTGCCGCGATGATCCTGATCCGCCCCTTGATCCGCGCCAACCGGCAGCGGCGCCACAACACCCATGTCGTCATCTTCTTCATCATCCTGGTGGCCAACGTCGGCGGCGCGCTGAGCCCGCTCGGCGATCCCCCGCTGTTCGTCGGCTTCCTGCATGGCGTTGACTTCTTCTGGACCACGCGGACCATCTGGTTGCAGACAGCACTCGTCGCCGTCCTGCTGCTCGCGATCTTCGCCGTCGTCGACGTCTGGCGCTTTCGCAGTGAGCCGCCGCCCGCCGACACAGGCCGGGGAGAGCCGTTGCGCATCCGCGGCCTCGTCAATCTGGTGCTGATCGCAGCCATCGTCGCCAGCCTTCTCGCTTCGGCGATGTGGAGGCCCGACATTGCCTTCGACATTTTCGGTACCAAGCTGGAGCTGGAGGACGTCGCGCGCAACCTGGCGCTGCTGGCCATCGCGGCGCTGTCGGTGTGGCTGACGCCCGACGAGCACAGGCAGGCCAACGGCTTCACCTGGGAGCCGATCCGCGAGGTCGCAAAACTGTTCGCGGGCATCTTCGTCGCCATCATCCCGGTCATTGCCATGCTCAATGCCGGCCATCACGGCGCGTTCGCCTGGCTGCTGTCGGCGGTGACGGCGCCGGATGGCGCGCCGCGCGAGGTCGTTTATTTCTGGTTCACCGGCCTGATGTCCGCGTTCCTCGACAATGCGCCGACCTATCTGCTGTTCTTCGAGCTCGCCGGCGGCAATCCGCAGGTGCTGATGCATCAGCTCTCGGGCACGCTCGCCTCGATCTCCATGGGAGCGGTCTACATGGGAGCGCTCACCTATATCGGCAACGCGCCGAACTTCATGGTGAGCAGCATCGCCCGCGAGAACGGCGTCGCGATGCCGAGCTTCTTCGGTTATCTCCTGCGCGCCGGCGCCGTGCTGATCCCGCTGTTCCTGTTGCTGACGTTCCTGCCGGTCGCACCGATCCTGCACTGGCATTGAATCCGCCGGCCGATTTGCTATTGCTCGCTTTGTAGTTGGAGCCGATGGATGAGCGCGCATGATCCGATGCCCCGGTCGGCCTGGGTCTTTCCGGCGCTGGCCCTGCTGTTGTTCGCAGCCGTCAGCGCCACGGATTACGTCTTCACGCTGTCGTTTGGCGGTCTTCTCTTCACCGTCGTCCTTCTGGTCATCCTGTTCGGCACGGTGTTCGCGGCGGTTCATCATGCCGAGGTGATCGCGGAGCGGGTCGGCGAACCCTACGGCACGCTGGTGCTGACGCTCTCGGTGACCATCATCGAGGTCGCGCTGATCACCACGATCATGCTGGGCGACAAGCCTGCCCCGGCACTGGCGCGCGACACCGTGTTCGCCGTGGTCATGATCGTCTGCAACGGCCTCGTCGGGCTCTGCATCTTCATCGGCGGCCTGCGCTATCGCGAGCAGGGTTTTCAGCTCTCCGGCGCCAACGTCTATCTCAGCGTCCTGTTCGCGCTCGCGACCATCACGCTGATCCTGCCGAACTACACCACCACCACGCCGGGGCCTGTCTATTCGGCGGTCCAGCTCGGCTTCGTCGACGTGGTCACGCTGGCGCTCTATGCGGTGTTTCTCTACACCCAGACGGTCCTGCACAAGGATTACTTCGTCCACGAGCGGGCGTACGCCGGCAGCGGCGAGGTGCATCTGTCGGGCAGGATGCTGGTGCTCAGCGTCGTGCTGCTGCTGATCGCGCTGCTGGCGGTCGTGCTGCTCTCCAAGAAATTCTCGCTGGTGGTCGACGCCGTCGCGGCCAAGATCGGCGCGCCGCCGGCCTTTGCCGGGCTTCTGGTCGCGCTTCTAATCCTGATGCCGGAAGGCGTCGCGGCCGTCTCGGCGGCCCGCCAGAACGACCTCCAGAAGAGCATCAACCTCGCTCTGGGATCGTCGCTGGCGACCATCGGCCTGACCATTCCTGCCGTCGGGGTCGCCACTTACGCGCTCGACAAGGAGCTCGAGCTCGGCCTCGGCGCCCAGGGCAGCGTGCTCCTGCTGCTGACCTTCTTCCTGAGCATGCTGACCTTCGGCACGGGCAGGACCAATGTCCTGTTCGGCCTGGTGCATATGGTGGTATTTGCCGTCTACGTGTTCATGGTTTTCGTACCCTAGAAGGAGCTCCCAGTGCTTGCCGCCAAGTCCGAGGTTCAGGTCGACAACGAAGAGGTCCGGGTGACCGAATGGCGGCTTGCCCCCGGCAGCGCCACCGGCCATCACACCCATGGCATGGACTATGTGATCGTTCCGGTCGCCGCCGGCGAGATGACCATCGTCGCGCCCAATGGCGAAAGGTCCAAGGCGCAGCTTGCCGCCGGGAAATCCTATTTCCGCAAGGCCGGTGTCCAGCATGACGTACTTAACGAAACCTCAACTGAGATCGTGTTCCTTGAAATTGAGCTGAAACGCTAGGGTCGCGCCCCTGTTTGCCATCGATCCGTCGCAGT
This sequence comes from Bradyrhizobium sp. BRP23, assembly GCF_020194135.1. Classification (NCBI taxonomy): domain Bacteria; kingdom Pseudomonadati; phylum Pseudomonadota; class Alphaproteobacteria; order Hyphomicrobiales; family Nitrobacteraceae; genus Bradyrhizobium; species Bradyrhizobium sp. BRP23. Next base: position 59,474 of record NZ_JADYVW010000004.1, on the reverse strand, counting down.
TGATCCCTCACAATGCCCTAAAGTTCCCGCATCAGGTCGCGCGGGGAGTGTGGTCGGAATGCTGAAATACCTCGCAAAAATTTCGATGGATATTTTCCCCTCGGTGCTCGCGACGATCATCGGGGCCTACATCGTCAATCATTACATCAACGCCAAGCCGGCCGCCGACACCCCAGCCGCCGTGACCGCGCCTGCCCAGACCGGCAGCGACGGCAAACCCACCGATACCGCCAACCTTCCCGCCTCCGGCGTCAAGGCCAAGGGCATCCCCGAGAAGAGCGTGACGGACAAGGCGGCGGTCGAGAAGCCGGTCGATCATCCGCCGGCCGCCGAGACCAAGGCCGCAGACGTGGCTCCCGCTGACACCGGTCCGCGCGGACGTCCCTCTGCCCGCGACAAGGCCGCGGCGAAATCCGCACCGGCGGCTTCTGCTCCCGTGGTTGAGGCCAATTCGGCCCCGACGGCGGCTTCCGCGGCTCCCGACGCCAACGATCTGGCGCGTGCTGCGATCGAGCGCCTGCGCAAGTCGCCCGAGGGCAAGGCTGCTGAGGCCAGGTCGTCGGAAACCAAGCCTGCCGAGGCTCGCGCGTCGGAGACCAAGCCGGCTGAGCCTGCGGTGCGGGACGCCGCCCGCACGCCGGAGGCTCCGCGTGTCGTGAATGTGGAGCCGTCTCCAGTCCGTCCGCTGCCGCCGCCGATCAATGTCTCGACGCCCTCACCCGAGGCCTATGGCAATGGGGGCTCCAATCCGCCCTACACGGCCTCGATCGGCAACGATGATCCGAATCGGGTGACGCCGCCGGCCGACATTCCCGTGCCGGTCATCGCACCGCCGCTCGACCTGCGTGCCGATGCGGGCGCCGCCCTGCCGCGGCCGAAGAAGACCAATGTCGCCGACGAGATGCTGTCGGGCATGAAGTCGATGTTCAACGCCGTTCTGCCCAAGAGCGCCACGCCCGACTAGAACTCCGCTCAGCCTCCGCCAAACCGTCAGCCGCCGACGCGGGCGAGACCGCTGCGAGCGGGTTCGTCGCGTGGACGAAGCGCAACCGCCTTGGTGTAGGACGCCGCCGCCTTGGCTTTGTCGCCCAAGCGCTCATAGACCTGACCGCGCGCGGTCCAGACCTGGGCATTGTTCGGATCGGCCTCGGAGGCTTCGTCGAGATCGGCTGCGGCCTCCTTGACCTTGCCGAGCGCGAGATAGCTGTTGGCGCGGCCCAGCAGCGGCTCGGCCTTTTGCGGGTTGAGTCCGCTGGCGGCGCTGAAATCGGCGATCGCGAAGTCGTGCTGGTTGTTGCCCTGGTAGATCAGGGCGCGGCCATAGAGCGCCTGCGCATTGTAGGGATCGAGGCCGATCGCGCGATTGAACTCGTCGAGCGCTGCCGCGGCCTCGCCTGACTTCGCCAGAGACTGAGCCTTCGCGGTATGGGCCTGGGCTTCGGTGACGTTGCCGGCGCTCACCGCGCTCTCGGCCGGCGCGGCGGCCTTGGGGGCCTCCTGCGGCTTGTCCTTCTCCGGCATCAGTGATCCCAGATCGAACGAGCAGCCGCCCAGCACGATCCCCGTCAGGGCCGCCGCGAGCGGCGGCTGCCAGATCCGGCGCCGTCGCGGAAGGCCGCGCTGGGAGAAAGGGGAGGCCATCTACGGTTGGCTCGCGCTAGAGCTTGATCCGACAAGTCCTCAAAACAATAACGCGGGCCCGGGGCCCGCGTCATCGAAAACTAAAGTCTTGCTGAATCGGCTCAGCGCGGTCCGCGCGGACCTGCACCGGGGCCGCCACGACCGCCGCGATCACCGCCCGGGCCGGCGCCGAACACCGGCTTCGGCTTCATCGGCAGCAGGCCTTCCCGCTGCAGCTTCTTGCGGGCCAGCTTGCGCGCGCGGCGCACGGCCTCGGCCTTTTCGCGGGCCTTCTTCTCGGAGGGCTTCTCGTAATGACCGCGGAGCTTCATCTCGCGGAAAATTCCCTCGCGCTGCATCTTCTTCTTCAGCGCCTTGAGGGCTTGATCAACATTGTTATCGCGAACGAGAACCTGCACGCGGCATCCTCTTCAGGTGGATCGGATTTGAATTCTGGTAAGTCAAAGGGGATGGCGAAACGCGCAAGCCCTTAACCTTGAGCGCGCGGATGTATCAGACAAAACCGCAGATGTCCACCGGCCAAGCGGATTTTCGGGCCAAGTTCGGCCATTAAATGCGGCGAAAATACCTCCATGCGGCCCCGATTTGGGCGATTTGGCGCCGAGGACGGGGCCGCACCGGAGCTTTGTTCCGGAATCTTTGCAATGAGGGACTACAATGGACATCAAAAAATATGCTGCCGAAGCCATCGGCACCTTCTGGCTGACATTCGCGGGCTGCGGAAGCGCGGTGATCGCCGCCGGCTTCCCGCAGGTCGGGATCGGGCTGGTCGGCGTGTCCCTGGCTTTCGGATTGAGCGTCGTCACCATGGCCTACGCGATCGGCCACATCTCCGGGTGCCATCTGAATCCGGCCGTCACGGTCGGTCTCGCCGCCGGCGGCCGCTTTCCGGCCGGCCAGATCCTGCCTTATGTGATCGCCCAGGTGGCGGGCGCGATTGTCGCCGCATCGCTGCTCTATGTCATTGCGAGTGGGGCGCCCGGCTTCGACGTCAGCAAGGGCTTCGCCTCCAACGGCTATGGCGCGCATTCGCCCGGTCAGTACAGCATGATGGCCGGCTTCCTCACCGAGGTGGTGATGACCATGATGTTCCTGTTCATCATCATGGGGGCGACCCATGGGCGCGCGCCGGCGGGTTTCGCTCCGCTGGCGATCGGGCTCGCGCTGGTGATGATCCACCTCGTCAGCATTCCCGTCACCAACACCTCGGTGAACCCGGCGCGCAGCACCGGCCCGGCGTTGTTCGTCGGCGGCTGGGCGCTGTCGCAGCTGTGGCTGTTCTGGGTCGCGCCGCTGATCGGCGGCGCGCTCGGCGGGGTGATCTATCGCTGGCTCAGCGAGGAGCCCAGCGGCGTCGTTGCGGGCGTGAAGACGGCGTAGTCACAATCACCCGGCGGGATTGCAGCTCTTGCTGCGATCCCGTCACTTGTCCCGGGGCGGCCTGACTTCTGTCACGTGGCCCATCTTGCGGCCGGGGCGCGGCGCGCCCTTGCCGTAGATGTGCACGGTCGCGCCCGGCACGCTCAGCCACTTTTCGTAATCGTTGATCTCGTCGCCGATCAGGTTGGTCATGGTGACGACCTCGCCGTGGCGCACCGGCTTGCCGAGCGGCCAGCCGGCGATGGCGCGGATGTGCTGCTCGAACTGTGAGACGGAGGCGCCGTCGAGCGTCCAGTGCCCGGAATTGTGCACGCGCGGCGCGATCTCGTTGACCAGCACCTTCGGTCCGGTGCCGCCTGCCAGCACGAACATCTCGACCGCGAGCACGCCGACATAGTCGAGCGCGCTTGCGATTTTGCTCGCGATGCTGCGCGCCTCCTCGGCGAGCGCGTCAGGAATCGGCGCGGGCGCACGCGATATCTTCAGGATGTGGTCGCGGTGCTCGTTCTCGGTGACGTCGAAGCACTCGACCTCGCCCGTGGCCGCGCGCGCGGCGATCACGGAGATCTCGCGCTCGTAGGGCACGAAGGCCTCCAGGATCGCCGATTTGGTGGCGAGGCTGGTCCACACCTTCGCGATGTCGTCGCCCTCGCGGATGATGGCCTGGCCCTTGCCGTCATAGCCGAAGCGGCGGGTTTTCAGCACCGCTGGAAGGCCGATCCTGGCGATCGCCTCGCGCAGCGAGGAGACGGAGGTGACGTCGGCGTAGGCGGCAGTGCCGATCCCGAGCTTCGTCACGAAATCCTTCTCGGCGAGCCGGTCCTGGGTCGTCTCGAGGATCTTGCGGTTGGGCAGCACCGGGCGGCGCGCGTCCAATACCAGCGCGGCTGCCGCCGGCACGTTCTCGAATTCGTAGGTGATGACGTCGACATCATGCGCGAACAATTCGAGCGCCTCGACGTCGGCATATTCGGCGCAGGTCGCGTTCAGCACGACGTCGAAGGCCGGTGAATCCGGATCGGGCGAGAACACCTGGCAGCGCAGGCCGAGTCGCGCCGCGGCCATGGCAAGCATCCGGCCCAATTGTCCGCCGCCGAGGATTCCGATGGTGTCACCGGGCTTCAGCTTCACGTGCCTGGTGTCCGTCACGCCTTGTCCTCCGGCCGCTCGGCGACCGCCTCGGTCTGGGCCTTGCGCCAGGCGGCGAGGCGATCCGACAGGGCGGGGTCGGACAATGCCAGCACGGCGGCTGCCAGCAGCGCGGCATTGATCGCGCCGGCCTTGCCGATGGCGAGGGTGCCGACCGGAATGCCCGCGGGCATCTGGACGATCGAATAGAGCGAATCGACGCCCCTGAGCGTCTTGGATTCGACGGGAACACCAAACACCGGGAGTTCCGTCAGCGCCGCCGCCATGCCGGGCAGATGGGCCGCGCCACCGGCGCCGGCGATGATAATCTTGTAGCCTGCGGCCTTGGCACCCTTGGCGAATGCGAACAGCCGGTCGGGCGTGCGGTGGGCCGAGACGATGCGGCTGTCGGCAGCAATGCCGAGCGCGTCAAGCGTGTCGGCGGCGTGCCGCATCGTGTCCCAGTCCGACTGGCTTCCCATGATGATGGCGATCGGCGCGGTCATGACGTCAATTGTGCCCAGAAAAACAGAGAGATAGGCCAGATTAATGATTCCGGCCGGCGGCTCGCAAGGCGGTGGCAAGGAGAAGGGAATCCACTATCCTGTCTTGGTGAATCCCCGCAAGCCTTCATTGAGCACGATGCCCATGAAGAAACCGAAAAGGGCGAGCCCTGCGAAGGCCAGAAAGGGCCGGAACATGAGCGCCGCCCGATCCAAAGCCGTTTCGAGCCGCGCGGCCAAACCGGCCTTGCGCAGAGCGCCGGCTGCCGATGACGGCAAGGCGATCATCCGCGGCCTCAGGAGCAAGCTCAAGGCGGCCCTGCTGCGGATCTCGGAGCTCGAGGCGGCCGCCGATACCGATTTCCTGCTCGGGATTCCCAACCGGCGCGGTTTCGAGCGCGAGCTCGCGCGCGCCATCGCCTATATGAAGCGCTACCGCGCCAGCGGGGCGCTGATCGTGCTCGACGTCGATCGGCTGAAGCCGATCAACGATTCCTTCGGTCATGCCGCCGGCGATGAGGTGCTCAAGGCGATTGTCGCCACGCTGACGCGACAGATCCGCGCCTCCGACGTGGTCGGCCGGCTCGGGGGCGACGAGTTCGCGCTGCTGCTCTGGAATCTCAGCGAGACCGATGCGAAGGTCAAGGCTGCGGCCTTGGAGCAGGCGATCGACGAATTGTCATTCGTTTTTCGCGGCCAGCACGTGGCCGCGGGCGCCTCGGCCGGCGTCGCGCTGCTCGGTCCGCAATCCGCTGCAGGCCGCGCCCTGGAGGATGCGGATGCCGCCATGTATGTGCGCAAGGCGAGCCGCCGGCACGAGCCGCGGATCAGGCTGGTCGGCGGCGAGCGCTAGTCTAGAGGGTGGCAAGATCTTCCGGCACGTTGCCGAACTTGCGCAGCAGCGTCGCGTCGCCGAATTCGCCGGTCATGGGATCGCCGCTGCGGCTGAACGCGATCGCGCCGATATGGCCGGCGCCGCGCGCCAGCATCTCTGCGCGTCGCAGCGCCGCCGTCGAGGACTGACACTCCTCTGCAGCGCCTGCGACGGGTGATCCGTCGTCATCGATCAAGAAGGGCATTGCAACGTAATAGGTCACATCCGACATGGCGTTGCTCCAAGGTTGAAGATTATGCGGCGCTGCTCTTGCTCCGCATCTTGCTGCGCGAGATCTCCGGAATGCAGCCGGCTGAAATCGCCGCCTGCAATTCCTCCAGCTCGGCTTCCAGATATTCGTTGGCCATGATCAGCGCCTTGATGGTGCTGCGCAGATTGCCGTCGCACATCGCGATCGCCTGATCGCAGGCCTGTTCGTAATGGCTGTTGTCGAAAAGGGCGGTTGCCGACATCTGCGTTGTCCTCGTGTGTTGTCCTTGAGCGTTCTCTGAGGTGTTGGGGCGCCCGCGAATGTTCCTATTTTGTTCTTATTGAGTCAAGCGGATTCGGAAGCGGCGGGGCGCCGCGCAAGACCGGCTCACGGTCAGGCGATGATGTCGGGGGTGATCTGGTCTTCGATGAACGCGATGCGGTCGCGCAACAACAGCTTGCGCTTCTTCAGGCGCTGTAACCGCAACAGGTCGGGGGCGGGCGATTGATGCAATGCATCGATCGCCGCATCGAGATCTCGGTGTTCCTGCTGCAACCGGGTGAGCTCGGCTTCGAGCTCACGCTCATCTTCATTGGTCATGTCTGCGGTGGCCGAAAACCGATAGGCGTGAGATCCGGGCTGTGGATGCCCTGTGGAAATTATCGTCCTTGCGCCGCGTGATCGCAAGCGATCTGCGATCCCTCGTCCCCGATCTCCAGCAACATATTTCTGCAGGGAGCTGCGGCGGTGCGTCGGCGTATTGATATCATGGATTTTTCCGGCGTGGTTCCCTTAGTCACGCTTCGTTACATATGAACTTTCAAAAATGACGCTGCAACGACGGATACCCATCGACAGGACGAATCGGTGATGTAGACTTGGTTGTCCGGATCGAATCCTAAAGGTTCAACCCTACCGAGGAGGTTTCGAATGACAATTCAGGCACATCTCGTTGAATTGGAACGGAAGCACAAACTTCTCGAAAACGAATTGCACGAAGCTCTCGTGCACCTTTCAACAGACGACCTGCAAATTGTTGAGTTGAAGCGCCGGAAGTTGATGGTCAAGGACCAGATCGAGCGTCTGAAGCAATCTGGCGACACGCTCCACTAGTAACCCCCGTGACAGTGTAGAGTTGATCACGTCCTTCACGCAGGGATGAGAGCATCCGTGCTCATCCCTGCTGCAAGGTGTGTACCGTGCAACACGGTTGTGCGGCGCTCACTCTTGCTTGGACCCGTGGCTCTCGACGCGCACACTTATCCGCTTCTCGAAACACTGTCGATATCTGCGAGCTCGGCGACGTGATCGGCGATCGCGAGCGAGGACGTCAGTCCCGGCGATTCGATGCCGAACAGATTGATCAGGCCTGCAACGCCGTGATCGCGCGGGCCCTGCATCAAGAAATCCTGCGTGGCCACGGCCGGCGGCACGATCTTCGGGCGGATGCCCGAATAGCTCGGCATCAGCGCGCCGTCAGGCAGCGTCGGCCAGTATTTGCGGATCGCGGGATAGAAGCGCTCGGCGCGTGACGGATCGACCTCGTAGTCGATCGTCTCGATCCATTCGACGTCAGGCCCGAAGCGCGCCTGTCCTGCCATGTCCAGCGTCAGGTGCACGCCCAGGCCGCCGGGCTCGGGCACCGGATAGATCAGGCGCGAGAACGGCGCCCTGGCGTTGCAGCTGAAGTAGTTTCCCTTGGCGAGATAGGCCGGCGGAATCCGGTCCAGCGGCATGCCGTCGATGCTGCGCGCCACATGCGTTGCCGACAGCCCCGCGGCGTTGACGAGGAGGCTGCATTGCAGCGTCATCGGTGCCTCGCCGCCGGCATCGATCTCGATGAGGCCGGCCGCCGCCTTGGCACGGATCAGCGGGGTGTGAAACGCGAAAGCTGCGCCGGCGTCCTCGGCTTCGCCGCGCAGCGAGAGCATGTAGGAATGGCTGTCGATGATGCCCGTCGACGGTGACAGCAGCGCGGCGTCGCAGGCGAGCGCCGGCTCCAGCGCGCGTGCGGCCTCGCCCGAGAGCAGCTGCATGTCGAGCACGCCGTTGGCCTCGGCATGCGCCTTGATCGATTGCAGCTTCTCGGTCTCCTTCGGGCTGGTCGCGACGATCAGCTTGCCGCAATTTTTGTGCGGGATGCCGCGCTCGGCGCAGTAGCGGTACAGCGCGTGCTTGCCTGCCACGCACATGCGCGCCATCCAGCTCCCGGCCCGGTAGTAGATGCCGGCATGGATCACCTCGCTGTTGCGCGAGGAGGTGACGGTGCCGATCGCCTCGGCTTCCTCCAGCACGATCACCTCGCGCCCGGCCTGGGCGAGCTTCCGGGCCACCGCGAGCCCGACCACGCCGGCTCCGATGACGACGCAATCGACCCTATCCATGGTTGTGCAGGAGACCAGTTGGAAGCACCGGTGGCGCACGGTCCGGATGCGGCGGCGCAGGCGGGGCTTCCGTTAAGAAGTCGTTTATCATGTCAGGGCAATTGCCGCATTTTATGTCACATTATTCTGTTGTGCCCACAGGCGTTTACCCGATCCAAACCCGCGAGGCCAGACAATCCGACGTTGAAATCGCGGGTGGCTGATGGCTGAGAAGAACTGGCACGTGGGCAGCACGCTTTCGATTGCTGTGCACGCCCTCCTATGCCTGGCCGTTACGGGCGCGCCTGCGCGCGCCTTTGCGGCATCGGACAGCCTTGCCGTTCCGGGCGATCCCACCAGGCTTGATCCCGGCGTGATCTGGGAAGCCCTCATCGCGGGCATCGTGGTCTGCTCGTTCCTCGCCGCGATCGGGCTGTGGATCCATTCCTCGCTGCGCCGGTCCAGCCGTTTGCAGCTGCGTCGCAACGCCTTCATCTCCTCCGCCATGAACAACCTCAACCAGGGCGTGGTGATGACGGATGCGCAGCGCCGCGTCATCTTCTGCAATGACCGCTATCTAGAGATCTATGGCCTGACGCGATCCGACCTCCGGCCCAACATGACCGGTTGCGACATCCTGAGGCTGCGCCGCGAGCGCGGAGTGCTCGGCGTCACCGATGACGAATTTTACCAAAAGGCATCGAGCGCCAATGGCCTGACCACGGAACTGCCGGACGGACGGGCTATCCTGGTGAAGTATTTCGTGTTGCCGAACGGCGGCTCGGTGGCGACCCATCTCGACGTCACCGAGCAGCGCAACCTGTCGCGGCAGCTCGCCTCCACCAAGCAGTTCCTGGAATCGGTGCTCGATCATGTGCCGGCCTGCGTGGCGGCCAAGAACATCGAGGACGGCTGCTACATCTTCGCCAACAGCGCCTATGAGAAGTTCTGGGGATTGTCGCGGGACTTCGCCGTCGGCAGGAATGCACGGGAGCTGTTTGCGTCGGCCTCGGCGGCCAGCATCGAGGCCGCTGACCAGGCCGCGCTCAATTCGCCCGATGGCCAGCACCGCAATGAGTTCGAGGTGGATCGTGCCGGCGCGCGGCGCATGGTCGCCTCGATCCGGATCGTGGTCCGCAACGAGAGCAACAAGCCCGAATTTCTGCTCATCCTGTTCGAGGACATCACCGACCGCCGCTCGCTGTCGCAGGAGCTGGAGAGCACCAAGAAGTTCCTCGAGCTCGTGGTCGACAACATCCCGGTTGCGCTGATCGTGGAGCAGGTCAAGGACGGCCGCTATCTGCTCGCCAACCGCAGCGCGGAGACGATCCTCAACCGCAGGCGCGAGGAAGCCACCGGACTGACCGCGTCCGACATCTTCAACGCCAAGGAAGCCAAGCTGATCGTCGCGCGCGACGAGGCCGCGATCAAGAAGCGCGGGATGATCACCGAGGAGCATCCGATCTCCACCAAGGGCGGCCTGCGGCTGTTCCTGACCCGCCGCGCCACTGTGGTCAACGATGCCGGCGAGCCGCAATATCTGATCAAGACCCACGAGGATGTCACCGACCGCCGGCAGACCGAGTCGCGCATGGCGCACATGGCCTATCACGACGGCCTCACCGATCTGCCGAATCGCGCCGCCTTCCTGCAGGCTCTGACCCAGATGATCGAGGCTTGCGAGGGCACCGGCGAGGAGTTCGCCGTGCTCTGCGTCGACCTCGACGGCCTCAAGGAGGTCAACGACGTCTTCGGCCATGCGCTCGGCGACAAGCTCCTGATCGAGGTCGCCCATCGGCTCCAGGATTCCGCACGCGGCGGCGTGGTGGCGCGCCTGTCCGGGGACGAGTTCGGCCTGATCATCGACGGCAAGCAGCCCGAGGCCGGCCTCGCGCTGGCGCAGCAGATCGGCGAAGCCGTCGCGAAGGATTTTCAGATCGACGGCCGGCCGGTCCGCGCCGGCATCACCACGGGCATGTCGGTCTTTCCCCACAATGGCACCGATGGCGCCTCGCTGCTCGCCAATGCCGGCGCGGCGCTGTTCCGCGCCAAGCAGAAGTCGCGCGGCACGATCAGCCTCTACCAGCCCGAGATGGACCAGCAGATCCGCGACCGCCGCGTGCTGCACCAGGACCTCTCCATGGCGGTCAAGAACGGCGAGCTCTCGCTCGCCTTCCAGCCGCAGGGGGCCGCGGGCCACAGCGTCGCCGAGAGCGAGATCATCGGCTTCGAGGCGCTGGCGCGCTGGCAGCATCCGGTGCGCGGCCAGGTTTCGCCGGCCGAATTCATTCCCATCGCCGAGGAGAGCGGCCTCATCGTCGAGATGGGCGAGTGGATCCTGCGCGAGGCCTGCCGCGAGGCGGCGTCCTGGCCGAAGCCGCTGCAGGTCGCGGTCAATCTGTCGCCGGCGCAGTTCATGCACGGCGACGTGGTCGGCCTCGTCCATTCGATCCTGATCGAGACGGGCCTCGCACCCGGCCGGCTCGAGCTCGAGATCACCGAAGGTGTTCTGATCGAGGATTTCGATCGCGGCCTTGCGCTGCTGCGCCGCCTGAAGGCGCTCGGCGTGCGCATCTCCATGGACGATTTCGGCAGCGGCTATTCTTCGCTGAGCTATCTCCAGGCGTTCCCGTTCGACAAGATCAAGATCGACCGCGCCTTCATCATCAATCTCGGCCGCAACCCGCAATCGGCGGCGATCGTGCGCGCCGTCATCGACCTCGGCCACGGCCTCGAAATGTCGATCATCGCCGAGGGCGTCGAGACGCTCGACCAGCTCGCCTTCCTCGCCAAGGAAGGCTGTGACGGGGTGCAGGGCTATCTGCTCGGCAAGCCGTTGCCGATCGGCAAATATGCCGGGCTCGTCGGCCGCGCCGAAGCCATGGAGCTTGCGCTGAAGACCGGTTAGAGCGTTTTCGAGCGAAGTGGACAGCGGCTCGCGTCAAGAAAACGCGTCAGAATATGAATCTAGAGCCACCGTTCCGATTTCATCGGAACGGAAATCGCTCTAGTGGATGGGAGTGCTTCGCTCCCATTCGACGGCTTCATGGCGGATTACGACCTCGCGATCATCGGCGGCGGCCTGAACGGCGTCAGCCTCGCCCGCGATGCGGCGGGCCGCGGCCTGCGGGTGATCCTGTTCGAGCAGGGCGATCTCGGCGGCGCGGCGTCGTCGGCCACACCGCGGCTGATCCACGGCGATCTCTCGGTGCTGGAGCGCCGCGGCTTTTGGCGGGTGCGCCGGGCACTGGCCGAGCGCCGGACCTGGCTCGCCATCGCGCCGCATCTGGTGCGGCCGATGCGTTTTGTGATTCCTGCACATGTGGACGAGCGTCCGCCGTGGCTGCTGCGGGCCGGCCTGTTTCTTTATGACGTCCTCGCCGGCCGGAGCGGCCTGCCCGGATCGACGACCCTCGACATCACCCATCACCCGGTCGGCAACGCGCTGAAGCGCCCGTTCGGCACGGCGTTCGAATATTCGGACTGTATCGTCGACGATTCCCGCCTTGTCGTGCTCACGGCGCTGGACGCCGCCGAGCGTGGTGCGACGATCCGGACCGGGGCGCGCTGCGTGCGTGCCGACCGAACCGACATCTGGCGGCTCGCCGTGGTCGATCGCGGCCACCGCCGCTCCGTTACAGCAAGGGCGCTGGCCAATACCAGTGGCGGCTGGACCTCGATCGTCGCGGAGACCGTCCTGCGCCAGCCGCAGCCCGCCGCCACGGCCATGCAGATGAGCCAGATCATCGTGCCCAGGCTGTTCGATTCAGACAATGTCTACGTGTTCCAGAACAGCGACGGCCGACTGATCTTCGCAAGCCCGTTTGAGCGCGCGTTCACGCTGATCGGCACAGTCACGCACGATTTCACCGGCGACCCCGCCATCGTGGCGGTGCGAGGGGCCGATGTCGGTTATCTCTGCGAAGCGGCGAGCCGCTACTTCCGCGAGCGCGTCGCCCCGACCGACGTGGTCCGGGCGGTCTGCGGCGTCAATCTGAGACCGGCGTCCGCGCGGCAACGCGAGGGCACAACCCTGTTCCACGCGCGCCGGCGCAAGGCACCGCTGATCACGATGTTCGGCGGCGACCTCACCACCGCGCGCCGGCGCGCCGAGCGGGCGGTGACGAGGCTGACGCCGTTCTATCCGATGTCGCCGCCCTGGACCGCCGGCGCAGCGCTGCCAGGTGGAGATTTCGCCTGGGATCGTTTCGACACCGAGGTCGACCTCGCACGCGAGCGCTGGCGCTTTCTGTCCGAGCCGGAAGCCCAGCGCCTGGTCGCGGCCTACGGCTCGCGATTGGCGGCCGTGCTCGGTGAAGCAAGGACGCGAAAAGAGCTTGGCCCAGCCTTCGGTCCCGAACTGACCGGCGCGGAGGTGCGATATCTCATGACCTGCGAGTGGGCGCGTTTTCCGGATGACGTTCTGTGGCGCCGTTCCAAGCTGGGCCTGACAATGCCTGCGACGGACCACGACGCGCTGGCGGCGTTCATGGCGGATCTGAGCCGGTCACTGGTGTAGCCCGGATTCCGCTTCGCTCCATCCGGGCTACGGCGGCGCGATGTAAGTTTTCCCCGAACCGGTTGAGCAAAAGCCAATCGGCCGCTAGCGTGCGGCGGAATCGGGGTTGGCAGGGACCATGGCGGAAGAGTTGCCCGGGATGAACGTTGCGGCTGAAACGGCTGGCGGAGACGCATGTCCGGCGACCGGCCAGCCGCTGCTGCTCATCGAGGGCGTCGCCAAGACCTTCGGTATGTTCCGCGCCGTCGACGGCGTGTCGCTCGATATCAAGGCCGGCGAGTTCTTCGCGCTGCTCGGCCCGAGCGGCTGCGGCAAGACCACGCTCTTGCGCATGCTCGCGGGCTTCGAGGCGCCGGACGAGGGGCGTATCCTGCTCGGCGGCAAGGATATCGCGCAGGCGCTGCCGCACGAGCGCCCGATCAACATGATGTTCCAGAACTATGCGCTGTTCCCGCATCTTTCGGTACGCGACAACATTGCCTTCGGCCTGAAGCGCGCCGGCATGCCGCGTGCCGACATCGCCACGCGCGTCGCGGAGATGGTGGCGCTGGTCAAGCTCGAGGGATTGGAGAAGCGCAAGCCGGACCAGCTGTCCGGCGGTCAGCGCCAGCGCGTGGCGCTCGCCCGCGCCTTGGCGCGCCGGCCGCAGCTCCTGCTGCTCGACGAGCCGCTCGCAGCGCTTGACAAGAAGCTACGCGAGAGCACGCAAGCCGAGCTGATGGAGCTGCAGCGGCGGCTCGGCATGACCTTCATCATCGTCACCCACGACCAGGAGGAGGCGATGACGATGGCTGATAGAATCGGCGTGATGAAATCAGGCAAGCTCGCCCAGGTCGCGAACCCCCGCGAGCTCTATGAGGCGCCGCGCTCGCGCTGGATCGCCGAGTTCGTCGGCGACATCAACCTGTTCGACGGCGAGTCAAAATTGCGCGACGGTCATCGTCTGGTCATCGGCACGCGCGATGCGGGGGCGCTGGTGGTGGCCGAGCCGCGCGAGGCCGTCGGCACCGGAAAACTGGCGGTCGCGATCCGCCCCGAGAAGGTCAAGCTGTCGCGGCGCGGCCCGGTCAATGAGGCCGGTCGTGAGACGGCGATCAACACCCTCGAGGGCGTGATCGCGGACATCTGCTATCTCGGCGGCACCACCACCTATAAGGTGAAGCTCGACACCGGCGGGATGCTGCAGGCGTCGGTCGCTAACAGCGCGCGGCTGGACGTCGACGCCTACAGCCTGAACCAGCATGTCGTCGCCTGGTTCACGCCCGACGATTGCGTGGTGCTGCAATCATGAGCTCGCGCCGCATCTTCGCAAAGCCGGCGCGCTTCGCGGCCATCGCGCCCTATGTCTGGATGGTGCTGTTCTTCCTGGTGCCGTTCGGCTTCGTGCTCAAGATCAGCCTGTCGCAGACCGCGATCGCGCAGCCGCCTTACGAGCCGGTGTTCGACCTCACGGCGGGATGGGACGCGCTGAAGGCAGCGTTCGCTGCGCTCTCGGTCGACAATTTCAAGCTGCTCGCCTCCGACGACATTTACGTCTTCGCCTATGTCCGCAGCCTCACCGTCGCCCTCACGGCCACCGCGCTGCTGCTCCTGATCGGCTATCCCATCGCCTACGGGATGGCGCGGCTGCCGCAGCGCTGGCAGGCGGTGGCGATGGTGCTGGTGATCGTGCCGTTTTGGACCTCGTTCCTGATCCGCATCTACGCCTGGATCAACATCCTCCAGCACGACGGCCTGCTGAACCAGGTCCTGCTGGCGCTGCATCTGGTCAGCCAGCCCGTAGTGTGGCTCTCCACCGACACCGCGATGTATATCGGCATCGTCTATTCCTATCTGCCGTTCATGATCCTGCCGCTCTACGCGACGCTCGCCAAGATGGAGCCGGTGCTGGAGGAAGCGGCTGCCGATCTCGGCGCGCCGCCCTGGCAGGTGTTCTGGCTCGTCACCTTCCCGCTGTCGCTGCCCGGCGTCGGCGCCGGCGTGCTCTTGTGCTTCATCCCGATCGTCGGCGAGTTCGTCATTCCCGACCTTCTGGCCGGCTCCAATTCGCTGATGATCGGCCAGACCCTGTGGCTCGAATTCTTCACCAACAAGGACTGGCCGGTTGCCTCGGCTGCCGCGATCGTGCTGCTGGTCGTGCTGCTGGTGCCGCTCTTGCTGTACGAGCGGCTGCAGAAGCGGCAGCTGGAACAGGGAAGGTAGCGCGATGCGCAAGGTCTCCCGCCTGTCCCGCTTCAACATCGCCTCGCTCGCGCTGGGGCTGGCGTTCCTCTATTTGCCGATCCTGATCCTCGTTCTCTATTCCTTCAACGCTTCGCGCCTGGTGACGGTGTGGGGCGGCTGGTCGCTGCGCTGGTATCATGAGTTGTTCAACGATCGCGCCATGATCGAGGCGGCCTGGATGAGCCTGCGGGTCGCTGTCGCCTCCGCGACGATCGCGACGCTGCTCGGCACGCTCGCAGCGGTGGCGCTGTCGCGCGGTGAACGCTTTCGTGGTCGCACCCTGTTCTCAGGCATGCTCTACGCACCGCTGGTGATGCCGGAGGTGATCACCGGATTGTCGCTGCTCTTGCTGTTCGTTGCGCTGAACGCCGAGCGCGGTTTCTGGACGGTGACGATCGCCCACACCACGCTCACCATGTGCTTCGTCACGGTGGTCGTGCAGTCGCGCCTCGGCTCGCTCGATCGCTCGCTGGAGGAGGCGGCGATGGATCTCGGCTGCAATCCCGTCGGTGCGTTCGTTGCCGTAACGCTGCCGCTGATCGCCCCTGCAATCGTCGCCGGCTGGATGCTGGCGTTCACGCTGTCGCTCGACGATCTCGTGATCGCGAGCTTCACCACCGGCCCAGGCTCGGCGACGCTGCCGATCCGTATCTATTCGGAGGTGCGGCTCGGCGTGAAGCCCGAGATCAACGCGATCTGCACGTTGGTGATCGCGCTGATCGCGGTGGTGATCGTGATCGCTTCGCTCGCCTCCAAGCTGTCGAGCTCGCAGGGCGAGAGCGCGGCGCCGCTGTAGGGGAGAGCGTCACTCCGGAGCGATACGCAGCATTGAACCATGGTGCGGAATGGCGCACCTGAGAAGCTCGAGATTCCGGGTCTGGTCCTTCGGACCATCCCGGAATGACAGCCCATTTACGACTTCACCGCACCCGCCGTGAGCCCGCCCACCATGTAGCGGCGGAAGGCGTAATAGACCGCGGCCGGCGGCAGCGCGTAGATGAAGCCCGTCGTCATCAGCAGCTCCCACGGCGAGTCGTCGGCGGCGAGGAAGTTGCCGAGCGCGACGGGAAGGGTGATGTCGCGGTCGTTCGACAGCAGCAGGAACGCGTAGAGATACTCGTTCCAGGCCAGCAGCACCGCATAGGTGCCGATCGCGACCAGCGAGGGCATCATCAGCGGCAAATAGACCAGGCGGAAGATCTGCAGCGTGGTGGCGCCGTCCATCACCGCGGCTTCGTCCAGCTCCACCGGCAGCTTGTCCGAGGCCTGCTTCAGCACCCAGATCGCGTAAGGCGAGGCGATCGTCACCATGGCCAGGATCAGCGACCAGTGATTGTTGAGCAGGCCGTAATTGCCCATCGTGCGATACATCGGGACCGCGAGGAACGCCGCCGGAATGAAATAGGTGAAGAGCGCGAGGTTCAGCACGGCGCGGCCGCCCGGCACCTTCAATCGCGAAATCGCGAACGCCGCGGCGGTCGCGATGAACAGCGTGAGCACGCCCACGGAGACTGCGATCAGCGTCGAATTCCAGAACTGGGCGTAGAAGTCGCGCAGGAAGTAGTGCTGCTGCTTGAACACGATTTCGAAGTTGTGCAGCGTCGGATGGTCCGGCCACAGCTTGCCCGAGAACGCGTCCTCCTTCGGGGAGATCGCGAACAGGAACATGTGGTAGATCGGGATCATCGTCCACAGGAAGACGGGAATGCCGATCAGCAGCAGCCGCGCTTCCGTCGCGACGTCACGGAGGGAGGGAAGCTTCATCGCGACAACCGTTTCATCATGAAGTAAACCAGTGGCAGGACGAACGGCATCGCGCAGACGATGGATGCCATCGCGAGCGAGAGCTGGTCGAGCCGAAGATAGCGGATGCCGAGCGTCGCCAGCACGTGCGTGAGGTCGGCAGGTCCGCCGCCGGTGAGCAGGTAGACGCTGTTGAAATCGCCCAGCGTCCAGATCATCGAGAGCAGCGTGCAGGTGACGTAGAGCGTCTGCATCGACGGCCAGGTGATGTAGCGGAATTTCTGCCACCAGCTGGCACCGTCGACCTCGGCGGCCTCGAACAGATCGTGCGAGATCGCAAGGCGCCCGGTGATCAGGATCAGCGTCCAGAACGGCAGCGACTTCCAGATGTGCACGGCGATCGCCATGCACAGCGCGACGGTCGGGTCGTTCAGCCAGTTCGGGCCGTCATCGCCGGTCAGGGAGAAGATGAAGTGGTTGACCATGCCCCATTCGGGATTGAGCATGAAGCGCACCGACAGGATGGTCGGGATCGACGGCACCGCCCAAGGCAGGATGAAGATCACCGACAGCCATCTGATCCAGGTGCGCTGCTGCGCGAAGAAGCCGGACAGGAACAGCGCAATCATCATCTTGATGTTGATGCCGACGACCAGGAAGATCAGCGTGTTGATTGCAGCGCGCGCGAAGACCGGGTCGTGATACAGCGCCACATAGTTCGCCGGATCGCGTGCCAGCCAGAGCCCGTAGCAGACGGGATAGACGACAAAGGCAAGGAAGACGAGCAGATAAGGTGTTAGCAGGAGGATGCCCCAGACCTGCGCCGGGGTCAGCCGCGACGACAGGGGCGGGCCGGGTATTGCCTGATCGCCAGAGAGCGTGATCGCCATTCTTTCGGACTCTTCAAAGAGAAGCCGGCCGCGAGACGCGGCCGGTGTTGTTGTTGTTGCACTCTCCCCCGCAACGCGGAGAGATGGGCGGACGACTCAGCCCGCGACCTGCTTGATGCGGGCGATGAGTTCGTCGACAGCCTTGTCGACCGGAACCTTCTCACTGACGACGCGGTTCATCGCCTTCGCCCACACGTTCTCATTGTTCAAGATCGTGAACTTCCAGTTCCTGGTAAAGTCGAACTGAGAGGTGCCGCCCTTGAACTGGGTGTAGACGGCCTTGCGGTGCTTGTCGGCCTGCCAGAACGGGCTTTCCTGGCTTTCTTTCGTCACCGGGAACCAGCGGCCGAGCGCGCCCTCGATGTAGGGACGGATGTTCTCTTCCTGCAGCAGGAAGTTGAGGAACTGCTTGCCCTCGGCCTTGTTCTTGGCCGCGGTGAAGATCAGACCCGTCTTGACGTCGGAGCGATACTTGATGGTCGAGCCATCGGGAGCCTTGGGGAAGGACGCCGTGACGATGTCCTGCTCATAAGCCTTCTTGCCGGCCTCGCGCTGTTCCGGCGTGAGGTTCTGGTTCTGTGACTCCTCGTACCATTTTGCTGCGATCGAGATCGTGAAGTTGTGGGTCATCACGATCGTCTTGTTGTGGAAGGCGACATTGTTGTCCGGGTCCTTCCAGGTGGTCGCGGAGGGCGGGGCGCAGCCCTTGGTGTAGGTGTCGGTGTAGTCCTTCAGCGCCTTGATCAGGCCGTCGCGGACCTTGGGGTCGTCGACCAGCAGCTTGCCGTCGTCGTCGACCAGCTTGACGTGGTAGGCGTCCATGAAGGTGTAGAACGATTGGAACGAGTCGGTGGATTCCACGCCCATCGGCTGGCCGACGGCATAGATGCGCTGGCCTGTGGCCTTACGGATCGCCGGCTGCACCTTGTCGCACCAGAAGCTCCAGTAGCCGGTCCAGTCGTTCGGGATGTCACTCTGCTTGAAGCCGGCTTTCTCCAGCATGTCGTTCCAGATCTGGACGTGCATGCTCTGCTGCTTCAGCGGGAAGCCGTAATAGGCCTTCTTCTTGGCGACGTCGTTGTAGAGGATCGAGGCGTCCAGCGTGTTCTGCACGAACCGGCCCTTGATCGGCTCCATGACGTCGGTGAGGTCCTCGAGCTTGCCCTCATAGGCCCACTTGCCCTGTACCTGCACGTCGTAGCTGTCGGAAT
Source organism: Bradyrhizobium sp. BRP23 (assembly GCF_020194135.1). NCBI lineage: Bacteria > Pseudomonadati > Pseudomonadota > Alphaproteobacteria > Hyphomicrobiales > Nitrobacteraceae > Bradyrhizobium > Bradyrhizobium sp. BRP23. The sequence continues at coordinate 40,788 of NZ_JADYVW010000004.1, read as the reverse complement.
AGGCGACGTCGGGCACGGTGCCCGCATCGAGCGCTGCGACGGTCTTCGGAATCATGTCCTGGATCGCGTATTGCGACAATTCGACCTTGATGCCGGTCTTGGCTTCAAACTTCTTGATCGTCTCGGCGAGCGCTTCGTCCTCGGACTTGTAAAAGCCTTTGACCCACCAGACCGTGATCGTCTTCTGTTGTGCAAATGCGGGCGCAGTGGCGGCAAACAGCCCAACCGCAGCGACCGCCAATGAAACTGCGCCAATAACCTTGGATTTCACGTTTTTCTCCCTCAAACGGCCGGTGTTTTAACCGGTCGTATAAAACACTAGCGCATGGTGGTAGCGCAATCAACGCATCTTGTCGGACCAAGGTCGTAGCGCGTCGGAGATGCATCATGCGCGCATCGATCCAATCGCCGCATCAATTCACCGGGATCAATTCGCGCGCGCCCCACGGCGCACAATCGTCAGTTCGACTTCGCGCCCTCTTTCGCATTTTGGGCGGTCGGCGATCCCTCCGGGCGCTTTCCACCCGTGATGCGTTGCTTGAGGAGATCGAGGAAGGGAGACGCCGCCGGCGACTGCCGGATCAGGCTTTCGGGATCGGGGAAGATCAGGGGATCGTCCCAGGGGCCCTGCACCATGAAGGGCAATTGAAAGCCGGACGCCGTGTTGAGGCTCGCCACGCCCTTCATGTCGTATTCGCGGGTCGGCACCGAGGCGGTGCCGGTCAGCGTGATCTTGGCCGCCGGGCCTTCGATGCGGATGTCTTCGGCGGTTGCGATGCCGTCGGAGAATTTCACGGCGATCGTGAGCTTGTCGTATGGCGTCGAGCCGCTGCGGAAATTGCCGCCGCCCGACAGCGGCCGCCGCTCCAGCCGCTTCAGCAGCTGCTCGGCATTGAAGCCCGCGATCGCGCCGTTATGCCCGGTCACGGTGGCGCTGCCGTCGAGCGACTGCACGAGGCCGAACGGGCTCGAGCCCGAGGCGAACAGCGAGACGTTGATGTTGCCGCGGCCGGACAGCTTGTTGAGGCCGAACAGCTCGGTGGCGCAGGCCTGCAGATCGACGTCGGTGAACTGGAATTGCGCCTTGATGTCGGCGACCGTATCGGACCGCGCGATGCCGAACGAGCCTTTCGCGATACCGCCATAGACCTGCGCCTCGCCGACCGAGAGCGCCAGCGTGCCATTGCGCAAATTGGCGCCGATCGCGGTGCGGCCGAGCCGCGTGGGCCCGACCGTCAGCTTGGCCGCCGACAGGCGCATGTCGAGATCGGTGGTCGACAATCCCTGGAGGTCGAACAGCTGCCTGTTCCAGTCGCGCGCGCCGCTCGCGAGCAGGCGGAACGTCGAGATATAAGGTGTGAAGTCGAGCGCGTCGGCGGCGAGCGTGGCCTGCAGCGTCTGCCGGCCGTTATTGGCGTAGGTCATGACGCCTTCGGCGGCATTGCCGTCGAGCTCGACGTTGACATTGGTGAGCGCGATCGAGGCGCCGACGACGTTGGCGCGCGCCTTCAGCACGAAGCGGCCGAAGCCGCCGCTGCCGGGCTGCGGCTGTCCGGTCCAGCGCAGCGCGTTGCGCAAGGACGGGCTGTCCACTGTGAGCGTGCCCTCCATCATCGGGCTGGTGCGATTGGCGACGCTGCCGTCGAAGGCGAGCTTGAGCGGCGCGCTGGCGATGCGCGCCTTCAGGCCGGAGCGGTCGCCGGAGAGGGCGGCCACGAAATCGGAAAAGCTGATCGAACCGTCGACGCGCTCGCCGCGCCAGTCGAACTGTCCGGTCGCGGCAAAGGAGCGCGAGATCGAAGGCCAGGCCAGCGACAGGTCGATGTCCTCGAGCTTCTCGGTGGCACGCGTGGCAACGTCCTCGTAATCGAGCACGCCGTCCTGGATGCGGATTTCGGAGAACGAGACCTGGTTCTCGGCCCCCGGCTTCATGGTGCGTGCGATGGTCTGGATGAAGGGCGTCCAGTTGCTCTCGCCGTCCGGCTTCAGGCTGACGTGGATGCGCGGCCGCAGCAGCGTCAGGTCGGCGATCTCGAAACGCTGCAGCAGGAGCGGCAGCAGCCGCAAATTCGCGGTGAGCACGTCGACCTGGAGCGCGGGGGCGCTGGTGCCGCCGCCCTTGAGGCCGACGTCGCGGAAGGAGATGTAGCTCGCCGGAAGCACCGAGATCTCGATGCTGCCTGCGACATTGAGCTCGAGCCCGGTGACGTCGCGGATCTGCGCTTCGACCGCCTTGCGCAGCGCGTCGCGGTTGATGAGCCAGGAGGTCGCGATCAGGGCGATCAGCGCGACGCCGAGCAGCGCCGCGATCGGCGTCCCGAGGCGCTTCATTCCTTGGGCCATGGTCAATGGCATGTCCTGATCGGGTTGGTCGTTGGAGCCAGAAGGGCGGGCCGCGTAACGTCTGTGCCGAACGCCCAGATCCTATGGTGTTAAGTACCGCAACTTGATGGGTTTTCTTGACGCTTTCAAGGCCGCTGCGCGGTTATGCCCACGGCATGGGCAGCTTCTATCACCCGGGGGCGGAGCGGAGAACCCCGTATCATTGACGGCTTCGGACGATTTCGCCTAATAATCGCCGCCAATGAGGCGCGACGCCCGCCAGCCCAAGGTTCAGTCGAGGTTTTTTGCATGAACAAGGTCTATCCCGACGCCAAGTCGGCGCTGTCAGGCATTCTAAAAGACAACATGATGATCATGTCGGGCGGCTTCGGCCTCTGCGGCATTGCCGAGGAGCTGTCGGACGCGATCCGGGATTCCGGCGTCAAGGGCCTGACCGTGGTCTCCAACAATGCCGGCGTCGACGGCATCGGCCTCAGCCGCCTGCTCGAAACCCGCCAGATCAAGAAGATGATCTCGTCCTATGTCGGCGAGAACAAGCTGTTCGCCCAGCAATACCTCGCCGGCGAGCTGGAACTCGAGTTCAATCCGCAGGGCACGCTGGCCGAGCGCATCCGCGCCGGCGGCGCCGGCATCCCGGCCTTCTACACCAAGACCGGCGTCGGCACGCTGATCGCCGAAGGCAAGGAAGTGAAGGAATTCGACGGCGAGAAGTACCTGATGGAGCGCGGCCTGTTCGCCGACCTCGCCATCGTGCACGCCTGGAAGGGCGACACCGCCGGAAACCTGATCTACCGCAAGACCGCGCGCAACTTTAACCCGATGATGGCGACCGCCGCGAAGATCACGGTGGCCGAGGTCGAGCATCTGGTTCCCGCCGGTGAACTCAATCCCGACCACATCCACACGCCCGGCATCTTCGTGAAGCGCATCGTCGAGGTCGGCACGGCCAAGAAGCGCATCGAATTCCGCAACACCCGCCCGCGTACCGCCGCTTAAGCGCAACAGGAGACTCACATGGCCTGGACCCGTGAACAGATGGCCGCGCGCGCCGCGAAGGAATTGCGCGACGGCTACTACGTCAATCTCGGCATCGGCATCCCGACGCTGGTCTCGAACTACATCCCCGATGGCATGGACGTCTCCTTGCAGAGCGAGAACGGCATGCTCGGCATGGGGCCGTTCCCCTATGAGGGCGAGGAAGACGCCGATCTCATCAACGCCGGCAAGCAGACGGTGAGCGAGCTGCCGTCGACCTCGTATTTCTCGAGCGCGGATTCCTTCGGCATGATCCGCGGCGGCCACATGGATCTCTCGATCCTCGGCGCCATGCAGGTGGCCCAGAACGGCGATCTCGCCAACTGGATGATCCCCGGCAAGATGGTCAAGGGCATGGGCGGCGCGATGGATCTCGTCGCAGGCGTCAAGCGCGTCGTGGTGGTGATGGAGCATTCGGCCAAGGACGGCCCGAAGCTCCTGAAGAGGTGCAATCTGCCGCTGACCGGCGAGCGCGTCGTCGACATGGTCGTCACTGATCTTGCCGTCTTCACCATCGACAAGCACGGCGATGGCGGCATGGCGCTGATCGAGCTCGCCGACGGCGTCACGCTCGACGAGATCAAGTCCAAGACCGAAGCCGAATTCCGCGTCGCGCTGAAGAACACGTAGGGTCGTCGTAAAGGGGCGCGCATGACGATACGGTCCGCGCGTCCCGAAGATGCCGAATTCATCGCACAAACCATCCTGAATTCGATGCGCGGCCACCGGCCGCGCGGCTGGTTCGACGTGGCGCTCGGCTGGCCGGAAGCGGACTGCCTCGCTTTCGTCGCGCGCGTCGCCGTCGCACGGGCGGTGTCGATGTGGCATTTTTCGCAGTTCCTGGTCGCCGAGATTGATGGCAAGCCCGCTGCTGCACTTTGCGCCGTGCCGGCAGCCGGCACCGGACCGGCGGCATGGCGCGCGGTCGAAGAGGTCGGTCTCTCAATTGGGTTGACGGCGTCAGAGCTCGACGCCATCCGCCAGCGCGGTGCCTATTCGCGAGCTTGCTGGGTCCAGGGCGGCGAGGGCGACTGGATGATCGAGCATGTCGCGACCGACCTTGCCTATCGTGGTCGTGGCTTGATGCAGGCGTTGATCGCGCATGCGCTGGACAAAGGGCGCGCAGCTGGGTTTGCCCGGGCGACGATATCATTCCTGATCGGCAACGAGCCGGCCGAGCGCGCCTACGCGAAGGCGGGTTTTGTCTTCGCGGAAGAGAAGCGCGACCCGAATTTCGAGGCAATCATCGGCGCGCCCGGTTTTCGCATGTTCGCGCGAAAGATTTGAGCAGGTTGCAGGCGCCGGCGACAACCAAGCGTTTGCTATCAATTGGTCGAAGCGCCATGAATGTGCGGACGTTGCCCCTTCAAGCGGGGCCGCTCGGCACCTCGGAGAACCGGGTTAGCCAGGCAACCGGGCCGATGCTGGCCGCGATGATCAGGAGGGCCGCGAGCGCGCCGTCCTCGAAATTGCCGCGGCTTGCGTACTGGTAGATTGACGTGGACAGCGTTTCGACGTTGAGGGGCCGCAGGAGCAGCGTTGCCGGCAGCTCCTTCAGGCAGTCGACGAACATGATGATGACGGCGCCAAGCATCGCGGGCCGGAGCAACGGCAGATAGATCTGCCTCAACATGACCCCCTGGCCGGCGCCGACCGCGCGTGCGCTCTCGTCATAGTCGCTCGGAATGCTGTCGAACCCGGCCTTGATCATGCCGACCGGCACAGCCAGAAAACGAATCGTGTAGGCGATCACGACGGCCATCCCGGAGCCGACCAGGACCAGACCCGGAAGCGAACGTCCGGTCCAGGTCGCGACCGCGCTCAGCGCATTGTCGACCGCCAGGACCGGGGTGAGCAGGCCGAGAGCGATGACGAGACCCGGCAGCGCGTATCCGGCCTGCGCGATGCTCAGCGCGACATATCGCAGAGGATCCGGCCGCAAGCGATGCGCGATCGTCGTGGCGAGCGCAAGCATCAAGGCCATGAGCGTTGCGAGCCCTGCAAAGGCAAACGAATGGAAGGTGTGGCGCCACAGCAGCGGGTCGAAATTTGCAAGCAGGCCGCGGCCGAGAGCCTGATGCGCCAGATAGAGCAGCGGGACCACGAAACCGATCAGCACCGGCAGCACGCAGACGGCGAACGCGATCGACGCTCTTGCGCCCGACAGCGGGGTTCGCCGCCTCACATGCGGGCTTTCGGCCGAGAATTCGATGCTGGCGTTGCGACGGCCGTAACGCTCCATCGCGATCAGGCCGGCGACGATCGCAAGCATCAGGCATGCGAGCTGCGCTGCACCGGCAAGGCTGCCGCGGTTGAGCCAAGTGGTGAAGATCGAGACCGTCAGCGTGCGGATGCCGAGATATTCGCTGGCTCCGATGTCGTTGAGCGTTTCCAGCGCGACCAGCGCCACGCCGACCGCCAGCGCCGGCCGCGCCATCGGCAGTGAAACGCGCCACAAGATGGTCCATCGGCCGGCGCCCAGCGTCGTGGCCGCTTCCGCGAATTCGGCTGACTGAACCTGGAACGTCGCACGCGCCGAGAGATAGACGTAAGGGTAGAGCACGAGCCCGATCACGAAGATGGCGCCCGGCAACGAGCGGAGGTTGGGCAGAAGGCCGAGGGCATCGCCCAGCGGCAGCCAGGTCGCCAGGGTGCGATGCACCAGGCCTAGCGGTTCGAACAGATCGGCATAGACGTACGCCGCAAGATAGGTCGGAATCGCCAGCGGCAGCGGCATCAGCCACAGCAGCATGCCCCGGCCGGCAAAATCGTGGCGCGACATCACCCATGCAGTGCCGGCGCCGATCAAAAGTGTGACCGCGCCGACCCCGACGAGCAGAAGGGCAGTGTCGAGAAGGGCGGCCGGCAGCACGTAGTTGATCAGGTCGTGCCACACATCGGATGCCGGCTGCAAAGCCAGCGAAACGATCGAGATCACGGGCGCCGCGACCAGGACCGCGGTTGCGATCGCGATGGCGGTTGCGGCGCGACCGGCCCGCACACGGCCCCTCGATCGAGGCCGTGTGCTCGTAGCTTCCAGCAGTTCGATAGACGTGGGCCGCCAGAGATCAGTTGTCAAAGCCGACCTTGTCCACCAGCGAGGCCGCAGCCTTGCGGTTGGCGGCGATCTTTGCGATCGGCAACGGATCCGGGACGAGCTTGCCGTAGCCGGCGATGGTCGCATTGACGGCGACACCGCTCCGAACCGGATATTCGTAGTTCTGGTCGGCATACATCTGCTGCGCCTGCTCGCTGACGAGCCACTCGATCAGCTTGGTACCGTTGGCCTTGTTGGGCGCGTTCTTGGCGAGCAGCACGCCGGAGAGGTTGACGTGGGTGCCGCCGCCCTCGAAGGTCGGCAGGATGACGCGGGTCGCCTCCGCCCACGGCTTCTTCTCGGGATCGTTGTTCATCATCAGCGCCCAGTAATAGGTGTTGCCGATGCCGATATCGCATTTGCCGGCGGCGACGTCACGCGCGGCTTCGCGATCGCCGCCCGACGGCTTCTGCGCGAGATTGGCCTTCAGGCCGCGCAGCCATTCCTCGGCCTTGGCTTCGCCGTACTTGGCCGCGTAGGCCGCGAACAGCGCGTTGTTATAGATGTGCTGGCCCGAGCGAATGCAGATCTTGCCCTTCCACTTGGGATCGGCGAGCTCCTCATAGGTGATCTTGTCCTGCTTGACGCGATCCTTCGAGGCATAGATCACGCGCGCGCGCATGGAGATGCCGGCCCAGTGTCCGTCCGGATCGCGATATTGCGCCGGCACGACCTTGTCGACCGCCTCCGACTTGATCGGCTGGGTGACGCCGGCCTGCACGGCCTCGTCGATGCGGCCGATGTCCACCGTCAGCAGCACGTCGGCCGGACTGTTGGCCCCTTCCGCCTTCATGCGCTGCTCCAGACCGGAGCTTGCGGAGACGACGTTGACCTTGATGCCCGTGTCCTTGGTGAACGCATCGAACAGCGGCTGGATCAGCTTGGTCTCGCGGTAGGTATAGACGTTGACCTCGCCATTGGCGGCGGCCTCCGACACGAAAGACGTGGTCAGGCTCAACACCGCCGCAGACGCGGCGAGGACGCGAAGATAGATCATAAGGGCTGCTCCCAGGCGCGAGATTGAACGCCGATTGAGTAGCGCAGGCGGGGGGCCAACGTTAGCGACGCGATGTCGCGAGAGCATAAGCTTAGAGCAATTCCAAAGTATCTTTTAGACTCATTCTAATACTGAAGCGACGGTCATGGGAAATAATTGGCGCCCTATGATCCTGCCGGCCTCATCTTGCTCAGGCGCTGCGAGACGCTGGCCAGCCACGACGTCTCCTCGCGCACCAGGCGGAAGCCGAGATTGGCGGGCGGCACGCCCTGGGCGCAGCCGCCGGCACGGGCGTCGCGGATGAAGTCGGTGACATAGGCGCGGTGCGCACCCTCGGCGACGCGCACGCCGCAATTCACGGTCGCGCGGCCGGGATTGCCGGAATCATCGACACGCGAGCGCACGAAGCACGTCGCGGTCCACTCCCAGATATTGCCGGCGAGGTCTTCGACGCCATGCTCGTTCGGGCCGAACTTGCCGAAGCGATGAGCCGTGGTGTCGGAGAGGTCGCGTTCGGATTCGCGCTCATAGCGGCTGATCCAGCGCTTCGAAGGGTCGCTTGCATCGACCGGTACCCCGTCATCCCGGAATCTGGAGCCGGCGGCAAAGGCCCATTCCTCGTCGCTCGGCAGGCGGTATTGATGGCCGGTCTTGCGCGACAGCCAGCCTGCATAGGCCTCGGCGTCGTGCCAGCTCACCTGCACTGCGGGACGATCGGGGGCGATTGCCACGTCGCGATCGAGTGCGCGGCAGGCGCCATCCTGCACGCAATGCTGATAGTCCGATGAAGCGACCTGATTCCGCATGATGCGCAGCGGCCGGTTGATCCGGATGGTGCGCATCGGCGCTTCCGCCTGCTGTCCGCCGCGGGTGAAATCGCCGGCCTCGCGATAGGCGAAGCTGCCCGGGGCGACCTCGACCAAGGCCGGCTCGCCGACGGCATGGCGCATCGTCAGCTCCGAGACCAGAGGCGCAACGGCCAGCGGCCCCGCAAGCCCGGCCGCGCAGGCAAGTGCCAGCTTGAGCTTGAATGCGATCAGCACAATCATTCCTCCGCAGAAGGAAAAAAGGGGCCGGCGATGACCGGCCCCTTCGTCGCGTCTAGTTGGTGCTGGCAGGAGGTATTTCGGCAGGCGCCTTCACTTGCATCATCAGATCGTCGTTCCACTTGCCTTCGACCTTGAAGTGCGCGGTGGCGCCGAGACTGGCCGCCTCGATCAGGTTATGCGTGACATAGGCGTAGATGCCGGGCTGCTGGAACTTGTACAGCGCAGCTCCCGCCGAGCCGCCGCGGATGAACCAGGTCTCGAGCCCGACCTCGGGCGCGTTGCCGAACTTGCCGGTCTCCCAGACATAGTCGCCGTGGCCACCGATCAGATGCGGACGGCTGTCGCGATTGGCCTGCGAGTGCACGATCAGCACGTTCTCGCCGACCTTCGCGGTGAGCGCGTTCTTGCCGGTGAGCGCGCCAACCTTGCCGTTGAACACGACGTGGGTCGGGGTCAGCTTCTTCATCACCTCTTCGGTCTCGGTGAAGGCTTCGCCCGGCGATTCGTAGGACTTGAAGTTGCCCTTCTCGTCGCGCGGCACGTACATGTCCTGCTCGCCGATATAGTAGATCTTGTCGTATTTCAGCGCGCGGCCCTTGCCGTCGTTCAGCCCCTCACGCGGCAGCACCATCACGGCACCGTTCATGCCCGAGACGACGTGCCAGGGGGTCATCGGGCCGCCCGGTGCGCAGTGATACACGAACACGCCGGTCTTGGTCGCCTTCCAGCGCAGCACGACCTGCTCGCCGGGATTGATGAGCGTGAGCTCGCCGCCGCCGAGCGCGCCGGTCGCGGAATGGAAGTCGATGTTGTGCGGCATGGTGTTCGTCGCGGGATTGACTAGCGTCAGCTCGACATAGTCACCCTCGTGCACGACCATGAGCGGGCCCGGCATCGAGCCGTTGAACGTCATCGCCTGGAAGGTGGTGCCCTTGTCGTCGATGACGACTTTCTTCTCCTCGATCGTCATCCTGAACTCGACGATCTTGGGGCCCTGTGTCGTGGCCTGCTCGTGCGCGTGCACGAAGGGCGGAGCGACCAGCTCTACCTTCTGACGCGGCAGCTTGAGATCGCCGGCGGCGAAAGCCGGGATCGCCAACATCAGGGCGGTCGCGGCGGCGCTGATCAATGCGGCTCTGCGGGTGAACATCGGAAGCATCCTTCATCTGAAATGGTTTTGATGACGGAGTGCAGTGTGCGCCGATTGCGGCAAGCGTGTTTGTGCTGCGACAAGCTTCCGCCGGATTCGCGTTCGGCAACATGACCTAGATTTCTCGAAGGAGCGGGGTCGGCGATGGCAACTCACCGCGTCCGCAGGCGCGATGCCGATCGAGGCCGAGCGTCAACTCAGCGGCAACTCGTTTGCATGTTCAAGCTGGATGACGATCTCGGTTGCCCCGCTCATGCGCGTGGACGAGATCGCAAGACAGGCCTTGGCGAAGGCGCGTCCGTTCAGAGCAGGTTCACGGCGAGCCAGACCAATCCCCAGATCGCCAGTGACAGCGCGACGAAGACGGCGATCGCGGCCGCCAGGGCGCGCACCGCGCCTGCGGGGGCCGGCGCGGCCGGGGCCGGCCGGTAGTCGTCGAAACGCGGGATATGGCCGCGGACGTCGAGCAGGGAGAGAATGAGTTCGAGTGCGAAAAGCCTCATGGCGAACGCTCCGGATGGCCGCGATTTTTTCTCACCATGGCCGGGAACCGGTATCCGCGCTTTGCGCGAGCGCAAAGCCGCGTCCGCCGATCCGGGTTATTTGAATTCATTCCGTGATTTGCCGCGATGTCTCGCGCGCGGCGGGCATTTACGAATGGGTAACTTATGAGAGCTGATCTTGCGGCGATCTACGGCGAGGAACGCCTGCCACGCTATACCAGCTATCCGACCGCACCGCATTTCACGCCGGCGATCGGTCCGGACGCCTATGCCCGCTGGCTGGCGGAGCTGCCCGTGGCCGCCAGCGCCTCGCTCTATCTGCACGTGCCGTTCTGCCGCGAGATGTGCTGGTACTGCGGCTGCCATACCCAGATCGTCCGCCGCGACGAACTGATCGCCGGCTACCAGCGGACGCTACGCAGAGAGATCGCGCTGACGGCCGAAACCATCGGCCACCGCATCAAGGTCGAGCACATTCATTTCGGCGGCGGTACGCCGACGATCATGGCGCCGGACGCCTTTGCCGAGCTGATGGCGACGATGCGCCAGGAATTCTTCGTGCTGCCCTCGGCGGAAATCGCGGTCGAGATCGATCCCCGTACATTGAGCGCGGACATGGTCGAGGCGATGCGGCTCTCCGGCGTCAACCGCGCGAGCCTCGGCGTGCAGAGCTTCGACCCGGTGGTGCAGCGGGCGATCAACCGTGTGCAGAGCTTCGCGCAGACGGCCTCCGTGGTCGAGATGCTCCGCGGCGCTGCGATCGAGGGTGTCAACTTCGACCTGATCTACGGACTGCCGCACCAGACAGTGGCTTCGTGCCTGGAGACGGTGCGACGCAGCCTCGCGCTTTCACCCAGCCGCTTCTCGGTGTTCGGCTATGCTCACGTGCCAGCCTTCAAGAAGCACCAGCGCATGATCAATGAAGGCGTGTTGCCCGACGGCCTTGCGCGCCACGACCAGGCCTGCGCCATCGCCAATGCCTTGAAAGAGGCCGGCTACGTGCAGATCGGGCTCGATCATTTCGCGCGGCCCGACGATGCCATGGCCGTGGCGTTCGAGCAGGGCACGCTGCGGCGCAACTTCCAGGGCTACACCACCGACCGGAGCGAAGTCCTGCTCGGCTTCGGCGCCAGCGCGATCGGGCACCTGCCGCAGGGCTATGTCCAGAACGAGGTGCAGATCGGCGCCTATTCGCAGAGCATCGCTGCCGGCCGCCTCGCCACCGCGAAGGGTTACGGCCTCACCGATGACGACCGGCTGCGCGCCGACATTATCGAACGCATCATGTGCGAGTTCGGTGCCGATCTCGGTGACATCTGCGCGCGCCATGGCGCGGAGGCCGGCGCCATGCTGAAATCTGCCTCGCGTCTGAAGCCGCTGATTTCCGACGGCGTCGTGAGGGTGGAGGGCGATCGACTCGCTGTCGCCAAGGACTCGCGCTTCCTGGTCCGCAGCGTCGCCGCTGCGTTCGATGCGCATCTGGATCCAGGCAAGCAGTTGCACAGTCGGGCGGTGTAGCCCCCCGTCATTCCGGGGCGCGCCTCTTGGCGCGAACCCGGAATCCATTTCACTGCACTGGTTGCTGCTCGATGGATTCCGGGTTCGCGCTACGCGCGCCCCGCAATGACGAGCCAGCTTGCGCTCCAACAAAGAAACTCGGTCCCGCGTCGCTATCGTCGATCGGAATGGAGTTGTCCATGTCCTTCCGATCCGACGATCTGGTCGATGACATCATGCATTCGGCGCCGCACACGATCCGCGTGTTTCTCGCCTTCAGGATGGCTTGCGTCGGCTGTCCGATCGCGACCTTCCACACGGTCGATGACGCCTGCCGCGAGCATGGCATTGACCGCGACCAGTTCCTCGCCGCGCTGATCGAGTGCGTGCCGGCGTGAAACGATCAGGAATCGCGCAGGTGTGCGTGGGTTCCCGGATGATGAGCGCGCTTTCGCCGTAAGCGGAAGCGCGCCTCATCCCTCACTTGAGCAGAGAGGTGTCTCTCACGCCGTGCCGCTGTCGACGCTCCGCTCCGCCAGAACCACAATCTTGTGCGGCTCGCGCAGAATGATGCGCTGGCGGCCGCTCTCGACCAGGCCCTGGCTCTCCCAGCCGCTCAGGATGCGGCTGACGGTGTGCAGCGTGGTGCCCGTCATCTGCGCGATGTCCTGGCGGCTGATCGGGAAGTCGATCTCGATGCCGTGGTCGAGCTTCTTGCCGGATTGCTTGGCGAGGCGAAGCAGCGCGTGCGCGACGCGTTGCTCGACCTGCTGGGTCGACATTTCCAGGATGCGGGTGTGACTTTCCTGCAGCCGCGTGCCGACGGTCTGGAGCGTGTTGGCGGCAAGCGCCGGAAACCGCTCGACCAGCCGCGGCCAGGCCGAAGTCGGCCAGATCAGCACGACGCTGTCGTCGACCGCCATGGCCGTCGCCGGATACCGCGCGGCTCCGATCGCCATCGCGAGCCCGAACGTCTCGCCGGGCGTGACATAGCGCACCACGATCTGCTCGCCGGCAGGTGTGGTCTTGGCCGCGCGGACATGGCCGTGCAGCAGCAGGAAGAAGGACTGCGCGTCCGCCCCCTGCTCGAAAATCGCACTGTTCTTGGGATAGCGCGCCGAGCGGGCCTCACGCAGGATCTCGTCGAGAGCTTCCGGCGTCATCCCCGCAAACAGCGGCAAATGCGCAACCAGCGATGTGTCGACCTTGGCCATTCTGCCTCCCCTGGCATCAGGGAGTGTGATGGCACCTGCAATCGTCAGGTAGTTTGCGTTAGCGCAAAACGAGGCCGCCCGGTGGCAGTATTTTTCCAAGCAACAGTCTGATTTGATTGGAGTTGACCCATGGCTGGCGCCCGATCCCGCAACTTTGCGGGCTGGCCGCTGTTTGCGAACAGCTTTCGCCCCTTTTTCCTGCTCGCCGCAATCCAGGCGGCGTTGTCGATCCTGGTCTGGCTGCCGATGTTCTACGGCGAATTGTCGGTGAGTTCCGCATTCGCGCCGCGCGATTGGCACATCCACGAGATGCTCTATGGCTTCCTGCCGGCCGTCATCACCGGCTTCCTCTTCACCGCCATCCCGAACTGGACGGGGCGCCTGCCGATCCAGGGCGCGCCGCTCGCAGGCTTGGTGACGGTCTGGCTTGCCGGACGCGTCGCGGTGACGCTGTCGGCGAATACCGGTTGGACGTTTGCACTGGTCGTCGATGCCGCGTTCCTGGCATTGGTCGTTGCCGCCGCAACGCGCGAGATCATCGCGGGCGGCAACTGGCGCAACCTGCCGGTGGTGGGGCTGGTGCTGGTTCTGCTCGCCGGCAACGTCGCCTTCCATGTCGAGACGCATTACGCAGGCGCGGCCGACGTCAGCATCCGCGTCGGCATCGGCGTGGTCGTCCTGCTGATCGGCTTGATCGGCGGCCGCATCATTCCGAGCTTCACCCGCAACTGGCTGGTCAAGTTCAATCCCGGCCGCCTGCCGGTGCCGTTCGGACGATTCGATGGCGCGGTGATCGGCTTGAGCGCGCTGGCGCTGATCGCATGGATCGCGGCACCGCTGAACATGATCACCGGCGTCGCGATGGCGGCAGTCGGCGTGCTGCATCTGGTTCGGCTTGCACGCTGGGCCGGCGACCGCACCACGCGGGAGCGGCTGCTGCTGATCCTGCATGTCGGTTATGTCTTCGTGCCGCTCGGCTTCATCCTGAACGCTGTGGCCGCCTTCGGCGAGCTGCCGCCGAGCGCCGGCATCCATGCCTGGATGGCGGGTGCTGCGGGAACGATGACGCTCGCGGTGATGACCCGCGCCAGCCTCGGCCATACCGGACAGGCGCTGACGGCTTCGCCGGCGGTCCAGGCAATCTATGCTGCAATCGTCATCGCGGCTCTGGCCCGAATCGGTGCCGTCGTGTTGCCCGCGTATGGCGACGTGCTGCTGTACGTCGCTGCCTGCGGCTGGATCCTCGCCTTCCTCGGATTTGCCGTCGCGTTCGGTCCGCTGCTCGCCGGCAGCGGGCGGCGGGCGCTCGCCACGATGGGCGTGCCCGCCCCCGCGCGCTGAAGTCAGGCTGCACTTGCCGAGGGCGGTGCGGAGCGAGGCCGCACGCCCTTGCGCCAATCGGTGATGGTGCAGCCGAAGCGGCCGCGAAACCAGCGCGCCATGGCGCTCTGCGCGGAGAAGCCGAGCTGCACCGCGATGTCGGCCAGCGGCCGGGTGTGATCCTCGATCAGCTGCACCACGAGATCGGCGCGCTGCGCGTCCAGGATGGCCGAGAAGCTGGTGCCCGATGCGGCGAGGCGGCGGTGGATGGTGCGGCGGGTGCAGGCCAGATGCTCGGCGACGCGCTCGACCGTGCAATCGCCGCTGGCGAGCAGGGTCCGCACCACCTCGTCGACCTTCGCCTCCCAGCTTGCCGGCCTGCTCTCGATCGCCTCGATCCGCTTGCGCAAGTAACTCGCGATCAAGGGATGCGCGCTTGGGATCCGGCGCTGCATGTCGTGCGCCGACAACAGGATCGCATCGTCGTCCGCATTGAAGATCACCCGGCAGCCGAAGAAGTCGCGGTAACGCTTGCGGTCGAGCGGCGGCGGGTAGTGCAGATGCACTTCCAGCGGCCGCCAATCGCTGCCGAACAGCGACTGGATGATGCGGTGAACGCTGCCGAGCGCCATGTCGATCGACTGCCGCGGCGCGCGCGGCTGCCGGCCGCGCAAATGCAGCGTGATGGTCACGGTCCGCTCGTCACGCGTGACGTCGAGCCGCATGCCGTCGTGATGGATATGGATGAAGCGCGAAAACGCCTCGATCGCTTCGCCGACGGTCGCCTGTTCGCGCACGATCAGGCCGACCGCGCCGAAATTGGTGAGGCCGCCGCGCTCGGCGAGACGCAGGCCGAAATCCTCGGCGCCGGAGGCCTTTGCCGACAGTTCGAGCAGGCGGCGCAGGCCGGTGACGGCGATGGGAATGTCCGGCTGGTCGAGGCAGGCCAGCGGCAGCCTGACCTTGCGCATCATCTGGCTGGGGTCGAGCCCGACCGACCGGGCGACCTCGGGGTAACAGCTCAATCCTGCGCTGCGAATGAGGTCGGTCATGCAAACCGTTCCTGCCAGCATTCCCGCAGATGTCCCGAAATGTAAAGTTTCTGTCCCGATCCGTCAAATCCAGGAACCGGATGGAACATACATAAGGAAAACCGAAGCACTGGCGTGAATGCCGTGCGCATGACGGCGGGGCGCGACGGAGCCCCCGGCCGTCTCGGGCCATTTGACCAAGACATTGCTGGATCGGGACTATGCCGGGAAACATGCTTTCCAAGGGCGAGGTATTCGTCATCGACACTGACGCCGCCTCCCGCGAACAACTTTCCGCCGCGCTCGAACAGAGCGCCTATGACGTGATCTGCTTTGCCGATGGTGCCTCTCTGCTCTCGGAAGCCAAGACGCGGATGCCGGCCTGTGTGCTGCTGGAGATGCCGCCGGATCGCTCCGCTCTCGAGGTGCTCAGGCAGCTGCGCGAGGAGAATTGCATGGCGCCGGTGCTGGTGACGTCGGCGAATGGCAGCATCGCCATGGCGGTCGACGCCATCAAGAGCGGCGCGACCGACTTCATCGAAAAGCCGTTCCGCACCCACGACATTGTCAACCGGATCGATGCCGCCATCGATCAATTCGCGCAACCCGGGGCGATCGGGCAACGCTGGCTGCCGGGCTGTGAGCCTCTGACCGCGCGCGAAGCCGACGTGCTCGAGCATCTTGCCGCCGGCCTCACTAACAAGGGGATCGCCCGGCGGATGCATCTGAGCGCGCGGACGGTCGAAGGTTACCGTGCCAGCGTCCTGAAGAAGGCCGGCGCCAAGAACGTGACCGATCTGCTCCGGCGCATTTTCGGCCAGGGCTCTTAGGCCCAGGCCTGAAGCCGCCCGGACCACCGAGCCTTCCACAGACATGGTGCCGCCGCGGCGGCGCCCCACGGAAGTCTCAATCGAACCGGTTCCTTCCCTGCCGCGTCCAACCACGATGGCGAGGCATCTCATCGCGCGCGTCCGGCTGGCGACGCGGCGATACCGGCAGGAGGGACTTTATGCGCATCACCGCAGGATATTTGGCAACCACGGGCCTGGTCCTGGTGACCACGGCGCTCGCATCGCCGTCATGGGCGGCCAATGTGGACGCCAATTCGACGATCGACACGGTCACCGTCTATCCCGACGGTGCAACCGTCACCCGCATCATTTCGCTGGATCTCGCCTCCGGCGATTCGACGCTGGTGGCCAAGGATTTTCCGCTCTCGCTCGATCCATCTTCCCTCCGCGTCGAAGGCGAGGCGGGCGCCAAGCTCACCATCGGCACGATCGATGCACGCCCACCGAAGGCCGCGCCGCCGGTCAACCTGCCCGAGCTCGACAAGCGCATCGAAGCGCTGAGGGATCAACGGGCCGACCTGCAGGGTGCGATCGACTCGGCCAATGCCCGGCGCAAGTTCGCGCAGCATTTTGCCGAGGCGTCGCCGGCCGGCCTCGGCGAGAAGGGCGAGGCGCGCCCGATTGCTGAATGGCGCGCGGCCTTTGCCGCGGTCGCCGAGGAGATCGCGACCGCCGACAGCGCAATTCGCGATGCCACGCGAAAACAGCGCGAGCTCGACCGCCAGATCGCGCAACTGGAAGCCGAGCGCTCGGCCAAGCCGCCGAGCAAGCTGGAAGTGCGGATCGACGTCGCCTCGGCCGCCGCGACCAAGGCGACGCTGCGCGTGACCTATGCCGTGCGCAACGCGCGCTGGGTGCCGCTCTACGATGCGCGGCTCGATACCGGCGCCAAGGATCGCAAGCCGCAGCTCGAACTGGTTCGTCGCGCCGAGGTGACTCAGGCCACCGGCGAGGACTGGTCGAACGTGACGCTCGGCGTCTCCACCGTGCGCATCAGCCGCGGCGGCAGTGCTCCGGAGCTGCATTCGCTGATCGCGCAATATCCACAAGTGCCGAAGCCCATGGCCCTTGGCACGGCCTCGGATCTAGCGCGGCCTGCGCCAACTGTTCGCCAGCGCTCGTACGAGCCCATGTCCAAGGCTGCCGAAGCGACCGAGTTGCGCGAGCGCGCCGACGAGCAACAGGCCGTCGCCGAGATCGGCGACTTCCAGGCCACCTTCAGGATTCCCGGCCGCGTCAGCCTCGGCGCCGCCGACGGTGCCAAGAGCCTACGTATCGCTTCGGTGAATGTGCCCGCCGATCTCGCGGTGCGCGCCGCGCCGGTGCTGGATCCGACCGCATTCCTGGAAGCCAGCTTCAAGCAGACCGACGAAACGACCCTGCTGCCGGGCAAGGTCGCGATCTATCGCGACGGCACCTTCGTCGGCCGCGGCAAGATCACGGCGTCCACCAAGGACGACATCGTGCGGCTCGGGTTCGGCGCCGACGACAAGGTCAAGATCGAACGCGCCGTGCTCAAGCGCAACGAAGGCTCGGCAGGCCTCCTGGTCACGACGTCGAAGACCGACGAGCGTTCGTTCAAGACCACGATCCGCAACGGGCATGATTTTCCGATTCGCGTCGCGATCGAGGATCAGCTGCCGGTCAGCGAGAACGAGGACATCGTCGTCGAGATGCTGCCCTCGAGCACCCAGCCGACCGCCAACAACATCCGCGACAAGCGCGGCGTGCTGGAATGGTCGTTCGACGCCAAGCCCGGCGAGGCCCGCGACATCAACTTCGCCTGGCGCATCCGCTGGCCGAAGGACAAGAGCATGGTGATCGTCCCGGCGGGCTGATTTCCTGCACGGGTGGCGCAGCTTCACCTCGCCCCGCTTGCGGGGAGAGGTCGGGTTGCATCGAAGATGCAATCCGGGTGAGGGGGTACAGGTCTCTCGACCATCTCGCGTGTGGAGAGAGGCCCCTCACCCCACCCCTCTCCCCGTAAGAACGGGGCGAGGGAGCGCACCTTCACCGTGGCGGCAGTTCAGCTTGCCCCGCAGCCCGCATCGACTGCGGCAGCACATACGGCACGCCGTCAACCTGATGCACGTCCGCGTCGATCTCGAAAATATCCCGGATCCTCTCCCGCGTGACGACCTCGGCGCGCGGACCGTCCGCGGCGAGCCTGCCGCCGGCCAGCACGACCAGGCGGTCGGCAAAGCGGATCGCGAGGTTGAGATCGTGCAGGATCGCGATCACGGCGGTGCCGGCAGCCGCGCGGCGGCGGGCCGCCTCGACGAGGTCGATCTGGTGGCGCAGATCGAGGCTCGAGGTCGGCTCGTCCAGCAGCAAGAGCCCGGGGCCGTGCTTGGCTTCGCCGCAGGCGAGCTGCACCAGCACGCGGGCGAAATGAGCCCGCTGCTGCTCGCCGCCCGACAGGGTCGGCAATTGCCGCTCGCGGAAATGCGACAGGCCCACCTCGTCCAGCGCGGAGTCGACGAGCGGGCCGGCCTCGCGCAAGCTGCGCTCGCCCGCGCCCATCAGCACGATCTCCTCGACGGTGAAGGGAAAGGTGACATTGATGTGCTGAGACAGCATTGCACGGTGCGCGGCGAGCTCGCGCGGCGCGAAGCTGTCGATGTCGCGCTGCTTGAGCCGCACCTCGCCGGCGCTCGGGCGGAGATCGCCGGAGAGCAGCCGCAGCAGCGTCGACTTGCCGGCGCCGTTCGGGCCGATGATGGCGATCATCTCGCCGGCCGCAACCGTCAGGCTGACGCCGTCAAGCAATGTCGCGCGACCGGCGCGCTTGCCTAGGTGTCGTGCATCGAGCACTGCGGTCATAGCGCGGCGAGCCCGCGCTGCCGCAGCAGGATGAAGAGAAAGACGGGTGCGCCGACGGCCGCCGTCAGGATGCCGATCGGCATCTCCGCGGGCGCCACGATGGTCCGCGCCAGCGTGTCGGCCCCGACCATCAGGATCGCGCCTGATAGCACCGAGGCCGGCAGCAGCAGGCGATGCGCCGGGCCGATCACGAGACGGAGCAGATGCGGCACGACGATGCCGACGAAGCCGATCACGCCGCTGATCGACACCGCGACGCCGGTCATGGCCGAGACCATCACGATCGAGATCCGCTTCAGGCGCTCGACGTCGACGCCGCCGTGAAAGGCGTCGGCCTCGCCGAGCACCAGCAGGTCGAGGCCGCGCGCGATGAAGGCGCAGCCTGCGAGTCCGGCAATGAGCACCGGCGCGAGCACGGCGGCCTTGGTCCAGGTCGCGCCGCTCATCGAGCCCAGCATCCAGAACGTGATGTCGCGCAGCTGACGGTCATCGGCGATGAA
Source organism: Bradyrhizobium sp. BRP23 (assembly GCF_020194135.1). Taxonomy (NCBI): domain Bacteria; kingdom Pseudomonadati; phylum Pseudomonadota; class Alphaproteobacteria; order Hyphomicrobiales; family Nitrobacteraceae; genus Bradyrhizobium; species Bradyrhizobium sp. BRP23. Next base: position 21,378 of record NZ_JADYVW010000004.1, on the reverse strand, counting down.
TACCAGAAGGCCGATGCCCGCATTGGCGATCGCGGTGATGGCGACGCCGGCGAGCAGGAAGATCGCGATCGAGGTGCGTCCCGAGCGGCTGGAGATGCCGTAGAGGATTGTGGTGGTCGCCAGCGAACCCGCGAAGGCCGCGAGGGGCAACAGCTCGGTCTGGAGAAAGCGCAGCGCCTCGCCGAAGCGGGAATCGGTGAAGACGATCGCGCTCGCGGCTGCGAGCGCGCCGCCACTGGAGACGCCGACCAGGGCGGGATCGGCGAGCGGGTTGCGAAACAGCCCCTGCATGATCGCGCCGGCCGCGGCAAGCAGGCCGCCGATCATCGCCGCCGCCGCGATCCGGGGAATGCGGATCGACCACAGCACGAGCTGGTCGCGGGCCGTCATGGCCGCGCTTTCGCCGGCCAAGCCCAGCGCGGCTGGCAGCCGGGAGAGCGGGATGCCGGCGGCGCCGACCGTCAGGGCGGCGATCGCGGTGACCAGGAGCACCACGAGCAGAAGGGGAATCGCGAACGATGCTGCTCGCCGTCCCGCGCTGTGTCGCGGGCTCCGTGTTTCGATCCCGGCGGCCACGCTCATTGCCGGCAATTCGCCGTCGACAGCGCCGACGCGAACGCGCCGCCCTCGGCCAAGGCCGGATAGAGCTTGACTGAGAGATCGCGCGCCGCTGCCGCGGTGCGCGGCCCGAAGCCGAGCAGATAAAGCCCATCCATGCTGATGAAGCTCTTGTTGGCCGCGACCGGCGTCAGCGCAAAGCCGGGGTGCGTGTAGACTGCATCGGCCTGCAGCGAATCCTTGCCGCGCTCGATCGACAGCACGACATCGGGCTTTGCGGCCACGATCGCCTCGTCGCTGATGACCTTGTAACCATCGTAATCCTCGACCGCGTTGGCCGCGCCCGCGAGCTGGATGATCTCATCCGCCGCGGTCTTGTGGCCCGCCACCATCGCCCGCCCGTTCTGGAGCGACATCACGAACATCACCCGCACCGGCTTCGTCACCTTGGCGCGCAGGGCACGGAGCTGTGCAAGATCGGCGCCGACCGCGGCGCTGAGACATTCGGCACGCGCATCGACGCCCATGGCGTGGCCGACCAGCTTGATCTTCTCGATCAGGCCTTCCTCGGAAAAGGTCTCGGGCACCAGCACCAGCGGCACCTTCGCCGTCTCCAGGATGTCCATGGTCTCGCGCGGGCCCGAGCCCTGGATCGCCAGGATCAGCGTCGGGTTGAGACCGAGCACGCCTTCGGCCGAGATCTGGCGCACGTAGCCGACATTCGGCTTGTCTTGCAGTGCCGCCGCCGGATAGAGGCTCGTCGTGTCGACGCCGACCAGCCGGCTTTCCAATCCCAGCGCATAGAGGATCTCGGTGATGGCGCCGCCGATCGACACCGTGCGGGCAAAATCGGTAACAGTGACGTCGCGATTGCGCGCGTCATGCACGGTGATGCCCGCGGCGTGCGCAGCAGACGCGAACGCGAGTCCGCCGGAGAGCAGGAGACGGGTGAGGGTGCGGCAACATGTCATTGCAGTTACTTCGTCAGAATCAGCTTGTTCTGCGAGGTCAGGCGGAGACGATAGCTGTCCTCGCCATGCGCAATGATGATCTCGCGCTCGGCGGCAAACAGCTCGCGACTGTCGATCCGGCTGCCGCGCATGGTGAGAGTTCGGGTTGCCGCAGAAGGGCTTTGTGCCGGTCCTGCCGCGCTGCCGCTGCTGTCTCCTGATGTGGCTGACATTGTCGGTGTGATGCGCTTTCGAAAGCTGGAGTACCGCCCGTTTGTACAGGTGGCGCCAAGCGCATTCCAACCATCGCAGTTTACAATCGATATAAACTGTAACCCGATGTCATTGACCGTCAGAGTGTTGCCACGTAACGATTTCTCACAGCGGGGAACTCGCCCGCCTCTTGAGACAATCAGCCAGCCAGTCGCTCGCGTTGCGAGCGCGCGCCAGCCAGACGACATCAAAAACTAAAGTGAAGTGCAGGCTGGGGCTGATATGGCTGACGGGGCTAGGTATTCGCGCGCCCTGATTTTGGGCGCGTCGGTGGTTTCAATTGCGGCAATGACGGCGGAGGGCAGTCTCGCGCAGACCGCATCGCCGCAGAGCGAAAACGCGTCGTCGGACAGGCCGAAGCAGGCCAAGCGTAAGCCGGCGCCGCAAGTTGCGCAGCAGGCCGCGCCGGAGGTGATGAACGCCCGCGCCCAGGCCGGCGGCGCAGCGCCGGTGCAAACGCTCGATGCGATTACGGTCGCGGCAACGAAGACCGAGGAGCGTGCCGTGGATGCGCTGGCACCGGTCAGCGTCGTGACCTCGGCGCAGATCGAGGGACGTCAGGCCAGCACGGTTGGTGACCTCATCTATAATGTGCCGGGCGTATGGGTTCAGAATCGCGGCGACGAGCCGTCGACCTCGATCAACATTCGCGGCCTGCAGGATTTCGGCCGCGTTGCTGTCGTCGTCGATGGCGCGCGGCAGAACTATCAGCGCACAGGCCACTTCGCCAACGGCTCCTTCTTCCTCAATCCGGAGCTGATCAGCGGCATCGACATCGTGCGCGGCCCGACCGCGAACATCTACGGCTCCGGCGCGATCGGTGGCGTGGCCTCGTTCCGCACCAAGGACATCGAGGATGTCGTCCGCGTGGGCGAGCGCTGGGGCGTCGATGTCAAGACTATCCTTGGCAGCAATTATGGTCGCGCACTCGGCTCGGCCTTCGGCGGCGTGCACGTCAATCCGAATGTCGACGTGTTCGCAGGCGGCACCTATTCGACGCAGGAGAGCTACAAGGACGGCACCGGCTTCGAGGTCGCCAATACCGGCAATCGGCTCAGCAGCGGCATCGCCAAGCTGACGGTGCGGCCGGCGGACGGCCACGAGGTCAAGCTCGGCGCCATCTTTCAGGAAGACATCTACAGCCTGGGCCAGCCGCCGCGACGCGCCGGCGATCCCAATTCGACCAATGCGAACGGCACGAACAATCTGAACGGCACGTCGATCTACGCCTCCAACGTGAAGAATTACACCACGACGCTCGGCTGGAAATATTCGCAGCCGGATGATCAGTGGTTCGACTGGGATGCGAAGATCTACTGGAATCGCACCGAGAACGACCAGACTAAGACCAGGCACACCACCACGACGCCGTCAGTGTATTGCGGTGGCGTGCCGGGCAATGCCGTTTCGGGGTGCATCGGGAGCAACCGCGGATATCTGCTCGATACAATCGGCATCGACGTGCACAATACGACGCGGTTCGACACTGGAAGCTGGCGCCACGCGGTGACATACGGCCTGGACGCCTTTCAGGATAAAGTATCTACGCAGGATAGGACCGGTACCGCCGAAGTGACGACGCCCGGCGGCCAGCGCACGGTGTCTGGCGGCTTCGTGCAGTGGCGGGCGAACTACACTTCGATGCTCGAGGTGATCGGTGCGCTCCGTTACGACAATTATCAGCTTTCCTCGGCATCCTCGTCGTCGGGCGGCGATCGCCTCTCGCCGAAGATCACCGTTGCTCTCGTTCCGACCGCGGTCGTGACCCCCTATGCCAGCTACGCGGAAGGCTATCGGGCGCCCTCGATCACGGAGACGCTGGTGAGCGGGCCACATGCCGGCGCGACGGTCAACGACTCGTTCTTCCGCTGTCCGTCGGGCACGCCGGGACCGGGCGCGGACTCGACCTTCTGCTTCGTGCCCAATCCAAACCTGCGCCCCGAGGTCGGCAAGAACAAGGAGATCGGTTTCAATATCAAGAAGAACGATCTGTTCACGGCGGGCGACACGCTGCGCGGCAAGATCAACGTGTTCCGCAACGACATCAGCGACTTCATCGATCAGGTCGCTTACGGAAACCCGCTCGTGGTCCCGACCGGGCCGCCACCGGCGCCGTCGATCACGGTGCTCCCGTTCCTGCAGTATCAGAACGTGGCGTCCGCGCTCATACAAGGCGTCGAGGCCGAGGCGATGTATGACGCGAACCTGTGGTTCTTCGGCCTCTCCGGGACCTATCAGAGCGGAAAGAATCTGCAGACCGGCTTCGGCCTCTACAGCATTCCGCCGCAGAAGATCACGACGACGGCCGGCGTGCGTCTGCTCGACCGCACCCTCATCCTTTCGATGATGTGGACGTCGGCAATCGCCAACTACGACATCCCCAGGACCTACACGCCCGCGACGTCGTACGATCTCGTCAATCTTTACGCGCAGTATCACCCGACGCCCGATCTCACGCTCAACTTCTCCGTCGAGAACCTCTTCAACCGCTACTATCGTCCGTACGCCATTCCGGTCGGTAGCACGGGCGACACGCAAAACGACGTGAAGTGGGCGAGCGCCGGCGCTGGGCTCGTGATCAAGGGAGGTCTCAAATACCACTTTGGCGGCACCTGAGGAAGACACCGCAGGTTATGCCTTGCTGATCTCGAAAGCCACGCTGATGCGTCAGCGTGGCTTTCGACCCGTTCTGAAATATCCGGTCGGCAATTGCCGATCTACAAGTCACAGGAGAAAAGTCGAATGTTCATCGCCATGAATCGCTTCCAGGTGAAGCCCGGCTCGGAAGCCGCGTTCGAAACCGTCTGGCGGACCCGTGAGTCCTATCTCGGCAGCATGGCGGGGTTCGTCGAATTCCATCTGCTCAAGGGGCCGGTCGCCGAGGACCACACGCTGTATTCCTCGCATACCGTGTGGGTCGACAAGGCGGCTTTCGAGGCCTGGACGCGCTCGGAGGAATTCCGCCGCGCTCATGCGCGCGCCGACAACAAGACCGGCGAGAGCCTCTATCTCGGTCACCCCAAGTTCGAAGGTTTCGAGGTCATCATGACCGAGCGCAAGGCGAGCGCGGCCGCTTGAGGCGCCGGGGTTGAGGAGCCAGATATGCTGAGCACCGATCTCGCCGACCTCAAGGCGCATATGGCGGACAATCCGGGTGCCGTGATCGAGGACGTCGCGCGCGAGCGCAGCGCCACGCCGCGCGCGGTGATCGAGGCGTTGCCGCCGTCAATGGTGCGCATCGGGAGCGGCGAACATTTTGCCGCCGCCATGCAGGACATCGCGGAATGGGGCGAGGTCACGCTGATCGTCCACACCGATGATGCGATCTTCGAGTTCACCGGGACCATTCCCGCGGGCGAGATCGGCCGCGGCTATTTCAACCTGATGCAGCCAAAGGGCCTGCACGGCCATCTCCGCCACGAGCGCTGCGCGGGAATTGCCTTCGTCGAGCGGCCCTTCATGGGCAAGTCCTCGGCCTTCGTCGCCTTCGTGAACGCCGACGGCGGCATCATGTTCAAGGTCTTCGTCGGCCGCGACGAGACGAGGGCGCTGCGGGCGGATCAGCTGGCGCGGTTCCGGCGGCTCGCGGACCGGATCGCGGCGAAGCTTTCGGCGTGACTTCCATTTGTCGGGAGATCAGGATGCAGAGCAATTCCACGCTAGGGCACGTGATCCTCACAATCGCACTGGCGCTCGTGCCGGCGCCGGCCTTTGCGATCGACGCGGCGCTGTTGCCGCGCAATCTGTCGCCCTGGGGCATGTTCCTCGGTGCCGACATCGTCGTGAAGGTCGTGATGGTCGGGCTTGCCGTTGCCTCGCTGGCGACATGGACGGTCTGGCTCGCCAAGACCATCGAGCTGCGTCGCAAGGGCTCGCTCGCCTTGCAGCGGACGCGCACCCTCGAAGGCAACATGACGCTGGCCGAGGCATCCGCGCGGACCGGCGACGCCCGCGACGCAGTCGCGCAGCTGATTCAGTCCTGCGCCAGGGAGGCCGAGCTCTCCGGCGGCATTCTCGACGACGGCCTGCAGGAGCGCGTCGCGTTGCGGCTGGAGCGGGTCGAGGCGGCGATGTCCAGGCAGATCGCGCGCGGCACCGGCGTGCTCGCGACCATCGGCGCCATCGCGCCGTTCGTCGGTCTGTTCGGCACCGTCTGGGGCATCATGAATTCCTTCATCGGCATCTCCGAGAGCCACACCACCAGTCTGGCGGTGGTCGCGCCCGGCATTGCCGAAGCGTTGCTCGCGACCGCGCTCGGTCTCGTCGCCGCGATTCCGGCGGTGGTGATCTACAATCACCTCGTCCGCGGCATTGCCAATTACCGCGCTTTGCTCGGCGACGCCTCGGCGCAGCTCATGCTGCTGGTGAGCCGCCAGCGCGACCACGGCCATTTCCGTCTGGCGCGGGCAGCGGAGTAGCCATGGCCGTCAAGCTCGGAACATCGAAGCTCGGCTCGCGCGGCGAGACGAGCGATTTCGACGTCACCCACGAGATCAACGTCACGCCGTTCATCGACGTGATGCTGGTGCTACTGATCATCTTCATGGTGGCCGCACCGCTCGCCACCGTCGACATCGGCGTCAATCTCCCGGCGACCGCCGCCGAGCCGGCACCGCGGCCCGACAAGCCGGTCTTCGTTACCGTCAAGCCGGATCTTTCGATCGCCGTGGGTGAGGATATCGTCGCTCGCGACGGGCTCAGCACCTCGCTCGATGCGGCCACCAGGGGCCGCAAGGACGAGCGCATCTATCTGCGCGCCGACAAGGCCGTTTCCTATGGCGACCTGATGGAGGTGATGAACACCCTGCGCAACGCCGGCTATCTCAAGGTCGCCCTCGTCGGGCTCGACGGACGCAGCTGATGGCAGCGAACGCCTTTGCCCTGCACCAGCCGGTCGACGAGCGGGAGGGTGCGCGCTGGGGGGCCTCGGCGGCGATGATCGTGGCGTTGCATCTCGGCGCCGCGTTGCTTGCAACGAGTTGGCTGAAGCAGGTGCCGGACGAGGGCGTCAACATGCCGGCCATCCTGATCGACATGACGCCGGAGACTTCGGCACCGCAGTCGACGCCGCTGGACATCGCGCCGGGACCGATGATGCAGCAGGCGGATGCGTCACCGCCCGAGCCGGTGCAGCAGCAGGCTGTCGAGGAAATGATTCCGCCGACACCGCCGCAGGAGCAGCCGGATGTGGTGGCTCCACCGGAACAGAGCCTCAAGCCGAGCCCGTCGGAGCCCGAGCCTGCGAAAGTTACACCCGTGGAGAAGCCCGCCCCGGCGAAGCCCAAGGCGGTCCGCCTCGACGCCCGGAAGCCGTCGGATGCCCTTCCGGCGCCGCGCACCAGCGCACCGCCGCGCGCGGAGCGGCAGGCGCCACTGGCCTCCGCGGTGAGTGCAGGCTCGTTGGCATCGACCATGGCGACCTATTATCAGCGCGTCCGCGCGCATCTCATGCGCTTCCACCAGTATCCGACGAGCGCGAATGGCCAGAGGGGCGTGGTCAAGGTGAGCTTCACGCTCGGCCGTAACGGTCAGGTATTGTCCAGCCGCCTCGGCGGCTCCTCGGGCGTCGCAGCGCTCGATGCCCAGGCGATGGCCATGGTGCGCCAGGCCCAACCATTCCCGCCGGTGCCGGCCGAGATCAGTTATGCAACCATACCCATCAACGTCCCGGTGATTTTCGGGAAGTAGCCATGGGCAATGACTCTCCCTCCCGCGGAAAAGCGGGAGGGAGAGAGAGCGAGCCTCGCCTCACTTCGCCTTCAGGAAATCCGCGACCTCGAGCAGCACGAACTCGTTGTCGTCGGCCTTGTTGGGATCGCGGCTGGAGGAGAACGGCAGGTTGTTGTCGTTGCCGACGATGATGTGGGTGTCGTCGACGCGATCGACGTTCTCGATGGTGAAGAACGGGAAGGTGTAGACGCCATCATTGAGCGGCTTCCGCGCCTTCTTGTCGGGATCCCTGATCTTCATGAGGTCGATGTAGCCGATCTTGCGCACGGGCTTGCCGACATTGGCGTCGGTCAGCTCGATCTTGTAGACGCGCTTGAACTTGGCGAGGTCGGGGAAGCAGTTTTCGCCGCGTTGGCCTTGCGGGCAGGCCTTGTCGGCGGTGCCCTCGCCATTGTCGCGCTCGATGACGAGGCCGGAAGCCTGGTCGATCATGTTGAAGTCGCCGATGGCGTTGCCGTTCTGCTCGAACACATAGTGCCAGTAGCGGCCGGTGAATTTCTCAGCAGTGACGTCGAATTCGAGGATGCGCGAGGCTTCCTTGCCGTCGACCTTCTCCCAGTCCTTCTTGTCGGCATCCCACAGCGGTCCCTCGAGCAGGCCGTAGAGGAACTTGCCGTCCTTCGACGCGGCGAAGCCCTCATAGCCCCGGGAGCGGCGGAGATTGACGTTGGTATAGGTCGCGCCCGGCGCGGCCGGCGTCCCCACCGCCCAATTGTCGGGCGAGCGCACCGGCTTGCCGTCGGCGACCGTATCGAACACGCCGAGGATTTTGCCTGACTTGTCCGCCTTCAGGACATAGGGGCCGAACTCGTCGCCGACCCAGAAGGTGTCGCCGATGATCTGGAAACCTTCGGTGTCGAAATCGGAGCCGGTGAGATAGCGCTTCTGGGTGTCCTCGTGCACGATGCGGAAGGGCACCTTCTTATCGGGATCGTGCAGGAAGATGGAGTCCAGCCGCTCGATCTTGCCGCCGGCCCAATCCATCTTGTAGCGGTTGAGGTACAGCATCGAATCCGGCGAGTTGGCGCGCGCGCCCATGCCGTTGTCGGTGAGGACCCAGAACGTGCCGTCGGGCAGGGTCTTGATGCCGGAATGGCCCTGCAGCGGCTGGCCCTTGAACGGCAGCGACACGCCGGTCGAGCGCTCAAAGGACTTGCCCATGACGGTGCCAAGCGCGTCGACCCGCTTGCCGGTGGTATACTTGCCCGCCGCCTTGAGATCGGCGGGCGCATCAGCCGGCGCCTCGATGAAGGTTTCGGCCGGCATCACCGCGTGGCCGGCGAGCTTGGCGGGGAATTCGCCCTCGCTCTGCGCGAGCGCTGTGCTCGCGGTGAGGATGATCGTGGCGACGGTGCAAAGAAAAGTCGCGCGCATGTGCGTCTCCTGTTGGCGGACGCAACGCTTATGCGGATCGCATGTTGCAGTATTGTGAAGCCGGGCCAAAGGCCGCAGCGCTCTTCGCCTCTCCCCGCCTGCAGACCGTGAGAACGGGGAGAGGGGGACGAGAGAGCGGGGCTACTCCTTCACCGCACCCGTCAGCGAAGAGACGTAGTAATCCACGAACAGCGAGTAGAAGATCGCGACCGGGAGCGAGCCGAGCAGCGATCCCGCCATCAGCGCACCCCATTGATAGACGTCGCCGGTGACGAGCTCGGTCAGGATCGCGACCGGCACGGTCTTGTTGGCGCCGCTCTGGATGAAGGCGAGCGCGTAGATGAACTCGTTCCAGGACAGCGTGAAGGAGAAGATGCCGGCCGAGATCAGCCCGGGCACGGCGAGCGGCAGCGTGATCCGGCGCAGGATCTGCAGCCGCGTGGCGCCGTCGACCAGCGCACACTCCTCGAGCTCGTAGGGGATCGACTTGAAATAGCCGATCAGGAGCCAGGTGCAGAACGGCACCAGGAAGGTCGGATAGACCAGGATCAGGGCCAGCGGCGAATCGAACAGGCCGAACTGCACCACGACGGTCGCGAGCGGAATGAACAGGATCGACGGCGGTACCAGATAAGCGAGATAGATGCCGAGCCCCACATAGGGACTGCCGCGGAAGCGCAGGCGCTCGATCGCGTAGGCCGCCAGCGTCGACGCGATCAGCGACAGCGTGGTCGACCCGATCGCGACCAGCATCGTCGTCTTCAGCCATTGCGGATAGGAGGTGTTGAACAACAGGTGCTTGATGTGCGCCAGCGTCGGCGAGGAGATCCAGAACGGGTTGTTGTCGCGGTAATTCATCAGCTCCGCGTTCGGCTTGAACGAGGTGATCGCCATCCAATAGAACGGGAACAGCAGGATCAGCACGAAGCAGCCGAGCGGCAGGTAGATCATCATCAGCCGCCGAAGCCCGGAATCCCAGGCCATGGTGTCGGGCGGGGCTTTTGCGTCGGCGACGGTCGATTGCGCTGCGGTGTCAGTCATTGGCCTCTCCCTGCTGCCATTTGCGGCGCGCCAGGCCGAAATAGGAGAACAGTGTCGCGAACACCAGGAACGGGATCATCGACACCGCGATCGCCGCGCCTTCGCCGAGCTCGCCGCCGGCGATGCCGCGCTGGAACGCCAGCGTCGCCAAGAGGTGGGTCGAGTTCACCGGACCGCCGCGGGTGATGGCGTAGACCAGCTGGAAGTCGGTGAAGGTGAAGATGATCGAGAACGTCATGACGATGGCAAGGATCGGCAGCATCATCGGGAAGGTGATGTAGCGGAAGCGCTGCCAGGCGCTGGCGCCGTCCAGCATCGCGGCCTCGTAGAGCGAGGGCGAGATGGTCTGCAAGCCCGCCAGCAGCGAGATCGCGACGAAGGGAATGCCGCGCCAGATGTTGGCGGCGATCAGCGAAAAGCGCGCCGGCCAGGGCGAGCCGAGGAAGTCGATATTGCTGTCGCGCCAATGCAACACGTCGACCAGGAGGTAGGAGATGATCGAGAACTGCGGATCGTAGATCCACCAGAACGCCAGCGCAGAGAGCACCGTCGGCACGATCCAGGGCAGCAGCACGATGGCGCGCAGCAGGCTCTTGAACGGGAAATGGTTGTTGAGCAGCAGGGCGAGCCAGAAGCCGAGCGCGAATTTCCCGAAGGTCGCCACGGCCGTGTAGAACACGCTGTAGAAGACCGCGTTCCACCACAAGGGATCGGTGAGCAGGTACTGGAAATTCTCGAGCCCGACGAAGATGCCGCGCCGGCCGATCGTGGTGTCGGTGAAGGCGAGCCAGACGCCGAGGCCGAGCGGATAGGTCAGGAACACTGTGAGCAGCCCGAGCGCGGGCGCAAGGCACATCGCGATCAGGAACGGCTTGTAGTCGAACAGCCGCACGATCCAGTTCGGCTGGCGCTGCGCCAGTGCGTGGGAGGAGAGGGTGGTCACGGACATAGATTGGTTTGTCCCGTCTGAAGTGTCACGACACCGTCATTGCGAGCGAAGCGAAGCAATCCAGTCTGTCTCCGCAGTGATCGTCTGGATTGCGTCGTCGCAAGTGCTCCTCGCAATGACGGCGGCTCTGTCGTCGTCGCTCTACCGCTGTCGCCGGAAGTAGCGCTTGCAGCGCTGCTCGGCTTCGGCGGCCGCGGCCTCCGGCGTGGCGGCGCCGGTGGCAACGGACGCGCACATTTGGATTAGCACGTAATCGGCGCTGACTGCGCCTGTGGCCGTCGAGATCGGCCCCTTGTAGCCGTCATAGTAAGTGCTTTGCATCGTGTTCTTGAACAGGCTCACCTTCGGATCCTGCGACCACACGGCGGCCTCGGCATAGGCGGCCAGCGGCTGCGACCAATAGCCGGAATTGGCATTGAGCCACGGCTCGTATTGGTCCTTCTCCAGCATGTACTGCAGGAAGGCCTTGGCGGCATTGGGGTACGGGCTGTGCTTGAACACCATGGCGTTCAATGTCAGGCCCGCCATCGGCGAGACCTTGGCGAGGCCCTTGGGCAGCAGCTGATGCTCGCTGTCCTCGGCGATGGACTTGGTGGCCGGGTCGTTCTTCAGCGAGAAGTACAGTGAGACGCCGTTGGCCGTCAGCGCGATCTCCTGCGAGGAATAGGCGCGGTTGTTGCTGACGTCATTCCAGGACGGCGTGCCGGCGATGAAGGTCGGATACAGCTCCTTGACCCAGTTGAGTGCGGCGATCGTCTCCTTGCTGTTGATGGTGACGTTGCCCTCCTCGTCGAGCAGCGAGGCGTTGTGCGACCACAGCGCCCAGTTGGCGAAGCCGTTGCCGTCGCCCTTGGCGTTGCCGAGTGCGAAGCCGGCCGGCTTGCCGGCCTTTTGCAGCTTGCGGCAGAGGTCGAGCACGCCGGCATGATCTTCCGGAACCTTGTCGAAGCCGACCGATTGCAGGACCGACTTGCGGTAGATCAGGGGACCTGCGGTGGCGCCGAACGGCAGTCCGATCCAGGACTCGCTCTTGTTCTTCTTGCCGTAGCGTTGCGCCAGCGGCAGCCAGCCGCCGTACTTCTTGCCGAGATAGTCGGCGACGTCGGTGAGCTCGATCAGCTTGTCGATGTAGATGTGAGGCGCGTCGGAGAAGCCGATGATGATGTCGGGGCCGGCGCCGGAATTCGAGGTCACCGCGGTCTGCTGGTTGATGTCCTCCCAGCCGACGAAGTCGACCTTGACCTCGACCCCGGTGTCCTTGGTGAACTTTGCCGCATTGGCGCGGAACACGTCCTCGTCCGCCTGGACGAAGCGCACCGGGCGCAGCATGCGCAAGGACGCGCCCTTTTCGATCTCGCGCTTGGGTGCCGGGACGTCGGCAGCCTTGATAGCGGACGTTTGCGCTGCAGCACCGGTGGCCGCGAGCGTTGCAGCGGACAGGCCCAGCGCCAAGGCATCACGACGTGTGATGTCGTTCCTCATCAGTACCTCCCTATGATGTCTCCCTTCCCGGCGTTGATCGCCGGTGAAGGGGCCGTTTGGTCCTTGGCGCCTTCGCGCCGCCCGCCTAGCTGTTCGGCCCGCGGTCCATGCTGACGGGCTGCCAGCGGCGGAGCGCGGTGTTCTGCAGCACCGACGGATTGACGCAGCTTACCGGCCACATGCCCTGGAGCACCAGTGACAATTCGTAGCCCACCCGGCGCTTGCGCGCCTCGTCGAACCGTGCCGAGGCCGAGGCGACATGGGCGGTCAGGGTCACGTTCTCCATGCCGAGCAGGGGATTGTTGTGCGAGGGCGGCTCCTTTTCCAGCACGTCGAGGGCGGCGTGCGCGATCCAGCCCTCCTGCAGCGCCTTGATCAGGCTCTCCTCGTCCACGGTGGCACCGCGGCCGGTGTTGATGAAGATCGAGCCTTTCTTCATCTGTCGGAAGTGCTTCTCAGTCAGCATGTGGTGCACCTCGGGCCGCGCCGGGGCATGCATCGAGACGAAGTCGGATTGCGACAGCACCTCGTTCAGCGTCGCCGGGATCACGCCGTGTTCGTACATCAGCGTTTCCTGGATGAAGGGATCGTAGGCCATCATTCGCAGGCCGAAAGGCGCGGCGCGTTTCGCGACCGCACGCGCAACCCGGCCGAACGAGATGAAGCCAAGCGTCTGGCCCATCAGCCTCGGGATTTTCAGCAGCGCCGGCCGGCCCTCGGCCCAGCGGCCGTCGCGCACCATGCGGTCCTGCTCGACCAGGCGGCGGAAGCCGGCGAGCAGCAGCATCATGGCGTGGTCGGCGACCTCCTCGATGAAGGTGTCGGGAATGTTGGTGACCGGAATGCCGCGGGCCGTGGCGGCCTTGACGTCGACACTGTCGACGCCGACCGAGCCGAGCGTGATCACCTTGCAGCTCTCGAGCGCGTCGATGATGGTCTTGGTGATCGGGATGCCCTTGGCGTAGATCGCGTCGGCGTTCTTCGCGGCGGCGATGAACCCGGCCTCGTCGGCGGGCGCCTCGACGATCTCGGCATCGATCGGATCGAGCGCCTCGCGCTCATAGGAATAATCGCTGCCGGCGACCGTGAAGCTCGCACCCTTCGGCGTCACCACCCTGTATTTCGGCATTCTCTGCTCCCGATTTGGTTTCTTGTCGTGGTCCGCCTCGACGAGCGGGCCTTTGCGTCTTTTACGCGAAATTCGGGCAAGTGCGTACAATTCACGGTTGTTGCGGGTGAGGTCTATTTCCGTTTTTCCGTGCAAGCCCCGGGCTTCTACGGAGGTGCGTAAGTAACTTGCTAAGGGCTCCGCCACTAAGACTTGATTCGAATTTGATCGATCTCGTCATGCGCCCGTACCCCAATATTGCCGGAGCTAACCCCGTGAAGTTGAGCAATCTGAAGATCGCCCCGAAGCTTGGCATTCTCGTTGGAGTCACGCTGTTCGGCCTCTGCATCTCCGGAGTTCTCGCTGGCTATCTGATGAAGCGCGAGATGGTGAATGCGCGCATCGACCAGGCCAAGGCGATCGTCGAGCTGGCGCGCAACTATGCCGCCGCGTTGAAGAAGCGCGTCGATGCCGGCGAAATGACGAAGGACGCCGCTATGGCCGAGCTTCGCCGCTACGGCAACGCGATGACCTATGACAAGGGTGCCGGCTACCTGTTCGGCACGTCCTATGACGGTCTCACCCAGCTTGCGCCCGATCCGAAGGTGATCGGCACCAACCGAATGGACGTCGTGACCAACGGCCGCAAGCTGTCGCTGGAATTGATGAACGGCGTCAAGGCCAACGGCGAGATCCTGCTTCACTATGAATATATGAAGCCCGGCCAGGAAACGCCGATCCGCAAGATCGGTTACGCGGTCGCGGTCCCCGGCTTCGATATGTATCTCGGCACCGGCGCCTATCTGGATGACATCGACGCCAAGATGGGTCCGGTCTACTGGCTGCTCGGCCTGGCGGTGCTCGGCATCGTCATCGTTGCCGGCAGCGTCGCCTGGATGATCGGCCGCAGCATCAGTGCTCCGCTCGGGCTGCTCGGCACCCGGATGCGGGAGCTGGCCGACGGCAAGCTCGAAGGCGACATCCCCGGCGTCGGTCGTGGCGACGAGATCGGCGCGATGGCATCGACCGTGCAGATCTTCAAGGACAACGCGATCCGCATCCGCGACCTCGAGAAGACCGACGCGGACGCCAAGGAACGCGCCGCGGCGGATCGCCGCAGCGCCATGGAGGAGATCGCCAACGATTTCGAGCGCAGCGTCAACGGCATCGTCCGCTCGGTCTCCTCGGCCGCAGCCGGCATGCAGACCACGGCGCAATCGATGACCGCGACCGCCAGCGATGCCTCCTCGCGCGCGGCGACCGTCGGTGCCGCCTCGCAGAAGGCGTCCGGCAATGTTGGCACCGTTGCGGCCGCCGCCGAAGAGCTGTCGAGCTCGGTTGCGGAAATCTCCCGCCAGGTGACGCGCTCGACTGAAGTTGCGAGCCGTGCCGTCAGCGATGCCGAGCGCACCAACGCCACGGTGCAGGAGCTCTCCACCGGTGCCGAGAAGATCGGCGAGGTGGTCAAGCTCATTCACTCGATCGCGGCGCAGACCAACCTGCTCGCGCTCAACGCCACCATCGAGGCGGCGCGTGCCGGCGAGTCCGGCCGCGGCTTCGCCGTGGTCGCCTCCGAGGTCAAGGCGCTCGCCAACCAGACCGCGAAGGCGACCGAGGAGATCTCCGCCCAGGTCGCGGCGATGCAGACCTCGACCAGCGATGCGGTGTCGGCCATCTCCGGCATCACCCAGACGATCGCCGAGATGAGCGAGATCACAGCCGGCATTTCCGCATCGATCGAGCAGCAGGGCGAGGCGACGCGCGAGATCGCCCGCAACATCCAGTCGGTCGCGGCCGGCTCGAGCGAGATCAACGCCCATATCGGCAGCGTCACCTCGGCCGCCGAAGCGACCGGCAGCGCGGCCAGCGATGTGCTCACCAACGCCCGCGAGCTGGACACCCAGTCCGGCGCGCTGCGCGATGCCGTCGATGGCTTCCTCGCCAAGGTCCGCGCGGCGTAAATTCTTACGCTGAATTCGTAGGGTGGGCAAAGACGCGAAGCGTCGTGCCCACCTTTTCTTTTTGAGTACGGTGCGACTCTTCGTGGGCACGCTGCGCTTTGCCCACCCTACGAGACCGTTCTACTGCTTCTCGATCTTCGCGTTGGCGATCAGCTTCTCCCACAGCACCAGCTGCTCGTTCACGAAGGTGCCGAGCTGCTCCGGCGTGCCGGAAAAAGCGTCCATGCCGAGCGTGGCGAGCTTGGCCTTGATCTCCGGGTTCTCGATGATCTTGCGGATCTCGGTGTTGAGCCGGGTCACGATCTCCTTCGGCATGCCGGCCGGGCCGAAATAGCCCTGCCAGGACGTGATGTCGAAGTCCGGCACGCCGGCCTCCTGCATCGAGGGCAGGTGTGGCACCAGCGGCGTGCGGTTCTTGGTGGTGACGGCGAGCGCGCGCAGCGCGTTGCCGTTGACATGGGGCAGGCCGGTCAGGATGTCGACGAACATCATCGACACGCGGCCGCCCATGACGTCGTTGAGCGCCGGCGGCGAGCTCTTGTAGGGCACGTGCAGCAGGTCGAGCCCGGCATTGTGCGCGAAGGTCGCGCCCGATACGATCGCCGCCGACGAGCCCGAGGCGTAGCTCAGCTTGCCCGGATTGGCCTTGCCATAGGCCACCAGCTCTCCGACCGTCTTGGCCGGCACCTCGGGATTGATGACCAGCATGAAGGGCAGATCGCCGGTGCGGGCAATCGGGGTGAAATCCTTGACCGGATCGTAAGTGAGGCTCTTGAGCAGATAGGGATTGGCCGAATGCGTCGTGTTGGTCGTCACCAGCAGCGTGTAGCCGTCGGGAGCAGCCTTCGCGACATAGGTCGCGGCAAGCATACCGTTGGCCCCCGCCTTGTTCTCGATCACGATGGGAACGCCGAGCGCCTGCGACAGATGCTGCGAAATCAGCCGCGTCGTGGTGTCGGTGCCGCTGCCGGCCGCGAAGGGCAGCACCAGCGTGATGTTGCGGCTGGGATAGGTGTCGGCGTGAGCGGTGGATGCTGCCGTGAGGCATAGCGCGGCCGCGGCGACGGTCCGCAGGTTTCGAATCAGCCCTGAAATCATGTCGGTCGTTCCCTCTTTTTGGTTGGCGGGGAACCTAGCTTGTCCAAAGGGGAATCGGAAGATGGCTATAGGTCGTGACCGCGTCCGTCGCGCGGAATTATGTCATCGCCGAGCCCCGCCGCGATGCAAGCACGACTCCGGCGAGCACCAGGGCGTAACCGATCAGGTGGAACGGCTGGAGCTTCTCGCCCAGCAGCACGATCGCCAGCGCCGAGCCGAACACCGGCACCAAATGGAAGAACGGCGCCGCCCGGTTCGGCCCGATCAGCGCCACGCCGCGGTTGAAGAAGAGATAGGCGAGTGTGGAGGGGAAGATCAGGATGTAGCCCAGTGTCGCCAGCGTGGTCGCGTCGAATTGCAACACGCGGCCGCTCGCCGCCTCCCAGATTGCCGTCGGCAGCAGCATCGTCGCGCCGCAGCAGGTGGTGAAGGACAGGAAGGAGAGCTGGTGGATCTTCGGCCGGCGCGGGATGAAGGCCGAGTAGAGCCCGAACGCCACCAGCGAGGAGGCGAACATGATGTCGCCTCTGTTGAAGCTGATGCTTGCCAGCGCCGCGAGGTCGCCGCGCAGGATGATGATCAGCACGCCGAGCAGCGAGATCGCGATGCCGCCGAGCTGCGCGCCGGTCAGCCGCACGCCGAACAGCACCAGCGACCACAGCGCCACGAACAGCGGACCCGCCGACTGGATCAGCAGCGCATTCAGCGCCTCGGTGTATTGCAGCGCCCAGTACGAGATCGCGTTGTTGAAGGCAAAGCCGACCAGCGACAGGAACAGCATCAGGGGCATGCTCTTGCGCAACGCAGGCCAGTCGCGCTTCAGATGCGGCCAGGCGAACGGCAACAGGATCAGGAACACGCCGAACCAGCGGATCGTGGTGATCGTCAGCGGCGGCACATGCGCCCCGACATGGCGCGCGAGCACGATGTTGCCGGCCCAGAACAGCGAGCTAAGGCTGAGCAGCAGATAAGGCTGGTTGTTGAGCCAGCTGGCCGGATTGGCGGCCGGTGGCGCGGGCGAAGCGGTCGTCATGGGCGTTGGATACAACTTGCGCCCGATTGCCGCGATGGCACAAGTCACAGCGCCGCAATGCTACAATGCAGCCGAGCCCTAAGGAGGTGCCATTGGCGGTCAATATGTTGAACATCGAGGGCCTGGAGCGGCTCGATCCGAATGCGCCGGTGGTGATGCTGAACCTGATGCGCTTCCACGCGCGCTCGCTCGATGGCGACGGGTCGGGCTGGGACGCATACTTGCGCTACAGCGCGATCACGGTGCCGATGATCAAGGCGCGCGGCGGCACGCTGCTCTGGACCGGTGAAGGCAAGGCGGTCGCACTCGGTCCGCACGCGGGCAACGATTGGGACTTCGTCGCGCTGGTCCATTACCCGTCCGTCTCGGCCTTTCTCGACATGATGACCTCGCAAGCCTACGAGCGCGAAGCCGATCCGCATCGCGTCAACGGCTGCGCCGAGCACGTGATCATTGCGACGAGCGAGGCGTACAGCAAGTTCAAGACGAAGTAGCAGCGCGTGCACTTTTCCCCTCTCCCCTTGTGGGAGAGGGTGGCTCGCCGCGTAGCGGCGAGACGGGTGAGGGGTCTCTCTCCGCGAGTCCACTCCCAATTGAATGCGCGGAGAGAACCCCTCATCCGGCGCTTCGCGCCACCTTCTCCCACAAGGGGAGAAGGGAAGTGCAGCGAGCGCTTCGATGAAGCCGCCTAACTTGCCTGCTTTCGCGACGCCGCGAACACGCCCGCCAGCACCAATGCGAAACCGATGAAGTGGAACGCCTGCGGGTGCTCGCCCAGAAACGCCATCGCCATGATCGAGCCGAACACCGGCACGACGTGGAAGAACGGTGCGGCGCGGTTGGCGCCGATCAGGCGCACGCCGCGATTGAAGCAGAGATAGGCGAGCGTCGAGGGAAAGACGGCGACGTAGAACAGCGTCAGGAGGTTCGGCCCGTCGAGCTTCATCACCGGGCGAGCGGACAGTTCCCAGATCTCCAGCGGAATGAGACAGGCGGCGCCGCAGCCGAAGGTGAAGGCGAGGAACGAGAGGCCGTGCATCGGCGGCCGCCTCAGTGACAGCACCGAATAGAGCGCGAAGATCAGGAGCGCGAGCAGGAAGATCAGGTCGCCCTTGTTGAAGTCGATGCTCGACAGCGTGGTGAAATCGCCGTGCAGCAGGATGGTCAGCACGCCGCACATCGACAGCAGCACGCCGAAGGCCTGCGCGGCGGTGAGACGAATGCCGAGGATGACCAGCGACCACAACGCCACCAGCAGCGGCGCGGCCGACTGCAGCAGCAGCGTGTTGAGCGCCTGGGTGTGCTCCAGCGCCCAATATTGCAGCGTGTTGAAGGCGCCGATGCCGGTGACCGAGAGCGTGACCATCAGGCCGAGCTTGCCGCGGATCGCCGGCCAGTCCTGCACGAGGTGCTTGAAGGCGAACGGCAGCACCAGCAGGAAGGCGAAGAACCAGCGCAGGAACGACAGCGTCACCGGCGGAATGTGGCCGGCAGCGAGCCTACCGACGATGGCGTTGCCGGCCCAGCACAGCGCGGTGATGCTGAGCAGCAGGTAAGGCTGGTTGGCGATCCAGCTGTGGCCGGATGTTTCCGCGGGCGTGGTCTGGCCGGTGGCGGACATTGTGACGGTTGGGCCCCGCGTCGAGTACGCCGAGCCCTCCGGCCCGGCGAGGTCCGGGCCGGCTGATCACCCGGCAGGTCCAAAGACACGGAAATCGAGGTTGCATCAACGCCGACGGGCGCATCGCGACCATGCTGGCGGCGAAGGCGGCCTCTCCCGCTTTGGTCGAAGCTGTTGCGCCGGCCTGCCAGGGTTCGGGATTTTCCGCGGATATCAAGGGCTTGGACCGGACGTTGGACCCCGAAAAAGCCCCGTTCTTGCTTGCCTAGAAGGGCTGCTTCCTTTATCCGGTTGGCTGCCTTGCGTGCGGGCGGCTCCGGCTGCCGATTGGGCTGGGCGCAGGCGTGATCCCGGAAGAGTGGGCACCGGTTTTCCGCGAGGATCATGCCTTCTAGAGACAGATTGAACAGGATTACCCGCGAATGGCCAATGTTGTCGTCGTCGGCGCCCAGTGGGGCGACGAAGGGAAGGGCAAGATCGTCGATTGGTTGTCGGAGCAGGCGGATATCGTCGTCCGCTTCCAGGGCGGCCACAACGCCGGCCATACGCTGGTGATCAACGGCAAGACCTACAAGCTCGCGCTGCTGCCCTCCGGCGTGCTGCGCGAGGGCAAGCTGTCGGTGATCGGCAACGGCGTCGTGTTCGACCCCGCCGCCTTCCTCGACGAGGTCGCCAGGCTCAGGTCGCAGGGCGTCGATGTCGGCCCCGACAACCTGCGTGTCGCGGAAAACGTCACGTTGATCCTGCCGCTGCACCGCGAGCTCGACGCGCACCGCGAATCCGCCAGCGCCGCGACTGCGATCGGCACCACCCGCCGCGGCATCGGGCCGGCCTATGAAGACAAGGTCGGCCGCCGTGCCATCCGCCTGATGGATCTGGCCGATCATCAGACGCTGCCGCACAAGATCGACCGCCTGCTGGCGCACCACAACGCGCTGCGCCGCGGCCTCAACCTGCCGGAATTCGACAGCGCGGTGATCCTGAAGGAGCTGATGGCGATGGCGCCGCAGCTCCTGCCCTATGCCGAGACGGTCTGGCGGCTGCTCGATATCGAGCGGCGCGCCGGCAAGCGCATGTTGTTCGAGGGCGCGCAAGGCGCGCTGCTCGACGTCGACCACGGCACCTATCCCTACGTCACCTCGTCCAACACGGTGGCGGCGCAGGCCGCGACCGGCGCCGGCCTCGGGCCGGGCGCGGTCGGCTACGTGCTCGGCCTGTGCAAGGCCTACACGACCCGCGTCGGCCAGGGCCCGTTCCCGACCGAGCAGGACAACGAGATCGGCCGCAAGATCGGCGAGCGCGGCCGCGAGTTCGGCACCAATACCGGCCGTCCGCGCCGCTGCGGCTGGTTCGACGCCGTGCTGGTCCGCCAGGCGGTCCGGACCTGCGGCATCAATGGCCTGGCGCTGACCAAGCTCGACATCCTCGACGGCTTCGATTCGATCGAGGTCTGCACCGGCTACAGGCTCGACGGCAAGGAGATCGACCATTTCCCGGCCGGCGAGGGCGCGCAAAGCCGGGTCGAGCCGATCTACGAGACCATCGAGGGCTGGAAGGAGCCGACCGCCAATGCGCGGTCCTGGGCCGACCTGCCGGCGCAGGCCATCAAATATGTCCGGCGGATCGAGGAATTGGTGGGATGTCCGGTCGCGCTGCTTTCCACCAGCCCGGAACGCGAAGATACTATCCTGGTGCAAAATCCGTTTGAGGCTTAACGATATCTTACCGGGACGCGCGTATAGTTGAGTAGAAATGGCTGATTACTATCCGCTGATCGCCCGCGCTATTGCCGCCCTGGACCCCAACGCTCCCGGCGAAAGCCGTCGCGCGCTCTATGAACGGGCGCGCACGGCCCTGATCGCGCAGCTGCGCAGCGTGCAGCCGCCGCTCTCCGAATCCGAGATCACCCGGGAACGGTTGTCGCTGGAGGAGGCCGTCCGCAAGGTCGAATCGGAGGCCGCCCAGCGGGCCCGCGAGGCCTCGCGTCCCGGTGGCGCCGCCCGCTCCGGCTCGAGTGGCGATGCCTTCCGCCGCGCCAGCACCCGTGCCACCGAGGCCAACCCGGCAGCAGTGCCGCCGCGCACGCGTCCGGCCCCGACGCCGCCGCGCGCCGACCGCCCGTCCTTCAACGTCGATGATCAAGGCGAGGCCCCGCGGCCGCCGCGCGCGCCCCGTTTCGACGCCCCGCGCCCACCTGGCC
>NZ_JADYVW010000039.1:0-1776 GCF_020194135.1 Bradyrhizobium sp. BRP23 | reverse complement strand
GTGGTATGTGCGCCATGACGGCGCGAAGAAGGAGGTTGAGTATGTAGACCATCTTCCGAGCAGCCTTGCTGCGCAAGAGATGAGGGCAGGCCCCTCGGACTCGGATTGCAGGATCAGAGTCCAAACCGCCACAAGCTGCTTTAGCTCAATGGCTGAGGTGGTGAGCGTTGCTGGAAAAGGCGGGCAATCAGCCTGTCAGGTGAGCCACGGGAAGACGAACGCAAGTAAACCGCCGATGATGCATCGAAAGTACAGTTCAGATGTTGTCGAAACCAGGGGCGATACCACCTCCTGGGATCAAGCGCGACGAGAGCCTGTGTATTGGCCGGCGGCAACCGGTGTAGAGGCGGCGCGATCCCGATGGCAGGCTCTTGCGCGGAACATGGGAACCTGCGTCGCGATGCCAAGGGAGACCCCAAAGGCGGCGGACCCGCCGAGGGCAGAGTACCAATGCGCGACGCAGGGGCGGACGGGTTCGTAATAGTGATGAGGCCCGGTAATACGGGCGGAGCGAAGGGACCCGATCTTCCAGCCAAAGTCACAAGCCAACCGGAAACGGGAGGAGCCGATGACTGAGGCAAAGTCGTATCAGATCCCCAAACATCTCGTTTGGGAAGCTTGGAAACAGGTGAAAGCGAACCGCGGGTCAGCGGGTGTGGACGGGGTCTCCATCGAGGAATTCGAAAAGGACTTGAAGAGAAACCTCTACAAGATCTGGAATGAATGTCGTCGGGGACATACTTTCCGCCTCCCGTCCGTCTCGTGGAAATTCCCAAGGCTAATGGAGGGAAGCGTCCGTTAGGAATACCCTCTATAGCTGACCGCGTGGCTCAGACGGTTGCAAAGATGGTTATGGAGCCGACGATGGAACGAATATTCCATCCGGACTCCTACGGCTATGGGCCCGGCCGTTCGGCGCTTGACGCAGTGGGGACAGCGCGAAAGCGTTGCTGGAAATTCGACTGGGTTATCGACCTTGATATCAAGTCGTTCTTCGACTCGATTCCTTGGCACCTGATCGAAAAGGCCGTCGCCCACCACACGGAACTGAGTTGGATTCGTCTCTACGGTAAAGCGGTGGCTGCAAGCTCCCGTGGAGAAAGAAGACGGAATCCCTGTGGAGAGAACACGCGGAACCCCTCAGGGTTCGGTGGTTTCACCGCTGCTCGCAAATTTGGTTCTGCACTATGCATTCGATCACTGGATGCAGCGGACCTTCCCTTGTTTGTGTTTCGAAAGATACGCTGACGAGGCGATAGTCCATTGCAGAACTGAAAGCGAGGCTCGAACCGTGATGGAGGCGATCCGAAAACGTCTTGCGGAATGCGGTCTGGAGCTCCATCCGGAGAAAACCCGGATCGTCTACTGCAAGGATAATAAACGGAGAGAGGAATGCGAACACATCTCGTTCGACTTCCTTGGCTACACCTTCCAGCCGCGCAGCGCTCGCGATCGAAAGGGCGAGAAGTTCCTCAACTTCCTCCCGGCAATCAGCAACAAGGCTGCCAAAGGAATCCGACAAACCATTCGCTCATGGCGACTGGGTTCGACGCGAAACCACTGGAGTCTTGAAGAACTCGCCAAGCTGATTGATCCTGTCGTGCAAGGATGGCTGAACTATTACGGACGGTTTTACCGGACGGAATGTGTCAACGTCCTTCGTCACGTAAACGACGCGCTCGCCCGCTGGACGAGGCGGAAATACAAGCGGTTGAAAGGCCGGAAAGTCGCCTCAGTATATTGGTTGGGACGGCTCGCACAGCGCGATCCGAACCT
>NZ_JADYVW010000038.1:0-2243 GCF_020194135.1 Bradyrhizobium sp. BRP23 | reverse complement strand
GGCCTTCCGTGCTTCGGAAAGCGGCGATTATTATCTGCTGGTACTGGTGCATCATTTCGTAGTGGATGGGATGGGCTATCGGCTATTCCTGGAAGCATTGGAGGACGCATACAACGCTCTTGCTGCAGGCCATGATGTGAATGGTGCCGAGGCCGTACAAAGGCTCTCTCCCTGGTTGAAGCGGCTCGAGCACTACGCGAACAGCGAAGCACCAGACGAACTCAAGCACTGGGAAGGCATTGACTACGATCAATTCAACTTCCGTGTCAGCGACGCGTCATCGGGCCGCACGAGTGTTGCCGAAAAAGCGCGAGAGAGCTTCACGATGCAAGTCTTAAAGGTCGTCGCGAGGATGCGAACGGCCGTTCGCTTCGGGTAGATCGGGCCAAGTATCATCTTGAGATCGACCGGGAAGCGACAGCGAGTCTCCTCAGTATTGGAGCCAGATCAGCGAATTGTCAGGACTTTGATGTGTTTCTTGCTGCCCTGTCGGGTGCGTGTGGAGCCCTGTTCGGCAACTATTCGCTCTGGATTGATAGCCTGACCTCGACACGAGGCCGGCTGTTTGACGATTTCGATTCATCTCAGATCATTGGTCTTCTCAGCGAGCTCGTTCCGCTTTCACTGAATGTCACAGGAAGGGAGTCGCGTTCCGACCGTGCTCGTTTGATATACCGGCAGCGCAATGCGCTGCCGCGCGGGGGAATAGGCTTTCGGGCCCTGAAATTCCTAAACCGAGATCCAGCCGTGCGGCGTCGGCTCGATCGCCTGCCACTGCCCAGAATTGGGGTGAATTATCGCGCCCGCTTGCAGCGCCATTTCCCACGCCGTTTTCTAGACACAGAACCTTCTCCACTTTGGATCGGCGAACACATGCATCAAGCGGCGGCGATCCACGTCTTCTGGTTCGATGTCGGATATCAATCGGGCGATCTACAGATTGACACCACGTATGATCCGAGCATGGTCGATTATGAGGTGACCCGCCATCTTTGCACGGTCTTGCAACAGGAGCTGTTGCAGACGATCAATGAAATTCGGAAGATCTCGGGACACCTTCATCCATGAGTGAGCCCGATGCGGAATTCGCCGCCGAGGTCGATCACGATGTGATGCCGAACAAGAACGCGCGCATCGATCTATCAGACCCCGGTCTGTTCAGACTTATCCTACGGCTCGCCATTCCGTCTGTTGTTGGCTTGTCGATCAACGCGTTGCAGCAGGTCGTCAACGCAATCTTTGTTGGGACACTCGGCGCGCCGGCGATCGCAGCCGTCAGCATGACCTTGCCGATCGTGGTCCTGCTCGCGGCGGCCGGACAGGGGATAGGAGTTGGAGCAGCGTCGTTCATATCTCGTCATCTTGGTGCTGGTGAGTACCTAGAGGCGAGTCGAGGCGCCAGTACCGCTCTCGCGCTCGCCGCGCCAGTCGGCATCACGGTCACAGTCGCTCTGTTTCTAAACATGCGAGAGATCTTCCTAGCGCTCGGGGCAACTCCAACCATCATGCCCCTGGCGCTCGACTACGCGACGACGCTTTTGTTCGGATGCACCCTGATGCTTCTGAATATCGTCAACGGCTTCATCGTCCGAGCCGAAGGCGATACGCGATTTAGCATGTGGACGATGATGACCGCCTTCATACTGAACGCTGGCCTTGATCCAGTGCTCATATCCGTGCTGGACCTCGGTGTGCGAGGCGCCGCTCTCGCAACGCTTGTGTCTCAGACTGCGGCTATTAGCCTCTATATCGCGTAT
Source organism: Bradyrhizobium sp. BRP23 (assembly GCF_020194135.1). Classification (NCBI taxonomy): domain Bacteria; kingdom Pseudomonadati; phylum Pseudomonadota; class Alphaproteobacteria; order Hyphomicrobiales; family Nitrobacteraceae; genus Bradyrhizobium; species Bradyrhizobium sp. BRP23. Next base: position 486 of record NZ_JADYVW010000038.1, on the reverse strand, counting down.
TTTACCAAGCGACGCGGAATGGTCGTCGTCAGGATGTCTCACATCTCGTTGCGAGCAGATCGCATCAGACAGATAGCGTTCGTGGGGGCGCCAGCGACCATGACCAGCATCTTATCTGCTATTACTGTCGTGCTCTTGTACGGAGCAGCTGCGCCCTTCGGCGAAGAGTCCATCGCGGCCGTGGGAATAGCGGTGCGACTCTTAACGATTGGCGCACTGCTTATCAGCGGTTTCTGTATGGGGTCTCAAGCTATCCTGGGTTTTGGCTGGGGCGCACGCGATTTTGCTCGCGTACTGAGGGCTGCAAAGGTCATGCTCTCTATCACGGTTGCGCTTTCCTTTGCGTATTCCGCGACCGTTATGGTTTTTGTCCGTCCTTTGGTCGGGCTGTTCAGCGATAGCGATAGCGTCAGGGAAATTGCCGTTTCTGCCTGCACCGTCTTCCATCTCTTTTTTGGACTGTATGGTATTGAGACTGTCGTCACG
>NZ_JADYVW010000037.1:0-2935 GCF_020194135.1 Bradyrhizobium sp. BRP23 | reverse complement strand
TATGGTTTTTGTCCGTCCTTTGGTCGGGCTGTTCAGCGATAGCGATAGCGTCAGGGAAATTGCCGTTTCTGCCTGCACCGTCTTCCATCTCTTTTTTGGACTGTATGGTATTGAGACTGTCGTCACGACGATGCTTCAATCGCTCGGGAGAGCGCGTCTCAGCGCGGTTGTGTGTTTCGCGAGGCATTATCTCTTCATTCCGGCTGTACTGTTTTTCCCGGCCATCTCTGGCTCCAGCGGAGTATTGGCCAGTCAAGCCATCGCGGAGCTAGGCGCCGGAATGATTGCACTGTTTATCATGCGCCGTCAGTTCGTTGAGCTCAGGCGATGCGACCGACACATTCGGCCAGGAGGAATGGAGAATGCTTCTTGGCCTGATTAGACATGTTCGGAGCCAACATTAGGCCGGTGAGTACTGGCTTCAGGGTGATGACGAGTGTGATGTGCGAGACTGAGGCGCCATATGACACTCATTGTCAGAATGAAAGAAAAAGCGGGTGTCGCGCGGGCCGGAAGCTAACGCTGGCCGAGAGTTTCGGGCCCGTCAAGACTGAGGCGCGCTTGACTGGCGAGACCAAAGTCACGATTACCGAGTGGTGCAAGTAGCCGCTGCAGAGTTCCGCGTCGCTGCGTGACGGAGTTACTTGGTGCTCCGTTAACGAGGCTCATGAGCGGGATGGGAGGGCGGAACGTGCGCGATAGCTTGACCAGAATGAGGCACAAAAGTTCTCTGAGCCAGATGAGGATGCGACCGAAGTTGTGGGCGACGGATGAACTGATGACGTTAGCCGCATCGCCGGCGCGGCCTCTGAGCTAGCAGCGGCCGCAGTGACCATCGGCCTGCAGGTGTCCTCGTGCCTCCTAGCTACGACATTATCGAAATCGGCCCGCTCGCTCGCGCACCGTAAATGTCCTCGAGCAGCAACGGCCCGATGATGGAGCGGGTTGCGAGTCCAGGCCGGCCATTCTCGGTATAGAGCGGCGCGATCTCGCCGTCGATCCAGTCCCAATCGACCTTGTCGGCGAGCTGAACCAGCTCATGCTTCATATTGATTGACCACCGAGCCGAACCGCGCCGGCCAAACAATCGGGTCAGTCTGGCCCTGAACAGACCGCTGGGTCCCGTCGCCCTGTGCTTCTTGCGTCGCATCGCCACCTGCGATGCGACGATCGAATCACGGCTGCCGATTCGACGGAACTTGAGGGTTCCGTGAGGTCGCCGGGCCAAGGCCAGCTGCGCGCTGCGTCGTGGATGGCTCACGGAAGCGAGATTGAACGAAGCCGTCGCCCCGCACCCGCTAGACCTCAAGCGTGGCATCGAGCTTGCAATCGAGGCCGTTGCTGCAGACCTCCAGAATAACTCCAAGAAGGTCACCTCGAACGAAGAGATCGCCCAGGTCGCCACCATCTCCGCCAACGGCGACGCGGAGATCGGCAAGTTGCTCGCCGCGCCATGAAGAAGGTCGGCAACGAGGATGGCGACACTCGCAGGCCCTTCTCCGGAACCCAGATGTAAGGAACGCGACAGTTGGAGTTTTGCGAGCGGCCCAGATCCGCTCGTCCTCACATGAACCTCAGCGTGGACCTTTGGACATTGGTTGCGAACCCGACATTGTGGGTACGACGTATTGCTGTTGAAGATGAGTGGCAGGGGAGGCTGTGCGCGATCACCTGTTGGACCCCTCCTCGAAAAGATCGTCCGGAACTCGGGGAAACATGTCGGGCCGCCAGGCCTGACATTCGTGCCGACAAGGTACGGTGCGGCTCACCATTGCGATCTCCGATCCTTGTTAGAGGAAAACTCGATGCTTATGCGACTGAACACAGCAGGCCCCTCGAATCCATCGAAACCGCAGCATTGATACGAACATACTCGAAGCCTTTATTCGCACTGATCATCGAAAGCGGTCGGACCGGGTGCGAAGGTCAAAGTCGACCGGATCTCACCAGCGACAACACTCGCAACGTTCGGAAAGTTCACGCCGATGTTTTCAGACTTGTTGCTCCCGTCCGCGGACGAGAAGGCCATCCTCTGAGACCCTGCGCGATTTATCTCGGCTTCAATCTTGACGACCGAGATCATGCGGAGCTTCGCGACGGGAGGAACTCGTTAGACTCTTTCTTCGCTATTGGAGGCACTAAAGCAGCGACGACGCTTTACCTGCCGCGGTTCGCTCATTGGTACAGCGAGCGGATGTGCCGCCGACGTCCTCTTCCGAAGCCAGCATCGGCCGGATTATTGCTCGGATGAATGGGAAGCTGATCGTTACTGGAACAACCGAGAGCGTTGGTGATTGGCGTCAGATCAACTCGTCGGACGAGACCGGTGACGCGCCGAAAAGCGTCCGGAAGTGATCCAGCCACAGCTCAGAAACGCACCGCTGCTGTCGATAGCAGCTACGTGCCGACCTCGCTTCGGTCGGCATATAATTCCAATGTCTTCACCAAGTTAGGTAGGTTTCGATCCATTGTTCCCCGGGTACTATCGGTGAGTAAATGGCCTGCGGGTCAGGATGCAGTTCATCACGATAGGACAAGATGTAGCAATGACGAGCGCAGCTAATTCCCTGCCCGTTAGAGGGCATGTCATGAAATTCATCGAAGGGGCGCGGGTCGTCACTGAGAGTGAATTGCAAGCCAACAACATCACCCGTCACCACGTCACGAAATACTACCGCAATCAGATTACAAACGGTGGCTACTACGAGCAGCTTAAAAACATTGTGGAGCCCTCAGTTCAGGAGTTCGAGAGTCGTGGCAGTTTAGATACGAGCGGCGGCACGATAACACGGTCGTGCTCGGCCTCCAGTGACCTGCCACTGCATTTTCATCCAGCGGCAGTTAGAGTCTCGGGGTTTTTGTGCAGCGAGACCGAACTTTGGACCACCCGGAACTAGAGTTTTGCGCCTCTGATCACGTTGGCGGGCTGGTGGCG
>NZ_JADYVW010000036.1:0-3407 GCF_020194135.1 Bradyrhizobium sp. BRP23 | reverse complement strand
TGCAGCAAGAGCGTTGTATGCGTCCTCCAATGCTTCCAGGAATAGCCGATAGCCCATCCCATCCACTACGAAATGATGCACCAGTACCAGCAGATAATAATCGCCGCTTTCCGAAGCACGGAAGGCCGCGACGTGAACAAGAGGCGTGTGGCCGTCAAACCGAAACATGTGTTGACGTCTTGCCGAGACGCTCTCGATTGTCCTGCGCTGGTCTGGGCCGGTCATCCGGACGAGATCGATCTCCTCCACGATGCGTGCGGCCGGACAAGGGCCAATCCCCAGCCGGAGTCCATCTTGGGTTCGGGCAACGCGGAGCCTGAGGCCTTCGTGCCTCTCGATGACATGGGCCAGAGCGCGGTCCAGGATCTTGATGTCCAGGATGCCGCCGCGCAAGAAGAACAGATCGCCGAGGTTAAAATGCTCGTCAAAGCCGACAAGAGAATTCCAAAACGATATTACGGGGGGCACAGGCAGTAGGCCGTCCGCGGAAGCCACGTTGTGGGGTGCCGCCTCCGCTTGCCCGGCCGCCAACTCCCTGATGGTCGGTGTTCGATAGAGCAGGTTGACAGTGAGATTCAGCCCGGCTTTGCGCGCCAGCGTGACGCAACGTACGCTCAGAAGAGAATCGCCGCCAATATCAAAGAAACTGCTGTCGATTCCCACCCCCTCGGCGCCTAATAGATCCTCCCAGATCCGAGCAAGAACCCGCTCGTTCCTGGTGCGGGGCTCAGCAGATGGACTAGTTTCTATCTCGCGGTAAGGAACGGAGGAAAGGCGAGCACGGTCTATCTTTCCGCTTGTCGTCAGGGGAACACTGTCAACCAATCTGAAGGCTGTGGGAACCATGGGAGATGGCAATCTGTTGCGCAGGTGGGCGAGAATCTCTCGAGAGCTTAGATTCTCCCGAGCGGGCTCCAGGCTCGCCGTCAAGCGGCGATCCTCATCGATGCCTTCTGCGAAGACCGCGGCCTTTGCGATTGCCGGATGAGACTCAAGGGCAACTTCGACCTCCTCCGGCTCGATGCGAAAGCCCCTCACCTTGATCTGGTTGTCCGATCGGCCGCAAATCTCGAGAAGGCCGCTGGTTGAGATGCGTGCGATGTCCCCACTTCGATAAAGCACATCGTATTGTCCGCCATCATACGGATTCGGCAGGAAACAGCGGTCAGTCCGATCTTGATCCTGCCAATACCCAGCGCTCAGACAGCGGCCCGCGATGCACAGTTCGCCGGAGGCTCCAACAGGCACTCTCTTCAATCGTGCATCGAGCACGTAGAGTTTTACGTTGTCGATTGGCCGTCCCACTGGGATAAGCGCCGAGTTGCCATCCGCATCCGATGTTTCGTGCACGGCTGCATTGGACGCACATTCCGTCGCACCATAGAAGTTCCACAAGGGCACGCCCGGAAAAGACCCGCGCCAGCGAGCAGGCAGCGAGGAAGGCATCGGTTCGGCGCTGCTTGTGACCAATCTCAAGGCGGTCCTTTGCGGTTGCCGTTCCTGGGACCCAATGATACCGGACAGGAGTGGCGGAGAGGCAAAAAAGCGTGTCACACGATGTTTTGCCAAACTGCACAACAACAGATCCGGATCTAGCACCTGCCCTTGGGTGAGGATCAGCGTGGGCACACCTCTCAGAAGCCCACCAAAATACTCCCAAGCGGACGCAACAAGGGAAGCGGACTTCTGGACAACCATCACGTCGGTACTATTGAAGGGAAAGCGTCGCCACATCCAGTTCAGCCGATTGAGAATGGCCGATTCCGGAATAAGAACCCCCTTCGCCCGCCCTGTTGAGGACGACGTGTATATAAGATTCGCAATTTGGTGATCTGAGGGTGAGTCGCTGGATTCGAAATTATCCGTCAGCGCCCTGCACCTGTCTAACGTCAATAGAGAAATCGAAGGTATGTCAAAGCCAGTCTCCGTGGTATTTGCGTGAACCAACACCTTTGCCTGACTATCTCGCAGGATATGTTGGATCCGATCAGGGGGATAATCTGGCGGTATCGGCACGACAATAGAGTGCAAAGCTCGCGCCGCCAGCATAACAGCGGCAACGTCAGGCGACCGGTCGACAAGCATGCCGACCATATCGCCAGCGCCCACGTCCAAATCCAGCAGGAAGGACCTGATAGCTGCTACGCGCTCACGCAGCTGGCTGAATGTGACTTCCCCGAACTCGCCAAAATATGCTACCTTGCTGTGATTGGAGACACTGATCTGCTCGAAAGCTTCAACAAGCAGACATTCAGAGTCATATGGCTGCCTGGATCCTTCCAGCGAGTTCAGTAGAGTGACGTCTGACGCGCTGAGGCAGCTCAGCTCCTCAATGGGCGCAAGCGGTTTGTCAACGCAGGCGGCAATCAGACAGCGCAGATTATTGGCCATGCGAACAACTAGATCACTCGAAAATATGTCTTCTGCATACGCCAGCTGGAGCGCAATTTCATCGCCCTGATCTTGCGCGTACAATGTTAGGTCGAATTTGACATAGCCTGTGTCGTATTCGCGGAATGTCAGAGCCAACTCGTCTTGACCAAGTGGCTCGGCAGCTTCGGAGTACATGTTGAACATGACCTGGAAGATCGGTGATCGCCCCGGTTCGCGACATAACCTTGTGTCCTTGACCATCCATCCGAATGGATAGGCCGAATTTGCGATAGCATCGCTGACCAGGCCCTGGATGCGCGTGGCATGAGCAGCAAAGGACTGACCGGCATCCATCGCGGCACGGATCGGTAGCATATTCAGGAAAAAGCCGACGATGTCGGCGCTGCCAGGTTGATCCCGTACAGCGTGTGGTATGCCGACGACAATGTCGTCCTCACCGCTATACATTCGTAGCAGCAGCTTGAAGCACGCCAGCAGTGTTGTCGACGTGGTGCAGCTGTTTCGGCGCGCAAATTCTCTTACGCGACTGGAGAGATCACTGCCAAGCAGCACTGGATGCGAGGCGCCGCGGTATGAATTTGTTTGCGGGCGCGCCCTTCCAAGCGAAAGCGCTGGCGGATCATCACCAATTTGACGACGCCAATAGTGACGTTGGTTCTCCAGCGCCTCTGGAGAAACGTGTTGTTTTTCCCACGCCGCGTAGCCCGAGAGTGACGCACGGTTCTCTGGGCAAAACGCCACGGCATCTACGTACCTTTGCTGAAGATCTCTGAGCAGAACAGAAATCGACCAGGCATCGAGGATGATTTCATGAGCGGTGATCAATATGAGATGATTGTCAGGACCAAGCCGGACCATGCGCGCGCGAAACAAGTGGCCCTGTCCGAGATCGAAATTGTCTTTCAGCTCCGTTCGCCGAAACTGTGCGATGAGCTCCTCAGCCTCGGAGGAGGTGAGATGAGATACATCGATCAATTCAAGATTGGTGCATGGCGGAGCATCAAAGCATTGAA
>NZ_JADYVW010000035.1:0-4333 GCF_020194135.1 Bradyrhizobium sp. BRP23 | reverse complement strand
CACCCACCGCGCCGAACGGCACGGGCGCGCCATGGCCATCCAGCAAGTACACACGCGTGTTGGCGATTGGGCGCCCGATCGGGACCAATGACCCATTAAAATCAGCCGGGCAAGTCCAGATCGTCGCACAGACTGTTGCCTCGGTCGGGCCGTAAGCATTGACAATTGATGTTGGGGCCAGACTTCGGATGAGTTCTGGCTTCGGCAGCTCTCCAGCAAGAACGAGAGCTTGCACAGCCAAACATTTCGGATCCTTGTTTGTCTGAAGCAACGCTGGGGGTAATGTCGCGTGGGTGATGGCTTCGCTTTGCAGATAATCCGATAGCTTGTTACTCGCTTGACGGATCTCTTCCGCAGGCAAGTGCAAAGCGGCTCCGGAGCCAAACGCCATAACAAGCTCCCAAGCGCTTGCATCAAAAGCAATGGAGGCGAACTGCACGACGCGGCTGTTGGAAGAAGCGCCAAAGAGGCCGACCTGAGCCGACAGCAGATTGACCAACCCTTGATGCTGGACCATGACCCCCTTTGGGGTTCCGGTTGAGCCTGAGGTGTAGATCACATAAGCGAGATGGCCCGATGTGAGGCCAAGCGTGCGCCGGTCAGGGTTTGAAGCCGCCCGTTCGGCCCAGGCGGGCGTGGCCGTCTCCACATCGATGACCGTCACATCGGTCAGCACCTCGAGACCGAGTGCTGCGCGACCGACGACGTCGCAAAGCAGCAGCCGCGGCGCGGCATCGTCGACAACCTGATGCAGCCGCTCGCTGGGATATGCTGGGTCCAGCGGCAGATAGGCACCGCCAGCCTTGAGGATCGCCAAGACACCAACCACCATCGCCGGACTGCGTTCGAGGCAGATCGCAACCGGCTGGTCCGGCTTGACCCCGAGGGCGATCAGGTGATGCGCCAGCCGGTTGGCCCGCGCGTTGAGCTCGCCATAGCTCAGCCGCTCGTTTTCGCAGACCAGCGCCACCGCCTCCGGCGCCTTTTGCACCTGCGCCTCGAACAGCTCATGGACGCACAGGTCCGATGGATAGGCCTCCGCCGTCCGGTTCAGATCCTCCAGCAGATAGGTGCGCTCTTCAGCTGGCAAGATGTCCAACTCGCGTACCGGCGTATCCGGGGCATGCTCCAGCGCCTTTGCCAGCTCCTCGAGCACCCGCTGCATGTAGCCGCAGATCCGATCCGCAGAGATAGGCTCCGCCACCTGCACAGTGAGGCCCAGCGCCTCGCCAAAATCCTCCACCGACAGGGTCAGCGGATAATTGGTGCGTTCCTCCCCACCCAGCCATTCCATGCCCGACAAGACATCATCCATCCCGGAGCCGGGCACAGCCGGCGCCGTGTTGTGACGGTAGTTCAACAACGTGCTGAACAGCGGCGCCGACGCCGCAACAGCGCTGCAGCGCTGTACCAGCGCCAGCGAGGCCTGCTCGTGCGCCAAGAGCTCGGCCAGCCGGGCGTGCGTGGTTCGCACGCTCGCCTCGACCGCTGTCCCATCAAGATCAAGCCGCAGCGGCAGGGTGTTGATGAACAGCCCCATCGTGCGGTCGGCGCCAGCGCTGCCCTGCAGGCGGCCTAACAGCACCGTGCCGAACACCACCTGCTCGCGGCCGCTGCTGCGCGCCACCACCTGTCCCCACGCCAGATGGCACAGGCTCGCCAGACTCACGCCCAGCCGCCGTGCCTGTTCGCGCAGCCTCGCTTGGAGCGCTGACGGCAGCATCCGCTGCGCCTCTCGAACCCCGCTGCCGTCGCCGCGCACCTCGCGCAAGCCGAACGGCGTGCTCGGCTCGTCGATGTCGGCCAGCAGCTCCCGAAAGAACGCTTCATCGGCCTTGGCATCACGGCGTAGATGCGCCTGCGCCACCAGATTGCGGAATGGCTGCGGCGCCGTCAGCTCATGCTGGCGCCCCTCCAGCTCGGCCCGGACCTCAGCATGCATCACGTCCCGCGTCGTGTGATCCCCGATCAGATGATGCTGCAGCTCCAGCAGCAGCCAGCGCGCGCTGCCGGGCTCGCGCGCAATCATAAATCGCAGCAGTGGTGCTCGGCCAAGCTCGATGCGGTGCTGGCGCGGATCAAACCGCTCCTTAAGCTGCGCGGCGCCAGCACCATGAGCGCCATCCAGCTCGACCTCGATCACCTCCAGTCGCGCCTCCCGCCACACCACCTGGGCCGGGCGCGACAGGCCCTCCCAGACGAACGAGGTGCGCAGAATGTCGTGCCGATTCACCACCCGCTGGACCGCGGCAAGATAGCGATCGAGCAGCCCACGCTCGTCAAACGCCATCTGCGATACCAGCAGGTACGGATCGCCCTTTGCCGCCAACAGATGATGGAACAGGATGCCGTCCTGCAGCGGCGACAGGCCGTAAATGTCCTGGATGTTGCAAATCCCGCCGGGCACTGTGGCGATGATCCGGTCGATCTCGCCCTGGGCCAGCTCAATCAGCGGCAACATCTGCGGCGTGATCGCCGCACTTCGCTCGGTGATCAGGTTGGCCGGGACCGCCACCTCGTGATGGCGGCCCAGGCTTGCAGCCAGATCAGCCAGCACCGGCTTGACGAACAAGGTGCGCACCTCGATGCGCAGTGACCGCCGCCTTAGACGCTCGATCATCTGCACCGCCAAGAGCGAGTGCCCTCCCAGTTCGAAGAAGTTGTCGTGCCGTCCGACCCGCTCCAGCCCCAGCAGCTCGGCCCAGATCTGCGCCAGCACCGTCTCCGTCTCGCCCTGTGGCGGCGCGTAGGTCCGGCGCGCATACGCCTCGTCGCCCGGGGCCGGCAGCGCGTTTCGATTGAGCTTACCGTTCAGCGTCAGCGGAAGCGCCGCCAGCCGCACGAACGCACTCGGCACCATGTAGTCCGGCAGCCCCGCACTCACATGCGCCCGCAAACCGCCGGCAAGATCAGATTCCTCAGCTTCGGCGGCAACGACATACGCAACGAGGCGCTGCTCGCCGCGACCATCCTCGCGCGCCACCACCACCGCCTCGCGCACGCAGGGGTGGCCGCAAAGCCGCGCGACGATCTCGCCCGGTTCGATCCGGAAGCCGCGGATCTTCACCTGCTCGTCGTTGCGGCCTAAAAACTCCAGATTGCCATCCGGCAGGTAGCGTGCCAGGTCGCCGGTCCGGTACAGCCGGTCGCCCTCGACAAAGGGACTGGGGATGAACCGCTCCGCTGTCAGCTCAGGGCGGTTGAGGTAGCCCCGCGCCACCCCCGCCCCGCCAATGCAGAGCTCGCCCACCGCACCGAACGGCACCAGCCCGCCATGACCATCCAGCAAGTAGACCCGCGTGTTGGCAATAGGACGGCCAATCGGGACGATGGCCTCATCAAACTCAGCCGGGCAGCTCCAGGATGTAACGTCGATCGCGGCCTCAGTCGGACCGTAGAGATTGTGCAGGGCCGTCCAGGGCAATACGCGCCGAACCCTATACACACTGGCGGCAGGGAGCGCCTCGCCGCTGCATAAAACCCGCCGCAGCGATGTGCAGCGGTCAACACTCTTCGCATCCAAAAAGCTGACCAGCATGGATGGCACGAAGTGAACCGTCGTGATGTGCTGGCTGACGATCAAGTCGACCAATGCATCGGGATCTCTGTGCGCACCGGGTGGGGCCAGTACCAGCGTTGCCCCTTCAAGCAAAGTCCAAAAGAACTCCCAGGCCGAGACATCGAAGCTTAATGGCGTCTTCTGCAACACGACGTCTGTTGGCTTCAGACCATAGGCGTTCTGCATCCAGATCAGGCGATTAACGATAGCCCGATGCTCATTCTGTGCCCCTTTGGGCGTGCCCGTGGATCCCGAAGTGTAGATCACATAGGCGAGGTTGCGGGAGGTCAGGCCGAGCGCGCGCCGGTCAGGATCCGCTTCCGGCAGGCTGGCCCAGGCCGGCGCCGCAGCATCGAGCTCCACCACGCTCACAATGGCCGGCACATCCGCGCCGAAGGCGGCACGGCCAGCCACATCGGCCAGCAGCAGCGGCGGGGCCGCATCGTCGAGCACCTGATGCAGCCGCGCCGACGGATAGGCGGGGTCCAGCGGCATATACGCTCCGCCGGCCTTCAGGATCGCCAAAAGCCCCACCACCATCATCGGACTGCGCTCGACGCAGATCGCAACCGGCTGGTCCGGCCTGACCCCGAGGGCGATCAGGTGATGCGCCAGGCGGTTGGCCCGTGCATTGAGCTCGCCGTAGCTCAGCCGCTCATCTTTGCAGACCACCGCCACCGCATCCGGCGCCTTGTGCACCTGCGCCTCGAACAGCTCGTGGATGCACCGCTCCGCAGGATACGGCGCCGCCGTCCGGTTCAGCTCCTCCAGCAG
>NZ_JADYVW010000034.1:0-9859 GCF_020194135.1 Bradyrhizobium sp. BRP23 | reverse complement strand
ATCTCATCATGGCCTGGCTGCAACAGCAGTCCGCTCGCGAGAGGCCGGATACATTTATGCAACTGGAAGCGTCATTTTCGCTGTTACGACCCTTGCACGGACGGTGCGGACCATACATTCTTTCTCAGCAAGTCCTTCAGCGCGACATTGTCGAGCATGGCAGCCGCCCCAGCCGCGTGTTCTCATCCTCCAGCGCCTTCAGCCGCTTGGCCTCCGACACCTCCATACCACCGAACTTCGCCTTCCATTTGTAGATGCTCGCGTCGCTGACGCCGTGCTTGCGGCGCCGGCCTCGTGCTCCTTCAAATCCCGATGTTCTGCTCTTCCGAAAAGCGGCTGCCTTCATGCTCTGGTCCTTCTCGTGGGCCAGAACCAACTTCAAACTGGATTAAGCCCGTGGGGCAAGGTCGGCGGCTCGGTTACATGCGTCGTCGACGAACTGTGCTGCCGGATTCAGTGCTTGGAGAGGTCGAGGCTGGAGCCCGTGTCGCGCAATGCGGCGTCCCACAACTCAGTGCGCTCCTTCGGCACGTTAATAGAACCTGGTCTTTCGGCGATCTAACGGTCGATGCCGGTGGGCCGATCGGCCCACCGCCCCAAGTCGCCCAAGTTTGCTCTTAATACAGCTTTGATCGAAGGAAGGAACGGTAGACTCGCTCCGACGAAGCTATTGACGCACGCGTTAAGTTGAGGGCTAAAAGCAACCCGTGACCTGCCACTGCGTATTTCCTCCAGAAGGAGTTAGAGTCCGGCCGAAGAAGGACGGACAGATGAAGCGAGCAAGGTTCACGGAAGAGCAGATTATCGCGGTATTGAAGGAGCATGAGGCTGGGGCGAAGACAGCCGACCTGGCTCGCAAGCACGGTGTTTCCGAGGCGACGATCTACAATTGGAAGGCCAAATTCGGCGGCATGGACGTTTCCGAAGCGAAGCGGCTGAGGGCCTTGGAAGAGGAGAACGGGAAGCTGAAGAAGCTTCTGGCCGAGCAGATGCTCGATGCGGCCGCACTTCGCGAGCTCCTTTCAAAAAAATGGTAGGGCCCGCCGCCAAGCGCGCTGCGATCGCGCATCTGCAGGCCGTCATGAGCCTGTCGGAACGGCGGGCCTGCTCGATCGTGGGGGCGGATCGGAAGATGATTCGCTATCGCTCCAGCCGCCCGCCGGACGCAGTTCTGCATGGCCGATTGCGCGATCTTGCCAACGAGCGGCGGCGTTTCGGCTATCGCCGGTTGTTCGTCTTACTGCGGCGGGAGGGCGAGCCATCGGGGATCAACCGGATCTACCGGCTTTACCGCGAGGAAGGGCTCACCGTCCGCAAACGGCGGGCTCGCCGCAAGGCCGTGGGGACCCGTGCCCCGATCCTGGTCGAGGCGAGGCCGAACGCGCGCTGGTCGCTGGACTTCGTCCACGACCAGTTCGCCAATGGCCGACGCTTCCGCATCCTCAACATCGTCGACGACGTCACCAAGGAATGCCTGGGCGCCATTCCGGAGACGTCGATCTCGGGGCGGCGCGCGGCCCGCGAACTGACGGCAATCGTCCAGCGACGCGGCAAGCCAAGAATGATCGTGTCCGACCATGGCACCGAATTCACCTGCAACGCCATGCTCGCTTGGTGCAAGGACGCAGCCATCGATTGGCACTTCATTGCGCCGGGAAAGCCGATGCAGAACGGCTTCGCCGAGAGTTTCAATGGCCGGATGCGCGATGAGCTACTCAACGAGACCCTGTTCTTCGATCTCGATGACGCCCGCGCCAAGATCGCCAACTGGGTCGCCGACTACAATCTCCAGCGTCCCCACTCGTCGCTGAAATACCTGACTCCCGCGGCCTACGCCGCCCACCTCACCGCAACGGACGATCGGCTGCGCAACCCCGACCAGCTCCGCCGATCGTCCGTTGCTCCACCCGCGCCACTTGGCGTACAAAACCCCGAGACTCTAACTGCCGCTGGATGAAAATGCAGTGGCAGGTCACCCGGCTCCCAGAGTTTCTGAACCAGGATGCCTTAGATCGCCGTTCCGTTCGCATGTTGGTGGATCGTCGTGATCATCAGGAGCCAGCATATGCTCGGAGCCACGCGTTTCAACGTGTCTGCGCGCTGCGGCACATGAGGAGACTGCTACGGTTTGGAGAGCGGTCTTGCTTACCAGGTGCAAGGGCAGCCGTACAGCTTTGCGAAGGGCGGACTGCGCTTGCAAGCAGACCACCTTAAGACAGAAGCGTGACGCACAGCCTCACACGGCGTAATAAGCTTCAAAAGTCGACGTTCAGCCGTAGGACGCCACCGACTTGCGCTGCTATCGTTCCTAATGCCCATTTCATTTCGTACGAACTGTGACGGGTCGCCTATCACGCTGCGACGGCATTCCAACAGGCGAGGGGTCCGTGCGGCAACGCTATCCAATTGATGCCGGACATTCGATAGATAGAACTCCTTGTCGCCACAATGTTACCAGCATGACTGTGCAAGTCCGACTTCAGGTCCACCAGAGAACCACATCTGGGCTCGCAAACCCAAAAAAACAGTTCAGCAGAAGGCGAGGCTTGCCATTGCCTGATTGGCCGGTCACCCCATGAACGTAGCCGCCGTCGATGAGCGCGATATCTCCTGCTTTGAGCTGAAAATCGTGATAAGGAAGGTCCTCAAGATAAGCTGTCGAAAAGGGATAGCCTGTAGTCTCCAGGCCTTGCGATTTTCGGTCACTCTCTGTCGGTTTGTGGCTCCAGATGCGCAGATTGCCACCTTCATCGGGCATGCTGGGGTAGAAATTCAGCGCTACAACCGTTTTGTTCGCCACCGGCCGAATCTCGCTATCGGCACATAGAACTTGGGCGACGTCGTCGTGGGGCTCTAAGCAATACATCCCTGCGCCAGACCAGCAGATGGCACGACAAAGATTAGCTTGACCGTGCTCCGAGCGAGCCAGCCGCAACTCAACTCCCTGTTTGTGAAGCTCGCCTTTCAGCGCATCGAATAACGCGCGGACCGGATCTACCAGATCCGCAAAAAGGGCTTCCACGAAAGGACGCGCACTTTCCGCATCGGCAAAATAGGTGGCTGCATTCCTCCTGTAGTGCGATGCGCCGACATATCGGCCGGGAACGCCATCTTTGCGCTCCTCGAGACCGGGGTTTCGATTAAAGTTCGTCGTGATGTCCTCGGCCAGCTCGGGACTGAATGCCTGTTTGATGTGCAGGCCGGTGATCTCACCCTTTAGGATTGAGATGATCTCCCCAAGTTTGATGGAGCCGGTTCGTTCCTTGGTCGTGAGAAGCGAGATCGCTGGTACTTGAGACAGCTGTGCAGTTGCCATTGCCTTACTCCTGTATTGCCTGCTCGAGGATCGCGATGCCACGGTCGAGCTCGGCATCCGAGATTGTTATCGGCGGGAGGACTTTGATGACGTCTCGGTTTGGTCCCGAAGATTCAATCAGCAGTCCGTTTGCGAACGCGATATCGTGTGCGCGGTCGACAATCGCGTGTGAGCGACACTTGAGACCCGCCATCAGGCCGCGGCCTCGCTTTTCTTCAATGCAATTCGGGAATTTCGCGACGAGATCATCAAGGTGTCGTTGCAATTTGGCAGCTGTCCGCTCGACGCCAGGAGTAAATTTGGTGTCTGACCACATTTTGCACATGGCGCCTGAAGTCACGAAAGCAAGATTGTTGCCTCTGAAGGTGCCGCTATGTTCTCCGGGTTTCCATACGTCTAGGTCGGGGCGAATCAAAACCATGGAGAGCGGATTTCCCGAACCGCTTAGCGACTTTGAAAGACAGACGATGTCTGGTTCGATCTTTGCAAATTCGAAGGAGAAGAAATCACCTGTTCGGCCTGATCCTGCTTGAATGTCGTCGACGATGAAAACGATGCCGTGGTCACGGCAGATGCGCTGAATATCCGTGAGCCAACGTGCCGATGCAGTGTTCATGCCGCCTTCTGCCTGGATCGTTTCCAGAATGATTGCGGCGGGTTTTTCTATGCCACTCCCGAGGTCGCCCAGGACGTAGTCGATGTAACTCGCTGAATCGAAAGCTCCGTTTGCATAGCCGTCATAGGGGACGCGGATCACATCGTGGCGAGCCACGCCGCCGAGCTCCCTGGTAGAGGCTGAACCTGACACAGCCAGGGAGCCAAGTGACATCCCGTGGAACGCATTTGTAAAGGCCATGACGCTGGAACGGCCGGTATATTTTCGGGCCAGCGCAAGCGCCGCTTCGTTAGCGCTTGTTCCAGTCGGTCCAGGAAATTGCAATTTGTACGAAAGACCCCTCGGCTTCAGAATCGTATCAACAAACACTTCGATAAATTCACGTTTCGCCGTTGTGTGCATATCAAGCGACAAAAGAATGTTCCCGCCCGCGAGATAATCAATTGCCGGTGCAAGGATATTGGGATTGTTGTGCCCGTAGTTGAGTGCGCCGGACCCCACAAGGAAATCAATATAGCTCTTGCCGCCCTCGTCCCAAATCGTCGCCCCAAGCGCCTTCGTAAAGACAGTGGGAAACGAGCGGCTATAGCGACGAACATTAGATTCATGAGCAGAGAAAACGTCAACATTCATCTTGCGGATCCGTGTGCATGCATCTCATTGAGCGAAATGGACTGAACACGTTCAGTTTGCGACAAACGTCCAGACTGCAGCGACTGGTTCATCACGGTGCATTCCAGACCGTTGTCTCGATTCAGCTCCTGGCGAGTCTCTATCTAAGAATCTGCGAACAAAGAACCTACTAAGGCCGGCAGTTTTTGTTGCAGAGGCACTGACACTGCCCCGCAATATGTGGAACGGCCGGCGTGCAAGAGCTTCTTCAGCCGATTTCACACATTAGGACCGTGCCGTCATATCCCCGGCCTTTGCGCGCGGCACGTGGCCGCTGGGCTCGATGAGATCCGCGCAACGGGGAACTAAATCAAGTTCACGCGTTTTAGCGCATGGGGGGCAGTAGCTTCACTCGCTTCAGGATTTCGTGCCGTGGTTCATCGGCTGTTGTTGCACCTTGCCCTCTGCCGGCCTGCGCCGGTCAGATCGCCTTGGCGACTGGCGTCCATCGGACGGCGGCCGCAGTAGTCGACAGCGGGTTGGGGTGCCGGTAGGTCCCGCCTTTCGCCAGAAGGGCGCAAATGATCCGCGAAGTCTTGTTGACTTGCGCAAGCGCGACAACCTTGAAAGACGGTCTGGCGAATAGCGCCTTCAGCCAGGGTCGCACCTGAGCGTCCTCTGCCGCTTGTCGATGGGGCGTTGAAAGATCGAATCCCATCAGTCGCCCTGCTTTCTGGATCGGCTGATGGCGCTCGGGTGGTCGCAGGAAGAAGTGATCGATGATGATCTGGGTCGTTCAGCCACCGGCGGCGACCGCCGGATTTGAGCGAATGGTAGCGGAGTTTGCCTCGGCAAGGCTGGTGCGGTTTGCTCCCGCAATATCGCGCTTCGCCAGCAACAGCCGGGACGGGCAGCAGACGCGTGGGCGATACCGTTCTGGTCGATCAGGAGACGATCTATGCGCCGAGCCACGGCACCGCCCCCTCCAGCTCGGGCTCAAAGGCTGCCTCAATGAGTACGAGCTGGATTCGTTGCGCCAGCGCTCGCTCTCGGCCCGCTACGAGAAGACGCGCCGGGGCGAGTTGGTTGTGGCGGCGCCATATCCCGCACTACAACTGCGCCTGGATGGATAACGACGGCCCTCATGGCTTCCGCGGATTGCGCGTCGATGATGCAGTCGATACTGCTTGCTTTTCCGTCGGGGCGCTACGCCGCTGCAACCGCGGCCGCCAAGGAAGCCGGCGAACGGCGCGATCAGATGCGCGATGCTCTCAGCCGCAACGTCGAAGCAGCGTGCTATGGCGCCGACCGGGCCTTGCAGCAATTCGATGCGGCTGCCCCTGCTAGCCGGTTGGTGGCGAGGAACGCAAGACACCGTACGGCCGATGGCTGCCGCTGATCCAGCGACGCCTTGCGTCGCTGGCCACTGATCTAAAGACTGTCTGAACGGCGCCTACAACCAATGCACGGCTGAAGAAGTGCATCGTGGGCATCCCGATCGACAAAGTCGTGGCCGATGTAGCCTCGGAGATCGTTCTCGTCGTCCACTACGAGGTGACGCCACAGCGAGCTGCCCTCGCCGACGCGCCGGCGCGGACAGCGCGGCAGCACCTCTGCCGAGCCATCCAAGCCGTGCGTCAGCTGGTGCTGATCGGTAGCGACGAACTGATTGCGGCTTCCTCAACCGCAACGGCCGCTAGACGGGCAACGGCAAGCGCCGGAGCCGCGTGCGCGTCACATCAATGAGCTCGAAGTACCGTGTCCCGGTGTTCAAGCCCGCGGAGGACGGGATCAAGCCTTGGCTCATCCTGAAGATTGCATCCAAGACGCTGCGGCTCGCGCCTAAAGCGGGAGAGATCCAATATCTTCATCCTCTGTTGGATGGTCACTGGGTCTTCGCCCGCGCCGCCTCAGAGCGTCCGCCGTTCAATCGATCACCAAAGGGCGCGGCAAATCCAAAGCCTCCGCAGGATCGCCTCCCAACCAGCGAAACCTCTTCTCATCAATCGCATAGCCAGACGGGTACTCCGATGCAGGTTTGACAATTGCGCCAAGTCTCCACATTTTTCCGGGCCTCCAGAAGGGGCATGAACCAGTGGGCGTTGAGGCATTCGGCCAGGAAGCGGCAGTTGGAGGCTGGATAAAGGCGTTGTCGGTCGGCATTCCGAGCCGCGAGAGGCGAGAAGACCAGCGTGGCGCCGCGCTGATGGGCCCACAGGTAAGATCGCGCGAAAACGAACTCGCTGCCTTGATCGACGCGGATCGTTGCCGGAAACCCACTTTTAGCTGTAATCGAAAGGCCCCGTGGCACCGTCGACTACCGCTGAAGTCAAGGCATGTGGCGTACGCCGTTCTGTTGGCTAAGCGCAAGCACGCGCACGGCTCTCAATATGATTGAGAAGGGCAGTCGGACACTTGGCGCAGCTGTTCGTCTGGTATTTCTTAAGGGCGGTTCCCCAAGCAGTTTCTAGGTCAAACCCCGGGTACCGGACGTTTCCGACAACAAGTTTATGGCTGTCGGGATCACCGATCGCGCAGGAACAGGGATAGAGGTCGCCGTTCGTAGAGAGATAGCCCGAAGCGAAATAACAGTTGCATTCGGTGAATCGAACGTTCGGCGGCTGCTTTGTCACTTCGATGAGAATTGGCGTTAGCAGCTCAAGGCGCGTCGAGCCCTGTGCAGCCATTGCGATTAGTGCCGTCTGAAGTTCTCTAACTTCCTCAGCCGAGTCCAAACATTCGTCTTCGTAGTCGAGAGCGGCACCTACAGCGAACATCGGCATGATTCTGAAAGTGTCGACGCCGATCGATGACAATGCGCGATAGGCGTCTAAGGCCCCATGGATGTTGTGCCGATTCACAATCATCCTAGCCTGCACCAAGACCCCGCAATTAACTGCCTCTGCCATCTGCCGGAGTGCCGTTTTGTGAACTCCCCGCTTTGTCTGAACGCGGTCAAGCGCCTGCGCGTTTGCAGCATCACAATTGAATTGAAAGGCAAGCTTGTCGCGATCGTCGAAGATTGATGCGACATCACGAACTGGCACCTGACCAAGTCCACCAGTGTTCAGCTGGACATGAATGCCCCGTCTGTTTGCAGCGTGTGCCATCAGGGCTGCAGAGCGCGGAAACACGATTTTGAGAAGCGGCTCACCACCGGTTACGATGACTTTTTCCAACCTATGTCGTTCAACGAGGAGGTCCACGAAATTTGTAATTTCCTTGATAGTCAACTGTGATGGATCCCGGCGTCTCCTAGATTGATTTCTATACTGTTCGGGAACATAGCAGCGTTTGCAATGAAGATTGCAGTAGGAGGATACACTTATTTTGACTTGGCCAAAAACGAGCGGAGGCAAGTTGCGAAACGGCATGAGGTCCTTCCAACTTTTCTGAGGGCGGAGCAGGATTTATGCCAGCAGGAGGCCAACGGAATGTTGCCGGCCTTTGGGCACAATGTCGCGATCTGCTCCTATCGAATCTGTGACCAGGATCCCTTGCCGTAAGCATCGGGTAGCGATGATCACCCACTCGGCATTCTCAGATCCCGTTGCCGCGCCATTCCTCCAGCGCGAACCGGTACCGCTGGCGGCGATGCCTTCACTCTCAGTGAAGCCCCTAACTCCAACCGCGAGAGCGAGTCGACACAGGCCGCGCACGTAAGCCAACGGCTCTATCGTGCCGGGGGCTTGTCGAGCAGCGCACCAGTGTTATTTTCGTCGCTGATCGTCTTGCGCGTCTCGTCCGCACTATTGCAGCAACGCTGCTCGTCCATTGGCTCTCGATTTCCTGCAACCCTTGCCTCCAACGGCACAATGCGGAGTACCGGTGCTCTCACCTTCGCATTCCTAGTTCGATCAGCCGTTCACCCAATGGTGAGCCCAGCACTTCTACTCGGATATTGCGCATGCTCCACGTGCCCGCGTTAACCAGCCCGCCCCCGAAGCTCCAACCCCTATTTTGGATGCTTCTGGCACAGCGACCTGCGCACCTCTGTCGGCAAGATGTAGGGCGGCAGCAAGGGTCGCCCGGGCAGCGCTACGCCGAGCGGCACGGTAATTTCTGCGCGCCTGCTCACGGGAGCCACTACGCTTGCCGGTGACGCTGGACTGACCGCGCCCCACTGATGACTGCATTCGATCATTCACGAAATGAAAGCAGCAACACCATTTGCCCGCCACTCGAGCTCGCACTCGGCTCGCACATGATGCAAATATCCTACCCACGTCACTGCGACGGTGCCATTCCTCTGGAGGGCGCGGCTAACAGACCACTCGCGCTGACCGTATACCGGCCGGACTTTGGTAGTCCCCGCGCTCTGCAGCAGTAATCATCATTGCGCGCCCACCGATCTCATCCCTCGGGCAAGTCGTCCAGCCAGCAAGCATCCTCCACGTGCGGCCGGGAAAAGATCCTCCCGATCTTTTCGGGCATCTTATTTTGATGATATCGCATATACACGCGACCATCATCTCCCAGATCGAGGATCTCGATCTTTCCCGTGTAGTGGGACATGATGTATTTGAATGTCTTCTGGATGCCGCTGAGACGTTGGTTGATGCCGCGCGTAATCTCTAGTCCGCGACGCAATGAAACCTGAAAGTGCGAAGCGCCTTTGACTGGCCTGCCCTGAAAAAGATAGTAGGGACGCACTCCGATTTGATGACATTTGGCAAAGGTCGCCGCCAACACCTCGGGATCATCATTGACTTTCGCGAGAAGAACGGACTGATTGAGGAATTGTACGCCCTGTGCGCGTAAGGACTGAATTTGGCGTACCGCATAGCCCGAAATTTCGCCGATGTGATCGAAGTGTGTGACGATTACTGCAGTCTTACCCGTTTTTTGGAGTCGTTGGAACAAGGCCGGTAGAGCGGAATCGTCAAAACGCTTGGGCTCATAGGCCACCATTTTCGTCCCGAATCGAATTGATTCCAAATGTCTGATGGGGAGCAAATGATCAAGAATCTCATTGAGCTTGGCAGTGCTGAGCACGAATGGGTCCCCTCCAGATAGCAGCACGTTCGTCATTTCAGGGTGGTCGCGAATATATTGGGCGACCCTTGCGAAATCGGGCGCAATTTCATCGGACTCCTTGCCGACTAGGCGCTTGCGAAAGCAATAGCGGCAATATGACGCGCATCGGTCCGTTACAAGCAACAAACCGGTCTGGGGATACTTGTGCTGGTGATCTGAGGCCGGCAAACTGGACCATTTTTGGCTAGAGTTGGCGCTGCGTAAATCCCTCGACTGGGAGGAGCGACGACGATGAAGGCCTCGAAGTTTTCGGACGCCCAGAAGGCGTTTATCCTGAA
>NZ_JADYVW010000033.1:0-13558 GCF_020194135.1 Bradyrhizobium sp. BRP23 | reverse complement strand
TCCGGGAGGGGGTGGGGGCTGAATGTCTCTCCAGTGTCATTCCGGGGCACGCGAAGCGTGAGCCCGGAATCCATCGTGCCGCAGCGTTGGTCGATGAATGGATTCCGGGCTCGACGCTGCGCGTCGCCCCGGAATGACGGAAGTGGCCTAATCCGGCCGCACCATCTCGAACATGTTCTCCGGCTTGATCTCGAAATAATCGCCGCGCCGGCCGGCGCGGACGATGGGGCGGGCGGCGGCGGTCTGGTAGACGCCGTCCTTGATCAAGGCCTTGTCGATGTGGACGGCGACGACTTCGCCGAGCGTCAGCCAGGCGTCGGCCTCCTTGCCATTGGCGCCCTTGAGGCGGACGATGTCGGACACCTTGCACTCGAAGGCGACGGGGCTCTCGCCGACGCGCGGGACATTGACGAGCTTGCCGGGCACGGCGGTGAGGCCCGCGACCTCGAACTCGTCGACCTCGGGGGCGACATGCGCCGCGGTCGCGTTCATGTGCTTGGCGAGATCCATCGTCGTCAGATTCCAGACGAACTCGCCGGTCTGCTGCATGTTCTCGACCGTGTCCTTCCAGTTGGTCGAGGAGAAGCCGATGATCGGCGGCACGTAGCAGAACGCGTTGAAGAAGCTGTAGGGCGCGAGGTTGACGTGGCCCCTGGCGTCGCGCGAGGAGATCCAGCCGATCGGCCGCGGCGCGATGATGGCGTTGAAGGGGTCGTGCTTGAGTCCGTGGCCCTTGGAGGGTTCGTAGAAGTACAGGTCTTTGTCGGTCACGCGCTGCTTCCTTTCGTCATTTCGAGCGCAGCGAAGCAATCCAGAATCCCTCCGCGGAGACGGTCTGGATTGCTTCGCTGCGCTCGCAATGACGGAGTTTTTGGGTCCGTCCCGGTCCGCCTCCGGCGGTCGTGCCGGGGCGATCAGTCTGCTTATAGGAGAAAACGCCCCGCCCGTCAGTGGCGCGGCGACAGACCCGCGATGACGAAATCGATCATCTGGTCGATGGTCGGGCCCGGCTTGGTGGCGCACTGGGCGATCATCTGGGGGTGGAAGAAGCGGATCATCGCGGTGCAGGCGCACAGCGAGGCCAGTTGCAGGTCCGGCGCCTCGAACTCGCCGGAGGCGACGCCTTGCGCGATCATCTGGCCGATGACGCCGGCGATGCACTCCATATGGGCGACGCAGACCTCCCAGTCCTCCTCCATCGCGATCGCGACCATCTCGTGCAGCTTGTTGTCGCCGACATAGCGCTCGGTGTTCATGCGATTGATGGTGATGAGCAGCTCGCGGAAGCGCGGCAGCACCGGACCGGGCCTTGCCACGATCCGCTGCGCCTCCAGCTCGACCTCGCCCATCAGCGAGCGGGCCACCGCCTGATGGATCGCCTTCTTCGATTCGAAGAAGCGATACACGTTGGCGGGGCTCATCCTGAGCTCCTTGGCGATGTCGCCGACGGTCGTCTTCTGGTAGCCGATCTGGCGGAACAGCCGCTCGGCCACCTCGAGGATGCGATCCCGGGTGTCGACTTCGATATGTTCCGAAACAAGGGCCATCAGTCAGGACTCGCTGGTCAACAGTCTTCTCATCTATTCAGCCGCTTCGGCAAGCGGAATTGCGTGCGGGTCATCGCTCCCATGCTGCGGCGCGGCCGGCTGCTCGGGCGTTCCGGCCTCGTCCAGGCTCTTGCGGAACCACAGGGCGTAGAGGCCCGGCAGGTACAGCAGCGTCAGGAAGGTCGCGACGAACAGGCCGCCCATGATGGTGATCGCCATCGGGCCCCAGAAGGCCGAGCGCGTCAGCGGGATCATGGCGAGAATGGCGGCGAGCGCCGTCAGCACCACCGGCCGGGCACGGCGGACGGTCGCCTCGACGATCGCCTCGCGCCGGGTCAGGCCGTGGCTGACGTCGGTCTCGATCTGGTCGACCAGGATGACCGTGTTGCGCATGATCATGCCGGCGAGCGCGATCAGGCCGAGCAGCGCCACGAAGCCGAACGGGGCATTGGCGACGTTGAGGCCAAGCGAGGCACCGACGATGCCGAGCGGCGCGGTCAGGAACACCAGGATCAGGCGTGAGAAGCTCTGCAGCTGGATCATCAGCAGCGTCAGCATCACCATGACCATCACCGGGAAGAGGATGAAGATCGAGGCGTTGCCCTTGGCGGATTCCTCGAACGCGCCGCCCGGCTCGATCCGGTAGGCCGGCTCGAGGTGATCCTTGATCGCCTTCAGCTTCGGCGTGATCTGGTTGGTGACATCAGGGGCCTGCACGCCGTCGACAACGTCGGAGCGCACGGTGATCGCCATGTCGCGGTTGCGCCGCCACATGATCGGCTCCTCATGGGCATATTCAATTCGAGCGATCTGCTGCAGCGGCACGGCGACGCCGTTGCGCGAGGTGATGGTGAGATCGCCGACGCCGCCGAGGTCGAGGCGCTCGGACGGGATCGCGCGGGCGACCACGCCGACCTTCTCGATGCCGTCGCGCACGGTTGTGACCTGCGAGCCCGAGATCAGCATCGCCAGCGCCTGCGAGACGTCCTGCGGGGTCAGGCCCATGGCGCGGGCGCGGTCCTGGTCGACGACGAGCTTGAGGTAGGGCGACTGCTCGTTCCAGTCGAGCTGGACGTCCTTGACGCTCTTGTTCTCCCGCATGACGTCGCGGACCTGATAGGCGATCTCGCGGACCTTGTTCGCGTCGGGGCCGATCACGCGGAACTGCACGGGGAAGCCGACCGGCGGACCGAAATTGAAGCGGTCGACGCGCACGCGTGCCTCGGTCAGGAAGCCCTCGGCGGCCGCGGTCTCGATCTTGGCCTTGATGCGCTCGCGCGCCTCGACCCCCTTGGCAACGATGACGATCTCGGCAAAGGCCTCGTTCGGAAGCTGCGGGTTGAGGCCGAGCCAGAAGCGCGGCGAACCCTGGCCGACATAGGCGGTATAGGTCTCGATGTCCTTGTCGTCCTTGAGCAGCGTCTCGGCCTTCTTCACCGCCTTCTCGGTGACGTTGAAGGCGGTGCCTTCCGGAAGGCGCAGCTGCAGGAACAGCTCGGGGCGCTCCGACAGCGGGAAGAACTGCTGCTGGACCTGGCCGAAGCCGACGATCGAGGCGGCGAAGACGCCGACGGTCGCGACCACCACGGTGATGCGGTGGTTGACGCACCATTTCACGATGGCGCGCAGGCCGCGGTACATGCGGGTCTCGTAGACCGCATGCGGATCATGGTTGTGGTGCGCCTTCATCTCGGGCAGCAGCTTGACGCCGATATAGGGCGTGAAGATCACCGCCACGAACCAGGAGGCGACCAGCGCGATTGCCACGATCCAGAATATGCTGCCGGCATATTCGCCGACCGCGGAATTGGCAAAGCCGATGGGGAGGAAGCCAGCGGCCGTGACCAGCGTTCCCGTGAGCATCGGAAACGCAGTAGATTCCCAGGCAAAGGACGCCGCACGCATGCGGTCCCAGCCCTGCTCCATCTTCACCACCATCATCTCGACCGCGATGATGGCGTCGTCGACGAGCAGGCCGAGCGCGATGATCAGCGCGCCGAGCGTGATGCGGTGCAGGTCGAGCGACATCGTGTTCATGACGATGAAGACGATGCCGAGCACCAGGGGCACCGACAGCGCGACCACGATGCCGGTGCGCCAGCCGAGCGCCAGGAACGAGACGAACAGCACGATGACGAGCGCTTCCATGAAGGAGTGCACGAACTCGCCGACGGCGTGCTCGACCACCTTGGGCTGATCGGCAATCAGCTTGACGTCGACGCCCTGTGGCACGGCCTTCATGAAGTCGGCCGTCGCCTTCTCGACCTCCTTGCCGAGATCCAGGATGTTGGCGCCCTTGGCGGTGACGACGCCGATGCCGATGGCGGGCTTGCCTTCCTGGCGCACGACGAAGCTCGGCGGATCGACATAGCCGTGAGTGACGGTGGCGATATCGCCGAGACGGAACACGCGGCCGTTGCTCTCGACCGGCGTTTCGGCGACGGCCTTGGCACCGTCGAGCGCGCCGGTGACGCGCAGCGGCACGCGCTGCGAGGAGGTCTCGACCGTGCCGGCCGGCGTCACGTTGTTCTGCTTGGCGAGCGAATCGAACAGCGCCTGCGGCGCGATGCCGAGCGTGGCGAGCTTGGCGTGGCTGAACTCGACGAAAATGCGCTCATCCTGGTTGCCGTAGACGTCGACCTTGGTCACGCCGGGCACCTTGAGCAGGCGCTGGCGAAAACCTTCGGAGACCTTCTTGAGCTGGGCATAATCGGCGCCGTCGCCGGTCATCATGTAGAGGATGGAATCGACGTCGGAGAACTCGTCGTTGACGACGGGCCCGAGAATGCCGGACGGCAGCTGGCCCTGCACGTCGACCAGCTTCTTGCGCAGGAGATAGAAGAGGTAGGGCACGTCCTTCGGCGGCGTGTTGTCGCGGAAGGTGACCTGGAGCGCGGTGAAGGCGGGCTTGGAATAGGTCTGCACCTTCTCGAAATAGGGCAGCTCCTGGATCTTCTTCTCGATGGGATCGGCAACCTGGGTCTGCATTTCCTGCGCGGTCGCGCCGGGCCAGATCACGGAGACGTTGACCACCTTCACCGTGAAGAACGGATCCTCGGCACGGCCGAGCTTCTCATAGGAGAAGAAGCCGGCGACGCCGAGGATGATCATCAGGAAGAGCACCAGCGTCGGATGGCTGACGGCCCAGGCCGAAAGGTTGAAGCGCTTCATCGCACTCTCCGAAAGACGATCCAGTTGCAAACAACGACAGCCGCTCTGCTCAAACCGTCGTCGCGAGGCAGCGAAGCAATCCAGGGGGCTGGGCAGGTTCTGGATCGCTTCGCCGCTTCAGCCTTTGCTTAGGGACAAAGGCCGAAACTCACCTCACACGACGTAACTCACTTCTCTTGTCATTCCGGGATGGTCCGAAGGACCAGACTTTCAAACGACGGATCAGAACGACAAGGACGACACGATCCGCACCCGCTGGCCGGGATCGAGCTTCTGCACGCCGAGGGCGACGATCTTGGCACCCTCCTCCACGCCGCCGGTGATGACGACGTCCTTGCTCTCGTAGGACTTCACCGTGACCGGCTTGAGCGTGACGCCACCGTTGTCGTCGACAACGTAGAAGGAGGGCTTGCCGCCTTCGTTGAAGAGCGCCGACAGCGGCAACCGCGCAACGCGCTCGGTCGCGGCATCCGACAGCGTCAGCGTCGCCGTCATGCCGAGCGCGACCTTGTCGTCGGCCTCGGGCAGCGAGAACTTTGCCAGATAGGTGCGCGTGGCGGGATCGGCTGCCGGCGCGATCTCGCGCAGCTTGGCCGTGTATTTCTTGTTCGGCTCGGACCAGAGAGTGACGCTGGCGACGCCCGACTTGGCGCGTCCGACCAGCGTCTCAGGGATAGCGACGACCGCTTCCTTCTCGGCAAAGCGGGCGACACGGATCGAAGCCTGGCCCGCGGCAACCACCTGGCCGGGCTCGATCAGCGTTGCGGTGACGACGCCGCGGGCGTCGGCGTTGAGCGTCGCGTAGGAAAGGGAATTCTTGGTCAACTCGACCGAGCGCTCGGCCCGGTTCAAGCGCGCACGGGCTTCATCGGCGGCGGCGCGGCTCTGGTCGAGCTGGGCGTCCGTGGTCCAGCCCTTGGCCTTGAGGTCCTTGGCGCGCTGCTCGGCGGCGGCGGCCTGGGCCAGCACGCCGGTTGCGGCGGTCTGCTCGGCAACGGCCTGCTCGGCCTGGAGCTTCAGGTCGACCTCGTCGAGGGTGGCGAGCGGCTGGCCGACTTCGACTGTCTGGCCCACTTCGACGAGGCGTTTGGCAACCTTGCCGGCGACGCGGAAGCCGAGATCGCTCTCGATCCTGGGACGGATAGTGCCGACGAAGCTGCGCTCCGGGGTCTCGGCAGCGTAATGGGCAGTTGCCACCAGAACCGGCCGCGGCGGCTCGGCCTTCTCGGCGACAGTATCATTGCACCCTGCCAGCGAAACGGCCATCAGGGCGAGCGCGGCTCCTGCGAAAAGCTTGGAATAGCTCGACAAAATCGACCGGACGAACATCGAAGGACACTCCTGCATCTCGACTGAGAGGAATGTCAACTGTTCACTGATAAAAGTCAATAATCGTCAGTCATCAGGAATGCGTGATCGTGAAGGAGTGGTAAGGAGGGATAGGCTTGGCCGCGAGGTGTTATTGTAGGGTGGGCAAAGCGGAGCGTGCCCACCAGAACCGCTCTGCGGCGAAGATGGTGGTACAGCGCGCGAAGTGCGTGCCCCCCTCACCGCCCCTGGTCGGCGAATTCGTGCTTGCTGTCGTGTCCGCCGACGAACACCAGGATGCCCGCGATCAACGGCAGCACGGCGAGCACCAAGAGGCCCGTCGAGGTCTGCCCCGTCGCTTCCTTGACCCAGCCGATCAGGTACGGCCCGCCGAAGCCGGCGAGGTTGCCGATCGAGTTGATCAGCGCGATGGCGCCGGCGGCGGCCGTGCCGGAGAGCCAGGCGGTCGGCAGGGTCCAGAACACGCCGAAGCAGCAGAACACGCCGATCGCGGCCACCGTCAGCGCCACCATCGTCAGCGTGGGATCGGTGAGATAGGAGGAGATGCCGAGCGCGACTGCGGTGAGCAGCAGCGGCGCGCCGACATGCATGACGCGCTCGCGGCTCGCATCCGAATGCCGCGCCCACAGGATCATAGCGATGGTGCCGAACAGATACGGGACCGCCGTGACGAATCCAGTCTGGGCGTTGGTGAGACCGAACGCCTTGACGATCTGCGGCAGCCAGAACTGCATGCCGTAGAGCGCGCCGACGAAGCCGAAATAGACCAGGCTGAGCGCGATCACCTTCGGTGAAGACAGCGCCTCGCCGAGCGAGAAATGCTTCACCGCTTGCTTGGCCGCGATCTCCGCATCCAGCTTCGCCTTCAGCCAGGCCTTCTGCT
The DNA here is from genome assembly GCF_020194135.1 of Bradyrhizobium sp. BRP23. NCBI lineage: Bacteria > Pseudomonadati > Pseudomonadota > Alphaproteobacteria > Hyphomicrobiales > Nitrobacteraceae > Bradyrhizobium > Bradyrhizobium sp. BRP23. Next base: position 6,628 of record NZ_JADYVW010000033.1, on the reverse strand, counting down.
CGGCCGAGAGCCAGTCCGCCTTCTCCGGCTTGTCGGTGAGATAGAACCAGGTGACGATGCCGAGCAGCACCGACGGGATGCCCTCGATGATGAACAGCCACTGCCAGCCTTTCAGGCCCATCATGCCGTCGAGCCCGAGCAACAGGCCCGAGATCGGCGCGCCGATCACGGTCGAGACCGGCACCGCGATGGCGAAGGCCGCAAGAAAGCGGGCGCGATATTCGGCCGGATACCAATAGGTGAGATAGAGGATGATCCCGGGGAAGAAGCCGGCCTCGGCGACGCCGAGCAGGAAGCGCAGGACGTAGAAGCTGGTGACCCCGCTGACCACCGCCATCAGCGCCGAGATGATGCCCCAGGTCACCATGATGCGGGCGATCCAGCGGCTCGCGCCGAATTTCTCCAGCGCGAGGTTGCTCGGCACTTCGAAGATGAAATAGCCGATGAAGAAGATGCCGGCGCCCCAGGAGTAGATCAGCGGGGTGAACTTCAGGTCCGCATTCATGGTGAGCGCGGCGAAGCCAAGATTGACGCGGTCGAGATAGGAGAAGAAGTAGGCCAGCACCAGGAACGGAATAAGGCGCCAGGAGATGGCGCGGATGGTTGAGGTTTCGATGTCCGACTTGGTGGCACCGGTGGAACCGGCATAGGTCGTGGTCTGGCTCATGGCTTCCCCCGGGGTTGTTGCTTTTTTCGGGTCTGCGGCCGTTTTCAGCATCGCGAGCAAAGAGTCAATGGAGCAAGCAATGCACGAGACGCAGCCGGGCACGCCTGTTGCGCCTCTACAGACCTCACTGATCCGCGCTGCTTTCGCGCTCGCAGTGATTGCCTGTGGGCTGTCCCTTCGCTGGTACGGCTTCCCGCTCGGCCTGCCTGCGTTCATCGTGAAGTACGGCGGCTCGCTGCTGTGGGCGACGATGGTGTTTCTGCTGGCAGGAGTCGTGCTGCCGCGGCTGACACGGAGCCAGCTCGCAGCCATCGCGATAGTGATCGCGGCAGTCGTCGAGTTCTCCCGCCTGATGCATACTCCCTGGCTCGATGCGTTCCGCCTCACCACCGCCGGCGCGTTGCTGCTCGGCCGCATCTTCTCGCTTTGGAATTTGCTGGCCTATGCGGTTGGGATTGCGTTTGGCATGTGGGTCGATCGCGTTGCCATGCGCGGTCCCGTAGGGTGGGCAAAGGCGCCGTAGCGCCGTGCCCACGTCTCGTCATCGAATAGGCAAGACGTGGGCACGCTTCGCTTTGCCCACCCTACAAGACTGCCGTCGGAGCCTCACTCCGCGAGCTGAAACCGCTCGAAGCGCTCGAGCTCCTCCTCGATCACGCGCTTCAGCTCCTTGCGGCCCGCCGTCTTCCTGCCCTGCCCAACCCAGGTCCATTTCTGCATCAACAGCTTCTTGTTCTGCCGGTCGGTCTTGAGATCGAGCGCGGCGACGATCTCGTCGCCGACCAGCACGGGCAGCGCGAAATAGCCGAGCTTGCGCTTGGCTTTCGGCACATAGGCTTCGAACAGGTGGTTGTAGCCGAAGATGAGGTTGGTGCGCTTGCGCTGGATGATCAGGGGATCAAACGGGGAGAGGATGTGGACGAGATCGGGCGACACCTCATGCGGCTCAAGCGCTGCAGGCGAGGCCCAGTGCTCCTGCTTACCGGCGCCCTCGATCGCGACGGGCACGAGCTCGCCGCGGCGGACGCGCGAGGCGATCAGGCGCGCGACCGGCTTCTTGCTGGGCGCATCGAGATGGCAGACCGAATCGAGGCTGACCACGCCCTGCGAGCGCAACGCGCGGTCGAGCAGATAAGCCGTGATCTCGCTTGCCGGCGCCGGCTTCGGCAGCCTGTCCCAGCCGAAATGACGCGTCGTCAGCTCGTAGGTCTTGAGCATGCCCTGGCGCGCGCTGATGGTGACCGCCCCGGTATAGAAGGCGAGCTGCAGCGCCCGCTTCGAGGGCTTGCGGCTCTGCCACAGATGCTCCTTCTCGACGAGCACGTCGTCGTCGATGTCACGGATCGTCAGCGGCCCGCCGCGCAGCAGCCGCATCACCTTGCGCGTGTCGGCCGGCTTCACCGCGGCGAACCATTTGTGCCCCTCGCGGCGGTGCTCGCGCATCGCCGGCAGGAAGAAGCGGAAGTCGTTCGCCGGCACGTAGGAGAGCGCGTGCGTCCAGTACTCGAACACGGTCTTGTCGACACTCTGGGCGTGGCGCAGATCGGCGCGGCGATAGGACGGGATCCGGCTGAACAGGATGTGGTGATGGCAACGCTCGATGACGTTGATGGTGTCGATCTGCACATAGCCGAGATGGGCGACGGCGGCCGAGACGGCCTCTGCGCCTTCGCCAAACGGGGCGCGGTCGGTCAGCCGCTGGGCATGCAGCCAGATCTGCCGGGCCTGTGTCGTCGAGAGCGGAAGCGGTTTGGACGTGCGGGGCATTGCAGCGTGCAATGTAGCGGGATTCGCCGCGAGGCAAAGAAGCAGGGACGCGAAAAAGCCGCGCTGCCATCTGCTGCCAGCGCGGCCATGACGTGTGGGATCGGCGGAAGCCTACTTCTTCATCGCCATCGCCTTCTCGGCACTCATATAGTGCTTGCACGCTCCACGCATGTTGCCCTTGCTCATGTCGGAATTGGCCGCGGCCATCGACTTCCTCGCCGCGATCTTGGCGGGCGTGTCTTCGCCGCCCATGCCGGCAACGAGCTTTGCCATGTTTGCACTGGTGCACGCCATCTTGGCGGCGGATGCGGGGGACAGAGCAAGTGCGGCGAATGCCGTCGCGAGCAACAGGGTCTTCATCAAGTTCTCTCCTCGAGTAGGCAGCCGGCCTGATGCCGGCCAACGCACCGCCATTCTTCAGCCACAAGTTTGCAGGGAAAAGACAATTTCGTTGCTGCGCTGCAGTGATACCCGCTTTTCAGCGTGCGGCTTTTGGGCGCTCCCCGACGCTGCCGGTGGCGACCTCCGGGTCGCAGATGGCCTTGCCACGTCCTTCTGCCTGGCAGCGATAGACACTGCCGGTGAGGCGATCGACCAGCCAGACGTTCTCGTCGGTCGGCCCTTCGAGCCCGACATAGCGGGAGGTCAGCCCGGTGATCAGTGTCGACAGCAGGATGGCCACCGCGATCATCGCCGCACCGATATAGATGGGCATTGCGTTCAGGGTCACTGTCCGATCCGGCGGGCCGCTGCGATGGAATTGATAGTCGCGCTGATAGTCACTTGGCCTCGGCACAGGACGGAACTCGGCTCCCCTCGCGTCAAATTATCGAATGATTGAAGTGTGTTAGGCGGACATCTGGACGAATTCTTGTTCGCGGGCGGGCGGTGAGGCGACGCCTTTGCAACGTTCGGGTTTCCCGGAACCCAGTACGGCCGGCCCGAAAGCAAAGTGCGAATGATTCGAACCGGAGCACAGTGACCTCGGCTCGCCGTTTCGAATGTGACCAAGATCACATCAGAGCCGTTGAACCTGCCCTACGCTCGCAGCATCAAATCGCCATCAGGCGTAACAGCGAGGATACCACCATGACCCATTTCAATAAGTCTTTTGGACTGACGGCGATCACCCTGACAGCCGTCCTATCGATGACGGCCGGCCTTGCGCTGGCTGGCGACAACAACATCTCCGCCGGCCACATCGTCGATGCGCTGAAGCCGAAGCCGGCGACCCGCGGCCTGTCCGTTGGCCCCCAGACCGACACGACCGTGCAGGCCAAGGAGGCGACCTTCCTGAACACCGTGCGCAACCGCTCGACCCGGTCGCTCTCGACAGGCGAGCGCGAGCAGATCGCCGAGCTCGCTGCCACCAAGCCGAAGATCGATCTGGAGATCCAGTTCGACTACAACTCGGCCGACATCGCCAAGACCTCGATGGCCTCGGTGCAGGCGCTCGGCAAGGCGCTGTCCGATCCGGCGCTGAAGGGCTCGACCTTCGTGGTCGCCGGCCACACCGACGCGACCGGTGGCGAAGCATACAATCAAGGTCTCTCCGAACGGCGCGCCGACACCATCAAGAAGTACCTGATGCAGAATTACGGCCTCAACGGCAACGATCTCGTCACCGTCGGCTACGGCGAGACGAAGCTGAAGGATGCCGCCAACGGCACTGACGCCATGAACCGACGGGTCCAGGTCGTGAACATGGACACCAAGACCGCAGCGAAATGATTCTCGGCTCCTGGAGTAAAACACGCCGCCTGCCGCAGCCCGGCGGGCGGCGAACTCATATCCAGCTTTGGAACAGCATCAGCCGGTTGAAGCCCCCCATCGAGGTGCCGACGAAGGCCGCGGAAATCGGCAGCATCACCGCAAAGCCGGCCGCCGCGACGCCGACATAAGCCCACAACAGCCAGCGCGGCAGACCCTCGCGGCGCAGCACATAGACCAGTGCCAGGGACGCCGCGGTCGCGGCCGGCAGATAGTAATAGATGAAGCCCAGCGTGCGCGGCAGCAACGCCCAGGCGAGCCAGGGACCGAAATAGAATGTGGCGATCAGGAATGCATCCCAGCGCCGCGCCACGATGAAATCGCGCAGCACCATGGCGAGTGCAGGCAGAGCCGGCCACAGCACGAGCGGATTGCCGAGGAAGACGATCGCGGCGATGTGGTCCTCCGCGGTCTTGTCGAACAGGAACCAGACCGGGCGCGCGAGCAGCGGCCAGGACGGCCATGCGCTCATATAGGTGTGGCCGGCGATGGCCGTCGTGGTGTTGTCGGCAAAGATCCGCCGCTGCGCCTCGATCAAGTCCGGCAGCGATAACCCGTAGAGCGGAACGAAGGCGGCAAGATAAGCCAATGCCGGCAGGACGGCGAAGCAGAGCGCGACATGATGCAGCTTCAGGCCGGGCCAAAGCTCCGGCCGATACCAGTCGTCCGGCTTCGCGTCGGCGAACAGCGTATGCCAGCCCTGCATCAGGCGGATCACCGCAACAATGACGATGCAGACGCCGAGCGGGAACAGGCCGCTCCATTTACACGCGGCCGCAAGGCCGAACAGGCTGCCCGCCACCGCGAACAGCGCTTGCGGCCGCTCTCTGCGAAACCCATGCATGAAGGCGGCGGTGGCGAGCAGGCCGAAGCCGAGCGCAAAGACATCGAGCATCGCGATGCGCGCCTGGACGTACAGCATCTGGTTGAAGGCTGCGATCAGCGCGGCGGCGATCGCCGGCCCCTGCGCGGCGAACAACGCGAGTCCGCACAGATAGATCGCGACGATCGCGAGCGCGCCGAACAAGGTCGCGGGATAACGCCATCCAAGCGCGTTGTCGCCGAACGTTGCGATCGATGCCGCGATCATCTCCTTGGCCAGCGGCGGATGCATCGGATTGAGCATCGGCTGCGACATCGCGGGCGTCAGCATCTGGCGCGCCGCCGGCACGTAATGCACCTCGTCGAACACGAATTTTTCCGGCGTGACGACGCCGATCAACAAAGCCAGATGCGCGATCAGGAAAATCGCGACAGCGATCACTGCGCTCCGCGACACCGCAGGAACCGCAGGCAATTCGCGCATCTTTTGTGGGGCTGTCTTGCGTGGCAAATTGGCTTCACCGCGGAGAAAAATAAACTGCTTCCCGTCATTGAACGCATTCTGCCGCAACTGTCACTAAGCATGACGCACGTCCCGCGCCGCTTGTGATAATTTCGCCACATCAGAAGCGCGCGCGATCCGGTACGATCAGGGACACATCGATCGGTTGCGAAATGAATTTGCGTTTTTGGCTTTTCTCCACACTGCTCGCGGCCGCAATCTGTGCGGCATCCGGCGCCGAAGCGCAGACGCGCGTCGGCCAGGCTGTCGTCATTCAGAACGAAGTGGTGCGCGTCGCCGCGACCACGACGCCGATCAATGTCGGCGACAGCATGCTGCGCGACGAGACGGTGCGGACCGGCGCCGACAGCGCGGCACGTTTCGTGATGGCCGACAGCACCAACCTGTCGCTCGGGCCGAGCGCCACGCTCAAGCTCGACCGCACCGTCTTCAACGACGAGCGTAGCTATCGCGACGTCGCGATCCGCATGACCACCGGCGCCTTCCGCTTCGTCACCGGCAATTCCGATAAGTCCGCCTACAAGATCACGACACCGCTCGCCACCATCGGCGTACGCGGCACCACGCTCGACATTCTCTCGCAGCGCGGGCGCTCTGTCGTCGTGCTTCAGGACGGCGCGGCCAGCGTCTGCACGAGAAGCGGCCAATGCGTGCAACTCACCCAGCCCGGCGACACCGCCATCATCACCTCGACGGGCGGCAAGGTCAGCATCAGCAAGTCCAACACGCCGCCCTGGACCTTCGCCGCCAATTGCAGCGCGAGCGCCGGGTTGTGCGCAGTCAACCAGTACGCCGGCGCCTCGCCGACCATCACGCCTGCCGTCGAGGACGACGCCATGCTGTGCGGGCGCTGACGATGGCGAAATTCACCGTTCGGCGCCTCATCCTTGCCGCTGCGCTGGTCGCATCTGCGGCGTTTGCGCTCGTCACGTTCGATGCCCGCCCGGCGGCTGCACAGGCCTCGGAGTGCGGGTCCGAGTGCGGTGAACCAGAGCCCACTCCGTCCCCAACCTATTCGCCGTCGCCATATCCGTCTCCGACCTATTCCCCGTCGCCGAATCCCTCGCCCACGCCGACCC
>NZ_JADYVW010000032.1:0-19695 GCF_020194135.1 Bradyrhizobium sp. BRP23 | reverse complement strand
ATCTCATCATGGCCTGGCTGCAACAGCAGTCCGCTCGCGAGAGGCCGGATACATTTATGCAACTGGAAGCGTCATTTTCGCTGTTACGACCCTTGCACGGACGGTGCGGACCATACATTCTTTCTCACGAGGTCCTTCAAGGCCGCGTTGTCCAGCATAGCGTCGGCCGGCAACCGTTTCAGCCGCGTGTTCTCATCCTCCAGAGTCTTCAGCCGCTTGGCTTCCGAGACCTTCAGCCCCCGAACTTGGCGTTCCATTTCTAGCTGCTGGCGTCGTTGACGCCATGCTTGCGGCACAGATCGGCCACCGACACGCCGGCCTCATGCTCCTTCAATATCGCGATAATCTGCTTCTGTATTCGGTCTGCTTCTGTCAATCCCTTAAAAGCGCGTGCCGCGGGTACCTTGCTTCTGTTCGTGGTCGGCAAAGCCGCGACACGATGGGATTCGGTTGAATGGTCGGCTCTTCGGCGTAGTCACCCGCCTGGAGGCGGACGCTACGACAGATCATACGAACTCGACCATCCCCACGCCGAGCGATGCGGGCCCGTCGACCAGGTCGTGAAATTCTTGCCCGCACTCACGATCCACCGTGAGACGGTGGATGAAGGTCTTGAAGTGTTCGAGCAAGCTTTGGCCGAAACTCTGGTAGAGGTGAGCGTGCCGACGAAATAAGCAATTCGATCTCAGTAGCACCAGAATGCATCTCGCCGTCAGGTAAGTTGACCGCTGACTCTCACCGCCGCCGCAAGCAGGAATTGCATCGCGCTCTCGACTGAATCCTCTGCCGCTACCGTCTCTTGAATGCTCTGAGGTGTTCCACTCATGGTGTCTCAGGATGGCTTTGCGGTCGGATCTTCTTCGATCATGTCGGGACACGTCAGCGAGTCGAAATCAGTGCTGGCTCGATCGGCGTGCGCAGGATGGGCTGTGATCTGGCCGCGAGATGACCGCTCCAGCTTTGGCTCACTTCGCGAGAGACGTCGGACAGGTTTTAGCTGGTCCGGCGGACCGGCGAAAGAGCGACCTTTCGCCTCCGATGTTCCTACCAGATTCGGTCGTCTCTAGTGATTTGATGATGTAGTACAAACTCGAATAGCGAGCCGGAACGCCACGGCTCGGTTCGTCGGCATAGGAGGCCGGGCAACAATGAAGTGCATAGTGGATCAGTTGCAAGCATCTCGCTTTCTCCAAGTGTATGACCGCGCCGCCATTCGAAAGGGCGTTAAGATCTCGATCGGCTTCGATTTTCATGAGTATGTCGCGATCACGGAGCGCACTCCGACAAAAGGCAGGACATATCCGATTTTTCGGCCTGACACATCACCCATCAAAGCAGGCGAGGGATATTGGATCGTGGGGGTTGACAAGAACAACGACGTCGTCCTCGTGGAGGCTGCTCGACTGTATGACCTATCGAGCAGCAATCTAAAGGAACATCTTGAATCTCTGAGATTTTTCTACGCTGATCCGAGCAAACATGCACATCCTGATGATTGTTGCATTTGCAAAGCGCCGATTGCGCGCCAGATCACTGGAAGGGTGGTCTTTCGCGGGGACATTTGGGTGCGCGGAGACTTTAGGAGGCAGGGTATGCCCAAGATCATGGAAGGGATAATGCGCGGTGTCTCCTTTGCCATGTGGGCTCCTGATTTCATGTGTGGTCTTGCGGGAACGTGGTCTGTCGAGAAGCGTGTCTACGACATAACGCGTTGCGAACCAGGTGGTTCGATATTGCGATTGGTAAACGAAAACATTGTGGACGACGATTGGCTTTTCTGGACGCCAGGTGAGGAGTTAATCAAGTTAGTCAATGGGTACGACGGAAGCGCAGTGGTATTTCCTTCGTGATCGTTGCTGGCACAAAGCCCTGCTCACTACGTTAGCGACTTAGGAGCAGCGATATGCCGCAAGCATCTAAGGAAGGCCAAGTAGTCCGACGGACGTCTCCGAGGCCATGCGGCTGAGCGCTAATGGCGGACGCCATGTTGGACAACACGGCGGGCCGACGTTGGGATGGAAGTGGGCACTCGCGAAGAGGCGGAGAGCTGTCGTCCATTTGAAGGAACTTCGGGATTATCGAATACGGCTGGCGTGTAAAGTCTTCGAAGGCTGCCGCATGGCGGGCATCACGGACGGTTGACGGTGCAGCAAAATCGCGCGGGGGCTTGGTGAGATGTGTCGGTGCACTACCGTCTTGACCGGGGAGCGCCTCGTCGCCTAGCACACAAGGCAAGCCCGTAAAGACGCGTTTTATCGAGGGCTTATGTATAGAGGGCCGAAAAATGATTGCGGCAGCACTTTAGATAAAGGTCGGTTGCGTTCATGTGCACCGGCATTCGTGTGACCGATGGCATGAGTGCTGGTCCTGAAGGAGAGCGCGAATTGACGCCCCATCAATACGTGGCGTATCTCACCCACCTTGCTCGGCGTGAGATGATTCTGTCGTATATAGTGAGGGTCCCAATATGCTTGACTATATAGTTGACGGCTCAGAGCCGGGTGGATAACCAGTTGGAGCGAGGCGGCAGCGGCGGTGGGGCTCTGCGGTCAACGGTCAGACGGACTCAAATGCGCCGACCATAGGCGCGTTGAGGCGGGGCGCAGGCTCGACCTCCCACCGCAACACCTGTTTGCTGGTCGCAAGGCGCGAGTGCCGGTCTGCTGAGCTTGCCGGAGGAGGGGCGGCGATCTTCGTTCCGGTGATGTTGGAGCTGCGCACGTTGGATCTGCGCGAAAGTGGCAATGCAGGATTACAATCGACATCGAGATTGATGATGCGCTGGTGCGCGCAGCGGTGGGGATCTATCCGATCGGAGTGCGCGGGATGGGCTGTCGGCGTACATGATGGCGGCTCGGTGGTCGTGAAGATCCGCGACGCAACTCGTAAAGATGCCGCTGGGTCTCCTGGCTGGTGCGCGAGCAACTCCACTATGACCCGTTCGAGGTATTGACTTTCGTGCTCAGAGCGAGTGGACCGTTTGAAGAGTTTTGCGTGAGGCGGGTCCGAGAGTAGGTCTCGGTTGTCTGAACAGCAATTCCGCGTCGATAAGTGGAGCTTTTGCCAGAGTTAGGCTGCCGCGCGGAACGGCAGCTGGTTGAAGTAAGCTTGATCCGAAGTGCCGCGTCAAGGCTCGACTGGGGACGCCGGCCATTGTAAAAGTCGAGGTATCGGCCGATCGAGGCGCGGGCGTCGGACACGGTGTGGTAGGCGCGCAGATAGACTGAGACGATTCCGACTTTGAGACCGAGCGGACGCAGAAGTCCGCGGATGACTTGCTCTGCGGCAGCGATGGAGCGGATGATATGCTTGCGAGCAGCCGCCAGCGTCCGCGCCCTTTGGCTGCCGATGCTCTTGACGTGAACAGGCTTGAACCAACCCGTTCTCACCACCTGCGCGATCCCGCGGGCGTCGTTGCGATCGGTCTTCACCGGCATGGCCGAAAGTGCCGCTTTGACCTGGCGGGCTTCCATACTGACGGCCGGCAGCCCCAGTTCGATTAGATTTGCGGTCAGTCATTCTGACGTCGGTCCTGCCTCCAGGCCCACCCGTTCAACTTGACCAGCCCATGGTTCGAGGTACTGCACAATCGATGGCGCGTCCGCGAACGTCGTTCCCTCCCGGATAAGCTCTCCGGTCCCATCCACCGCACATACCGCATCGGAATTCAGCGAAACATCGAGGCCGACGTAGATCATGACTTTTCTCCTTCGGATGCAGTTGGTCCATGATCGTCAGTCAAAACGTGCCGCGCGGCAAATAGGTCAGGCGATCGGGACCGAATACTCCATCTCTTCCGAAAAGCGGCTGCGCTTCATGCTCTGGTCTTTGTCGTGGGCCAGAACGAACTTCAAACGGGATTAGGCCCGAGGGGCAAGGTCACCGACCAAGGCTCGCAGTTCACGGGCGCCGCGTTCACCGGCGTGCTCGCCAGTCATGGTATCGCCATCAGCATGGACGGTCGGGGTGCCTGGCGCGACAAACGTGTTCGTCGAGAGCGGGAGTACACCCGACTGCATCGTCTGGTTCTGAAGGTCGTGCGCAGTGACCCGGCTTGTCGGCTCTTGATGACGATGCCGGGGATCGGCCCGGTCTCGGCGTTGACCTTCCGATCGACTGTGGACGATCCCAGGCAATTCCTGCATTCCCAATCCGTGGGCGCCTATCTCGGGTATTGCTGCAAGCCATCGCAATGCCTGGCACGACGGTCAAACCCTCCGGAGAGTCATCGATCGGACCAAGACACCCGCCGGATGTCAAATTGAGTGAACCTATGTAGACAACAGGTGCCGCCGGCAACAAGCGCAAATGAACAATCGCTCAGATTCACGGCGACCTTGATAATTCGTTCACTGGGCTGGCTGTGGAATGAGTTTGGGGCGACCGCACTCGCCATCCACGACGCGTTCGTGAAGCCAAGCTTCTTGGTCGTTCACAGAGGACCACAAGCGCCATGCCGTTGAACTGGCGGTATCGAGTGGTCAATCGATCGGGGCGGTCGCCAAGGAGCTCGGTCTGCGCGACTCGGTGCTGCGGCGCTGGGTGGATAAGCTCCGGCAGGAGCCGGCATCGGCGGCGAGGCGCCCACCACGCAGGCGACACCGATGCCGGCGGACCAGGCTTCGGAGATCGCCCGGCTGCGTCAGGAAAACGAACGACTGCGGATGGAGCGCGACATTTAAAAAACTGTCCCGCACCGTGGCGCGCCTGTGCGCAGCGTAGAAACAGCCTTGTGCCATGCTCGGCGGCCGGGAGGGTAGCGGCCGCTCGATTATTGGAGGCACAATCCCCGTTAAAAAACATGGTCCATGGGTGCTTGCGAACTTGAGAGCGGTGCCGCCGCCTGGCGGCGATCCCGATTAAGAATATGACGATTGGCATCGCCCAGCGCTCAAGAAGACGAGCGGCGGCCGACCGGAACTGAAGCTGGTCAACCTCGGGGCCGCCGCCATCGACATTGGATCAAAGATGCACATGGCTGCGGTGAACCCAGCTTGCACCGACGCGCCGGTGCGCTCTTTCGGTACATTTACGCAAGACTTGCATCAGCTGCCGAGCTAGTTCGGAGCCTGCGGCGTGACGAGTATCGCGACGGAATCCACTGGGGTCTATTGGATCCCGGTTTACGAGATCCTGGAGCAGCGCGGGTCTGAGGTGATCCTGGTCAACGCGCGGCACGCCAAGAACGTGCCCGGGGTGATCCGAGTCATTGTTGCAGGCGAGCGGAATCCTGACGTCTTGGCAACCTATCGGGACGTGCGATGCCATTCATCCATCGCGACGATCCGTGCGGCACTGGTGGGCAACGACTGGCACGAAAATGTCTTCGCGTGACCCAATCGCTGGAACTTTACGACGTCTACCGGGCCAAGATACTGGACTGTGACCGCAAGCTCGAGGTCCTGATCGCGGCACTGAACAAAAAAGGCGCAAAGGCCACGCATCAAGACCAAACAGGTCAATGCGCCTACCTTCGATGTCAGGACTGCGCTGTAGGGCGTGCTCGGCGTCGATCTGATTGAGATCCACGGCTTGGGTCCATCACTGGCATTTGAACACAGCGCTCGGCGCATTCTATGCGTCGGCTAGCCTCCCGAGCGGGCAAGTCCAAAGCCGTAACGGCGACCGCCCGCAAGATTGCGGTTTTGGTCCACAACACACTCCGGCATGGCATGAGCTACAAATATCCGGGTGCCGCCCATTATGAGCAACAATATCGCAGCCGCGTCCTCGCCAACCTACAACGCAGAGCCAAATCACTGGGCTTCGTGTTACAGACCATTCCAGAGGACGCCAATCCGGCTGTTTCTTAGGGAGTCGATCGCGATCTTTGCTGGAACTCGGACATGACCTCCCGCTTCATCGAGGACCATCGCGACGGTACGGCTGATGTGTGCCGTCCTCGAGGTGTCGCCGGCCGGCTATTACGCTTGGGCGCGCGTCCGGTGAGCACCCGCGCAACCTCCGATGCTGCGTTGCTGGCGGAGATCTGGCAGGTCCATCGCGAGAGCGGCCAGCGCTATGGCAGTCCTCGGGTCCACGCCGCCCTGCGGACGCACTAGGGCATGCACATATCTGGTGCGACGGATTGACTCGGGTCCGCCGCGGGGATTCCAGAATCGGGAGTCTGTGTGATTCGTATTGCGGCACTCCATGGTTTGGACGGGGGTGCCGCGATGTTGTCACGGATTGACTGGACGCTGGGCCGGTTCGGGGATCGTCGTCTCGATAAAGGGGGGCGGCGCTCGCTGAACGCATGGTTGCAGGCAGAACTGTCTGCCTTCGGCAGCTCTCCAGGGGGAACCGCGCGCTGGAAGTGCGGTTCAACCGCTTTCTTGGCCATGAAAAGGTAACGGCGGAGCGGATCATCGAAAGCTGGAGCGAAAGCACGGTCACTGCGGTAGAAGGCCGCCACGTGCTGGCGATCCAGGACACCAGTGAGATCCACTTCAACACCACATCGCAACGCCGGCGTGGGCTCGGAGAAATCGGAAAAGGTAATAGCCACGGCGTGCTGCTGCATCCGCTGCTGGCTGTGGATGCCGACGACGGCAGCTGTCTTGGGCTTTTGAGCGGACAGATATGGACGCGCAAAGGCCGCCGCACGACCTCGCACGACGAACGTGAGCTGTCGGACAAGGAATCGCAGCGCTGGATATCCACTGCCGTGGCGGCAAGGCCGCTGCTTACCAAGGCCGCGGCGGTGACGGTGCTGGGCGACCGCGAGAGCGATATCTTTGCCCTTTATGCCAGCTCGGCTGAGCAACACTTCCACGTCATCGCGCGCAGCATGCATGATCGCAAGCTTGCCGACCGCAGCAGCCTATATGAGGCCAGCGATGTTATGGCCGTGGTGGACCGGCGTACGATCCAACTGCCTGCGCGCGCCGCGCGGCCAGCTCGCCTAGCCCACCTCGAACTTCGCTTTGACGCAATCGAGCTCGCCCGCCCGCAGAGTAAGTTCCTGCACCATCTGCCGAAAAGCTTGCCATTGGCGGTGGTCGATGTGCGCGAGGTCAATGCCGAGGCCGGCGTAGAGCCGCTGCACTGGCGGCTTCTCACCTCTCACGAGGTTACCGGCACCGAGGACGCCTGGCGCATCGTCCAATGGTACAAGCAGCGCTGGATCATCGAGCAGTTCTTCCGTGTCCTGAAGACACAAGGCCTCAAGCTCGAAAACAGCCAGATCGGATCCGCCGATCGTCTTCTCAAGTTGGTTGCGATCGCCGCCAAGGCGGCCGTCATCACCATCCAGCTTCTGCAGGCCCGCAACGGTAGTCGCCAGCTTATTGTCGCGGCCTTCGATAACCGCCAAATAGGCGCGCTCATTGCCCTCAACCAGCAACTCGAAGCCGCGAGCAAGCGACTAAAGAACCCGCATCCGCCCAACAGCCTCGCCTGGGCCGCCTGGATCATCGGCCGTCTCGGCGGCTGGGACGGCTACCCATCGTCCAAGCCGCCGGGCCCGATCACCTTCAAAAACGGCCTCGAATACTTCCACGCCGTCTCAGCAGGATGGAGCCTCAGAGATATGTGCATGCCCTAGTGCGGACGCAGGGACGTGGGGTCAGCCGGGGCCGGATCGAACTGCTGATGCGGCGGCATGGCATTCGGGCGATCACGGCGCCGCCACGTCGGGTCCGCACCACCGACAGTCGCCATGCTCTGCCGATTGCGGCGAACCTGCTCGCGCGCGACTTCACCGCCGCAGCCCCAAATCGGATCTGGCTGGCTGATATCACCTACATCCCGACCGCGGAGGGCTGCTTGCATCTGGCCGCCGTCATGGACCTCTTCAGCCGCAGGATCGTCGGTTGGGCGATGCAGGATCACATGCGGGTCAAACTCGTCTCCTCCGCGCTAACAATCGCGGTCCGCCAGCAGCGGCCCGCTCCGGATTGATCCATCATTCCGACAGTACGCTTCACACATCTATCGCAGCCGCGGGCCTTCCCGCATCGATGAGCCGCAGGGCCGAATGCGTCGACAATGCCCCGATGGAGAGCTTCCTCCACACCCTCAAGACCGAGCTCGTTCATCATCGTCAGCATAAGACCCGCACCTACGCCCAACGCGATATCTTCGCCTTCATCGAGGGCTCTACAATCGCACCAGGCTCCATTCATCGGATATATCCCTCCGATCGAGATGGAGCTAAAAGCCGCTTAAACCCTTCCACTTTTTCGGGGGAAGATCAGATCTCGTCAGGAAGACAGCTTTCTGCCACGCACACGTTGCGCGGCGTCTAAAAGAATGGGTTTTCTCATTGATAGTGGGCCTTCATCTTTCCAGTAGATCTGGCTTTCACTTAACCTATCCGCCCATTCGAGGACCTCCTGCCAGTTGAGGTATGCATAAGCCTCCGAGCAGTTCGTCTTCTTCATTGAATGCTCCTTTGTGCGCATCTGCGATGATGTCGTGGTGACTGAAGGCGTAACGCCTGCTCCAAATTTGTTCACTTAGCCGTAAGCAAGACGGCGAAGCCGTCCGGAAGGGAGGCAGGTGCTCCGAGCTGACTCAGCTTCAGTTTCTGCCCGGCAGCATGCACTGCGTTCTGATGGGCATCTGACATGTGCGCAATGCGATCGAGCAGAGGAAGAGCTTCCTTCCACTGTAATTGGCCGTAAAGGGGAGAAGCTGCGAGCATGGATGGTGAAAAAAGAGAGCACGCGGCGGGTCTCACGATGTGAAGTGCACTTGGTCTTTCGAGCGCGCCTGCACTCACACGCAGCAAGCCGCGCGAGATGGCTGAACACTAAAGGGCGGGCTTCGCTGTAACATCTGGTTGTCCCCACGTTGATTTGCAAGACATGCGAGGTCTGCCGCCCAGTTGCGGGTACAACACGGAGGCTTGGTAACATCAAGCCAATCGGTGGTCCTGCACATACGTCAAACGCAGCTCGATCTCTCTTGCATTAAAAGGACTAAACCACCGAATGTGCGACCCGGGCAGCTACCAGACTGGATAGTCCGGAGCACGACGCGCGCGAGATGAGACACGCAACTGCGACGGTAGCGACGAAGGAATATCAAGTCGCTTAGGTACCTCTCAGCGAGGGCAATCGTCGCCGGTTCGGCACGTTAGTTTGCCACCATTAGGAATCCGGATGAACAGGCGTCTGATCCAGTTAGCGTCATAGCCACGGTCGGCAAGCAGCATTGCCCAGATTTCAAACGAGACAACAGTCTTCCGGCAAGTTCGGCGTCGCGTGTCCCGTCGGGGCTCAAGCCAGACGCACCGGCTACAGAACCCCATGCTGGGCGGCGGCGATCAAGGTGAGACCTCTCATCCTGATTGTCGCGCCATACCATGCTGATGCACGCGGACAAGCGTACCCATTCGGCGTAGCTTACGATTACCCACATCTTTGAGTCAGAGCTTCGCTCCCGTTGCGATATCAATGAATCGCGATAGTCCGCGCCACATGATCAGATTCCCTGGTGGCGGATCGTTGGCGCGGGCGAGATAGCCGCCGAGCCTGGCGATCTTGATGAGATAATGCGACAATGTCTTTCGTTGGGTGCTGACTGGATTTTTGTCTTTGACGAGCCGATCAAGCAATTAGCTTTGGTCAACCCAAATTCCGGTGAGACATTTGGCGCTGAACGATTGAGCATCGTCATCCAAAAAATGCGCCAGCTCACAATGCAGAACACCGAGATCAGATTCGTCAATCGCTGAGCAGTCCGCAGTTGCGAGTCCTCTGCCCTACAGCCGGATTTGAGTATCTTGTGGAAGACCTCGATCTTGCATCGCAAGGAATACCAATCGAGCTTCTCGATCGCATCGCCGCGCGATTGCACCGGAAGATCGGTCAGGAGTTTCCATTCAATTTTCTTTCTGTTCTTTGGCGCTCCTCTTTCATCAGCGTGGATCACTGTCAAAGTCAAAGCTGGATACCGCGACTGCTTGCCTATCGGTGGCAAAATACGGATTTTACGATACCGGATTTCAAGAACAGCCTGGTCTGGATTGCCCTTACTATCCTGGACTTCGATCCGGTGGAGACCTTTGACCGCGACCTCGTCCATTATCGTTGCAACGGTATGATCGCCATCGCCTGCCAGGCGATTGACACAGGTCCTTACCAAGAAATGCGTTCCAACCTCTTGGGCGGCGCAAAACAATTCATAAATATCGGCCTCACGATCACCGATATGGATGCACTTCGATGGCTTCTCAAAAAGCTCCGTGGATTGCTTGAGGTTTTCCAGCCACCGAATGCTCTCCTTGGTTTCAATGGGGATCCGTGTCAGGTTGACCTCGCGCCTGAGCGCAGCGACCCCTCTGAATTTCTTTCTGGTCCAGAACTTCACGGCGCTGAGCCCCAGTGGAAGCCCCTCAAGGGTCACCGCAAGGCTCGAATGCATCAATATTCCGCATGTCGTGTACGTTTGGGGTTTTCCGTCCAATCTTCGAGAGTTGCTTTTGGGGATGCGCTTAATCATCCCGATCAGATCCGGGCGCTCCCTTTGATAGGTGAATTCGGTCGTATCATGCAGAACAAGAACAGGCCCTTTCGCAGCCGCGATACGTTCCCGCGTCGATTTAAAATGACCAGACAGGATGTCGGCCTCGCTTACTCGTTCATTGGAGAAGAAACGATAGGCCGCCTTGGTATTCGCGCAGTCTTGGCAAACCATCGGAATGCTCTGTCCGATGTCTCCACCAATCTGCTTCAGCAGCATGCGAAATCTCTCGCCAAGTCGAGCGTCCTGGAATTCGCACAGCGCAGCTTCACGATCAAACCAACTCACCGCGTCAGACGCCAAACGATGGGCGTTCTCATCCCGGGCGCGTGAAGTCAGTCCCATAGAGCACCTCTTCTCGAATCAGGTGCCCATCAAAGAATCACAAGTGATTCTGGCGACTCAAGTTTTTCGGCTCAGTGCACCTCAAAAAATGTGGGTAATCGTAAGCTTCACCGGGGGCTTACCTTGCGGGTAACTCCCGGGAACGTCGTCGTCTGCGCCGCGGCCCGACCCGCCGCAAGCTCGTCCTCGGTGGAGGCGGCTTCCAGATCTGCGAACTTCAGCGCCACCTGCTCGATCAGCCGCGCCGAACGTTCCGACTGTTGCCCATAGATCTGATGCTCAGCCGGGCGATCTTAGCTTCTGCTGTGGGATCAGCGTCTCGTCTTCCGACGCTTTCGAGCGAGCGACCGCGAGCTCAGCGGCGACCTTCAAACCCTTCGCGCGATCGGCTCCCAGCGCCTCTCTCAGGTTGCGACGTCACCCGCATCGGCGTCGCGGTCGGCATCTATGCGACACAGTGAATCACAGATTAGATGCGTTGGAACTCCCAAAATACTTTGCGGCCGCCAGCTCAAGTGCGGATTCCGCCAATCGATCCCTTCCAGCATATAGGCCCATCTTCGCAAGTGTGTTCCTGATCTGAGGACGCAGAAGATGCCATTGAAGACAGAGGAACGCCACGCGGCTTGTTCGCCAGCAATCGGCTCGATGACAGTCCGTTAATAGTGGGCGATTTCGCTTGCGCTTGTTCGAGCCTTCAGTTTGAAAGCCGGAATCACAGTGGTTCGGCCAAACGCAGCGCTCGCCGCCGGCCCCGGCGCGGCGCTGATGGGCAGAAGCAACATCAATTCTCCCACATTCTCATAAACTGCTAAACATGACGTGCTGGCAACGTTCTCCTCAAGGCATGCATTCACCATTAACATGCATCGCACATTGAAGGCACGATACAAAGTTTACGTGCGACTCTTTGCAAATTGGCTAGCCGCAGAACTAAACGCAGTCAAGCTTGCGCTGTATCCATCCGAAGATGCGATCATCTGAGACCACGAAAACTTTCCACTTCCCCGAACTCTGTCGAGATCGTACGCGGCAGAACCAACTGGAGGTCCACTCGCACGGTCGCACCAGCAGCCTTTAGTTCGATCGCCTCCGATGTGCAACGATACGGTTTCCACCGTTACCTTTCGGCCATCCTCAGTAAGCATAGTCGAGCCCTGCGATCAGCTGAAAATGGCTAGAAAGAAACGAGGGTACGAGCGCACGTTGGATTCGAGTGACGCGGCGAGGATGCGCACCTACCACGGCTTCTTGCAACGTGAACAACCAAGCGACCGTTTACAACTCAGTGAAATGCAGCTAGCGGACTGTTTCCCGAACGACACAACTGAGAGCTGGCTCCGGGAATCTGGACAGGGCGATAGGTGGAGTTTCTGCCTGACGGCGGGCAAGATTGTCCCGCGAATCAGGAGAGACGATGAGCAGACGAGCCCGCCGGCAGCACGCACCGGCATTCAAGGCCAAGGTGGCGTTAGCGGCGATCAAGGGCGAGATGACGCTGGCCCAGCTGGCTGAGCATTTCGACGTGCATCCGAACCAGATCACGCAGTGGAAGTCTCAGCTTCAGGAAGCGGCGGCCGAGGTATTTGGTCCTGGCGATGGCAACAGAACGAGCGAGCCCGCGGTGGACGTGAAAATGCTGCACGCCAAGATCGGGGAGCTGACGCTTGAGAACGATTTTTTAGAAGGCGCGCTCAGCAAAGCCGGCCTGCTGAGCGCAAAGCGATGATCGACCGTGAGCACGACCTGCCGATCACGAAACAGGCGGAAGTTTTGAAGATCAGCCGTGGCAGTGTCTATTATCTACCACGTCCGGTGTCGCCCGCCGACCTCGCGATCATGCAACGGCTTGACCGGCTGCATTTGGAGTTTCCTTTCGCCGGTTCGCGAATGCTGCGAGACCTGCTGGCTGCCGAGGGGTGCAAGATCGGCCGCCGGCATGTCAAAACGCTGATGCGGCGGATGGGGATAGAGGCGCTCTACCGCCGGCCGCGTACCACCAAGCCCGAACCCGGGCACAAGATCTATTCGTATCTGCTGCACGGGATGGAGATCACACGCTCGAACCAGGTCTGGGCGATGGGCATCACCTACATCCCGATGGCGCGCGGCTTCGTCTATCTCGCGGTGGTTCTCGACTGGTTCAGCCGCCGGGTGCTGTCGTGGCGCGTCTCGATTACGATGGAAGCCGCATTCTGCGTCGAGACGCTGGAGGACGCTCTCGCTCGCCACGGCAAGCCGGACATCTTCAACACCGACCAAGGCTCGCAGTTCACGGGCGCCGCTTTCACCGGCGTGCTCGCCAGTCATGGCATATCAGCATGGACGGCCGGGGCGCCTGGCGCGACAACGTGTTCGTCGAGCGGCTGTGGCGCAGCGTCAAATGCGAAGAGGTCTATCTGCGCGCCTACGACACCGTCTCCGACGCCCGCGCCTCAATCGGCCGATACCTCGCCTTTTACAATGGCCGGCGTCCCCACTCGAGCCTTGACCGGGGTACCCCGGATCAAGCTTACTTCAGCCCGCTGCCGTTCCGCGCGGCAGCTTAACTCGGCAGAAGCTCCACTTATCGACGCGGAATTGCTGTTCAGACAACCGATGCCAGCTCTCTGCTCCAGATGCGCATACCGAGAGTTGGCTGAGTTGGTAGCTGTTTACTGGGCGAACTGATTCGCTGGTCGCTCGAGGCCGAGATTCTCTCTTAGGGTTTTTCCGAAGTATTTCGATCGGAATTTCCCTCGCCGACGCAATTCAGGAACTACCAGGTCAACAAAGTCTCTCAGACCGCCAGGCGCAGTCGCTGGTAACACATTAAATCCGTCAGCCGCGTGTTGATCAAACGTATCTACCATGGCGTCAGCAATTTCCTCCGGCGTTCCAACAACCATGAGATGTCCTTTGCTGTCTGATATCAATTGGATCAGTTGTCTCCAGGTAAATTTCTGACGTGCGGCAACGTCGACGAGCAGCTTCTGACGACTCTGGATGGAATTCGTCCCCGGCAAAGTCTCAGGGACCAACGCGTCAAGATTCACCGAACGTAGATCGGTGACTGAGCCTAACCAAAGATCGGCCGCCCCAACTTGAACGTCAATGTGCGTGGTCGCCCTTAACCTTTGAAGTTTCTCAGAGGCTTCTTGCTTAGTTTTTCCAACTATCGGAACAATGCCCGGCATGATTACCACTTGATCCTCATTCCGCCCGAGTGCCCGCGCTTTTTGCTTGAGACCTGCGTAGAATCGCTTACCGTTCTCAAGAGATGGCTCGGCGGTGAACACGACTTCGGCAACTTCGGCAGCGAAGGCTATACCTGTATTGGACGCGCCAGCCTGAACCAACACGGGATACCCTTGCCGGGGCCTTGCAATGTTCAAGGGCCCTCTCACCGAAAAATAGTTTCCCCGATGATTGAGCACATGTAGCTTCGTAGTATCAGCGTAAATACCAGTTTGCCTGTCGCGAACGAAAGCATCGTCCTGCCAAGTGTCCCAAAGGCCTTTGACTATCTCCACGAACTCGCTCGCTCGAGCGTAACGCTTGTCGTGATCTGGCAGTCGCTCTTCACCAAAATTGTGAGCTTCGGGAGCCATGGCGGAGGTAACAATGTTCCAGGCTGCGCGCCCTTTCGATAGATGGTCAAGTGATGCGAACATTCGCGCAAGATTGTACGGTTGATAGTAAGTGGTCGTCGCTGTCGCAACAAGACCGATGTCCCGAGTTCGGGATGAAAGGGCCGACAACAGCGTAATCGGCTCGAGGCCATCGTTACGACCTACACGTGACATGGTTGCGTGACCATCTATTATGCCTTGATGATCAGCGACAAATACGAAGTGAAAAGCGGCACTTTCGGCGAGTCGTGCAAGTTCTTCATAACGCTCGACATCCCCTACTCCACTGAGGGGTACGCTTGGATCGAGCCAAGCGCCTTCATGGTATCCCGCCCGAGTGAGATACAGTCCGAGCTTCATTTCCTCGTCGGCCCGCATGCGTTGTCTCCCTTCATTGCCTGTTCTAGCGTGATGCATTGAACTGTTTGAACTCAATCTCGACCTTTCGCCGTTCCTCGATGTCGATAGAGTGACGCAAGCACTCGCTACAGCTCCACTCGTATGAGCAAGCCCCGAACTCAAGCGGAGCGCCGCAAAGAAATGCATCCACTTTGTTCGCAATTCCGTGAGAAAGGGCCCTAGAGGAGAGAAATACCGCTTAGTTCACGCAGTGTTTTTGTCGTAAATTCACCCTACATAAGAATTGACGAGAACAGACCTACCAAGTGTGAGGGCGTCCTAGTCTAGTGCAGTGCCGCGCCTCTAGACGCGCATTGCTCAAAATTGCAATGTATCAATCTATTTTCTGCTTCGCGGCACTCGGGAACGAGCACCAGGTCACACGAGAACATGACCTTCGCGGTGATTCCAGCCGGTTGATCGCAACATGTGATCGGGCTTGAGCAAGCGTTGTCAGATAGATTCCCGAACAATTGCGATCGATCCCAGCCCGGGCCCCAACCCAGGTAGATACCACCAATGTTAATAGTTGATATTGTTCGCGGAGCGGCATCGGATGCCCAAAGATCGCAGCGATGATCACTGGCATTGTCGTCCTTCAGTACGCGCTGGCGTCGGACGCAGGCTCGACTGACGAATGCCGGCACGCTCTCATTGCTCGGTTGGAAGCCATATCTTCGCCAGGTGATCGACCAGCTGAGCAATAGTCTGCCGTCGCTCCAAATCGGTGAGCGCTATTTCGGCGCGGAAGCATTGAAACGCAGGAGCCAAGCGACGGAGTATAAAGCGAGCAGTCGCTACACGCAGGCTCGGAAGAGCTTCAAACCGGTGGGGCGCTCTAAGCTCTGACGCGCACCGGCCAGTTCTGAAGCGCCCTCCTCGATCGGAGTGGCAAAGAGGGTTCGTCTCGATGATAGAGGGCATCTTTGATAAAGGCTTCCAGAGATAAGATAGCTGAAACAAAACCGACCCCGCATTCTCCACTCGGAGTTAGGAGACAGGCAACAGACGTTCATGAGCTTACTGACGAGCTGCGCGAACTTGCAAGATTCGCGCTGCCGATAATCCTGACGCAGGTTGGGCAGATCGCAATGATGACGACTGATCTCGCCCTAATCGGTCGCATTAGCAGCTAGGCACTCGCAGCGGCGGCACTGGCGGACAGGGTCTATCTGGTTAGCTTCACCTTTGGCGCAGGCCTCCTGGCGGCGGTCGCCCCCCTAGCGGCTCAGGCGTTTGGGGCAGGCAATCTACTTGCGATCCGAGGTACGGTACGCACGCGCTTATGGATGGCGTTGCTGCTTTCGCTTCCGATCACAGCCCTCGCATTGTGCGGAGAACAACTGCTGCTCGCCTTTAAGCGGCCTCCCAACGCGGCGCGTCTCGCCCAGCAATACCTTCTCGGGATCGTATGGGGCATTGCACCGGCGTTTTGCTTTCAGGTGCTCCGTAGCTTCATGAGCGCGGTCGCGGCGATCCCCGTAAATGCCGGCTTAGTTTATCTACTGATCTATGCGACTACCGCATGTTTGAACGTCTTTGGCACTTCGACTGGCCGTTGATGCGTCAGCTGCTGGTGATCGGGATACCGATCTCAGTTGGTTCAATGATAGGAAATGGCCTGTTCGTGGCCGCGGCGCTTTTGGCCGGCCTGATTAGCACCAGCGCGCTCGCTGCCCATCAGATCGCTGTTCAAGTCGATGTTATCCTATTGGTGTTTCTTTCGGTATCAGCATGGCTGCGGCCATACGCGTCGGCCACGCGGTCGGCCGTAACGACGGATCCGGCGTCAAGCGTGCCGGTCTGGCAGCGCTTTTACTCGGCATGGTGACCATCGCAACTTTTTACGATTGCGGTATTTGCCGCGCGTGTTGAGATCGCCGAACTGTTTTTAGCCGAATCGGGCGGCGACGCCGATGAAGCGATTGAACTAGCTGCCAAACTCCTCTTGGTTGGAGCGAGCTTCTTTCCCGCGCGACGAAACTGATAGGCTGGTGGTGCTGACTCGCGAATTTGTCACGAGTGGCTGCGAAGCGGTCATCTCGTTTCACGTCGGAGTGAGAAAAGGCCTCCGGCGGGCATGCCGGAGGCCTTCTTGGAGGTTAACACATAGATGAGCAACAGCGCGTCTTTTCTCCTTCCGTTAGTTAATAGAGAATTAGAAATTGCGCTGAGCTCGGACCACTAGCGTGAACGCATTCTGGTCCTTCAGCTCATACGTAGTACCCGGCTTGGCAATCGAATTCTGCACCGGCAAAGTGACCGTGCTTCCGCTTGCGTACTTCTGGTCCAGCATCGTGTACGCGAGTTCGGCTGAGAAGGTCAGGCCCTTGACCGGAGTCCAACCCGTCCTTGTACCGACAGTGGCGAAGTTGAAATCGGGGTTGCAGCCAGCAAGGCCTGTCGAGAGCGCAAGACCTGGAACGACAGCACCGCAGATATAACCCTTGGCCGTACCGTTGTAGCGCACAGCAGACCAGGACCCGAAGACGCTGCTGGCCCACTGCGGGTCCCAGTTGTGGGTGTAACCGCCGTTGAAGCCGAATGTCGTAGTCAGCTCCTGGCCGGATCCCGGCACAAACACCGAGTCAGACACACCAGCGAGCCCGACGCTCTGGTACGCACCCGCGAGACCCGTGCTTCCGTACATCGCGTAACTGGGCGCATTCGTGTAGTCGTGGAAGTTGTAACGGCTCGCACCCTTCGTATACACAGCTGTCATGTTGATCGTATCGCCGGCACCGGTCGGAATGTTCTTGATCGACAATGCCAGCTGACCGGCCCCGCCCCACTTATCATCCGGATGGCCAGTGAGCTCGGTCGCGCCATAGTAAGCAACATGGTTATTGTGCGCTGCGACCGAGGCTTTGAAATAACCCCAACTCTGGTCAACAGTAACGGATCCGATGAGGTCTGGAGCCCTCGCCCCCCCGAAATCGTTAGCGCCGTACGCACCGGCAGCAAGGCCTCCAACTGACGCGGCGCTCACGTTCCAGACAGCGAGCTGGTTGCGGGAAACCTGATCCTCGGCCGACAACGAGGCCGAGATGCCTTGCCCGAAATCAAATGTATAGGCGATCTGGTTCACGGGATCCCAACCGCCAGCACCTGTTAGCTCGAAGGATTGCGCCGCATATTGGCCCCAAGGAGTACTGAACTGAGACGTCGCTTTGCCGAACGTGAAGCCAGCGAATTGAATGAACGCGTAATAGAGACCGGGGGTACCCTGAGCGACCTGATTACCAATCCCCGTCGTATACGTCGTGCCGCCCGCCCCGTTACCGCTATAGGCACCCCCTGTATAGGTCCAAGCCAGCTCGGCGAACGTACGGAGCACGCCGTACTCGGTCGCTGTACGCGTGTCGATCGAGAGATCTTGGCGGACGCGCGCGCTGTAATATTCGCTCAGGCGGTTGTGCGCGCCACCCACACCACTGTCCGGCGCTGCATAATGGTAGCTCGTGTTGAATGTCGTTTCAGCGCGCAGGTAGCCACCCAACTTGATGCACGTGTCAGTGCCCGGAATGTAATAGAAGCCGGCGCCATACAGAGAGCAGACCTTGACATACTCGATCGCCTTGGCCTTGACAGGAAGATCAGCCGCCTGCGCCACACCCAAGGTGATCAGACCCGCCGCCGAACCGAGAAATAGGCTCTTAGCCATCCTCATAAAAGACCTCCAATTGTTTCACGTGAAGAGTGGCCGCTCACCCCAGAACTTGGCCATCTTCGCCCCCAATCATTCGCGATCGACAGGGCCTTCCCGAACGTCGGCTGCTAGATTTACCGCTGACGTCGCGGCGCGGACCATTCCGCCGCTCGCAAATCTACGTTGACAGATTGCGTTCGATATCGGCGTGAAAACTTAGTACAAAACGTACGAACGCATCGGCGCTCTCGGTCAGAGTGCTCTAATCGCGTCAGAACCGTACGAATGGTACTAAAGATGAAGTTCAAGGTACGTTATGTACGAACTACGACTCTGTCGGTCGGTTAACTCGCATATCAAGTCGTCCGTGAAGAATGCGAATTGACCTGAGAAATAAGCAGAATTGGTCTTGATGTAGTATTCGATTTTGCAGGAAAGCGGGGTATTGGACCTCGCTTTCTTGCGTTTTGAGTTTTGCTTTTAGTTGATTCGTGATTCTCTGACGGCGTCGTCGACATTGGGGATTGCGATGAGCAAGCCGCGGGATGATCGCCAGAAAGACCTGTGCTTCCGGCGCTTGATCAGATCATCGACATGGGTCATCCGCTGGTGCGGTTGGCAGCGCTGATCGACTGGAACATCCTGAATGAGTGCTTCAGTTCGGTGTGCCAAGCAGGGTCGGGACAGCCGGGCTTGCCGACGCGGCTAGTCGCCGGCCTGTTCATTTTGAAGCACATGCACAACCTGTCAGATGAGGTGCTGTGCGCTCGCTGGATCGAGAACCCCTATTGCCAATACTTCTGCGGCGAGCTGAGCTTCCGCCACCGCCTGCCGTTCGATCGATCGATCGTCGATGACGCGCTGGCGGCAGCGGCTCGGCGAGGAGCAGCTCGTTGCGCTAATCCAAGAAAGTCTGTCGGGGGCGCACAAGACAGGCGCCCTCGGCCCAAAGGACCTGGAGCGCGTGGTGGTCGGTCGAGTAGCCCCGGGGAATTGCACCCCGAGGCTCTCACGAAACCGGACGTGAACCTCTCGATTCATCCGGCTTCTATCTTCCAGCCGCAGGTCGAATGCCGACTCGCCACAAATAGAGGAGGTTCGGATCGCGCTGTGCGAGCCGTCCCAACCAATATACTGAGGCGACTTTCCGGCCTTTCAACCGCTTGTATTTCCGCCTCGTCCAACGGGCGAGCGCGTCGTTAATGTGACGAAGGACGTTGA
>NZ_JADYVW010000031.1:0-24268 GCF_020194135.1 Bradyrhizobium sp. BRP23 | reverse complement strand
CCCCGGCCGTGGCTGCGGCTCCGCCAGCCCCGCCTCCGCCACCTGCGCCTGCTCCCGCTCGCGTTCAGGCGGCCGCAGTGCCGCCTGCACCTGCAACTGCGCCGACGCGCGACCTCAATTCGCCGGTCGGCGTCTGGCTCACCGAGGAGAAGGAAGGCAAGGTCCGCATCGAGCAATGCGGCACCAACCTCTGCGGCTATTCGGTCGACAGCAAGTCGAACCAGAACGGCGAGCAGGTGCTGATCAACATGAAGGCGGGCAAGGACCAGAAATGGTCGGGCCGCATCCTCGATCCCAACTCGGGCTCGACCTACGATTCGACCATCGCCATGAAGGGCACCGACCGGCTACGTGTGCAGGGCTGCGCCTTCGGCGGAATGTTCTGCGGCGGCCAGACCTGGACGCGGGTGAACTGAGATCCGCCTGATCGTTCTTACGCAGACAAGGGGCCCGCGATGCGGGTCCCTTTGCTTTTGCGCCCTGCCGTGCCGGCGTGCGCAGGCTCACACAGCCTCCTGCGCACGTGACAGCCCTCACATTGCCGGTTCCGCGCACGTGTCACGGTCCCCCGCATGGTCAACCACAGGGGCGTGTCATGAACGTGTTTCGCAAGGCTCTATTCGCCACCGCCGTCGTCATCGCTGTCCCGCTCGCGCAGGCCGACGCTGCGACAAGCACGTTCGATGGCGCGTGGAACGTCCGCATTGCTTCATCAAGCCAGGCCTGCGGCAACGGCGCGACTGTCTCTATCGGCATCAATAATGGTCAGATCGCCTCGAGCAGCGCCGCGGTGACGGCGTCGGGGCGCGTCGCCGATGCCGGCAACATCAAGGTCACCCTGAGCACCGGCATCAAGCGTGCCGTCGGCTTCGGCCGGCTCAGCGGCGCGTCCGGCTCCGGCACTTGGCGCGGCGCCATGTGCACGGGCACGTGGACCGCGGAGCGGATATGAGATTCGGTGTCCCGGAAAAGCGGCGACGCGCCAGCGTTGCCGCGCAGAGCCGGGACCAATGCGCTCAGTGGCGCGAAGGCTCTGGGCCCCGGGATCGGCGACGCATCGCCTTAAGGCGATGCGTCTTGTCTGGGGCACGCGACTATCCCACCGCCGCGCCATACTCCGCGTCGCTGACCGGCTCCAGCCAGGTCGAGTAGACGCCGTCGAGCGCTTCCTGCATGGCGATGTGGCACATGCCGTTGGTTGGTGACGCCCCGTGCCAGTGCACTTCACCCGGCGGAATCCAGACGGTGTCGCCGGGACGGATTTCCTGGACCGGGCCGCCCTTGGTCTGAACGCGACCGACGCCTGAGATCACGTAAAGCGTCTGGCCGAGCGGATGATGATGCCAGTTGGTGCGCGCGCCGGGCTCGAATGCGACGCGCGAGACGTTCAACCGCGCAGGCGGCGGGGCCATGTTGATGGGGTCCTGCCACACGGTGCCGGTGAAGTGTTCCTTCGGCGCGCGGCGGGTCGGCCGCGTGCCGGCGAGCGTGATGTCCATGAGGGTCCTCGTTCCTTTGTCCGTTACTTCTTGCTGGCGGCGTAGCGCGCCTTGGTTTCGGCGTTCATGGGATAGAGGCCCGGCAGCACCGCGCCGTTGTTCACCTCGTTGACGATCCAGGCTTCCATCCGCTCCTGCTCGACGCCCTCATTGAGGACATGATCGAGCATCGCCTGCGGGATCAGCACGCAGCCGTCCTGGTCGGCGACCACGATGTCGTTCGGGAAGACGGCAACGCCGCCGCAGCCGATCGGTTCGCCCCAGCCGACGAAAGTGAGGCCTGCAACCGACGGCGGCGCGGCATAGCCGTCGCACCAAACCGGCAAATTGGTGCCAAGCACGCCTTCGACGTCACGCACCACGCCGTCGGTGACAAGCGCGGTGACGCCGCGCTTGACCATGCGCGCGCAAAGGATGTCGCCGAAGATGCCGGCATCGGTGATGCCCATGGCATCGACCACGGCGATGCAGCCCTCCGGCATCGCCTCGATCGCGGTGCGGGTCGAGATCGGCGACGACCAGGATTCCGGCGTCGCCAGATCCTCGCGCGCCGGCACGAAGCGCAGCGTGAAGGCCGGTCCCACCAGCCGCGGCAGGCCCGGCCGCAACGGACGCGCGCCGCGCATCCACACATTGCGCAGGCCCTTCTTCAGCAGGACCGTGGTGATGGTGGCGGTGGTGATGCCGGCGAGGATCTTGCGGGCTTCGGGGGACAGCGACATGGACGAGAACGAGCTCCAAGGTGCGGGACAGAACGCGCGCATCTTGCGAGCCGCGAGCTTTGCGTCAAGGGCCAAGAGGCTAGCAATTACGCAGGGCCGCAGCGCCGTTATGCGATGCGATAACAAGGCTTTATCGCTTCCCCTTGCATTAATTTATTGGACTTGCGGGCACATTTACGCGAAGCAGGGACAAGCGGAACTCAAGGTCGAGCCCGCATTCCCGAGAAGCCCGATTACGACAGCGCTCTGACAGCTCAATGGCCGCGACGCTTCCCCCGCCCCGCCTTCTGCCCAGCGGCGACAGTGCCGTCACGGTCGAGTTCAGCCGCACCATCGACGACGATGCCAACCAGCGCGTGTTGGCGCTCGACAAGGCGCTGCTAGCTGCGCCCATCGACGGCATCACCGAGACCGTGCCGACCTATCGCTCGCTGCTGGTCCATTACGATCCCGGCGAGATCGGCTTTGAGGCGCTCGGCGAAAAGATCCTCCCGATCGCCACCCGGCCGCTGCCGCCGGTCACCAAAGCCCGCCGCTGGCGCGTTCCCGTCGCCTATGGTGGCGAGCACGGCATCGACCTCGAGGACGTCGCCAAGACGTTGGGCACCACGCCGGATGACATCGTCGTCAGGCATTCGCGCGGCGACTATAAAGTCGCCATGATCGGCTTCACGCCGGGCTGGTCCTATCTCAGCGGTCTCGACAAATTCCTGCACATGTCGCGGCGGCAATCGCCACGGCTGCTGACGCCATCAGGCACGATCTCGATCGGCGGCGTCCAGGCCGGCATCCAGTGCCTGGCCGCCCCGAGCGGCTGGCATCTGCTCGGCCGCACCCCGGTGCGAACCTATCAGCTCCACCGCAATCCGACCTTCCTCACCGAGCCCGGTGACCGCGTCACGTTCTACCCGATCGACCACAAGACATTCGAGGACATGGACCGCGCTGCGGAAGCCGGCGAGATCGTCGCCGAGCAGGTGGACGCATGAGCCGGCTCGTCGTTGCCAGCATCGGCCCTGCCAGCTCGGTCCAGGACGGCGGCCGCCACGGCGCGCAGCGCTACGGCTTGACCGTGAGCGGAGCGATGGACCGGCTGTCGCTTGCGGCGGCGAACACGCTGGTCGGCAACGAGCCGTTCGCGGCCGCCATCGAGATCGGCCCGTTCGGTGCCTCCTTCACCGCCCGCGACGGCGCCGTGCGCGTGGCGATATCGGGCGCGCCGCGCAATGCGGACATCGCCGGCAGCCCGGTCGCGATGGACACCTCGGTGACGCTCAAGGATGGCGAGACGCTGACGCTCGGCTTTGCCCGCGGCGGCGCCTTCACCTATCTCGCGATCGAAGGCGCCATCAAGGGCGAGGCAGTGTTCGGCAGTCTTGCTGTGAACGCCCGCGCCGGCCTCGGCAGCCCCTACCCGCGCCCGCTCCAGGCCGGTGACGAGTTCACGGTCGATGCCGCCAGCGGCGCACCGGAGCTGCGCATCGAGCTGCCGAAGCCGGCGAGCGGCCCGATCCGCGTGCTGCTGGGTCCTCAGGACGACGAGTTCGACGACGCCAACAAGACGCTGTTCTTGGACAGCGAATGGAAAATCTCGGCGACCTCCGACCGCATGGGCTACCGCCTCGAGGGCCCCGCGATCAAGCATCTGCACGGCCACAACATCGTCTCCGACGGCACGGTCAACGGCAGCATCCAGGTGCCCGGCAACGGCGCGCCGATCGCGCTGATGATGGATCGCGGCACCTCCGGCGGCTATCCGAAGATCGCAACCGTGATCACGGCCGATATCGGCCGCCTCGCCCAGACCTCGGCAGGAACCGCGTTCCGCTTCAAGGCGGTCAGCATGGCCGAAGCGCAGGACGAGGCGCGCAAGTTCGCGCAAGCGATCCGCAGCCTGCCCGATCGTCTGCGCTCCTCCGATATCGTCGCCCTCAACATCGAGGCGCTCAGCGATGCTAACGTAGCGGGCTATGCGGTCAGCGCGGTCGATTCCGGGACGTGGCAGGTCACGGCGGAGCCGTAAGCGACAACAAGACCAGAGGCGGAGAGCAACCCATGAAGACAGTCGATCTGAATTGCGACCTCGGCGAAGGTTTTGGCGCGTGGGAGATGGGCAACGACGCCGCGATGATCGAGCTGGCAAGCTCGGTCAACGTCGCCTGCGGCTTCCATGCCGGCGACCCCGACATCATGCGCCGGACGGTGGAGCTTGCGAAGGCGCGCGGCGTCTCGGTCGGCGCGCATCCCGGCTATCGCGACCTGCACGGCTTCGGCCGGCATCCGATCGCAGGGCTCAAGGCCTCCGAGATCGAGAACCTCGTCGCCTATCAGATCGGCGCGTTGCAGGCGATCGCGACCGCGGCCGGCTACAAAGTCACCCATGTGAAGGCGCACGGCGCGCTCTCCAACGTCGCCTGCGAGGACGACATGACGGCGAAGGCGATCGCCGCCGGCATCAAGGCGGTGGATCCCAGCCTGATCTTCGTCGTACTCGCCAATTCGAAGCTGGTGAAGGCCGGCGAAGACGCCAACCTGCCGATGGTGCACGAGGTGTTCGCCGACCGCGCCTATGAGGATGACGGCAACCTCGTCTCGCGCAAGAAGCCCGGCGCGGTGCTGCACGACGCCAAGGCGATCGCCGAGCGCGTGGTACGCATGGTGCAGGACGGCGCGGTGGTGTCCGTCACAGGCAAGGTCATCAAGATGCGCACGGATACAGTGTGCATCCATGGCGACACGCCCGGCGCGGTCGAGATCGCGCGCGGCGTGCGTCAGGCGTTGAAGGCTGCGGGGATCGAGGTGGCGCCGTTCAAGCGCGGAGCGTAACAAACGCTCGGTAACGTAGGGTGGGCAAAGCGAAGCGTGCCCACCGACTATCACGGTATGAAAGGATGGTGGGCACGGCGCTACGCGCCTTTGCCCACCCTACGAGACCTTCAAAACGGGTGCACCGACAGCGTCCCGAACACGATCGCCGCGATCACCGCAAACGCGCTGTACATCGCAACGTGGTGCATGCTCGCCCCGGTCCGGCGCGAGAGCGAGCGCGCGTAGAAGTGCAGCCTGGCTTCCGCCGATAGTCCGCGCATGGTCGATCTCCAACGCCCCATTTGCGGGAGTATGGAGGATCAACCAGGGCGGGAGGCAAGACGGTGGCGGAAATAGCGATGAGGGTTCTCTGGAGGCCCCCCATCGCAGATGCAAATTCTCTTCACCAGCAGGTTCCGAGAATATTATTCGTTAGAATCCAAGCCAGTTGGAACCGGGACGGATGACAATCGGATGACGACCAACCCCGCGAGGAGCGTCCGACTAGTACACGTCAGCCTGGAAGCGGCCGGTCTTCTTGAGCTCGGCGACGAAGCTGACGGCCTCATCGGTCGAACGTGCCCCGAACTGCGCGACGATGTCGACCAGCGCGCGCTCGACGTCCTTGGCCATGCGCTTGGCATCGCCGCAGATGTAGAGATGCGCGCCCTCGGCGAGCCAGGTCCACAATTCGCGGCCGACCTCGCGCATGCGGTCCTGCACGTAAAACTTCTTCTCGCCGTCGCGCGACCAGGCCAGCGACAGGCGCGTCAGAAGCCCTGAGGTCTTCATGGCGTTGAGCTCGTCCTGATAGAAAAAGTCGCAATCGCTGCGCTGATGGCCGAAGAACAGCCAGTTCTTGCCGGGCGCGCCGGTCGCCTTGCGGTCGAACAGGAAGGCGCGGAACGGCGCGATGCCGGTGCCGGGACCGACCATGATGATCGGCGTCTTCGGGTCTTGCGGCAGGCCGAAATTGTGCGCCTTCTGCACATAGACCTTGAGCTTCTCGCCTTCGTTGATCCGCTCGCCGAGGAAGGTCGAGGCGACGCCGAGCCGCCTGCGCTTGCCGATGACGTAGCGCACCGAGTCCACCGTCAGTGACAGCTTTCCCGGCGTCGCATTATGCGAGGACGAGATCGAGTAGAGCCGCGGCTGCAGCGGCTCCAGCGCCTCGACGAAGGCCTCGGGATGCGGCCGCGTGCCGGAAAACTTCTGCAGTGCCGCCATCACGTCGAGCGTCGCGGCATCGCCATCGGGATCCTCTCCCTGCGCCAGCGCCCGCGCCTTCTCGCGCTGCGCGCCGCCGGTGATGAAGGAGATCAGCTCGAACAGCGTGTCGGGCGCCGGCGACAGCGAGACGTCGTCGATCAGCACCTCGCGCAACGTCTTGCCGTTGACTTTGGTCGTGTGGGAGGCGCCGAGCAGCGCGATGATCTGGTCGACGAGGCCGACGTCGTTGCGCGGGAAGACGCCAAAACTGTCACCAACGACATAGTCGAGCTTGCCCTCGGAGAGATCGAACTCGATGTGATAGGTCTCCTTCTCCGACTTGCCCTTGTTGAGAAGACGGCGCGACAGGAAGGTCGCCTGGATCGGATTGTCCCGCGAGCGGCCGGGCTCTGCGATCGTCACGGTCACAGCCGGCGCCGGAGCGCCGGCCTTGTCGGTGCTCTTGTCGGTGGTCTTGGCCGCGGGCGCCTTGTCGAGCTCCTCGTACAGCGATTTCAGCATCCGCGCGGTTTCCTTGCCGCCGGGGACGCACAGATTGAGCCGCGCTTCGCTACGGCTCGCGATTGCTTCCGAATAATCGTGGCAATTGTAGCCGCACTGGCCGCAATCCTGCTGTGCCATCGCCGCCATCATCTTGCGGCGCAAGGGACGGCCTTCGGCAAGCTTCATCCGCTCGGCGATCGGCATGGTCTGGTCGTGCCACGGCGCTTCGCCGTCGTCGCCGTCACCGGCCTGCATGACGGCGGCGCCCTGCTCTGCCGACAGCGGCGTTGCGACGTCAGGCGACAAAAGCCCGGCAAAGAAGCCGTTCAGCCAGGAGCGCTGCGCATCCGAGAACGGGGCGCTGGCGGGGATGATATCGAGTTTCGGCGGAGGCGTGATCTGGTTCATGCGGACACCTGTGCATCGGCAAGCTTGCGCAGCGTTTCGCCGTCATGGCGGCGCGCGAAGGAGAGGAAGGTTTCGTCGGGCGAGGCGCGATGGGCGAGATAGGCCTTGAGCAGCGCCTCGACCGTCTTCGGTGCGTCCTCGGCCTTGAGGTCGTGATAGACCTCCTGCCCGACATCGGCATCGGGACCGAATCCGCCCCCGGTGAAGAGGTGATAGCCCTCGACAGTGTCCTCCTCATTGATCGGCACGCGCGCGCCGATCAGTCCGATGTCGCTGATGTAGTGCTGCGCGCAGGAATGATGGCAGCCGGTCAGGTGGATGTTCACCGGCTTGTCCATCGCGACGCGCGGCTCGCACCAGTCACCGATCTCCGCGGCATTGCGCTTGGTATTGGACGCCGCGAAGCGGCAGCCGGCATTGCCGGTGCAGGCGATCAGGCCGGCGCGGATGTGCGAGGCCTCGACCGCGAGCCCGATCTGCTTGATCGCGGCAATGGCGAGCTCGACATTCGCGTCGCGCACGCCCGAGATCAACAGGTTCTGCCAGACCGTGAGCCGGATCTCGCCGTCACCGAGATCTTGCGCCACCTTGGCGAGGCCCCGCATCTGATCGGAGGTGAGCTTGCCGAGCGTGAGCGATACGCCAATCCAGTTGAGGCC
Organism: Bradyrhizobium sp. BRP23; assembly: GCF_020194135.1. Classification (NCBI taxonomy): domain Bacteria; kingdom Pseudomonadati; phylum Pseudomonadota; class Alphaproteobacteria; order Hyphomicrobiales; family Nitrobacteraceae; genus Bradyrhizobium; species Bradyrhizobium sp. BRP23. Next base: position 16,459 of record NZ_JADYVW010000031.1, on the reverse strand, counting down.
GTCCTGCTTCTGCTTGTGCACGCCGATATGTGCCATGCGATCCGCCGCGGGACGCGGCGCGAACGCCTCTTCCGGCACGCGCGTGAACGGCGTCTTCAACCGCTCCTCGACCAGCTTGAGGAAGCCGTCATGGCCCATCGCGTCGAGCACGTATTTAAGCCGTGCCTTGTTGCGGTTGGTGCGGTCGCCATGCTCGATGAACACGCGCACGATGGCGTCGGCGACGGCGGTCGCCTGCTCCGGCTTGACGATGATGCCGGAATATTTCGCAAAGTCTTTGTGACCGGTGATGCCGCCGAGGCCGAGCCGGAACCAGACGCCGGGCTCGACGCCGAAACCGTCCTTTACCTCATAGGCCGTGAAGGCGATGTCGTTGGTCTCTTCAAGCACCGCGATCCGGCCGGCGCCGTCGAAGGCGACGTTGAACTTGCGCGGCAAACCGTAGAGCGAGCGGTCGTTGAGGATGTGGTAGTGCCACTCGCGGGCATAGGGCCGCGTGTCGATGATTTCCTGCGGATCGATGCCGGCGGTCGGCGTCCCCGTCACGTTGCGGATGTTGTCGGCGCCGGAGCCGCGCGAGCACAGGCCGAGATCCTGGATGCCCTCGATCATTCTGATCGCATGCTTCGGCGGGATCTCGCGCAGCTGGAGATTGGCGCGCGTGGTCACGTGGCTGTAGGGGCCGCAGAGCTCGTCGGCGAGATCAGCAAGGCCCGACAGCTGCCAATGCTTCATGATGCCGTTCGGGATGCGCAGGCGGCACATGTAGGAGTCCTGCGTCGGCGCGACATAGAAGATGCCGTAATAGCGCCAGCGGAAATTGTCCGCCGGGCTCGGCGGGGTGTTGTCGAGCGCCTGCTGGCGCAGCCGCGGGTAGGCGTCGAAGGGGTGCTCGTCGCGCTTGAACTTCTCCTGATCGGCGAGCTTCTTGCCCGACGCGATCACCTTGTCCTGCGCCTTGATGTGCACGGCATCGGGACCCACAGGCTCGGCATTCGCCTTGCTGCTGCCGCCACCACCAAGGCCGCGGCCGACGCGGCTGATCTGCAGGCCGGTCGTGAAGCCTTCGAGATAGCGTTTCTGCTCGTCGGTAAAGTCGACTGAGACCGTATCGATTTTCATGGTGTGTAACGAAGCTCCTGCGGCCACCTTCGGTGGCTTCGACGGATTGCGCGACCCGCGAGGAACGTCAGGCTGGCTCAGGAGCCGGCTTCGTCACTCACGGTCCGATCAGCTTCGTTGCTGCGGGACTTGGCTCAGCAGGCACCTATGACAAGCTGGCCGCAGCGCAACATTCAAGTTGCGTGCCAGCTTGGTCGAAATAAAAACCAATGAAGTTTCAGATAATTAGGACGTGACCCGGAAACTGCTGGCTTGGGAACTCTCCCGAAATACGAGCAGCCAGCTCAAACATTAGCCAAGGATCTTAGATGCTCAAAAGCGAAGCAACCGCGAATCAGGCCTTCCAGCGCCCGACCCCGAAGGCCTCGAGATGCCCGCGGATATCGGCGGGGTCGAAGGACGGACCGGCAAAGGCGCCGAACGCTGCGGGAGCCTCAGGCGGCGCCCTGTTGCCAAGCGCCGCGTCGTAGAGATCGGGCCTGAACACCGCCATCGCCGTCTTGACCCCGTCGGGGGTGAGCGCCGTTTGGCCCCAGCGCACCATCTGCGCATAGAGCCAGGCGGCCTGGACCGGATCCGGCCGCCCTGCCCCTTCGCGTCCGACCAGCAGGTAGCGGCCGCTTTCGCGGAAGGTGCCATCGGGCGAGATCTTCAGGCGCCCGGTGAGGGTGCGTTGGATGACCTCGGCGTCGACGCCGATCCGTTCGGGTTGCGCCAGGATCTGCGCCGCCTCGGTCCGGTTCTCGGGATGCTCGATGAACTCGGCGGCCTTCACGGCTGCCCGCACCAGGGCTGCAACCACGTCCGGGTTCTTGTCGGCCCAGGTCTGGCGGATCGCCAGCACCTTCTCCGCCGCACGGACCAGAATGTCGGCGACGAAATGCAGGATATGGCCGATACCGAGATCGACCGCGACCGAGTTCCAGGGCGCGCCAACGCAGAACGCATCGACATGGCCGTTCTTCAGACTGTCGACCATGTAGGGCGGCGGCAGCACCACGAGGCGCACGTCCTCGTCGGGATCGACGCCCGCCGCCGCCATCCAGAACCGCAATTGATAATTGTGGGTGGAGAACGGGAAGGTCATGCCGAAGGTGAGCGGCTCGGCCCCTGCCGTGCGGCGCTTGGCAACCACCTTCGCCAGCGCTTTCGCCGTCGCCATCGGGTCGAAGCGATCGCCGTCGATCTCCTCCATCAGCGCGGCATGGAGCGCCGGCGACACCGTGATGGCATTGCCGTTGATGCCGAGATTGAAGGCCGCGGCGATCGGCACCTTGACGTGACCGAGCCCGAGCGAGGACGCGATCGCCACCGGCGCGAGCAGATGCGCGGCATCGAACAGGCCGATATTGAGCTTGTCGCGGACGTTGGACCAGGAGACCTCGCGCACCAGCTCGACCTCGAGCCCCTCGGCGGCGGCAAAGCCCTTGTCGACCGCGACGATCAGCGCGGCGGCATCGACCAGCGGAATGAACCCGATGCGGAGGGGGACGGTCATTTCAGCATCTCCGACGCGGTGATGATCGACTGCGCGATCTCGCCGATTTTCTTCTTCTCGCGCATCGCGGTGGAGCGCAGCAGCACATAAGCCTCGTCCTCGGTCAGGCCCTTCACCTTCATCAGAATACCCTTGGCGCGCTCGATGATCTTGCGGTCCTCGAGCTGCGACTTGGTGCGCTCCAATTCCTCCTGGAGCTTGGCGAAGGCGTTGAAACGGGACACGCAAAGGTCGAGGATCGGCTTGATGCGCTCCTTCTTCAGCCCGTCGACGATATAGGCCGACACCCCCGCCTCGACCGAGGCCTGGATCGAGGCTGAATCGCTCTGGTCGACGAACATCGCGACCGGCCGCTTCACCGCGCGGCTGACCTGGAACATCGCCTCCAGCACGTCGCGGCTGGGGTTTTCGAGATCGATCACGATGATGTCGGGGTCCGCCGCATAAATACGGGCCAGCAGGCTTTGCATCTCGCTGATATGGACGACTTGGGTAAACCCGGCCTCGCGCAATCCCTCCTCCAGGATCGCGGCCCGGATCGGGCTTTCGTCGACGATCACGATTTTGGGCGACTGTTCGGCGCTCATGGCTCACTCACGGCAGCTGATTCATCCATAGCACGCCGGATCGCCCTGCAAAGGGTTGTAATTATGGGCAATTGGAACTAGCTCAGGCCGATCAATCAGGCAGATCAGATATGATCAGACGGCTGTGCCCAAGGTCAGCTTCGTGTCGCTCAGGTGCGCGTGAGGGAACGAATGTAAATTTTCGCTGCCCCCACTGTGCCCGACGGCAGCTGATCTGAGCTTACGCTCTCACGGAATCTTCGCGCCAACGATCATCTTGTCGAGAAGTGGCACCGCGGCCAGCACCGCCGCCTCAGTGCGGCCGGAGACCGCTAGCCGCACGACGTAGGAATTGCCGTCCTTGTCGAGATCAGTGTAATGCGCGATCACTTCAACCGGCTGGTCCTTCAGGGAGGGATTGTCGTAGCGGTTGATGATGACCTTGGGGTTGACCGAGGGAAGCGTGATGATCTTGGCATTCTTGCCGGATGTCGTCGCCCAATCCTGATCGCTGGTTGCGACCCATTGAACCAGTTCGGTCCGATCTTTGTTGTAGCGGCCTTCGGCATAGATGATTGTTTCGGCGTTACCGAATGTCTTCCCTTTGGGAACGAACATCGATGCGCCGTATTTGAGACTCGCGGCCTCATCCCTCGTCCACCCGTCGGGTGCCTTCACGCGAGGCCTGAATTCCGGACACAATCGTTCCTGCCGATCGCAGACATGGATGATCTTGTCGACTTCAGCGCGGGCCGGAAACATGGCGCCATAGGAAACGGTAACGAAAGCCAAGCCGAAGATGAAGCGGCGCATCGTGGTTAAGCTCCGTGAAATCAAGCAAGAAACCGAATAACAACCAAAACGGGCGTGTTCGAGCAATTCACCTCGGATCCTCCACTCGCTCGATCCGAATGAGCTTCCAGACCAGGAACCGTCAGTCAGTAATACCGGCGCTGGTGACTGGCCGATCACGCCAACTACGCGCGCGTACTGCTTTAGCCACGCGCCGCATACGTTAGTTGTTGAATTTCGCCATCGGTTCAATTACTTGGATCGCAAATCCAGACAATTCAGATAGGCTCCAGGCGATTACATGGACAGAGCGCCGCGCATTTCATTCACGTCACTCGGGTGTCCCAAGGCCTTGGTGGATTCCGAGCGCATCATCACGCGGCTGCGCGCGGAGGGCTATGAGCTCGCCCGCAAGCATGACGGGGCGGACATCGTCATCGTCAACACCTGTGGCTTCCTCGACAGCGCCAAGCAGGAATCGCTCTCGGCGATCGGCGAGGCCATGGCCGAGAACGGCAAGGTGATCGTGACCGGCTGCATGGGCGCGGAACCGGAAGCGATCGAGCAGGCCTATCCGGGCGTGCTGTCCATCACCGGCCCGCAGCAATATGAGAGCGTGCTGGACGCCGTGCACCGCGCGCTGCCGCCGGCGCACAATCCGCATCTCGACCTGGTGCCGCCGCAGGGCATCAAGCTGACCCCGCGCCACTACGCGTACTTGAAGATCTCCGAAGGCTGCAACAACCGCTGCACCTTCTGCATCATCCCGAAGCTGCGCGGCGACCTGGTCTCGCGCCCCGCCGATGACGTGCTGCGCGAGGCCGAGCGGCTGGTCGGTGCCGGCGTCAAGGAGCTTTTGGTGATCTCGCAGGACACCTCGGCCTATGGCGTCGATCTGAAATACGCCGAGAGCCCGTGGAAGGACCGCCAGGTCCGCGCCAAATTCCTCGACCTCGCGCGCGAGCTCGGCGAGCTCGGCGCCTGGGTCCGGCTGCAATATGTCTACCCCTACCCGCATGTCGACGAGATCATCGCGCTGATGACGCAAGGCAAGGTGCTGCCCTATCTCGACATTCCGTTCCAGCATGCGAGCCCCGAGGTGCTGAACGCGATGAAGCGTCCGGCGGCGCAGGACAAGACGCTGGCGCGGATCAAGCGCTGGCGCGAGGAATGTCCCGATCTCGCCTTGCGCTCGACCTTCATCGTCGGCTTCCCCGGCGAGACCGATGCCGATTTCGCCTATCTGCTCGACTGGCTCGACGAGGCCGAGATCGACCGCGTCGGCTGCTTCAAATACGAGCCGGTCGCCGGCGCCACCTCGAACGCGATCGAAAACCCGGTGCCCGAAGCGGTCAAGCAGGAGCGCTACAACGCGCTGATGGCCCGGCAGCAGAAGATCTCGGCGCGCCGGCTGAAGCGCAAGGTCGGCACGCGGCAGCAGGTCATCATCGACGAGGTCGGCCCGACGGTGGCCAAGGGCCGCTCCAAGGCCGATGCGCCCGAGATCGACGGCGCAGTCTATCTCTCCAGCCGCCGTCCCTTGCGTGTCGGCGAGATCGTCACGGCGAAGATCGAGCGCGCCGACGCATACGATCTGCACGGCAGCGTCGCGGGATTCTGACCGCGTTCCGTCATTGCGAGCGTAGCGAAGCAATCCAGAATCCCTCCGCGGGAACAGTCTGGATTGCTTCGCTGCGCTCGCAATGACAGTGTAGAGACAATCACGCCAGCCATTTCGGCACCCAGCGCTCCGGCCTTGGTGCACGGGCGAGATCGGCTTTCGCCTCGGAGAGCAATGCCGGTTCGCCGTCGATGGTCGGGCGTACATCGTATTCGAAGCTCGGCATGACGCGGCCGTCGGTGTAGAGTCCGAACCTCATCGCGTACCATAACCCGAGCTCAGGCTGAGCCTTCCACATCTGTTCGCGCAGCTCGCGCAGCAGGGATTCGATCGAAGCGGCTTCCTCGAACGGCTGCGGCCCGCGCGTCAGCACGCGCGCTTGGTATTGCTTGCCGACGATTGCGACCTCGAAACGCGTCTTATCCCAGCCATTCTTGCCCTTGGGCAGATGGGCGGCCAGCCGCCAGCCGAGTTCGGCCATCATGCGATGGTTGGCCCAATAATCCTCGCGGTCCCGGCTCCATTTTTCCATGAAGCCGCGGAAATCAGGCAGCTCCGGAGGCCCGTCGTCACACGCCGCCTTGTCGCCAACGGGCTGTCCAGCGAGCCATTGCGCAAGTTCGACGGTCTGAGGCTCGACTTCGTCATGCGGCTTCAGATCGCTCCAGGCCCTGTCGAATTGCTGCGACGTCAGCCTCGTCAGCAGCGCATCGAGGCTCGGCGCCAGCAATTCGTAGTCACCCTCGGATCCCAGCCCGACGATCGGTGGATTGTCACGATCAAGACCCGCGCCATACCAGCCGCCGACGGCCGAGCCGTCAGGCAGGCGCATGAACAGCGAGAACCGGTCGCGCAAGGAACTGCCGTCGACGATCGGCGCGGAGTCCGAGAATTGGCCCTGCAGCGAGAAGCAGCCGACGCTGCCCCAGGGACGCCCCTTCAGCCAGGCCGCAAAGTCGACCAGCAGCGGCGGCGCCTCGATGCCAGGCGGAAACGCGCCGCGAATGCTGTCGAGGTCGATCGGATAGGGCGTATCGGACAAGGCTTTGAGCTATCTGGTTGGTCCCGCCTTCTTGGTCTGGGCGGTGATGCATTCGGTTCGAACCAAGTCGCGTCCTTCGATCACAAACGCGCTAGAGGCGCAATGGTTTCGACGCGAGAGACAATGAAACACGATGAAACGTCAGGGATTCTCCTCAAGCTGTCCGCACTCGGCCTGACGATAACCCTGCTCGCGCTGCCGGCCCCCGCCGACGCGCGATCACCATCCGCCGCGCAGGCCCGCCAGTGGTGCTTCGCAAATGACGGCGGAGGCAGTGACGACCGGCGCTTCGCCGGCTGCTCGGCCCTGCTCAAGGCCAATCCCGACGATGTGCACGCGCTCGCCAATCGCGGCGAAATGTTTCGGCGACGTGGCGAGCCCGAGCGCGCCGTGGCGGATTTCAGCCGTGCCATCGACCTCGGTGCGAAGGATCCCGACATCCTGTACAATCGCGGCATCGCCAATGACGATCTCGGCGACGCCGATCGCGCCATTGCCGACTACACGCGCGCCATTCGGCTGAACGCCCGCGACCCGCTCTATTTCAACAACCGAGGCAACTCCTACATTCACAAGAACGCTTACGAGCTCGCGATGGCCGACTACGATCGGGCCATCAAGCTCGATCCGAAATTCGCGCTCGCCTATTTCAATCGCGGCACCGCCTTCAGCAACCACGGCGACGATGCGCGTGCACTTGCGGACTTTAATCTGTCGATCAAGTTCGACCCGAACTACGGGCCGGCCTACGGCAACCGCGCCCGCATTTATCGCGACCGCGGCGACCGCCCCCGAGCGCTGGCCGATTTCGCCAAATCGGTCGATCTCAGTCCGAACAACGACCGCGACTACTATGCGCGCGCGAACATGTATTTCGATACGCACGATTATGCGCTGGCACTCGACGATTACGACCGCTCCATCAGAGCGAATGCGAACCGCGCGGACGTGTTCAATTCGCGCTGCTTCACCCGCGCGATCGTCGGCCGCCTGCAGGAGGCGCTGGCCGATTGCGAGCAGTCGCTCAAGATGGCTCCCAACGATGCCTACACGCTGGACAGCCGCGCCCTTGCCCATCTCAAGCTCGGCAATCTCGACGCGGCGATCGCCGATTACGATGCCGCGCTGAGCATCAAGCCGGGGCTCGACGGCTCGCTCTACGGCCGCGGACTGGCGAAGCGCAAGAACGGTGACAGCGAAGGCGCCGTGCGCGACATCGCGGCCGCAAAGGCGATCAACGCCGGCATCGCCGATGTGTTCTCGCACTATGGCGTGGAGTAAGCGTCACGTTAGGAATGTGACACTATAATGCATTCACGCAGCGGTCACGGACTCGGCCTAACTCTGCCCGCGTCTTCAACGCGAGCGAGGGATGAGGATGAGCCGCCTCTCGGACATGCTGCGCACGCAGCGCTTCGACGATTACCGCTTCTACCACCAAAGCACCGTCAACCAGACGCTGCACCTGATCAGCGCCGTCATCTTCCTCGGCTGCTATGCCCTGCTGTTCAAGGACCCTGCTCTCGCCGGCATCGTCGGCTGGCTCGCGATGCTGACGCGGCAGACCGGGCATTTCTTCTTCGAGCCGAACGGCTATGACGCCGTCAACGGCGTCAGCAACGAACACAAGGAAGCGATCAAGGTCGGCTACAATCAGGCCCGCAAGATCGTGCTGCTGCTGGTCTGGGGCAGTGCGCCGCTGGCGCTGTTCGCCTTTCCGACGCTGTTCGGATTGTTCGATGCGCCGGCGTCCCGCCTCGATTTCGTCCGGCATGTCGGCGCGCTCTGGCTCGCCATCGGCATCGGCGGCGGACTTGCGCGCATGCTGCAGCTCTTCGCCACCCGCGACGTCACCACGGGCTTGGTCTGGGTGTTCAAGGTGCTGACCGACCCCTTCCACAACATCGCGCTGTACTGGAATTCGCCGCTCAAGCTGCTGCGGGGCGAGCTGATCGACACCGCAATCGCGGATGCGGATTGGGGCGATGCAGAGGCCGAGGAAGCCGCGCACCCGACCTGACCGATGCACGCTCGGCGTGCATCTTGAAAAAAGCCTGCTTGACAAGTCCTGCCATTCGGCTGTACGGACCCGCCCCATGATCAACGCCCGGACCAACCAGCGCACCGAAATGCTCCGCCGTCGCTCCCGCGACGACGAGAGGGTGCGCCATGTCCGAGGACGCCGCTGAACCACTGAATTCAGCTAGTTTTCGAGAAAGGCCGCACCCGCAAGGTGCGGCCTTTCTGCTTTTTGCGCCCTTTTTTCCACCCGCCTCCAGAGGAGTACGACATGACCACGCATCCGTATGACGCGCTGATGGACATCACCGCACGGCCCAAGACCGTGTTCGTCCGCGGCGCCGGCTCCTACCTCTGGGACGACAGCCGCAAGCGCTATCTCGATTTCGTGCAGGGCTGGGCCGTGAACTGTCTCGGCCATTCCCCGCCCGCGATCGCCGACGCGCTCGCAGCTCAGGCCAAGCGGCTGCTGACGCCGAGCCCGGCCTTCTACAACGAGCCGAGCCTCAAGCTGGCGCAGGCGCTGGTCGAGCACAGCGCGTTCGATCAAGTGTTCTTCGCCAATTCGGGCGCTGAAGCCAACGAAGGCGCGATCAAGCTCGCGCGCAAATATGGCAGCCTGCACAAAGGCGGCGCGTTCGAGATCATCAGCTTCGAAGGCGGCTTCCACGGCCGAACGCTGGCGACGATGTCGGCTTCAGGCAAGAAAGCGTTCGAGCCGCTGTTCGAGCCGAAGGTCGCGGGCTTCAAGAAGGCCAAGCTGAACGACATCGGCTCGGTCGAAGCTCTGATCAACGCCAACACCGTCGCCGTGATGCTCGAGCCGATCCAGGGTGAATCCGGCGTGTGGCCTGCGACCGATCAGTTCCTGCAGCAGCTGCGCGCGCTGACCGAAGCGCACGGCCTCCTGCTTATTTTCGACGAGATCCAGACCGGCATGGGACGGACCGGAAAGCTCTTCCATTATGAGCACACGGCGATTGCGCCCGACATCATGACGCTCGGCAAGGGCATCGGCGGCGGCGTGCCGCTCGCGGCCCTGCTCGCGAGCGAACGCGCCTCATGCTTCGAGCACGGCGATCAGGGCGGCACGTTCAACGGCAACCCGATCATGTGCGCGGCGGGCCTCGCGGTGCTCGAGGAGGTCAAGAAGCCCGACTTCCTGAAACAGGTCGCCGAGACCGGCCTCCTGCTCGAAAGCGAACTGCAGAAGGTCTCGGCCCGGCATGGCCTCGGTGGCGTGCGCGGACGCGGCCTGTTGCTCGCGCTCGATCTCAAGCTGCCGATCGCACCCGGCATCGTCGCGCAGGCGTTCGAGGCCGGCGTGCTGCTGAACGCCCCGCAGGTCGACAGCTTGCGCTTCATGCCGGCGCTGAACGTCACGAAGGAAGAGATCGCCGAGATGATCGAATGTCTCGACGCGATCTTGACCAAGGCCGGCGCGGCAAGACGCGTCGCGTAGTGCTGTAGGGCGGGCAAAGCGAAGCGTGCCCACCATTTTTCACCGCAATGAAGATGGTGGGCACGGCGCTCCGCGCCTTTGCCCACCCTACGAAACCGCCGATGCCGAAAGAGCTACGGCTTCAAGATCGAAGCCCCCGTCGTCTTGCGGCTTTCGAGATCGATATGCGCCTTGGCGGCGTCCTTGAGCGCGTAGGCGTGGTTGATCGGCACGTGCAGCTTGCCGTTAATGACCGCGGCGAACAGGGTGTCGGCGCCTTCGAGCAGTTCCTTGCGCGTGCCGACATAATCGTTGAGCTTCGGTCGCGTCGCGAACAGCGAGCCGTGATTGTTGAGCTCGGCAATCGCGAATGGCGGCACGGGGCCCGAAGCATTGCCGAACGAGACGAACATGCCGCGCGGCTTCAGGCAGGACAGCGAGCCCGGGAACGTCGCCTTGCCGACGCCGTCATAGACGACGTCGCAGCCCTCGTTACGGCTGATCTGCTTCACGCGCGCAACGAAATCCTCCTCGTTGTAGAGGATGACGTGATCGCAGCCATTGGCCTCCGCAAGCTCGGCCTTCTCGCGCGAGCCGACGGTGCCGATGACATGCGCGCCAAGCGCCCTCGCCCACTGGCAGGCGAGCAGGCCGATGCCGCCGGCGGCGGCGTGGACCAGCACGCGATGATGCGGCTCGACCTTGAAGGTCTTGTGCAGGAGATACCAGACCGTCAGCCCCTTCAACATCAGCACGGCACCCTGCTCGTAGGTGATGTGATCGGGCAGTTTGACCAGCTTCTCCCAGGGGATGTTGCGCTCGCCGGTATAGGCGCCGAGATTGTGGTAATAGGCGACGCGGTCGCCGGGATGAAAATTCGTCACGCCTGGCCCGACCGCGACCACCTCGCCGGAGGCCTCATTGCCGGCGATGAAGGGCAGCCCCGGCGCCTTGTAGAGGCCGGTGCGGTAATAGACGTCGATGAAGTTGAGGCCGACCGCGTGCTGGCGGATGCGCACCTCGCCGGGCCCGGGCGCCGGCACGTCGACGCTCTCATAGACCAAGGCTTCGGGGCCTCCGACCTTGTGCACACGGATGGCTTTCGTCATCACCTGACCTCCTCTTCGTGCGGCTGAGCGAAAGCTATCGCGCCCGCCTTGTCAACTCGACGCCGACTGGAACGACCCAACGCGACTACTTGGCGGCTTTCCGGCGGTTGCGCCTGGCCAGCACGTTGAAGAACTCCACCGCCGCCGAGAACGCTATTGCGAAATAGATGTAGCCGCGCGGAATGTGGAAGTGGAATCCGTCCGCAACCAGCGCGACGCCGATCAACACCAGGAAGGCCAGTGCCAGCATCTTGGTGGTCGGATGCTCCGCGACGAATCGCGCCACCGGACCCGCCGAAACGTACATGACCGCGCATGCGATCACGACCGCCGCGATCATGATCTTGATGTCCTCGGCCATGCCGATCGCAGTGATGATCGAGTCCAGCGAGAACACGATGTCGATGATCACGATCTGGACGATCACCCAGACGAAGGCGCTGCCTGTGGAGTCCTTCTCGCTCGCGTCGTGATCGGATTCGACCTCGCCGTGAATCTCATGTGTGGCCTTGGCGATCAGGAAGAGGCCGCCGCCGATCAGGATGAGATCGCGCCAGGAAAAAGCATAGCCCTGAATCGAGAGCACCGGAGCGGTCAGGCCGATCAGCCAGACCAGGAGACTGAGCAGGATGAGGCGAAAGACCAGTGCCAGCGCAAGCCCGATCTGGCGGGCGCGCTGCGCCGGTTTCTCGGGAAGGCGCGAGACGAGCACCGAGATGAAGATGACGTTGTCGATGCCGAGCACGATCTCGAGCGCCGTCAAGGTGAGCAGCGCGGCCCAGGCTTCCGGGCTGGTCAGCAGCTCCATCACGCCGATAATCTCGCCAGGGATTTCGCCAACCGGATCAAGGCATCGCTGAAGCTGATCCAGAGCGCGATGGCGCAGAGCACGACGGTCACCCCGGTGCCGACGCGAAAATCCATTTGCAGCGTGTAGAAGGCGAGCAGCGCCCAGACCGCGATCAGCGACATCGTCAGCCAGCGCAGCCGCACCACCCTGACAGGGTGCAGCACATGGAAAGGCACGAACGTCAGCACGACCAGCGCGGCGACCAGCAGCGTCGCCCACAGCGGCGGCCAATGCAGCAGGAACAGATAGAACGCGGCCGCGTTCCAAAGCGCCGGGAAGCCGCGGAAATGATTGTCGTCGGCCTTCATGCGCTGGTCGGCGAAATACAACGCGCTGGTCACGATGATGGCGATGCCGAGCAAGGGAGCCGCTACCGGCAGCAGCATGCCGCTCGCGACGATCGCATAGGCCGGCACGAAGACATAGGTGCAGAAGTCGACCACGAGATCGAGCACGTCGCCCGACCAGTTGGGCTGCACGTTCTTGACGTCGAGCCGCCGCGCGATCGGCCCGTCGATCGCGTCGATGATCAGGGCGACGCCCAGCCATTGAAACATCGCCGCCCAGTGCTCGCGCACGGCCTCCAGCATCGCCAGGAGCGCGATTGCCGCGCCGAAGGCGGTGAAGATGTGTACCAAGAAGGCTGCGGCGCGGATCACCGGTCTCGGCTTCAGGGAATCCTGCTGAATATCCATGGCTTCTGCTATCAGAATGCGACCGGTTTGCACATCCGCCATTGCGGCGCACGATCGCAAAATTCGCCATAAAATCAGGGAAATATAGGTGGGCTTGAATTTGCCGCCCGGCGTGTCAAATGTCGTTCCATGGTAGACGCATCGACACTCCATGACGCGGCCGTGATCGGCGGCGGACCTGCCGGCCTTGCCGCGGCGATCGCCCTGGCGCAGGCGGGTGCCCGGACCGCACTGGTGGCGCGCCGCGTTTCCTATGCCGACAATCGCACCACCGCATTGCTCGGCGCCTCCATCGATCTACTGGAAGGCCTCGACGTCTGGTCGCGCTGCAGGGACAAGGCGGCTGCGCTGGAAGTCATGCGCCTCGTCGACGACACCGGCCGGCTGTTCCGCAGCCCCGAGGTGCGCTTCTCCTGTCACGAAATCGGCCTCGATGCGTTTGGCTACAATATCGACAACCGCTCGCTGATGCTGGCGCTGGAAGCGCGCGCGGCCGAGCTGCCCAATCTCGTCCGCTTCGACGACGAGGCCGAAAGCGTCGTCATCGAGGCCGACGACGTCGCGCTGCGCACGGCGTCCGGACAGTTTCTCTCGGCGCGCCTCGTGGTCGGCGCCGACGGCCGGCACTCGCTGTGCCGCGAGGCTGCTGGCATCGCCGTGACTCGGCGCGAGCTGAACCAGACTGCGCTGACCTTCAACATCAGCCATGCCCGGCCGCATCGCAACGTCTCGACCGAGTTCCACACGCCGCACGGGCCTTGCGTGTTCGTGCCCCTGCCCGGCGACCGCTCCAGCATCGTCTGGGTCGCAGCGCCTGCGGAGGCTGAACGGCTGCGCGGCTTGAGCGACGAGGCGCTGTCGGCGGCGATCGAGAAACAGTCGCATTCGATCCTGGGACGGATGAATGTGGAGCCTGGCCGCAACCTGTTCCCGCTCGCGATCGAGCGTCCGAAATGCTTCGGCCGCGACCGTATCGCGCTGGTCGGCGAAGCCGCCCATGTGGTGCCGCCGATCGGCGCCCAGGGCCTCAATCTCGGCCTGCGCGATGCCGCCGACATTGCCCGGCTCGCGGGCGAGGCCATCGCCGCGGGACAGGATCCCGGCGCCGACGATGTGCTCAAGCGCTATGACCGCGCGCGGCGTCCGGACATCTTGAGCCGTACCTTTGCGATCGACATCGCCAACCGCTCCTTGCTCAACGACTTCCTGCCGCTCCAGCCCGTCCGCGCCGTCGGCATGCACCTCCTCGGCGCCATCGGCCCGCTCCGGCGCTTCGCCATGCGCGAAGGCCTGACGCCGACCTGGCGCAGGTAGCTCCGAAGCGCGTTAGGTTGGACGACTTCACCGCTGGCTCGGTGCAATCTCTCCCGCTTGCGGGGGAGGTCGGCGCGAAGCGCCGGGTGGGGGCTCTCTCCGCGACGGGATTTTTTCTGCACTCTCGACAATCCCGACGCGGAGAGAGCCCTCTCCCCGACCCTCTCCCGCAAGCGGGAGAGGGAGCGCACCGGCCCGCGGAAGAGATCAAGCCAATCTCATCACCATCAAGGAAACGCCAACCGTCCCGTCTGGATCGCCCACATCACGCTGGTCAGCGTGACCACCGAGGCGAAGGTGCCGAGCAGCACCGCGACGGAGGCGGACTCGATCCAGGCATCGTTCTGCCGGGCGATGACGAACACGTTGAGCGCCGGCGGCAGCGCGGCCATCAGCACGGCGGTGGCGGCCCAGGGCTGCGCGAACGGGCCGAACGCCAGCATCAGGGCGAACGCCGCGAGCGGATGGATCAGCAGCTTGACCGCGATCACGCCCGGCACCTCCCACGGCACCCGATCGAACGGGCGGAGCGCCACGGTCACGCCGAGCACGAACAGCGCGGTCGGCGCGGCCGCGTTCTGCAGGAAGGTGATGGTGCGGTCGAGCGCGACCGGCAGCTCGATATGCAGCGCCGCCACCGCCGCGCCGAAGCAAGCCGACATGATCAGCGGATTGAGCACGATCTGCTTCAGCACGACGCCGAAAGCATGGACGAGCGAGGGATGGTCGCGGTCGGAAAGCTCGATCAAGAGCGGCACGATCGTGAACAGGAAGATGCTGTCGCAGCAGAAGATCAGCGCGGTCGGCGCAGCCGCCTTCGGCCCCAGCACCGCAAGTGCGAGGCCCGGGCCCATATAGCCGATATTGCCGTAGCCGCCGGAGAGGCCCGCGAGCGTCGCTTCGCGCAGCGTCAGCCGTCCGAATAGCTTGCCGACCACCAGCGCCAGCGTGAATGCCGCGACCGTCGAGAGCGTCGTCGCCACCAGGAACGGCGGGTTATTCAATTCCGAAAACGGCGTCTTCGACATGATCGCAAACAGCAGCGCCGGCAGCGACACGTAGAGCAGGAAGAAGTTCATCCAGGCGAGCCCCGATTCCGGGATGGACTTGACCTTCCCGCAAGCGAAACCGACGAAGATCAAGCCGAAATAAGGCAGCGCCAGATTGAGGATATCGACCATTGCTGAAGTTTTTTCTGAAGGCTTGGGGGCTATCCGCCCCGGAGACGAAGGTTAATTCCAGCTGAGGGCACTAGCATCGGCCACAATCCTGGTCTATCGACGGGGGATGATTAAAGCGCGGACCGCCAAATTCCAGATCGGACAGGTCGTTCGCCACCGGATCTTCTCGTTCCGGGGGGTGATTTTCGACATCGATCCGGAATTCAACAACACCGAGGAATGGTGGTTGTCGATTCCCGAGGAAGTGCGGCCCCACAAGGACCAGCCGTTCTATCACCTGCTCGCGGAGAACGCGGAATCCGAATACGTCGCCTATGTCTCGGAGCAGAACCTGTTGCCGGACGATTCCGGCGAGCCGGTCCGGCATTCCCAGGTCGCCGAGATCTTCGTCAAGGACAAGGCCGGCGGCTATCGCCCGCGCAATCCCTCGCTGAACTGATCGTCGTGATCGTCGGCCAGCAAAAAAGGCGCTCGAACCGAGCGCCTTTTTCACGTCCGGGATTTGCTCCCGATTACTTCTGACCGGTCGGAGCCGCGCCCGGTGCGCCACCACCCTGCTGCTCGAGCTTCTTGCGCTGCTCTTCGGCCTTCTTCTGCAGCTCTTCCTGCAGCTTCTTCTGGGTTTCCTCGAACACCTTCGGATCGGTCGGCGGACCGTCATAGGCCTTCTGGAATTCGCCGGCGAGCGGCAGCGGCAGCGTCAGCGGCGCGCCGTTGGCATTGATCGCCTGGACAACGAGATTCTGGCCCTTCTTCATGTTGTTGATGAGCTCGGGCGTGGCCTCGTAGTCGGACATGCAGCCGTTCTGGAAGCAGATCACATAGGGCTGCTGCAGCGGCGCGTTGCTGTCGACGATGATGCGGGTGCCGTGCACGAGCTGCATGCCGAGCGGCAGCGTCACGCGCAGGATCTTCTTGGGCTCGCCTTCCGGCTCGATGATCACGGCCGCGATGACCGGCTGGCCCGATTCGATACGGCCGTCCTTGCCGGTGAAGCAGACCTGCTTGGCATTGGCGTCCTGGCCCTTGAGGCAGAACTTGGTCCAGGGCGCATAGATCAGCTGGATCTGCTGATCGGCGGGCTGAGCTGCGCCCTGCTGCGGGGCGCCTTGCTGCGGGGGAGCCTGAGGGGATGCTGCGGGCGCCGGAGCCTTGGGAGCTGCCTTGGGAGCAGCCGCCTTCGGAGCCGGGGCCGGGGAGGCCTTGGGC
>NZ_JADYVW010000030.1:0-43676 GCF_020194135.1 Bradyrhizobium sp. BRP23 | reverse complement strand
CCCCTGCCCCGCCGTCCCCAGCCGAAACCGGGCGAACTGCTTCTGAAGGTCGACGGCGCCGAGCGGCGGTTCGGCGGTCTCGTCGCGGTCAGCAATGTCAGCTTCGAAGTCCGCTCCGGCGAGATCCTCGCCGTCATCGGCCCGAACGGCGCCGGCAAGAGCACGATGTTCAACTGCCTGACGGGCGCGCTCAGGGTCAACAAGGGCGAGATCGTCTTTGCCGGACGCGCCATCACGCGCGATCCACAATCCCGCATCGCGAGGGGCGGAATCGCCAGGACCTTCCAGCATGTGAAGCTGCGGCCGCGCATGAGCCTGCTCGAGAACGTCATGCTCGGCACCTACGCGCGCACCAGCACGGGCCTGTTCGCCGGCGCCCTCCGCCTCAACCAGCGCGAGGAAGCCAGCACCCGGCACGAGGCCTTGAAGCAGCTCGAACGCGTCGGGCTCGGCGACAAGCCGTTCGAGCTCGCGGGCAATCTGCCGCTCGGCAACCAGCGCATCCTGGAGATCGCGCGCGCGCTCGCCGCAGACCCGGCGCTGCTGGTGCTGGACGAGCCGGCCGCTGGCCTGCGCCGCCAGGAGAAGCTCAGGCTTGCGGAGCTGCTCCGCTCGCTGCGGTCGGACCATCTGACCATCCTGATCGTCGAACATGACATGGAGTTCGTGATGTCGCTGGTCGACCGCATCGTCGTGCTCGACTTCGGCTCCAAGCTCTGCGAGGGCGCGCCCGCCGCGATCCGGAGCGACGAACGGGTTCAAGAGGCCTATCTCGGAGGCGTCGCGTGAGCGAGATGTTTTCCATGACGGATGTGACCGTCTGCTACGACAATGTCGAAGCGGTCCGCAACGTCTCGCTGTCGGTCGAGGAAGGCCAGATCGTTACCGTGATCGGCCCGAACGGCGCCGGCAAGACCACGCTGCTGATGGCTGCCATCGGGCTGCTCGCCTCCCGCGGCCGCCTCGTCTTTCAGGGCAACGACATCGGCAGGATGTCCGTCGAGGACCGCGTCGAGCGCCGGCTGTGCCTCGTGCCGGAGAAGCGCGAGCTGTTCTCCGACATGTCGGTCGCCGACAATCTCCTGCTCGGCTCCTACAGCTTGCGCGACCGCTCGGGCGTCCAGAAGACGCTGGACGAGGTCTATGATCGCTTTCCGCGCCTGAAGGAGCGGCAGCGCCAGGCCGCCGGCACCCTCTCCGGCGGCGAGCGCCAGATGCTGGCGCTCGGGCGCGCGCTGATGGCCAAGCCGAAGCTGCTCATGCTCGACGAGCCGAGCCTCGGCCTCGCACCGCTGATCGTGCGCGAGATCTTCCGCACCATCGCCTCGCTGCGCGACCTCGGCGTCTCGATCCTGCTGGTCGAGCAGAACGCCCGCGCCGCGCTGGAGACAGCCGACTACGGCTATGTGCTCGAGACCGGCGAGATCGTGCAGTCGGGCCCCGCCAAGGATCTCATCCACGATCCCCGGCTGATCACAGCCTATCTCGGCGGACACTAGCGCTGATCTGGACAGGCGGGGTCGCTGGAAAAACAGAAAGGTCGAAAACAACCCCATGCACAGTAGCCGGCGACAGCGATTTCAATGACTTGGCGGCGAGCTTTGCGGATTTTACGAAAACCGCTTGCTCCGTCGGGCAAAACAGGGGCATAATGCCATCATCGCCGCCCCCCCGGCCGCCAGGATCCGACGGGGCGTACCGTCTTCGTCAACATCGGAAAGCGCTTCTTATCGGCGGTCCAAACTTGCGCCTCCCCCAACCGAGTTTACATATCACTCCAACTGGTTGCTATCCCGCGCGGCACGAATCAAGCGACGTTCGTTTGTTTTTGATGGGCGATAAGCGGTAACTATCTGGCCGTTTTTCACAACAAGCCGCTTGCCTACCAGCCGGCGAGCATCTTGAAGAAATTGCTTTAAGCGGTGTTCAACTTCTCTGTAGTCTTTCTCCGTCACCAGATAGCCATCGTCGACCTGGCTGCCGATCTGAACGATTAATTCCGCATCGTTCAGCATCATGCCGCGTTGAGACATGCGCGACGCCGCGTGCCTTGTGATCGTGAGCGCGCTCATAGCGTTGGTTCCCTCGATTTCCTCCTTCGCTCTGTCGCCTCCAATTGCCTTGCAATGAACGCGTCTGCTTGGGTCTGCACCCATGCGGCACGGTCTTCCACCTTCCCATGGAATTCCTGCAAATCCTTCGGCATCTCGTACAGGTCGACGACGCCGCTAAGGATTCGCTCTGCCAAGGTCTCGTCGCCACCAACCATATGCAGTGCTTCCCTGCGGCACACTTCAAAATCTGGGAAATCAATAGGCGAGAAGCCTTCGAAAGTCGCCACGTCGCCAATCTCCGCTGCTAGCTTCGCAAGGAATTCCGGCCGGAGTTTCGGTGGAGAAGCTTCGGCGTCACCCGGACGAATTCTATCAGTTGCAAGTGACCGAAACCCGCCATACGCCTCCGGGCGAACTTAAACCTAACCCTCGTGTGCTTCTCGACATCATCAAGGACATTGGCGCCAAGATTGAGCGATGCGCCTATGTGGGCGATAGCCTTTTCAAAGATGTTGCAATGGCGCGAGACGTTGGCGTGCTCGATGTGCATGCGCAGTTTGGTGAAAGCCAGCGTCGTCCCGAATATAGCCTGCTACAGCGCGTATCTCACTGGACGGAAGAAGACGTACAACGCGAAAAGGCGATTACGGCGAAGGGGCACAATTTCACACCGACCGTTGTCCTGAAAGATTCCTTCGCAGAAATTTTTATGTATTGCGATTTCGTGAAATTCGACGAACCCGCACTTGAAATTGAGCTGGAACAGCAAAGCAAAAACGCAATCGAGATTTGGAAGAAGTGCGTCGATGTACACCAGCACTTCAACGATCTCGAGATGCGCATTCGGAACTTCGCTATCACGGTGGCAGGCGCACTGTTGGCAGCCGTCAGCTTCACTTATCAACAAGGCCTGCAGGCACAGATCTTTGACGTAACGGTGCCTGCAGGCGCTTTCTTGGTGGCCGCAGCGACGTTTGCCTGGATAGGCTTCTTCCTGATGGACCGATTTTGGTACCATATCCTACTTAAAGGTGCGGTCGACCATTCTGCAAAGATCGAGAAACGTTACGCAGATGCGATCCCGGAAATTGGCCTTGGAAAGACGATCTCGGAGGCAAGCGGCAACGTCAAAATCCTCGGGATCAAAATGAATTCGAACCGACGACTAGAGGCCTTCTACGCGGGAGGCGCGGTCATTCTGACCATTCTTTTCTTCCTGCTGCTTTGGGCAAAGCCGCAACCGCCTGCGCTCAATAGGGTGTCTACAAATCCTCCGGCTGCGGCAGCAAAGAGTCCATAAGCGTATGTGTACGCTCCATTCAATTGCCATTAAGCGGCCGGTCCATCAGCCCAAATCTTAACGCCCATCGCGGTGGCTTCGGCAGATTACGGTAACAGTGCAGTCCAGCACTGTCACCGTAATGTGAGCAGATATCAAGACTTGGCGGCAAGCTCCTTGACCTATTGTGCGACCACCGCAAATCCCCTGCCGGCTTCGCTGGCGCGGGCCGCCTCGTGTTGCATCGGGTGCCAATAGATTCGTCTGTTCGGCAGCCTCGATGGAGCTTGGTTTGACCGTCTGTTTTGCCCGCCGAACCGGGCGAGCGCTACGCAAGGACCCGGCTTTCGATTTCGCCGCGCTCGATCGTCAGCGTCACGTCTGCGAAGGTCTCGAGCAGCTTCGGGTTCGACTCTGTGATCAGCAGGGTAATGTCCCGGTCCTGCGAACGAAGCCGACGCAGCGCCTCGGCGTACCTCTGCGCCAGCACAGGGGCGAGGCCCTGGAACGGCTCGTCCAGAATGACGAGGCGGGTGCCCAGCATCAGGGCGCGCCCGAGGGCGACCATCTTGCCTTGGCCGCCCGAGACGGAGCCCGCCGGGCGACCCGCCAGTTCCTCGAGCTCCGGCAGGACGGAGTAGGCTCGCTCCAGCCGCCGGCGCGCCTCTTCCGCGCTAAGTTTCGCGACGCGAGCGGGCAAAAGAATGTTTTCTTCCACCGTAAAGGCCGAGAAGAGACGACGGTCCTCGGGGGCGTAGCCGATGCCCAGGAAGGGCCGTCGGTGCGGAGGAACATGCCCCAGGTCCTGACCGCCCAGGCGCACGGTACCGCTCGCCTTCGTGAAGCCCATGATAGTCCGTACCGTCGTGGTTTTGCCGGCGCCGTTTCGCCCGATGAGCGCGGCGGTCGCGCCCGGCGGCAGCGAGAAACTGACGCTGCGCAGCACCGGCGCATCGGCGATCGCGACGTTGACGTTCTCGAAGTCCAGCATCGCCGTCATATGCCGATCACCTGTTCGCGGACCTTGGGATCGGCCAGAACCTCCGCGGGCGTGCCGACCTTTTGGATCTTCCCGACGTTCCACACCGCGACTCGGTGGGCATAGCGCTCCACCATGTCCATGTCGTGCTCGACGAAGACCGAGGTCACCTTCTCCTTGGCGAGCGCGGACGTCAGGATGTCCATGATCTCCAGCTTCTCTGCGGAGGCGACGCCCGAGGTGGGCTCGTCCATCAGCAGCAGTCTGGGCTTCAGCGCGAGCGCCAGAGCGATGTCGACCAGCTTGCGTTGTCCCTCGGGAAGCTCCCTCGCTTTGCGAGATGCGTACAGCTTGACGCCGACGAGATCCAGGAGGCGCTCCATTTCAGACAGCTCAGGCAGGGCGGAAAGAGCCCTAAAGCCGGAAGGGCTTCCCAGCCGCGAGGCTGCGGCGATCAGCATGTTCTCCATCACGGTCTGATCGAGAAAAAGCTGCGGTATCTGAAAGGCCCGCGCGATGCCGAGTTTGGTGATCGTGCGCGGGAGCTGCGCCGTGATTTCCTGGCCTAGAAAGGTGATGCTTCCGGCCTGCGGCCGCAGATAACCCGTCGAGATGTTGAGGAAGGTGGTCTTTCCGGCGCCGTTCGGTCCGATGATCGCGAGGTTCTCGCCTTGGAGCACGTCCAGATCGATACCGTCGGCGGCGACGACGCCACCGAACCGGATTTTGATGCCCTTCGCGGAAAGGAGGACGTTGGTCATCAATGTCCTCCCTGCTTCGCCTGGCCGTAGCGCTGCCTGAGACCTATCAGTCCGTTAGGCGCATAGAGAATGATGACGATCAAGACCACGCCGAGGATCAGTTGCCAGGTGTCGGCCAGGTGGGCCGCCGCATAGAAGCGCACGCACTCGAACATCGCCGCGCCGGCGAACGCTCCGAAGGCGTGGGCGCTGCCGCCGAGGATCGCGATAAAGACGAACTCGCCCGACTTCGTCCAGAACCCGAACTCGGGCGTGGCGATCTGCTGGATGATCGCCACCAGCGTGCCGCCGATGCCGCCGAGAAAAGCCGAGATCACGTAGCCTATCAGAAGCACGCGCCGTGCGGACGTCCCGAGGTACTCGAGCCGCGTCTCGTTCGATTTGATGGCACGCAGCATGTGTCCGAGCGGGCTATCGAGATAGCGTTGCACGCCGTAGAAGGCGACGACCGCGATCAAGAGGCTCACGTAAAGAATGACGTACTGGAAGGTTTCGGGCGTAAACGACAGCCCCAACAGGGCCGGACGAGGGACCCGGATGCCGTCGGCGCCGTTGGTGTAATGAAACATCTTCTCCAGCAGCGACCACAGCACCATCGAAAACGCCAGATTCAGCATTCCAAAAAAGATCTCCCGGTAGCGCACGACGAAGAGCCCGACGATGAGGCCGAAGACGGCGGAGGTTATGCCGCCCAGCGCGATGAAGAGCACGATGTCGCCGCCACCGACGTACTTGCCCCAGAACGCTGCGGTATATGCCCCGGTAGCGAAGAACATTGCATGTCCGAACGACACCTGTCCCGCCTGCAGCAGAAGAATGATACCGAGGACGACGATGCCCTTCGCGAGGATCAACGCGAACAAGGTTGCCCAGCTCGCTACAAAAAGGGGCGCGACGGCGCTGGCCAGAAAGAAGATGGTCGCGATCGTGGTGACCGGCTTAATGCGACCGCTCATCATATTTTCCTTACCTGCACGGCGCCGAACAGGCCGAACGGACGCACCAGAAGCACCAGCACCATCAGCAGATAGGGAACGAGAACTTCGAATTCCGGCTGGAGATAGATTACGAAGGCACGGGTCAGGCCGATCATCAGCGCGGTGAGCGCGGTGCCCTCGATCTGGCCGAGACCCGCGGTCGCAGCGACGGCAAAGGAAAGCACGATCATATCGGCGCCCATTCCAGGGACCAGCGAGGTGGTCGGCGAGGCCAGCGCTCCTCCCAACGCGGCCAGACTCGCGCCGATGACGAAGGTGACGAAATATACGCGTTTTGCGTCAATCCCGATGGCCGTCGAAGCTTCGCGATCCTCCGTGACCGCAAGGATCACCGCTCCCGACAGCGTCCTGCGCAGGAAGTAGCGGAGCCCGAACAGCGTCGCCAAGGCGACTCCGGGCAGCAGAATGACCTGGTACGACGTGTAGCTGACGCCGAACACGGCGATGTTGGGAAGTAGTCTCAATGGCTCCGCGGCGAAGATGGGCTGCACGCCCCAGATCAGACGCTGCAGGTTGTCCATGATCATGAAGGCGGCGAAAGTGATCAGAAGCTGGAGGACGTCCTCCTGTCCGGAGAGCGGTCGCAGCAGAAACCGTTCGATGAAACCGCCGCACACGACGCCGATCACGATGGAGGCGGCCAGCAGCGCGGGATAGGTGAGCCAAGGCGAGATCGGCGCGATTGCAAGGCTGAACGTCGCAGCCAGATAGGCGCCGAACGCATACAGCGAACCGTGCGCGACGTTGACCACGCGCAGCACGCCGAAAATCAGGCTGAGCCCGACCGAGACCAAAAACACCAGTGCGGCGTAGCTGATCCCATCGAGGATCGCCAAGATAGCGAGTGTCGAGTTCATGATGGCCTTCGGAAAAGGTCCGTCCTCCGGGACGCGGCTCGGAGGACGGGGATCAAAAGTCGAGCGTGCCGTTACTGAGCTTTGAAAGTCGGCACGTCCATCTTGACGAAGTCCGGCTTGAGCGTCTTGAGCCACTCAACCGACCGTACACCCGCCGGGTTGGTGATCGTCTTCGGATCGAAGATCATCATGTTGTCGAGCAGCTTGAAGTCGTACCCCGGAACGGACTTGGTGACGCCGACCAGCTGAGCTTCGAGACCCTGGTTGTCCTCGGGCCGCAGCGTAATCGGACGGCCGAAGCCGGTGGCGAACTCGATGCCCACCGTCGCGTCGACGACCTGTTCGCGCGTGGGCCAGTTACCGCCGTTGGACTTGATCGCCTTGTCGTAGGCCGTCTGCAGGGCCTTGAACGCCTGCGCCATGTGATAGACCGGGTAGATCGGCCATGCACCGGTCTTCGCCTTGAAGGCTTCATTGAACGCCTTGAAGGCCGCGTCGTTCTTCTTCTCGGGATGCAGGAACCAGTGGTCTCCGCGTGCGCCGACGATCAGGCCTTCGGGCAAGTCCTTGCCCAACCTCTGGATCGATGATTCGCCGATCCCGAGCACGAAGGTCGACTGCTGCAACAGGCCGCGCTGACCGGCCTGGCGGACCAGGGTGTCGAGATCTCCGCCCCAAGACGTTGTCAGAACCACATCCGGCCGCAGCGCCAACAGACGGGAAACTTCAGTGGAGTAGTCCGGTGCGCCGAACTTCGGGAAGAGCTCCGCGACGACTTGCACGTCCGGCTTCATCGCCTTGAGCGCGGTCGAAAAGATCTCCCAGCTCTCCCGACCCCATGCATAATCCTGATTGACCACCGCGATCGTCTTAAAATCGGGCTTGGTCTTGAGCAGGTAAAGGAGCACGGCCAGCATTTCCGGCGTGCCGTTCGCCTGAGTCCGGAAATTGTAGCGGTACTTCTTGGTTTCGAGGATGGAGGCCGCACCGCAGTCCCACATGAAATTCATGACTTTGAGGTCTTCGGCGACGGGCACCAACTGGGTGCAGCTGCCCGACGAGATCGAAGCAAACGTGGCATCGACCTTTTCGTCCTGCACCACGCGTCGGTAGTTCGAGACGAGCGCTTCGCCTCCCGCGCCTTCGTCGATGAAGGAGAGCTTGACCGGCACGCCGCCGATGCCGCCCTTCTTGTTGAGGTCCTCCGCGATCATCTCCGCCGCGGCCTTCGCCGGCACACCGAAGACTGACGCAGGGCCCGACAGGAACGTCGTGATGCCGATTTTGAGCTCCGACGGCTTGCTCTGCGCAAGCGAGTTGCCGGTAAAGGTCGCAATGACAAGCCCGGCCGCAACCGCAGCCTTGAGAAACTGCATCGAAAGTCCTCCCTGTTTTATTGTTGCGCCCGGTTTCAGCCGCCGTGCGCTTCTTCTTGCAACAACGCTACTATAATTGTCGCGTGTTGCCAGCCCCCTTGGCCGCCATTCGCGAGCCGACGAATTCAGTTCGCGGCTGTCCCCCATTTTGTCGGAAGCGAAGCGACTGGAACGGACAAGGTCCCCAAAATGGTCGATGCCTTTAATTCCATGGTGCGATAAAAGCTCCGGCCAGAGCCCGCAGCGCGCCAATCGCGCCTGCCGTTGCTCTGCGACATAGGCGCTCCCGTTCCAGCAACAAACACCGAACGCGCTTTGCGCTTTTGGCCCGTTGCTGACTTCCCCTTTTGACCGCGCACGGTCGGCTTCCAAGGGCTGAGCGGAACGCTGCCGTGGAGCTGCCGAGGGCAGCCTTGACCCAAAACGGAAGTCGCCCCTCTTGGCCTATTCAACGGCATAAGGGTTGAGCTTCGGAAAGCCCTGCTTCCACTTCACCCATTCTTCGGCGTCACGGAGGGACACGAAGTCCGCAACAGGAATGTCCTCGCGATCGGGGCGACGCTCACTGATCCGCTAGCCGCCCTCGACCAGACGCTCGATGATAAAGCTCTCGACAGGCAGATCAAGGTTGGTCATTTCTAACTGTATCAATCTGTCGGCTCTAGCGGAAGCGTAGAGTGTTCATGAACGAAAATCTTGACATGGCCGAGCGGTGTGCTGAAATTTCCCAGACCACGAGCGACACGACACTTCGCTCGATATTTGGCAGGATGTCAGAACTGTATCGTCAGTTGCACGCGGAAGAGGAAAAACTTGCTGACTGGAAGAGCAAGCAAGACCCTTCGTCAACATTAGATTTCATTTTCAAGAAGCCGCGAGATTAAGATCACGGCAAGCCGCGAACCTTTGGATGATCGAACTCGACTGGAAGGATCAGAGGATGACGGCCTCGGACTTAATTTGCTCCTTTTGTGGAAAGGAGCCGAGAGAAGTTGTTTCCGTGGTCAACGCCGTATCCGTGAGCGTACAAGGTCAGCAGACCGCCGGTGCTATTTGCAATGAATGCGTTGAGCTTTGTGTACAGGTCATCGGTTTGCAAAAGCCGGAGTGGCTTGAGCGACATCGCCAGTTCGTCGCTACGCTAGGAAAGTGATAGGCGACTCACCTGTTGGCCCTTAGCGGGCTGCCGCAGCATGGGGCGCCACGGCAACTTTTGACCCGTTGCAGACATTCGGTGTCGCCGGTTACAACAGCTTCGTGTTTAGCGTGTGAGCGTCGCTATGAACCAAAAGGTCGCGGAAGGTACCTGGTATTACGACGGCAATGTTCCGCGGCGCATTGCCGTTTATAGAAAAGAAGCACGTCTCGCGTCGTCGAGATTTAAGCGCGACACTGACGAAGAGCCGTCGATAGATGAGACCCGACCGATACCGGAAACGAAGGACGGGTTCTTGTACTATTGTCTGCTCACTAACTCGGGGGAACACCTCTCCCTGGCTGAGGCTAAAGCCTGGGCGGACGCCCAGCCGTGGGGTCCCGTCAAATGGGAGTAACTGCAGTTTACCACGTCCGTTGTTGGCCCATCGCTTTCGTTAGGCGTAGCGAGGAGTTGTCCGGAAACGGGGGTAGACTGGAAGCGCCCGACCACTGGGCAAATCGGCGGCTTTTGACCCGAGGCAGACGTTAGCGGTCAGTCTTTCATGCCATCCACACCTGGATGATCTTTGTTAATTTCGTCGTGAAGCATGGTGTCCATCCGAGCGATGATATCGCCGACCGATCTCCTCAATTTCAGAAACTCATCTGCTGGAGAGGCTTCTTTGGCGAGCATGAGCGCCAGCGATAATTCCTCAATTGCCCGCTCTACGTGCTGTTTCAATCGTGCAGCCGATTTCGCGTCCATAGAACCATCTCGCAGGAAGGGGCCTGCCTTGCAAAAGGCAGCATACCCGCTTTTAGACCAAAACTCCTTTCAAATCGCTGGAGCGCTACTCTTCCGTTAATGGCCCATCGCGACATACTGCGCCGGCGCACGAACTCGGTCGCTATAGGAGCAAAGCAGACATTGCTTTTGGCCGCGTCACGCCGCCGGATTTTGTGGGTACGCGGCCTAGGACCTCGCCCCCACCACTCTGGTCAGCATCGGAAAATGCTTGTTGCCGCCTGCGAATGGCGGGAATTTCGCGAAGTCGGCACGCATGTGCTTGATCACGTCGGAGCCGAGTGCGTGCGCGAGGGCTTGCGGGCTGTCGAACACCAGCTTGTTGCGCTGCATATGCTCGACGCGCTGCGACGGCAGCCGGTCGACCCAGTCGATGCGGGTGTAGATCTCGATCTGGCGGACGTTCGGGAAGGTCCGCATGATCGACGGGTGGTGCTCCAGATAATGCAGGTTCCAGGCGTTCATATCCTCGGCCGGGCCGGGATAGTGCACGAGGTAACTGCAGGGGGTCGTCGTTCCCGCCGGATGCTCTGCGACATCGACCGGAAACGGGCGCGTCAGCATCACCTGGTGTGTGATAGCGAGTCCGGTGAGGCCGGAGAGACCGGCCCCTGTTGCGAGGCCGGCAAGGACGCCGCCGCGGTCCATCGCCGCCTCGCAGGCGAACAGGTCGGGAAACCGGAGTTGCAGCGCAAAGGCGGGGCCGGCGCCGTCGGCCTTGTAGGGATGGTCGACCGACTGTTCGAGCGGCGTGAACAGCAGGGCCTCGGTCATGCCGGGGATCGATCCGACGCGCTCCGCCACAGCGGCAACCTCATCGGGACGGAGTCGCCGTTCGCCCGTGGAATCGGAGAATGTCATGAACAGCGAGATCATGCGGGCGTTGCCTCGGTCCCCTCGCCCACACTCACATGCGCCATCAGAGCGAGGCGAATGTCATCGGGCCATGGGATCGCATGATGATCGACCAGCGAGGTCGCAGCAAGGATCTGGCGCGCGCGCCAGCGCGGGCCATTCGCGCCGGAGATGACATGCTCGAGATGAAGAGATGACCCACCGACCCTGATGATGCGCAGCTTGAATGTCAGGAGATCGCCGAACATCGACGGCCGGGAGAAATCGCAGTTCAGGTGCACCGTGGGCGTTCCGATCTTTCGGACCGCGATCAGCTCCGGCCATGGAAAGCCGATCCGCGCCCAGAAATCTTCGACGACGCCGTTGAGAATGTTCAAATAGGACGGGAAGTACGCGATCCCCGAGGGATCGCAGTCTCCGAACCTGAGCACGCGATCGAACGAAAAATTCGTCATCAGATCGCAACAACGGGGTGGCGGATGACACCGACGCCGTCGACGCCGGCCTCGACCACGTCGCCCGGCCAAAGCCATTCCTGCGGGCTCATGCCGGCGCCGACGCCTTCAGGCGTACCGGTGGCGATGATGTCGCCCGGCTCGAGCGTCATGCCCGACGAAATGTCCGCTATCAGCACCGGGATGTCGAAGATCATATATTTGGTGTTGGAGTCCTGCTTCGTGACCCCGTTCTTGGTCAGCCACAGCCGCAGATCGTGCGGATCGGCAATCTCGTCCGCAGTCACGATGCAGGGGCCGAACGGCGCATACGTGTCCATGCCCTTGGAGAAAATCCACTGTCCGGCGCGGCGATTGTCGCGCGCGGAAATGTCGATCATCACCGAATAGCCGAAGACGTGGTCCATCGCCTTGTCGGCCGCAATGCGCGTTGCGGTCTTGCCGATGATGACGGCGAGTTCGACTTCCCAGTCGAGCTGCTGCGTCATCTTCGCATTGTGCTGGATCGCCGCGCCCGGGCCGATCACCGAGGTCGGCGGCTTGGAGAAGACGACCGGCTGCTTCGGCAGATCCTTGTCCGTATCCAGGCTCTTGGCGGATTCGGCCACATGCGCCCGGTAGTTCAGCCCGATACCGAAGATGTTTTTCCGCGGCCGCGGGATCGGCGCCTGCAGCTTTACATCCTCGACCGCAACCGCCGAGCCGGCCGGGAAGCGGCCATCGGCGTCCGCCAGTGCATCCTTAAGCGCAGGCAGCAGGGTCACGCTGTTGTCGATGAACGACAGCATGTCACCCGGCCATGTCACGCCGCTGGACGCACCAAGGTGCTCGACATCGACGACCAGTCCATTGACGAGGGCTCCAAGACGGGCACCGCTGGAGCCCAAGGTGTAGGTGACGAGACGCATGAAGGCTTCTGTCCGGCTGTTCTGGTTGAATTCTGCAAGGGCCTATCAGGCGGCAACCGACTGATAACCGCCATTGTCGCCATAGGCCTCTTCCCGATAGAGCCCGAGGCCCTCGATGACGGGCAGGTCGTTGAAGCAGAACAGGCAGGCATCCTCGCTCGCTGATGCATTGCCGTGCTCGTGCCAGGCCCAGGAGGGAACGCAGAAGATGTCGCGCTCTTCCCATTCGAGCCGCTTGCCGCCAATGATCGAATAGCCGCGCCCCTTGGCGACCTGGTAGATGAAGCTGCCGGTGTGCCGGTGCGACTTGGTCTTCTCGCCGGGGCGCAGCAGCTGCATGCTCGCACCGATCGTCTGCATCACGTGCCCGCCGGTGACCGGGTTGACGTAGTTCATGAGGATGCCGTCATAGGGCGAGCCATCGGTCGCGGCCGCATATTTCTGCAAGGACTCGTAGGTCGGCTCCCACTCATATTTGAACATCGGCGAATAACCCTTCGACCAGCGCGAGTCCGCCGGCCGAAGACCGGGATTGCCCCAGGTCCGGGTCATGTCGTCCACGGGATAGCCGGACGGCTCCTGCTGGATGTTCGGATGCACGACGAAGAAATTGGCTTCCAGCGCGTTGACGAGCGGGATGTCCAGGCCATCCTGCCAGATGCAGACCGAGCCGTCGCCTTCGACGCCATGCTCGTGCCAGGTGCCGTTCGGCGTCAGCACGAAATCCCGCGCGCCCAGCGTCATCTTGTGACCGTCGACGATGGTGTAGGCGCCCGCGCCCTCCATGATGAAGCGCAGCGCCGAGGCCGAGTGGGCATGGGCCGTGGCGACCTCGCCGGGATGCATCACCTGCAATCCGGAATAGAGCCAGCCGACCGCGGCCGACACGTCGCGCCGCCCTGGATTGTTGAGATAGATCACGCGCCGGCCGGCTTTCTCGGGCGAGACCAGCTCGACCGAGCGCAGCACGTGCTCGCGCAGATCCTTGTAGCGCCAGAGCACGGGAACCGAGGCCGATTGCGGCGCCCACGGCTCGATCTTGTTGGCGACGGTCCAGAGCGCTCCGGCTTCGTACCTTTCGAGATCCTTGTAATAGGCCTCGAGCTCGGGGGTGTCCTCGACATTGGCCCGGCCGATCACGTTCTCGCGCATCCTATCCTCCAAGTCCTGTCTTATGATCCCGCACCCTCAAGCGAGCCAGCCCGTCATTCCGCTCGACCTGGAATCGACGCGAAGCCCGCCTGCTCCGGTCCGGCGACGGCTTCCGCCTCTGCCAGACCGAGCGGCGTCTGTGGACGACGGTTGACCCGCAGATCGAAAATGTCGAACCGGTTATAGTGCCCGACGATGTCGTGCATCTGCTTCGGCTGGATGCAGCGCTCGAGGTCGATATCGGCATAGACGATGCCTTCGTCGTCGATCAAGGGATCGCCGACCACGCGCCCGTCCGGCCCGATGATACCGGAGAATGCGCTCGACTTCCGTTGCAGACGTGCGCGAGCGTCGGGAACGACGGTCTCCATCGCCGCGATGATCTCCTCCGATACGGTCGAGCAGGAGACGATCGTGAAGATCTTGCCTTCGAAGGAGTGGGCAATCGCGCGCAATTTGATCGCCTCCGCCATGTCATAGTCAGGGGGCGCGACGGGAAGCGAGATATAGCTGGCGACGTGCACGAGCTCGCCCTGCCCGAGCAGCGCAAAGCGCGCGAGCGTGTTGGTGTTCTCGCCGCAGGCCAGGCCTCCGAGACGCCCGATCTCGGTATCATAGACGCGCAGGCTCGACCCGTCACCGCCGGTCCAGGTCAGCTTCTCTGCCCAGGTCGGCACCAGCTTGCGATGCTTGCCGAGCAAGGCGCCGTCAGGACCGATGAAAACCAGCGTATTGTAGATCGCGCCGAGCGAGACCGGGCTGCGCTCGTTCACGCCGAGCACGACGTGGCATCCCGTATCGCGCGCGGCCTTGCAGACGATTTCGACCTCCGGCCCCGGCACCAGCACGGACGCCTTGGCGAGCTTCTCGAACCATGCACTGCCGGTGACGGGATCGGTGATCCAGTTCCAATAAGGATAGCCGGGAACGAACACTTCGGGGAACGCGACGAGCTTCGCCCCGTTGGCTGCGGCCTCACGGACCAGTGAAGCCGCCTTCTCCGCGGTCGCGCTTGCGTTGAGATAGACTGGTGAAGCCTGGACGGCGGCAGCTTTAAAGCGAGGCAGCTTCAGCATCGGCCCTACCCTGTCGCTGGCTCATGACCGCCTTGTCGGAGAGAGCATCCGCAAGCGTGATAGCATGGCGCGGCGTTGACTTACTTCACATGTAAACGTATGCTATCGCATATTTCTGGAGGGTGCAATGGCTGAACGGTCTTTTGCTCGCGAGGTCGAGGATCTCAGGCTCGGCGATGGCGACACGTTCCGCGGCGAAGGCATCCTCGCCATCACCAAGGCGCTGCTGCAATCGGGGGTCGCCTATGTCGGCGGCTACCAGGGCTCGCCGATCTCGCATCTGATGGACGTGCTGGCCGACGCCAAGGACGTGCTCGACGATCTCGGCGTCGTATTCCAGAGCTCGGCCAACGAAGCCGCCGCTGCGGCGATGCTGTCGGCATCGGTGATGTATCCCCTGCGCGGCGCGGTGGCGTGGAAGTCGACCGTCGGGACCAACGTCGCCTCCGACGCCCTTGCCAACCTCGCCTCGGGCGGTGTCACCGGCGGCACCATGATCATCGTCGGCGAGGACTATGGCGAAGGCTCCTCCATCATGCAGGAGCGTACCCACGCCTTCGCGATGAAGTCGCAGATGTGGCTGCTCGATCCCCGCCCCGAGCATGAATGCATCGTCAATCTGATCGAGAAAGGCTTCGAGCTCTCCGAGTTCTCCAACACGCCGGTCATGCTGGAGGTGCGCGTGCGCGCCTGCCACATGCACGGCAGCTTCGCCTGCAAGGACAATGTCAGGCCGGCGCACACCATCAAGGACGCGCTCAACAATCCCAAGCGTGACGTCAACCGCATCGTGCTGCCACCGGCGGCCTATGAGCACGAGCAGGAGAAGATCAAGACGCGGATGCCCGCGGCTATCGGATTCATTCGGGACAACAAGCTGAATGAGTGGATGGGGCCGAAGCAGGGCAAGGTCGGCATCATCATGCAGGGGGGCATGTACAACAACGTCATCCGCGCGCTGCAATATCTCGGGCTGTCGGATGCCTATGGCAACACCCAGATCCCGCTCTACATCATGAACGTCACCTACCCCGTGATCGATACCGAGGTTGCGGAATTCTGCGTCGATAAGGAGGCCGTTCTCATCGTCGAGGAAGGCCAGCCGGAATATCTGGAGCAGGCGATTAATACGGTCTTGCGCCGCAAGGACATCCAGGCGCGCGTCCACGGCAAGGACGTGCTGCCGATGGGCGGCGACTACACCGCTCAGGTGCTGCTCGGCGGCGTCAGGGAATTCCTGGAGAAGACCGAGCCGCGGCTGCTCGGCAACCGGCCGCCGGCGCCGGACGCAGCGCCCGTGCTCAATCACCCCGCGGTCGAGAAGCTCAAGCAGGTGGTGCCGGCGCGCCCACCCGGGCTTTGCACCGGCTGCCCGGAACGGCCGATCTTCGCCGCCATGAAGCTGGTCGAGGAAGAGCTCGGCCAGCACCACGTCTCCGCAGACATCGGCTGCCATCTGTTCTCGATCCTGCCGCCCTTCAACATCGGCGCGACCACGATGGGCTTCGGCCTCGGCCCGGCCTCGACCTCGGCCTTCAACGTCAAGGCGGACAAGCGGTCGATCGCGGTGATGGGCGACGGCGGCTTCTGGCACAATGGACTGACCAGCGGCATCGGCAATGCCGTGTTCAACAAGCATGACGGCGTGTTCGTCATCGTCGACAATTACTACACTTCTGCGACGGGCGGTCAGGACATCCTGTCCTCGCGCGCGGTCAACAAGCGCCGCAAGACCAACAATTCGATCGTGCAGGCGGTGAAGGGCATCGGCGGCCAGTGGGTGCGCCAGCTCGACCGCACCTACGACGTCGGCAAGATGCGCGACACGCTGAAGGAAGCGCTGACGACGAAAGAGGAAGGCCCGAAGGTCATCGTCGCGTCCTCCGAATGCATGCTGAACAAGCAGCGGCGCGTGAAGCCGCAGATCAACAAGGCGATCAAGGACGGGACGCGCATCGTCAAGGAGCGCTTTGGCGTCGACGAAGACGTCTGCACCGGCGACCATGCCTGCATCCGCCTCTCCGGCTGCCCGTCACTGTCGGTGAAGCAGCTCGACGACCCCTTGCGCGACGATCCGGTCGCGGCGATCGATAATTCCTGCGTCGGCTGCGGCAATTGCGGCGAGGTTTCCGAGGCCGCCGTGCTCTGCCCCTCGTTCTATCGAGCCGACGTCATCCATAATCCGACGCGCTGGGACATGTTCAAATCCAAGGTCGCCATGAGCGTGATCGGCTGGCTGCAGCGTCGGCGCGACCGCCGGCGTCCGGCGCTCGAGGCACTGGCATGAGGGACGAGACGGTCCGGCTGGCCCTCCCCGCCGCAGGCGAAGCGACGGAGCGGCCGATCTCGATCGCGATCGTCGCGATGGGGGGCCAGGGCGGCGGCGTCCTGACCGACTGGATCGTTCAGCTCGCCGAGAACCATGGCTGGGTCGCGCAGTCCACCTCGGTGCCCGGCGTCGCCCAGCGCACCGGCGCCACCATCTACTATATCGAGGCGATGCCGCCGCTCGACGGCCGCAAGCCGATCCTGTCGCTGATGCCCACCCCGGGCGACGTCGACGTGGTGATGGCGGCGGAATTCATGGAGGCCGGGCGATCGATCCTGCGCGGCCTCGTGACGCCGGATCGCACCACGCTGATCGCGTCCAACCACCGCTCGTTTGCGATCGGCGAGAAGATCGCGCCGGGCAACGGCATCGCCGACGGCGGCGCCGTGACCGGCGCCATCGGCATTGCGGCGAAGACCGAGATCATCTTCGATCTGAACGCGCTGGCGATCGCGCATGGCAGCGTCATCTCGGCCGCGATGTTCGGCGCGCTCGCAGGCGCGGGCGTGCTGCCGTTCAGCCGCGACAGCTATCTCGACGTCATCCGCACCGGCGGCAAAGGCGCCAAGGCCAGCGTCGAGACGTTCGAGGCCGCCTTCGAGCGGGTCAAGACCGGCCCGACCGAAGTTGCGGCCCCCGCGCCAACCAAACCGACCGACGATACCCCCTCTTCCGCGACGCCCGATCCGCAGCTTGGCGAGCTCGTCGCAAGATTGAATGGGGAGCTGCCCCAGCCTGCACTCGGCATGGCTCGTGCAGGCTTGCGGAAGGTCGTCGACTTCCAGGACATCGCCTATGGCGGCGAATATCTCGACATCCTCAAGAGGTTGCACGCAGCCGACCGAAACGCCGGCGGTGACGCACATGCCTATGCCTTCACGGAAGCCGCGGCGAAGTACCTCGCCAACGCCATGACCTATGACGACGTCATCCGCGTCGCCGACCTCAAGACGCGCGCCGGCCGCCGCGCGCGCATCGAGAGCGAACTCGAGATGTCGAACGGACAGGTGCTTCAGACCACCGAGTTCATGCATCCCCGCATGGAGGAAGTGATGGGCATGCTGCCGGCAGGCTTCGGCCGCTGGCTCGGCGCGCGGCCGCGCCTGCTCGGCTGGCTCGATCGCCGCGTCAACCGGGGACGCCGGGTGCGAACCTACTCGCTGCCCTGGTTCCTGGCCCTCTATGTCGTCGGCGGAATGCGCGGCCTGCGCCGCCGCTCGCTGCGTCACGCCATCGAGACGGCGCACCGGGATTCATGGCTCAAGGCCGCGACCGAGGCGGTCGGCACCAATTACCAGCTCGGTGTCGAGATCCTGCAATGCCGACGCCTCGTCAAAGGCTATTCAGACACCCACAGCCGGGGGCTGTCGAAATTCGACAGGACGCTCGCGGCGATCAAGCTGGTGGAGCGCCGCGAGGATGCCGCCGACTGGGCGCGCCGCCTGCGCGAGGCCGCGCTGAAGGACAGCGCCGGAACGGCGCTCGACGGCGTGATCCAGACCATAAAGACTTTCGCATGATTCCACGGGCGCCGGACGCAGGATTGGATTGCCGTTCGCCCCTCAGGAGGTCAGGATCGGACGGCTTGACTACGATTCTCAGGTTGTTAATCGGAGCGAACGACCCGCAGTAATTCCCTTCACTCGACGAGACATTCTGTACTCGATGGTCATGCGATGCCGGCAGCACTCAAGGAGAACGTTGTTCCCGTCCCTGGGCAGATCGAAACCCGGCTCTGGCTCCAATTGCTGTCGCTGCATGGTGAGCTGTTCGCCTCGCTCAATTCGATGCTGAGTTCGGAGTTCGGCCTGTCGCTGGCAAAATTCGACGTGCTGGCCCAGCTCGATCGTTACCAGGAGGGCCTCGCGCTCGGGCAATTGTCGCAAAATCTGAAGGTGACCGGCGGCAATGTCTCGGGGCTGGTACAACGTCTTCTCGCCGACGACCTCATCAGCAGGGAGATGTCGAGCGAGGACCGGCGGTCCTTCATCGTGCGCCTGACGCCGAAAGGCGAAGCGCTGTTCCGGCAGGCCGCCGAAATCCACAAGAAGCATCTCGCCAGACGGCTCGAGAACGTCCCGGCCCGGGAGCTGGACACCGCGCTGTCCGTGCTGAAATCGCTTTCCTCGAAACTTCATACCGAGAGCAAGAAGCAAAGTCGCAAGAGATAATGGCCAGAGAATCCAAGAGCAGATGGAAGTCGGGTCCGCCGAGGACGAGGGACCAGCTGCAAACCTATATTCCGTATCTGTTCAACCGGCTCGCCAATCGCTGGAACCTGGATCAGAACCGCGATTTGAGCGAGCACGGCATCAACAATGTCGTGTTCCGGACGCTGTCGGTGCTGTTCATCTACAAGACCCTCACGGTCAACGAGGTCGCCGTTCTCGCGGTGACCGAGCAGTCGACGGCGAGCCGCATGGTCGAGTCCATGGTGTCGTCGGGCCTCGTCAAGCGCGAGATCGCCGAGGAGGACCAGCGCCGCCGCGTCGTCGGCCTGACGCCGGAGGGCGAAGCGCTGCTGCGCAAGATCTGGCCGATCATGGCGAACAATTACGACAGGCTGGTCGCGGGCATCGAGCCCGACGACATCGAGGTCTGCGCGCGCGTGCTGGCCAAGATGGTCGAGAATATCCGCCAGAACCAGATCTAGAGCGCGCGCGTCAAGGCCCGAGGCCGACGAGGCTGGTACCGCCGCAGACATAGAGCACCTGGCCGGTGACGAAATCGGAGTGCTCGTCGAGGAAGAACGAGATTGCGTGCGCGACGTCCTCGCGCGAGCCGAGCCGCCCGACCGGAACGTTGCGCGCCATCCGCTCCTGCTGCTCGGAGCCCTTCGGGATGATGCCCCAGAAATTATCGGTCAGGATCGGTCCCGGCGCGACGACATTCACGGTGATGCCGCTCGCGGCAAGCTCCAGCGCCCAGGTCCTTGCCATGCCGTGCACGCCGGCCTTGGTGGCCGAATAGGCCGAGCGCGTCACTGCCCCCATCGCGGCGCGCGAAGAGACGAACACGATGCGCCCGAAGCGGCGCGCACGCATCCCTTCCAGCGCCGCCTGGGTCAGGAGCATCGGCGCGCCCAGATGCAACTGCGCCAGCATCAATATGTCTTCCGGCTTGGCGTCGGGCAGCAGGTTCGGCAGGATGACCCCGGCATTGTAGACCAGGTTGTCGACGGCGTGATCCCGGCAGATCTCCTGCGCGATCGCACGCGTCTGTTCGATATTGGTGAGGTCGGCGCGATAGGCCGCGAGCAGATCATGTGTCCAGCCGGGCTGCTCGAGCCCGACCGAGACCACGCGCTGCCCGCGCGCGACGAGCTTCTTCGCCAGGGCCTCGCCGATCCCCGAATTGCCGCCGGTGATGAGGGTGGTGCGGATCTCGCTCATGATCAGACCTTCTTTGATCAGACCTTCTTGATCAGACTTGCCGCTTCTTGAGGTCGCGCAGGTCGAAGAACGCGCCCTCGCCCATCAGCTTCCCGACAAAATCCTTCAACCCGCCGCGCTGGATCTTCTCGGTCGCGGTCAGCGGCAGGCTGTCGGCGAAGCAGATCCAGCCCGGCGCCTTGTAATAGGCCATCTGCTCAAGGCTCCAGCGCACGATCTCTTCGGCGAGCGCGCGGTCCGCGCCGGCCTTCTCAGCGACGATGACCGCCGCAACCTCGTCGCCGCGCACCTGATCCGGCGTCGCCGCAACCGCGGCCTGCCGGATCGCGGGATGGCGGTTGAGAACGGATTCGACCTCGACCGCGGCAATGTTCTCGCCGGAGCGACGGATCACGTTCTTCTTGCGATCGACGAAGTGCAGGTCGCCGTCCGCATCGCGCGACACGATATCGCCGGTGTGCAACCAGCCGCCGGCCCACGCCTCGGTGGTGGCAGCCTCGTTCTTGAGATATTCGCGGAAGAAGCCGTAGCGCGGATCGGCGCCGGCGCGCCGCACCAACAGCTCGCCGGGCACATCGACCGGGGCATCATTGCCGCCGTCATCGACGATCCGAACCTCGATCTCGGGGGCCGGGCGGCCAAAACAGCTGGTGCCGACCTTGCGCGGCTCGACATTGGCGGCGATGACGCCGCCGCTGCCGGTCTCGGTCATCGCCCAGGCCTCCAGCAGCGGAAAGCCGAAGCGCTGCTCGAACGTGGCATGCAGCAGCTTGTCGACGCCGGCGCCGAAGCCGAAGCGCACGCTGTGCGCGCGGTCCAGCTCCGACGGCGGCGCGCTCATCAGCATCGAGGGCATCACGCCGAGATAATGCAGGCAGGTGGCACGGCTGTCGCGCACCGAGGCCCACCAGCTGCGCGGGTGGAAGCGATCGAGCATGGTCAGGCAGCCGCCGACCGACAGCATCGCCATCAGAGACACCGCCATCGCGTTCATGTGGAACAGCGGCAGCGGCGTGATCATACGCTCGCCGTCTGGCTTGAGGTCGATCAGCCCGCCGACGTCGCGATACCAGTTTCCGCAATGCAGGAAATAGGTGTTGGTGAGCACGCAGCCCTTGGGCTGGCCCGTCGTCCCCGACGTATAGAGCAGCGCGCATTCGCTTCCCTCGCTTGCCGCGGTCAAGGGCCGCGCACCGCCGAAGGGCGCGGGAACGTCGTCCTGATCGGCCACGACAGGGATCGGCCGGCCGGCCTGACGCGCGGCCAGCCCCACCTCCTCGCGCCGTTCGGTGAGGACGAACGCGGCATTCATCTCGGAATGCCCGATGATGTATTCGAGCTCGCTGAGACGGAGGTCCGGATTGATCGGCACCACCGAGACGCCGAGCGCATTGAGCGCGAACCACAGCTCGATGAAGACAGGCCTGTTCTGGAACAGCAGCCCGACCCGGTGGCCTTCGCCGTAGCCGCGGCTCGCAAACGCCGCGCGACGGTGCTCGACCCGGTCGAGCATCGCGCGGTAGGAAATCTCGCCCGCCGCTATGCCGTAGATGCCTGCGGTCTCCGGCAGCACGTTGAGGAAACCCGCCTCGCCGCGGCGGAGCGCGGTCTCTTGAAAACGGGCATGGACAGTGGTCGCAGCGGTCAAGGCAGTCTCACATGAAAAGCTGGATGTTGCCGAACGGCGCATCGAAATTGACGAGATCGACGCGCTTGAGCTTGATCTTCAGGGCATCGCCGACCTGCACGAGCTCGTGCGAGGCCCATCCCGAATAGCGCTCCAGCATATCGCCGCGCGTCTCGGTGTAGATGTAGGAGGTTCGTGCCTTGAACATTCCGGCAGCAGGATCGCACGCGACGATCCGCGGTGCCTGGAGCAGGTGATGGCAACGGCTCTTCGGCTTCTGGCTGAAGGTGCGCTCGCCGGCGAGCCGCTCGACCCGCACCTTCAGCAGCAGAAGATCCTCGTACATCAGAGACGGCTGCAGCACCGGATCCTGCTGCTGCCATTCGAGCGGCATCCAGTAACGCCCTTCGGGGTGAAACAGATCGAGCCAGGCCTGCCACTGCATCGTGTCGAGCAGCTCGGCCTCGCGATAGATAAAGTCCGTGATGGTGTTCTCGCCGATCATTCCGCGGCCTCGATGCGCTCGTCCATGCCCATGGTGATGAATTTCGCCCAGGCGTGAAACTGGTTCCGCATCTGCCGCTCGGACGTGCCGTTGATCACTGCCGTGACGTCCTGTTCCTCATGGCCATCGTAGAGCCGACGCAGATTGACCCATTGATTGCCGTTGGACTTCAGTCCTTCCTGCGCCCGCTCGTACATCTCGAGGTCGTCGTGGCCGACGATCGAGGTCGGCGCGTTGATGAACCGGTTGTACATCAATGCGCGCTCGTAGAGCTTGTCGGGCGCGCCGACCAGGCGATAGACCCAGCTCTCGACCAGCGTCTTGTCGACCGCGATGGGGATGAAATTGCGTAGGATCTGGACAGCGCCCTTCACCATGATGTTCGGGAAGTAGACGGTGTTGTGCCTGACTTCGCCGAGAATCTCGTGCGCACGCTGCTCGCCATAGGCCGCGACCATCTGGTCCAGATAGCCCGGGATATCCGAATAGTTCGAATGGATAGAGTTAGCGACGCCGGTGTGGCCGTGGCCGTTCGGCCAGATCCGGATGCCGCTCTGCTCGTAGAACTCGTACGGGCTCATGAAGGGACCGTAGAGCTGCACCGCCATCGGTGTTTCCGTGGAATCGCCCTGCTCGCGCTTCCAGACCTTGACCGCGGTGCCGGCCGAGCTCTCGTGCGCCACCATCGGATGGCAGGTGTCGGTCTGGTTCTCGACCAGCATCTTCCAATTGCACGTGTGCATGTAGCGGATCGGTGTCGCCTGTACCGCGAGCTTCCCCTCCGGCGAGCGGTCGACCATGTTGTCGATGGTCGAGAGACTTTCGCCGAAATAATCCTCGAAGGAGACGCCCTCATCGCTCAGGCGAGCGAAGATGAAATCACGGTAGATGACGACGTTCCTGACCCTCGACAAGCCCTCATTGGCCTGGGTGTCGCCGAAGCCGGTGCCCTCGTAGCCCTTCTTCAGCGGGATCGCGAGCAGGGAGCCGTCGGTCTTGAAAGACCATGCGTGATAGGGGCAGCGGAAGAACTTTCCGGTGTTGCCGCAGGGTTCGGACGCGATCTTCACGCCTTTGTGCGGGCAGCGATTGTAGAACACATGGATGGACCCGTCGGTATGGCGGCTGGCCATGACCGGCTGCCGGCCGATATTGGCCGTGATGAAATCGCCGGGTTTTGCAAGTTGACTGGCATGGCCGACATAGACCCAGCTGTTGGGAAACAGGTGCTCCATCTCGAGCTCGAAGATCTCGGCATCGACATAGACGTCGCGATGCACCTCGGCCTCGCGCACCAGCGCCGCAATCGCGTGGGCATTCCCGCCGTATCTTTTCATGGCGTCCCTCGTCTCCCCTAGAGATCCAGCACCAGTCGTTCCGACTTCGCGCGTGACACGCAGATCTGCATGACCTTGTTGGACGCCCTCTCCTCGTCGCTGAGGATGACGTCGCGATGATCGGGGACTCCCGCGATCACGCCGCACTGGCAGATGCCGCAATCGCCGCGCCGGCAGTCGTAGAGCACGTCGAAACCAGCCGCCTCCAGCGCCTCGATGATGGTCTGCCCCGCAGCAACGCCGACGACCTGCCCGGTCGACTTGATCTCGACCTCGAACGGCTGGTCAGGCGCCGACGTCTGTTCGGATTTGAACAGCTCGTAATGAACGCGATCCGCTGATACGCCGGCGGCGGCCGCAGCGGCCTTCACCGCCTCGATCATGCCCGAAGGGCCACAGACATAGACGTGGGTGTTTGCTGCGGCATCGCCGAGCGCCGCGGCAATGTCGAGGCGGGATTCATCGCTGTCGTAGTGGACGGACAGCCCTCCGGCGCAGATCTCCTGCAATTGCGGCAGGAACGCCAGCAGTCCTAGCGTGCGCCCGGCATAGTGCAGGCGATATGAGCTTCCCCGCGCCGCCAGTTCCGCCGCCATCGACAGAACGGGCGTGATGCCGATGCCGCCGGCGAACAGCAGCGCCGGCGCTGCTCCCTCGTGCAGTCGGAAATTGTTGACCGGCGCGCTCGCCTTCACGACGTCGCCGACCTTGAGCGCGTGCATGAATTGCGAGCCGCCGCTCGAGGCCTCCTCGCGCAGGACACCTAGCGCCAGCGCATCTTCAGGAAGTCCCGGCAACGCCATCAGAGAGTACGGCCGATCTCCGCCATTCGGGAGCGTCACGCGGAGATGCGCGCCTGCCTGCCATTGCGGCACGACGCCGTCCTCCACACCAAACACAAGGCTCCGTATGAACGGCGTCTCCGCGACATACGACCTGACCTTGAGCTTGAGCGGATGCACGTCCATTCAGGCATCTCACGGATTATATGAATTTGCATATTTTTAGACATGTAATAATTCGCTTGTCAATCGTCAGCGTGGGGCAGGTCCGGATGATGCAATCAATGGATCGCCAGCTGGCGTCTCGGGCGATCGCCCGCCGGCAACGTCAGTGGCCAGCCGGGGGGCTCGCTACCGGCTTGCCGCCGGTCGTCAGGCCCGGCGCATCATGCGCTCTCCTGCGCTCGGCATCGAGCAAGGATACAAGGGGCGAAAGCCGGCGGTAATGGCGATCCGGTGATACTTCGAGGCACCTGCCCATCTCGGCACGCAGCTCAGGAAGGCGGCAGGCGGCATACCGGACGCAACGAATGCAAGCTGGCCGACTTCATTCCAGAAATCAGAACTTACAACCTGACAGCGCCGCTCCTCCCCACGTGAGGGCACGTCGCGATCAAGCGGCAGCCGCCTGGTATAGGCACTCGCGAAGCCAGGCGTGGCCTTTGTCCTCCTGATTGCGCGGATGCCACAGCGCGACGATGCGAGCGGGCGGCAGATCGAGCGGCGGTGGCGTGAGATCGAGCTCGTGGGCGAAACGGATCAGGAAGCGCCGCGGAAGAGTGCAAATGCAGTCGCTGTGCGCAAGGATGACCGGCGCCAGCGCATAGGTCTGAATCGAGACGGCGACGCGCCGGGAGCGGCCGAGCACCGCCAGCGCGTCGTCGACCAGGCCCGAGAAACCGCCGCCATCGGCGGAGATCAGCAGATGGTCGAGCGCGCAAAAGCTGTCGAGATCGAGCGGACCGATGCCGCGGGGATGACCCTTGCGCTGTGCGGACAGGAAGCCGTCTTCGAACAGCGGCCGCTGCATCAGCTCGCCATGTGCGCGGTCGGCGCCCGTCACCAGGATGTCGATCTCTCCCCTTTCGAGCTGATCCACGACATCGCGCGCGGGGTGAATAAGGGCGAGCCGCGCCCGCTCGGCCATCGCGGTCAAGCGCGCGACCAGGCCGGGCGCCAGCGTCACGGCCGGATTCTCGTGGATGGCAACGATGAAGGTACGCTGGCTCTTGGCGGGGTCGAACTCAGCCGGCCCCTCCACCATGCGACGAAGCTTGCCGAGCACGTCCGCAAGCGCCGTCTGCAACTCCACCGCCCGCGTCGTCGGCACGACGCCGCGCCCGCTCGCGGCGGGTACGAACAGCGGATCGGCAAAGATCTGCCGCAGCCGGTTCAGCCGCGCCGAGAGCGCAGGCTGCCCGATATTGAGCCGGGAGGCCGCGCGCGTCACGTTCCGCTCGCGCAGGAGAGCCTCCAGAGCCAGCAACAGACCGAGGTCGATCTCGGCGAGATCGTTATCATCGGCCGGCCGACCCCGGCCGTGTTCCGCATCCTGCATCGGTGGCACCTCCGTCTGGGGCATGTCGCGACCGCGACGAGCCGCGATACGAGGGTTAGGGCCAAAACGCCGGCGTGAAAAGCTGGGCCAGCATCCTTTCCGATATCGACAATGTCGATGGGACCTATCGAGCCCGCGACTCTCCCCAAGGCCTGGCGGCCTTCGTACCTCACCGTCACCGCGGCCCGGGCAACCAGCCCTACGCCGCGGTCCAGTGGAGGACATCTTGATGATTCACGCGGCCAAGACCTATCAGGTCGGCGAAGCATCCATCACGCGGATCGACGAGTTGCGGCTTGCCGCATTCAAGTTCGACGCGCTCTATCCGGGAGGCGAGCCGCGGGCGCTGGAGCGCCATCGCGACAGCCTGGAGGCGGGCTCGTTCGATGCTGCGACCGGTACCTTCATCCAAAGCATTCACAGCTGGGTGGTCAGGACACCGCACCACACGATCCTGATCGACACGGCCACCGGCAACGACAAGAACCGGCCGGAGATTCCGCCGCTTCACCGGCTCAACGAGCCGTTCCTGGCGCGGCTGGCCGCAGCGGGCGTCACGCCGGAGCAGGTCGACTACGTGCTGCTCACCCACGTGCATGCCGATCACGTCGGCTGGAACACCCGTCTCGTCGACGGACGCTGGGTCCCGACCTTCCCGAATGCGACCTACGTCTTCTCCGCGATCGAGCAGGCCTATGGCGAGAGCCTCGCGACGGGCACAGAGCCGACTGGAGCGGCCCGCCCGGCCCCGGCCCTCGGCCCCGCGCTGCGCAAGCCGGCCGACCGTGTCTATGACGACAGCGTCCGGCCGGTGATCGAGGCCGGACTTGCCAGGCTCATCGCGGTGGACGGGAGCGAGGCCATCGAGGGCATCT
Organism: Bradyrhizobium sp. BRP23; assembly: GCF_020194135.1. NCBI lineage: Bacteria > Pseudomonadati > Pseudomonadota > Alphaproteobacteria > Hyphomicrobiales > Nitrobacteraceae > Bradyrhizobium > Bradyrhizobium sp. BRP23. The sequence goes on along the minus strand of NZ_JADYVW010000030.1, from coordinate 16,579 downwards.
CGTTCGTCCCGACGCCCGGCCACAGCGTCGATCACGCCTCCATCCGGCTCGTCTCGCGTGGCGAAGAGGCGCTCTTCGCCGGAGACGTGATGCACCATCCGCTCCAGGTCTATGAGCCTTCACTCAATTCCTGCTTCTGCGAATTCCCGGAAGCCGCGTTGCGCTCGCGCGCCTTCGTGCTGGAGGACGCTGCCGAGCGGGGCTCAATCATCTTCACCACCCATTTCGCACAGTCATCGGTCGGCCGCGTCAGCCGCACCGGAGGACGCTTCACCTGGCAATTCGTCTGAACGGAGAACGATCATGAATCAGCACGCCAGCGCGCGCGTCGACAGGCCCAAGATCGTAGTCGAGGATCTCATGATCCCGAGCGACACGGCCGGAATTTCGCTTCACCTGCGCAACAAGCGCCCCGCGGCGCTCGAGACCTTCTCCGCCGAGCGAACCATCCTGATGATGCACGGCGCGACCTATTCATCGGGAAGCCTTTTCGATACGCCGCTCGGTGGCCTCTCGTTCATGGATCATCTCGCCGGCCATGGCTACGACGTCTTCGCTCTCGACGTGCGCGGCTATGGCCAATCGACCCGCCCGCCCGAGATGGACGCGCCGCCGGAGCAGTCCGCACCGCTCGTGCGCACCGAAGCCGGCGTGCGTGACCTCGCCAGCGCCGTCGCGCACATCCTGAAGCAGCGCAGGATCGCGCGCCTCAATCTGGTTGCCATGTCCTGGGGCGGCTCGGTGGCCGGCGCTTACACTGCAGGCAACAACGACAAGGTCGTCAAGCTCGCGCTGGTCGCGCCGCTTTGGGTGCTGCAGGGCCCAGCTCCGATCGATGCTGGCGGGCGCCTCGGCGGCTATCGCAACGTTCCGGTGCTGGACTTCAGGGAGCGCTGGCTTTCGGCTGCGCCGGAAGCGGCACGATCGAGCTTGATCCCGGCGGGCGGCTTCGAGCGCTGGGCCAATATCTCGCTCGCCACCGACCCGCTAGGCAGCGCGCAAGCGCCTGCCATCATGCGTGCAGTCAACGGCCCGATCCTGGACATCCGCGAATACTGGGCCGCGGGCAAGAGGCTCTATGACGCCGCCGACATTCGCGTGCCCGTGCTCCTGGTCCACGCGGAATGGGACCAGGACGTTCCTATCGACTCGGCGCAGAACTTCTTCCTTTCGTTGAAGCATGCGCCATACCGGCGATGGGTCGAGATTGGCGAAGGCACGCACATGGTTCTGCTGGAGAAAAACCGTCTGCAGGCGTTCGATGCGATCAACCAGTTTCTCGGCGAAGATTACAGCTAGCGCGGCGTCCTGCTGCACCGCGAAAATCACTCGCGCCGCAACATTCAAAAATGAGACTGCCAGTCAAGCCGAACGAGGCCGCGATGGGTGCAGCGCATCCGACTTCGGTTAGCTTTCCTCCAAAGCCGCGGGCTTCGAGAGCCACTGGCACCATACGGTTCGTCGCGGCAACAAGCGATGACACAGGGAGGAGCACATGTCGAAATGCAGCATCGGACTGCTCGCGTTGAGCAGCCTGTTTCTTTCGGGCGCGGCGATCGCCCAGGAAAAGATCAAGGTGGGCGTGACCGCAACGCTCGAGGGCACCTACACGGTGCTCGGCGAGGACGGCATGCGCGGCCACCAGACCGCGCTTAACGTGCTCGGCAAGAAGGTCGGCGACAAGGAACTCGAATTCATCGTCGCTTCGACCGATGCAACGCCGGACTCCGCCGTGCGCGCCGTGCGCAAGCTGATCGAGCAGGACAAGGTGCAGATCCTGCTGTCGCCGCTCTCCGGCGACGAAGGCATCGCGGTCAAGAATTTTGCCAAGAGCCATCCCGGGCTGACGTTCATCAATGCCGCATCCGGTGCGCAGGAAACGACCTATGTCGACCCGGCACCGAACTTCTTCCGCTACAACATGGACGGCGCGCAGTGGCAGATCGGCCTCGGCAAATACGCCTATGAAGAGAAGAAGTATCGCAAGATCGCGACCGTCGGCGAGGACTATTCCTTCATCTATACCCAGGTGTTCGGGCTGGTGCTCGAGTTCTGCGGCATGGGCGGACAGGTCACCAACCGGCAATGGGTGCCGCTGGGAACGAAGGACTTCGCCTCCGTCATCGCTGCCCTGCCCGACGACGTCGATGCCATCTATCTCGGGCTTGGCGGCGCCGACGCCGTCAACTTCCTCAACCAGTATCAGCAGGCCGGCGGGAAGGCGCATCTGATGGGCGGTTCCATCATGATCGACCAGACCATCCTGTCGTCGAAGGGCAACGCCAAGAACGCGCTGATCGGAACCATCGCGGCGAGCGGACAGGCCGACACCTGGGAGGATCCGGGCTGGCAGAAATTCGTGAAGGCCTATCAAGACGCCTTCCCGCCCAACAAGCGCTTCCCGAGCCCGTCGCTGCTCGCCACCAACTACTATAATTCAACCATGGCGCTGATCCTCGCACTGCGTCAGGTCAACGGCGATCTCTCCAACAACCAGGCCAAGTACAAGGAAGCACTGGCGAAGATCGAGCTCGACGCACCGAACGGCAAGATCAAGCTCGACTCCAACCGCCAGGCGATCGGCACCAACTTCGTCACCGAAGTCGTCGACGACGGCAAGGGCGCGCTGTTCAGCAAGGTCGTGAAGGTGATCCCGAACGTGAACCAGACGCTCGGCTACGACCCGGCCGTGTTCTCCAAGATCGGGCTGCCGAGCCGCACCGTGCCGGAATGTAAGAAGTACTGACGCATCACGTCAGGCAGACGCAACCGGGGAGCGACTCGCTGACGCGGTCGCTCTCCGCTCTTGCAATCTCGGCGGTGTTGTTGAAGGCTGGCCGAAAAGACAAGAACATTCGGGAGGGGAAGGCATGAGCCGTGCGCTCGCCGTCTTCCATGGCCGCTTCGGCCGGGCGACGGTTTATCAGTTGAACCGGCCTTTCAATATCCACGCCCATCGCGAAGGTCATCTGATCTTCCATGTCGGCGGCATGTCGGCATGCATCGATGTCTCCGAAGGGCATTACGATCTCACCGAGACGTCGGTCGTCGCCGTCAATCCCTGGGAACCGCACAACTTCCTGCCGACCGATCTTGACGGCGGCGCCATCTTCTTCGTGCTCTACGTCAACGCCGAATGGTTCGCGCCGGATGCCTCCGGCTCCGACCGGTTGCGCTTCGGCCGCACCCAGTTCAAGCGCACGCCAGCACTCGACAAGCACATCAGGCGGACCGCCGCGCTCGTGTGCGGCGCACCATCGCTCTCCAGTCTCGATTCCGAGCTGAGGCGGCTGATCGACATTTGCTACGATGAAAGCTGGCAGCAGGCCGAGATCGCGCGAGATCCGCGCGCAGTCGGTGCCGTCACCGACTTTCGCGTGCGCAAGTGCATCAAGATGATGTCGGAGAGCCCCGGCGCTGAAATCGAACTCGACACCATCGCGCGCGAATCCGGCCTGTCGCGACCGCATTTCTACCGGCTGTTCCGCGTGCAGACCGGCGTCACGCCGAACCTCTATCTCAACACGCTGATCATGGAACAGGCGCTCGAAGCGCTGGTGGCGAGCGAGACGCCGATCGCCGACATCGGCTTCGATCTCGGCTTTTCCTCGCAGAGCGGTTTCACGCGCTTCTTCGCCGCCAATGTCGGGATGGCCCCGACCGATTATCGTCGCGCCGCCAAGGTTTTGCGCGCCTGAGCGCAGACCACGAAAAGATACTCACGATCAAATGTCGTCCTCCCCGTCTGGCTAGGATGTCGGCAACGCGATCCCGAAAGAGAGGATCGTGAGTGACGGGAGGACGTTCGTCCATGGCAGGGCCAGCAGCCGGCAACGGCTTGCATGCCCCCTCGCCCCACTCGCGGGGAGAGGGTCGGGGTCGGGGAGAGTCTCCGCAAGCGCGGTGGCGGTTTGACTCGCGGAGAGCCCCCTCACCCGGCGCTGCGCGCCGACCCCTCCCCGCGAGCGGGGCGAGGTAAGCCATGAGCCGCTTCGTCGAACGCCATCCGGCCTGGGCGCTGATTACGATCATCGCGATTGCGGTCGCGCTCTGGCTGGTCTTCGCGGTCTGGCCGCCCGGGCTGGAAGAGGCGATCGGCCGCAAGCGCGTCTTTCTCAACGCGGTCTTCAATGGCATCACGCTCGGGGGCCTCTACTTCCTGGTCGCCAGCGGCTTCACGCTGATCTTCGGCCTGATGCGCAACGTCAACCTGGCGCACGGCTCGCTCTATCTATTCGGCGGCTATATCGGCTACGCCATCAGCACATCGTCCGGTTCGTGGATCCTCGGCTTCATCATCGCCTTCATCCTGACCGCTGCCGTCGGCGTGCTGCTGCAGGTGATCGTGTTCCGCCGGATGGAGGGTCAGGATCTCAGGCAAACCATGGTGACGATCGGATTGTCGATCGTGTTTGCCGATCTGATGTTGTGGGCCTGCGGCGGCGACTTCTACCAGATCCAGACCCCGAACTGGCTGATCGGTCCGATCGAGCTGCCGCTGATCACTGCGATCAAGTCCTCGGGCGAGCCGGTCTATCTCAGATATCCCATGGTGCGGCTCGTGATCTTCATCGCGTCCGTGATCATCGGTGTGGCGATGTGGCTTGCGCTCAACCGCACCCGGATCGGCATGATCATCCGTGCCGGCGTCGACGATCGCGATATTCTCGCCGCGACCGGCGTGCGCATCCAGCTCGTCTTCGTCGGCGTGTTCGCCTTCGGTGCTGGGCTTGCGGGCATCGCCGGCGTCGTCGGCGGCACCTTCCAGTCATTGTCGCCCGGCGAAGACATCCGTTTCCTGCTGGCGTCCCTCGTCGTCGTGATCGTCGGCGGCATGGGCTCGATCCCGGGCGCCGCGCTCGGCGCGGTGATCATCGGCCTCGCCGAGCAGCTCGGTTCGGTCTACATCCCGACCTATGCCATCGTCGTGACCTTCCTGATCATGGTGCTGGTGCTGGCGATCCGGCCGCAAGGCCTGTTGGCGAGGCGCTGAGATGTCGCTCGCCCACGATGCCCGCCTCGCCGTAGGCCGCGCCACCGAGGCGCAGCGCGCGGCCCGGACCTGGCCGGAGATCAACAACCCCGCCGCCTGGGCCGTCGCGGCCATCCTCGTAATCATGCCGCTGATCGCGAGCAGCTTTTTTCTGATCGAGATCTTCGCGACCACGCTGATCCTCGGCACCATGGCGCTGAGCCTGATGTTTCTTGCCGGCTATGGCGGCATGGTCAGCCTGATGCAGCTCACCATTGCAGGTTTTTCGGCCTACATGGTCGCCGTGTTCGGCGTCAGCGGCAACGCCAATATCAGCCTGGGCTGGCCGTGGTGGCTCGCAGTGCCGATGGCGCTGGCGCTGGCGACCGCGTTCGGCACGCTCGGCGGCGCGCTCGCGGTGCGTACCGAAGGCATCTACACCATCATGATCACGCTCGCCATTGGGGCTGCCTTCTACTATTTCACCAATCAGAACTGGGCGATCTTCAACGGCCATACCGGCATCAACAACGTGGCCACGCCGCGCTTCTGGGGCGTGAACTGGCGCGCCGACATTCCCTTCTACTACATCGTGCTCGCCGTCGCCGCGTTCTGCTATTTCGCGGTCCAGTATGTCGTGCGAGCGCCCTTCGGACTCGCCCTTCAGGGCGTACGCGACAATCCGCGGCGCATGGCGGCGCTCGGCTTCAACGTCAACGCGCACCGGATCGCGGCCTATGCCTTCGCATCCTTCATTGCGGCGCTGGCCGGCGTGCTCCAGGTCTGGAACTACCGCCAGATCTCACCGGGCTCGGTCAGCGTCGGGGCCTGCATCGACGTGTTGATCATCGCCGTCGTCGGCGGTATTACGCGCCCGATCGGGCCGTTCATCGGCGCGCTGACATTCGTGCTGCTGCGGACCTTCGCGCTCGACTTCCTGGTCCGGCTAGGACTCGACGGCAACCGCTTCCGCCTGCTGATCGGGCTCGGCTTCCTCGCCATCGTGTTCTGGTCCTCGGACGGCGTCATCGGCCTGTGGCAGCGCTGGCGTCAGCATCAACGGCGCGAGGTGAGCCGCTCCGGTAGAGGGCGCGGTCATGGATAGCGTCGCCCAGCGCCTCTCCGCCGTCGGTGCCGGCGCTGCGCTGGAGCTGCGCGGCGTGACGCGGCTGTTCGGCGCGCTCGCCGCGCTGACCGACGTCACCATCACGGTGCGACCGGGCGAGCGGCGCGCCGTGCTCGGCTCGAACGGTGCCGGCAAGACCACGCTGTTCAACTGCATCACAGGCGATTTCCCGCCCTCCTCCGGCACCATCCGCTTCTTCGGCGAGGACGTCACGCATTTCCCGCCCTATGAGCGCATCCGTCGCGGGCTGCGCCGCACCTACCAGATTTCGGCGCTGTTCCCCGGCCTTACCGTGCAGGACAACGTCTATCTCGCCTGCCGCGGCGTCTCGCGCGGACGTTTCTCGTTCCTGCGTCCGGGGCAGAACGACGCACTGATGCATGCCGCGGACAATCTCGTGCAGGCCGTGCATCTATCCGCTGTGAAGGACCAGCGCGTGGCCGAGCTCGCCCACGGCCAGCAGCGCCAGCTCGAGATCGCGCTGGCGCTCGCAGGCGCACCGCGCTTCGTGCTGTTCGACGAGCCGGCCGCGGGCCTGTCGCCGACGGAGCGGGCCGAGCTGATCGAGATCCTGACCTCTCTGCCCGCCCATATCGGCTACATCATCATCGAGCACGACATGGACGTCGCGCTCCGCGTCGTCGAGAGCGTCACGATGATGCACAACGGGCGCGTCTTCAAGGAGGGCCTGCCGGAAGAGATCCAGTCCGACCCTGAGGTGCAGGAGCTTTATCTGGGAGGCGGCCATGAATGAGGCCCGCCGCAGCAATCCCGCGCTCGAGGTTCGCGGCCTCGACGTCTATTACGGCCACTCGCACGCCCTGCAAGGCGTCGATCTCACGCTGGATAGCGGCGTGTTCTCCGTCGTCGGCCGCAACGGCATGGGCAAGACCACGCTGTGCAAGGCGATCATGGGGCTGGTCGGCGTGAGTGGCGGCTCGATCCGCGTCCGCGGCGAGGATGTCACGCGGCGGCCGCCGGCCCAGATCGCCCGGCTCGGCGTCGGCTATGTGCCGCAGGGCCGCCGCCTGTGGCGCTCGCTCAGCGTCGACGAGCATCTGCAGCTCGCCGGCGGCCTGCGTTCGGGCGCATGGACCGTCGAGCGCATCTACGACACATTCCCGCGCCTCGCCGAGCGCAAAGGCCACGGCGGCGGCCAGCTCTCCGGCGGCGAGCAGCAGATGCTGGCGATCTCGCGCGCGCTGCTCACCAACCCGCACTTGCTCATCATGGACGAGCCGACCGAAGGCCTCGCGCCCGTCATCGTCGCGCAGGTCGAGGAGATGCTGCTGCAGCTGGGCGAAGACGGTGACATGTCCGTGCTCGTGATCGAGCAGAACATCGGCGTCGCCACCGCGATCTCGCGCAACGTCGCGATCATGGTCAACGGCCGCATCAACCGCATCATCGACTCCGCGCGCCTTGCCGCAGACCGCGAGCTGCAGCAGCGCCTGCTCGGCGTCGGGCTTCATGCGGAGCTCGAGACGGATATCGACGTCGCCGCTTCCGGCGCCGAAACGACACCGACACCGGCGCCACGGCGGGACGGGCCGGTGCGCATCTACATCTCCAACCCGACGCTGCCGACGCGATGGTCGCAACCGGTGCCGATCGCGCGCATCGAGGCCGCGGCGCGGACGCTCTCGACGCAAGTCGCGCGCGTCGACGAGACGGCGCGGCGCAAGCGCGAGCCGGCGGCGGCGCAGGCCTCGGGCCCGCCGGTGGTGCTGGTCGTCGGCACGCTCGACACCAAGGGCCAGGAGCTGCGCTACATCCGCGACATCATCGCCGAAAGCGGCCTGCGGACGCGGCTGGTCGACGTCTCGACCAGCGGCAAGCATTCATCCTGCGACGTCTCCGCGCAGGAGATCGCCCTGAACCACGGTCGCGGCGGCTCCGCCGTGTTCGGCACCGACCGTGGTGCCGCCGTGACAGCAATGGCGGACGCGTTTGCCAACTGGTTGCGGCGTCAGGGCAATGTCGCCGGCGTGATCTCCGCCGGCGGGTCCGGCGCGGCCTCGCTGGTCGCCCCAGGCATGCGCGGCCTGCCGGTCGGTGTGCCCAAGCTGATCATCTCCTCCGTCGCCTCAGGCGATGTCGGGCCCTATGTCGGCCCGGCGGATATCACGATGATGTACTCGGTCACCGACGTACAGGGGCTGAACTCGATCTCGCGCGCGGTGCTCGCCAATGGGGCCAATGCGCTCGCCGGCATGGTCAAGGCGCGGCTCGACACGCGTGCCGCCACGGCGCGCGAGGCCAGCGGGCTGCCCGCAATTGGCATCACCATGTTCGGCGTCACCACGCCGGCCGTGCAGAAGATCGCCGCCGACCTGCGCGGCGATTTCGAATGCCTGGTCTTCCATGCCACTGGCGTCGGCGGACGCTCGATGGAGAAGCTCGTGGAGTCCGGCCAGCTCGCCGGCGTGATCGACCTCACCACGACTGAGGTCTGCGACCTCCTGATGGGCGGCGTGTTTCCCGCGACCGAGGACCGCTTTGGCGCGGTCATCCGCAGCCGCCTGCCCTATGTCGGCTCGCTCGGCGCACTCGACATGGTCAATTTCGGCGCGCCCGACACCGTTCCCGAGCGCTATCGCGGCCGCAAATTCCACGTCCACAATCCGCAGGTGACGCTGATGCGGACGACCGTGGAAGAGAACGAGCGCATGGGCCGCTGGATCGGCGAGCGGCTGAACCAGATGGATGGCCCGGTGCGTTTCTTCCTGCCCGAGGGCGGCGTCTCCGCCCTCGACGCACGAGGCCAGCCGTTCTGGGATCCGGATGCCGACGCCGCGCTGTTCCGCACGCTGGAGCGGACCGTGCGGCAGACCGGCAACCGCCAGCTCATTCGCATCCCTAAGAACATCAACGATCCCGATTTCGCCGCCGCCATCGTCGGTGCGTTCCGAACCCTGTTCGGGCGCACCGGGGTGCGGCGGAGAGTAGCGAGGTGACCGATGGCCAGGTTTGAACGCGCGGCGCTGCTGAAAAGGTTTCGCGACATGGCAAGGCGCGGCGAGCCGATCGTCGGCGGCGGGGCCGGCACCGGGCTCTCAGCCAAATGCGAGGAAGCCGGCGGCGTCGACCTCATCGTCATCTATAATTCCGGCCGCTACCGCATGGCCGGGCGTGGCTCGCTCGCGGGCCTGATGGCCTATGGCGATGCCAACGCCATCGTGCTGGAAATGGCGAGCGAAGTGCTCCCCGTGGTCGACCAGACCCCGGTGCTGGCGGGCGTCAACGGCACCGATCCCTTCCGCGACATGGACGTCTTTCTCGACCAGCTGAAGGCACTCGGGTTTGCCGGCGTCCAGAACTTTCCGACCGTCGGCCTGATCGACGGCACCTTCCGCGCCAATCTCGAAGAGACCGGTATGTCCTATGCGCTCGAGATCGACATGATCGCCAGGGCGCACGACAAGGACATGCTGACCACGCCCTACGTGTTCAGCGAGAAGGAAGCCGCAGCGATGGCGATCGCCGGCGCCGATATCATCGTCTGCCACATGGGTCTGACCACCGGCGGCACGATCGGTGCGCAGACCGCCTTGAGGCTCAACGACTGCCCGGCGCGGATCGACACCTGGGCCAATGCCGCGCTCAGCGTCAATCCGGACATCCTGGTATTGGCGCATGGCGGCCCGATCGCCGATCCGGCCGACGCCGATTTCATCATGAAGAACACCCGTCATTGCCACGGCTTCTACGGCGCGTCCTCGATGGAGCGGCTGCCGGTGGAGCGGGCGCTGACGGAACAGGTGCGGCAATTCAAGGCGATCGGCGCGCGATAACGTCTGATTGGTTCGAGGGAGGAAAAGATGTCAGGGATGTTGGTCGGTGAATTGATCCTCTGGCTGATCGTCGCGATCATCGTGATCGTGGTTGGCGTCTATATCGTGAACTGGCTCTACCACCGCTCCTCCAAGGAGACATCGTTCGTCCGCACCGGCTTCCTTGGCGAACGCGTGGTGATCAATGGCGGCGCCTTCGTGCTGCCGTTCATCCACGACTACACGCCCGTCAATATGAACGTGCTGCCGATGGGCATCGTACGGTCGAAGCAGGATGCCGTGATCACGCGCGACCGCATGCGCGTCGACATCGAGGCCGACTTCTACGTCCGCGTGCAGCCGACCCGCGAGGCCGTCTCGATCGCCGCGGCGACGCTCGGCCGCCGCACCCTGGAACCGGGGCAGCTCCATGCGCTGCTGGCCGGCAAGTTCATCTCGGCGATCCGCTCGGTCGCCTCCGAGATGACCATGGAGGAAATGCACGAACGTCGCGGCGACTACGTCGCGCGGGTCAAGACCGAAGCGGCGGAAGCTCTCGCCCAGAACGGCCTCGAGCTGGAATCGGTCGCGATCACCGATCTCGACCAGACCGACCTCGAGTTCTTCAACCCGTCGAACCGGTTCGACGCCGAAGGCCTGACCCGGTTGATGGAGGACATCGAGGCTAGGCGGAAGCTGCGCAACGACATCGAGCAGGATTCGATGATCAAGATCCGCTCCCGCAACCTGGAAGCCGAGCGGCAGGCGCTCGAGATCGAGCGCGAGAGCGAGACCGCACGCCTGGAGCAGGAACGCGACATCGAGATGCGCCGCGCGCTTCAGCGCACCGAAGTCGCCCGCGAGCGGGCCCTGCGCGAGACCGAGGCCGAACAGGCGCAGATTTCCGCCCGCGAGGCCATCGAGCGCGCCCGCATCGCCAATGAGCAGGCGATCGCCGAAGCCCGCATCGCCTCGGAGCGCGAGACCCGCCAGAAGGAGATCGAGCGGACCCGCACGATCGAGGAAAAGGAGCTGCTGGCGCGCGAGGAGATCGAGAAGACAAGGATCGCCAACCAGCGCTCGATTGACACCACCCGCATCGCCTCCGAACGCGAAGTGCGCCAGCGCGAGATCGAGCGGATGCGTACGGTCGAGGAAGCCGAGATCGCCGCGCGCGAGGCGATCGAAAAGGCCCGCATCCAGCAGGACCGCGTCGTCACCGACGCCCGCATCGCCAACGAGGAGGAGACGCGCCGCCGCGAGATCGAGCGGACGCGCGCGGTCGACGAGGCCGAGATTGCAGCACGCGAGGCCACCGAAAAGGCCCGCATCGCCCAGACGTTGATCGTCAATGTCGAGCGCATCTCCTCCGACGAGCGTACCCGCGCGCTGGAGATCCAGCAGGTGCGAACCATCCAGGAGGCCGAGATCGAGGCCCAGCGCGCGGTGGAAGCCGCCCGCATCGCCCGCGAGCGGACGCTCGCCGCCGAGCGCATCGCCGCCGAGCAGAACACGCGGCAGCTGGAGATCGAGCGCAACCAGGCGCTCGACGTCGCCGGCATCGCCGCACGCGAGACCACGGAAGCTTCGCGCATCGCGCAGGAGGAGCGCGTGCGCTCGCTGGAAATCGCCCGCAACCGCGCTGTCGAGGAAGCCGATATCGCCTCGCGCGAGGCGATCGAGGCAGCCCGCATCGCCCAGGAAAAGACGGTCGCGGCCGAGCGCATCCAGGCCGAACGGGAAACGCGCGCGCTGGAGATCGAACGGACCGGGATCCTGGATGCCGCCGAGCTGAAGCGGCGCGACGCCATCGAGCGGCAGCGCATCACGGTCGATCTGGCACTCGAGGCCGAGCGCATCAATGCCTCCAAGAAGCGCGAGGTGCTGAACATCGAGCAGAAGAAGGCGATCGAGATCGCGGACGAGGACCGCGTCATCGCGCTGTCCACCAAGAAGTCCGAGCGGATCGACGCCGACCGCCAGGTCCGGCAGGCCGAGATCGTCGCGCGCAAGGAAGTCGAGACCACCGACGTCTCGCGCGAGCAGGCCCTGGAGGCGGCGCGCATCGAGCGGCGCCGCGCCATCGAGCAGCTCGAGGTCGCCCGCGTGCAATCGCTCCAGGAGGCCGAAATCGCCGCGCGCGAGGAGGTCGAGCGAGCCCGCATCGCCTCCGACCGCGGCCTCGACGAGGCTCGCATCGGCCGCGAGCGCGAGCTGCGCAAGCTCGAGGTCAATCGTGAGAAGGAGGTCGAGACCGTCCTGATGGAGAAGGCGATCGCGATCCACACCAAATCCCTGGAAGAGTCCGCAGCCAAGGCCTCTGCCGAGGAAGCCCGGATGCGCGCGACGGAAGCCACCGAGCGCGTCGTCACCGCGCGAGAGAGCGAGATCGCCAAGCGTCGCAAGACGGTCGAAATCCTGCTGGCCGAGAAGCAGGCGGAGGAGACCCGCATCGCGGCCGAAGCCGAGCGTGTGCGCGCCGCCGTCGAAGCCGAAGCGCAGCGCATGCTCAACGAAGCCGAGAACGTACTGACAGACCAGGCGCGCTACTCGCTGTTCCGCAGAAAGCTGCTCGACCGCATCGAAGGCATCGTGCGCGAGAGCGTCAAGCCGATGGAGAAGATCGAGGGCATCCGCATCCTCCAGGTCGACGGCCTCAACGGCAACGGCCATGGGAACGGCAATGGCGGTCGCAGCGCCACCGACGAGGTGATCGACTCGGCGCTGCGCTACCGCGTCCAGGCGCCGCTGATCGATTCCATCCTGTCGGATATCGGCGTCGAAGGCGGCAGTCTCGCCAAGATGCCGGGGCTGATCCGTGAAGCCCGCGACATGCAGGGCATCAAGGAGGCCGCGCGCAAGGGTAGCGGCGGAGGTGGTGGCGGTGGTGGTGACAAGCCGGCGGCTTCCTCGCCTGCGACCGAGGGCGGCGAGCCGCCGGCCGAGCGCGGCCCGCGGAAGAAGAGCTGAGGTCTCAAGCGATGGCCCGCGTCTACGTCTCCACCGTCGTCAACGCCCGCAACGACCGCGTCTGGGCGCGGGTGCGCGATTTCAACGGTCTGCCGAACTGGCATCCGGCCATCGCCGAAAGCCGGATCGAGGGCGGCGAGCCCTCCGACAAGATCGGCTGTGTCAGGGATTTCCGCCTGCGCAACGGCGACCGCATCCGCGAGAAGCTGCTCGGCCTCTCCGACTTCGACATGTTTTGCACCTACTCCATCCTGGAATCGCCGATGGGCGTCGAGAACTACGTCGCCACCCTGCGCCTGACGCCCGTCACCGACGGCGACCAGACGTTCATGGAATGGACGGCGGAATTCGACTGCGCGCCGGAGCGTGAAACCGAGCTCGTCAACAACATCGGCGGCGGCGTATTCCAGGGCGGCTTCGACGCCCTCAAGCGCGTGTTCGGAGGCTAGCCGTGCCGCATATCGTCAAGAGCACGATCCTGAACGCATCGACCGACGCGGTGTGGGACGTGCTGCGCGATTTCAACGGGCACGACCGCTGGCACCCGGCGGTCGCGACCTCCTCCATCGAACGCGCGCAGTCCGCCGACAAGATCGGCTGCGTCAGGCGGTTCAAGCTCAAGGACGGCTCGGAGCTACGCGAACAATTGCTGGCGCTGTCCGATCTCGAACAGACCTTCAGCTATTGCCTGCTCGATACGCCGGTCCCGATGTTCAACTACGTCGCCCATGTTCGCTTGCTGCCGGTGACCGACGGCGACCGCACCTTCTGGCACTGGGAATCGCGCTTCACGACCAAGCCGGAGGACAAGGACCGCATCACCCACATGGTCGCCGAAGACATCTATCAGGCCGGATTTGAAGCGATCCGCCGCCATCTGAAGGAGGCCGCCTAAGCCATGGCCGTGACGGTAAAGACTTTTGCGAATGCGAGCGAGGCGGCTGGCGCGCTGTCGTCGGACCGGAGCGCGCGCTATCTCGGCGGCGGCACGCTGGTGATGCGGGCGCTGAACGAAGGCGACGTCTCGATCTCGACGATCGTCCGGGCGCGGGACCAGGCGCTGACCCGGATCGACGCCTCAAGTCCACGCATCACGCTGGGCGCCGGCGTCACCTTCGCGCGCGTGCTCGCCGAGCGCGACCTCGCCTTCCTGCATGCCCCCGCCCGCTCGATCGGCGGTCCTGCCGTGCGCAACATGGGCACGGTCGGCGGCAATCTGTTCGCGCCGAACCCTTACGGCGATTTCACCGTGGCACTGCTGGCGCTCGACGCCACTATTGCGGTTCAGGGCGGCTTCGGCTCGCGCGATATTCCGATCGAGGAGTTTCTGCAGGGGCGCGAGCGCCAGGCCGGGACTTTGGTGCTGTCGGTGTCCTGCACGCGGCCGGCAAGCAGCGAGGCGTTCCGATATCGCAAGATCGCCCGCATCAAGCCGAAGGGCGGCTCGGTGATCACGCTTGCCGCGCATCTGCCGGTCAGCGGCGGACGGATCGCGGGTGCGCGGATTGCGCTGGGCTCGATGGCGCCGACCCAGATCCGCGCTCGCGCCGTCGAGCGCGCGCTGGAGGGCCGCTCGCTGGATGCGGCGACCATCGCAGCTGCGGCCTCTGCCGCCACAGAAGGAACATCGCCCTCAGACAACGCGCTCGGCAGTGCCTGGTATCGCCGCGAGATCGTCGGTGTGCATTTGCGGCGCCTGCTGTCGGGACAGGAATAGCTCGCCATGACAAAAATCCCCCTGCAGTTTCGCCACAACGGCCGCGACGTCGCGATCTTCGTCGACGGCGGCACCAACCTGCTCGTCGCGCTGCGCGAGCTGATCGGCGACATGACGCCGAAATTCGGCTGCGGCCAGGGTGGCTGCGGCACCTGCAGCGTGCTGATAGACGGCGAGCTTCACCTCTCCTGCCTGACGCTCGCCGAGACCGTCGCGGGCCGTTCGGTCGAGACACTCGACGGCATGAAGCAAGGCCCGAACCTGCATCCGCTGCAGCGCGCCTTTGCCGACAACTTTGCTGCCCAATGCGGCTATTGCACGCCGGGCATGCTGATGGCCGCAAAGGCGCTGCTCGACCGCAATCCCGCCCCGAGCCGGGCCGACGTCATCGAGGCGATCTCCGGCAACATCTGCCGCTGCACCGGCTACGAGCCGATCATCAATGCCATCCTCGCCGCCGCGGGCGGCCGGGCCAGCGCCTGAGGTCAGACCATGCTGGAACTGCGCAAGGACATCTTCGCCGACGAGCGCGACGATAATTTGAAGGAGATCGGCAAGGGCACGCAGCGGCAGGACATGCTCGGCCACATCACCGGCACGTCCAGCTATTTCAACGACCACCAGCTGCAGGGCATGCTGCACCTGAAGGTCGTGCGTTCGACCCAGGCCCATGCAAGGCTGCGCCGCATCGATACCACCGAGGCCGAGCGCTCGGCCGGCGTGCGCCGGATCATCCGCGGCGCGGACGTCCCACGCAACTTGAACACGCTGCTCAGCCTGATCAACTTCGGCAAGGACGACGAGCCATCGCTGGCCGTCGACAAGGTTCGCTACAAGGGCGAGCCGATCATCGCCATCGTCGCCGACAGCGAGCGCGAGGCGTTCGAGGCGATCGCGAAGGTCAGGATCGACTACGAACCGCTGCCGACCGTGTTCGACGTCGAGGACGCGCTGAAACCGGGCGCGCCCGTCGTCAACGAGACCTATCCGAAGAACGCCTTCATCTATCACGACGTCTATGATCACCAGCGCTTGCGCTTTGGCGATGCCGATGCCGCGCTCGCGACCGCCGACCACGTGCTCGAACAGCGCTATCAGATGTCGCCGATCGAGCACGCGCCGACCGAGACCAACGGCGCCATCGCCGCACCCGACACCAACGGCCGCTACGTCGTCTACACTTCGACGCAGGCGCTGTTCTTCTCGGTCGACACCTGCGCCAAGATCCTAGACGTGCCTTCCAACACCTTCCATTTCATCGGCGGCACCGTCGGCGGCGGCTTTGGCGGCAAGGTGGATACGCTGACCGAACCACTCGCGATCCTCGGCGCCATGCTGACCGGGCGCCCGGTGCGCTACATGTTCGGCCGCGAGGAGGAGATGCAATACGGCCCACCGCGCGGCGCCGAGCGCATCTACATCAAGGACGGCGTGATGCGCGACGGCCGCATCGTCGCGCGCAAGATCCGCGCCTATTTCGACAGCGGCGCTTATACGCGGCTGTCGAGCTATGCCGCCGTGAAATGCGCCGCGCACCTGCCGGGGCCCTACACCATCCCGAACGTCTATGGCGACGTCTATTGCGTCTTTACCAACCGCACGCCGGCAACGGCCATGCGCGGCTTCGGCGTCACCGCGATGGATTTTGCCATCGAATGCCAGATGGACAAGCTCGCAAACCTCGTCGGCATGGACCCGATGGAGTTCCGGATCCTGAATGCCTATCGCGACGGCGACATGAAGGCGCACCGGCGCGAAGCCAAGAACACCGCGCTGATCGAGTGCGTCCAGGTTGCGGCGGAGAAGGCCAAATGGCCAATCCGCGACGAGTTCAGGCGCGCCTCCTCGCGCAAGGACGGCGGCGGCAGCCGCGCCGTGATCCCGCCAACACCGACGGATTCGCGCAGCCGGCCCGCTGCGCCTGCGCAGCAGCGCACGACCTACGACCGCGCGCCGGTGACGGCGACAAGAGAGCCGCCGCGCGAACCACCTCCGCCGGCGCGCGGTCGTAGGTCGTGCGC